>NZ_LR134116.1:4077670-4757282 GCF_900635455.1 Yersinia intermedia | reverse complement strand
GATGAAACTCAAGTGGCAACGTGCGCTGGGTGAATACTTGCAGAAGCGTAACTGCCTGAAAGGATTAGTTGTGTTGATGGATATTCGCCATCCATTGAAAGATTTAGATCAGCAGATGATCACCTGGGGCGTTGCCGTTGGTACACCGGTTCTTTTATTGCTGACCAAAAGCGGATAAGCTAGCTTCTGGTGCCCGCAAGGCCCAACTGAACATGGTGCGAGAAGCGATTATTCCATTTATGGGTGATATTCAGGTTGAAGCATTCTCTTCTTTGAAAAAGATTGCGTCGAAAAACTGCGGGAAAAACTGGATACCTGGTTTAGCGAGATCCCACCAGAAGTTATGATTGATGATTATGACGATGAAGGTGAGTAAGTGCTAACAAGCAGCCCGCAAGGGCTGTTATCCCCAAGGGTGATATTGATATCGCCCTAAATTAATACCCGGCAATATTACTCCCCCTTGAATAAAAATCATCAAACCGTATTTTCACTGCGGCGGTCTGCTGTTTCCCCTATTGGTTCGCGAAAAGCCCCATAAATCCCAATAAAAAACGCCCCAGTCATAAATAACTGGGGCGGCTAATATACAGCCAAATCCGATTACGTGAAGTAAAAGGTCTGAAAGATAGAACATCTTACCTCTGTACCCTACGTCTGTAACTCTACATCATTTTTTCGCAGGGGCAAAAGAATTTTTTGTTGTATAGTTACACAAATTGGCACGATTCAGCGCACATCTTCTCCGTATAACAGCGGATAAATGTAGCTTAATTACATAAAATGCTTTATTTATCGCCACTTACCCACAAAGCTAGTGAGCCTGATCCCAGTTATCACCAACACCGACATCCACCTTCAATGGCACCGCCAGTTGCATACTCTGCTCCATCAGTTCACGAATTTTTTGTTCAGCGCTTTCCAATACACTTTCATGCACTTCAAACACCAATTCATCGTGTACCTGCATGATTACCCGTACCAATGGTTCTGGTTCCTGCTGTAACCAGGCATCAACGGCAATCATTGCCCGTTTGATAATATCAGCGGCGGTACCTTGCATTGGCGCATTGATCGCTTCACGTTCAGCAGCCTTACGGCGAGTTGCATTACGTGAATGAATATCTGGCAAATAGAGGCGACGACCATCCAGAGTGGTAACATAACCTTGATCAGCAGCTTGCTTACGTGTGCGCTCCATGTATTCCAACACGCCGGGATAGCGCTCAAAATAGAGGTCCATATAGCGCTGTGCTTCCCCACGAGGAATACTTAGCTGCCGCGCCAGACCAAAAGCACTCATCCCATAAATAAGCCCAAAGTTAATTGCCTTGGCACTTCGGCGTTGTTCAGTTGTGACCTTTTCCAGTGGCGTACCAAAGACTTCCGCTGCTGTCGCACGGTGGATATCCTTTCCAGCAGCAAACGCAGCTAATAGCCCTTTATCCTGCGACAAGTGCGCCATAATACGCAGCTCAATCTGTGAGTAGTCAGCCGCCATGATGCGATAACCTTTGGGCGCAATAAAAGCCTGCCGTATACGACGGCCTTCTTCATTCCTCACTGGAATGTTTTGTAGGTTAGGATCCCGTGAGGACAAACGCCCTGTCGCTGTCACCGCCTGATGATAAGACGTATGGACGCGGCCTGAAACTGGGTTAATCATCAGCGGCAGCTTATCGGTATAAGTACTTTTTAGCTTAGCCAGACCACGATACTCTAGGATCACCTTCGGCAGAGGGTAATCTAACGCTAGCTCAGCCAACACTTCTTCATTGGTTGAAGCGGCACCACCAGGGGTTTTCTTCAAAATGGGCAGTTTTTGTTTTTCATACAAAATGGCCTGAAGCTGTTTAGGCGATGCCAGGTTGAACGGTTCTTCAGCCAATTCGTGGGCCTGTTTTTCCAACTCATCGAGGCGGATAGTCAGCTCTTTTGAATGTGCGGCCAAGATATTCTGGTCAATCAAGACACCTGTACGCTCTATACGGGACAGAATCGGCAATAACGGCATCTCAATTTCCTGGAATACCCGCTTTAGCCCTTCACTTTGTTGCAGTTTTGGCCACAGCACCAAATGCAACTGTAGCGTAACGTCGGCATCTTCTGCGGCATAAGGCCCAGCTTGTTCCAACGCAATTTGATTAAAGGTCAGTTGGTTTTTACCCTTGCCGGCAATCTCTTCAAAAGTAATAGTTTTATGGTTGAGATAACGCTCTGCCAGACTATCCATATCGTGGCGACCAGCAACACTGTCTAAAACGTAAGATTCTAGCATGGTATCGAAAGCGATACCGCGCAGCTCAATGCCATAACGTGCCAGCATGCTTTGGTCAAACTTGAGATTCTGGCCAACTTTAAGGGCTTTATCGTCTTCCAGTAGTGGTTTTAGCGTGGCCAATACCCAATCCCGGTCGAGCTGGGCAGGAGAATCCAGATAATCATGCGCCAAGGGCAAATAAGCGGCCTCACCCGGTGCAACGGCGAAAGATATACCGATTAAATTGCTGCTAAGCGTATCCAGACCGTCAGTTTCAGTATCAAAAGCGAAAACTTCTGCTTTTTTAAGGCGCTCAATCCAGTCAGCTAAAGATTTCTCATCCAAAATGGTCTGATAGTTCTCTTGTGACAATACTGCGGTGACTTCAACTGCCTCAACTGGCTCTGCTACCGCAAAAGCTCTATTACTTGTTTGTGCCGTTGGCCGATCTTTTTTACCATCTAGCCATTTGCCTGCTTCTACATCAACCAACCAACGCTTAAATTCATAACGGCTGAATAACTGATGTAATTGATCATCATCAGGGGCCGAAACTTTTAGCTCATCACAGGTCACATCTAATTCAACGTCTGTTTTTATGGTGGCTAATTTATAGGAGAGGTAAGCAACATCTTTATTCTGCTCTAACTTGGCGGACATGGTTTTAGCACCACGGAATGTCAGTGTGGATATTTTATCCAAATTACTGAACAGCGCATCCAGCCCACCCAAACCTTGTAATAAAGCTTGTGCGGTCTTTTCACCAACACCAGGAACACCTGGAATATTGTCTGAGGAGTCCCCCATTAGAGCCAGAAAATCAATAATCAATTCAGGAGGAACGCCGTATTTTTCGCATACTTCCTGCGGTCCCAAAATAGCGTTATTCATTGTATTGATTAAAGTGATATTTGGCGTAACTAATTGCGCCATATCCTTATCACCAGTACTGATTAATACGGCATGATCTGCTTTCTCAGCTTCTTGCGCTAAAGTACCAATAACATCGTCGGCCTCCACACCAGAAACAACCAATAAAGGCAGCCCCATAGCTTTCACCATTTGGTGCAATGGCTCAATTTGAGCCCGCAAATCATCAGGCATGGGTGGGCGGTGGGATTTATATTCAGCGAAAAGCTCATCACGGAATGTTTTACCTTTAGCATCGAATACTACCGCGACATGGCTAGGACGATATTGCAGCAACAGACTGCGCAACATGTTCAACACGCCGTACATCGCACCCGTTGGTTCGCCACTGCCGTTGGTCAGTGGTGGGAACGCATGGTAAGCGCGATAGAGGTAAGAGGAACCGTCAACGAGGATCAATGGGTTTTCTGCAATCTGGGCCATAAGGTTTCTTCATCTTTATTCAGCAAGGTCTAACACTAAGAATGCCATAGCTGACGACAAGAGACGAATTTTAGCGTCCATTCTTGTGCGAAAGAGAGCATTTTCACTCAATGATCCTGATGATCTAATCTGTGGATAACTTTGTGAGTAAAAACATGTGCAGATTATAACTATGTGGCTTATTTCCTAGGGGTAATATTTAAAACCAGAATAATCATTCAGTTACATTGATTGTTTTTTAATTTCACTGTCATTTTTCCTTTATCTAAATTGTGGATATTACTTATTCAGTTACAGACTTAAGGTAAATAAATTTCACTTATGGATAATTTATCGCACTATCTATTTTATTACTCATCATCGCCTCATTTTATCTTTTAACATCGCTAATATCGGCATTTATCCATCACTGAAATAGATGAATCCATCTAAAATAATGCTGCGAAAAATATAAAATCAGTATTTAGTCGTATTATCGTCACATTAGTAAACATGATGATTTCCACGTCAGAGGTAGATACAGAATTGAAGTACTGAGCACAATCTGGGTATTGATAAGTGAAAGAGGAGCTGACAAAAACCAGCTCCTCCTTTTACAAAATTACTTTTGGGTCAGTAGGAACTTAACGACATCCGCATACTGTTTAACATAGATATCCATTGAACTGGTATCCATGCCATCGTTCTTAATCATATATTTGCCATTAACAAACATCGCTGGCACACCACGTAATTGTAAATCTTCAGCCGCTTTTTGTTGTTGAGCAACCAGTGATTTAACGACAAAGCTGTTTAATGCTGCGTCATAATCTTCGCCACTCACACCCGCTTTAATGAAGACATTACGGATATCATCAGGAGTTTGAACAGTTTGTGTTTTCTGTACACCTTCAAACATCAGTGGTGTTATTTTTTCTTCAACACCCAATGCCATGGCAACAGCCCATGCCTGAGTTAGTTGCTTACCTAATGGCCCAAGGAAATCAACATGGTAACGGGTCATTTTAGTCCCTTCTGGCAAGGCTTTTTTTACTGCCTGAGGAACATGGTAAACCTCTTCAAACTGATAGCAGTGCGGGCAATAGAAAGAGAAAAACTCTAAGACCTGAGGCTCACCCGTTACTGGTCTATTTAACGTCTGGTACTGGGTTCCATCCGTAAACTGTGCGGCAGATGCACTGAATGCCATCACCATGCCAACGAGAGCTAACCATACTTTTTTCATACTATAACAATCTCCATTATCTTAGCTTTAGTACATTGGCATCAGCTGCAAAGGGGGTACCTGCAACAGCTTAACCTGCTCTGTAAATGATGCAGTCTGCTGTAACCAAAAATCAGACTCCGCCATCCACGGAAAACTTTTCGGAAATGCAGGGTCCTGCCAACGCCTGGCTACCCATGCAAGGTAATAAACCATCCGCATCGCGCGTAAAGGTTCAATTAATGCGAGTTCACGCTGATCAAAATCAGCAAACTCACCATAAGCTTCCAGCAGTATATCCAACTGGATTAATTGCTCTCTGCGCTCGCCGTGTAATAACATCCACAAGTCCTGAACCGCCGGACCATTTCTGGCATCATCCAAATCGACAAACATTGGCCCATCACGCCACAAAATATTTCCAGGATGGCAATCACCGTGTAGTCGTAATGGCTGCCAATCGGTATGCCAGTATTGCTTAATAGTGGCGATCAACAAGTCGGTTGCAGCCAGAAACTTGTCTTTCTGTTTGGCTGGCACTAACACAGTGCTGGCCAGTAACTGACGCGGCTCGGTGAGATACTCTTCAATACCCATCGTTGGTCTAGCAACAAAAAGCCCATCGCTACCCACCTGATGAATTCTGCCGAGAAAACGCCCAACCCATTCCAGTTGGTCAAGGTTGTCTATTTCATACTGCCGCCCACCGACACTTGGGAACACAGCAAAGAAAAAACCACCATAAGTATGCAAAGTTTCGCCGTTTAACTGCAATGGGGCGATAACCGGGATCTCCGATTCTGCCAAATCAAGCGAAAAACGGTGTTCCTCAGTAATTTGCTCACGGCTCCAACGCTCGGGACGATAAAATTTCACCACATACCGTTTACGATCTTCATCCATAAACTGGTAGACGCGGTTCTCATAACTATTAAGCGCAGTTAACCCTGAATCCACCCGCAACCCGACAGCCTCAAGGGCGTCCATAATCAGGTCTGGAGACAAAGTCTGAAAATTAAAAGCAGAGTTGTTCATAACAACATTCAGTCTGTATTAGTGGCAGCGGCGCGCTGAGAATAAGAAATAGTATCATTAAAGCCCCCACCTACGCAGACAGGAGTGTGACTAATCTTTAATGATGCCACGGGCTCGCAATAGTGCTGTTTTAAAATCCTCTTCATAATCCTTTTTCAGACCTGGAATCACTTCCGTTGATGCCGAACCGCGCATTTTCAGATGATAAATAAGAACATCGTCAGTCAAATCTGCAAAATTACCTGTAAAACCGGCTTCCTCGGACAATTTTTGTAAAAACTGCACCAGATTTAAATCAGGTTCTTGCTGCCAGGCTGGGTGTAAAAGCTCAATCAGTTCATTAACACGATGACATTTCATAGCGAAGTTATCCTATTCAAAAATATGCTGACAAAGTAGCAGGGATATTCACATAGGGAAAGAGAGCCTATTGTCAATAAAAGTAAATCCTGACCTGTTCACCTATTTGAAGATACAATCCCAGAGTCAGTTTAATACAGTGGAGTGATAGAAATGCGGCCTAATATTACAGGCGTTATTCTTGCAGGAGGCCGTTCGTCCAGAATGGGCGGAAACGATAAAGGATTAATTTCCCTTAATGGAAAGCCACTGTACCAACATGTGATTGACAGATTAAGGCCCCAGGTTGAGGATTTATTGATTAATGCTAATCGCAACCAAGCTTTCTACCAAGAAAGTGGCATTCCCGTTATCAACGATATCATTACCGGCTTTGTAGGCCCACTGGCTGGCATGCATGCAGGGCTAAGTCATTCAGCTACCGAATGGGTTGTATTTGCACCCTGCGACGTTCCTATGCTGCCACTTAATCTGGTTTCCCAGCTCTGGCAATCAAAAGGGCAGGTTCTTGCAGCTTATGTCAGTGATAGTGAGCGTGAGCATCCAACATTAGCTTTAATGCATGTTAGTCTTAAACCGACCCTAGAAGCATATCTGGCAAAAGGGGAGCGTAAGTTAATGATATTTATGGCGAGTATCAATGCAAAAAGAGTGGTATTCAATGGGCAACCCCATCAATTCAGCAACCTAAATACTCCTGCAGATTGCGAGTTATGGGAACAAGGTAAAAGAGGCCCATTATGAATCGAAATATCCCCCCATTACTCGGTATAGCCGCATACAGTGGTACAGGAAAAACAACCTTACTAAAACACCTGATCCCCTTACTCCAACAGCGCCAAATCCGAGTCGGTTTAATCAAACATACTCATCACAATATGGAAATTGATACGCCGGGCAAAGACAGCTATGAATTGCGTAAAGCTGGAGCCCATCAAACATTGGTTGCTAGTGATTGCCGCTGGGCATTAATGACGGAAACACCTGAGCAACCACCGTTGGATCTTCATTATCTGGCTAGCCGATTAGATACATCAACTATCGATTTGATTTTAGTTGAGGGTTTTAAGCATGAAAAAATCAGCAAAATTGCTCTTTATAGGGCGGCGGTAGGTAAGCCTTTCGCTGATTTGATCGATGAATACGTTATCGCTTTGGCAAGTGACGAGCCGATGGATACTGTAATAGCGCAATTAGACATTAATCAACCAAATCAGATCGTTGAGTTTATTTGTAGATGGCTCAAAACGGGTCAACCAGAACTATAAATACAAAAAGGCTACCCATCAGGGTAGCCTTCTGTTTTATTCATCTCTCTGACTGCCGGGTTTCACTCACCGGCCCCTGCAATATTTAACGCTGCTGAGTATACTTCCTGGCCGTGACCACTCACGCTCAATATTTACACATCTTGCCATATTCAACCCATAGCAAAAACCCCACGCTTTTGGCATGGGGTCTCGGCTTTATTTGATGCCTGGCAGTGTCCTACTCTCGCATGGGGAGACCCCACACTACCATCGGCGCTACGGCGTTTCACTTCTGAGTTCGGCATGGGATCAGGTGGGACCACCGCGCTAAGGCCGCCAGGCAAATTCTGTCTAAACTAACCCGCTATGCAATTCTTCACACAGCCAGCCAGCCCAATCTCGGAACATTCGCTGAAAATATCATTCTCTCTCAAACACAAAACACCTTTGGTGTTGTAAGGTTAAGCCTCACGGATCATTAGTACTGGTTAGCTCAATACATCGCTGCACTTACACACCCAGCCTATCAACGTCATAGTCTTTAACGTTCCTTCAGGGGGCTTAAAGCCCCAGGGAAGACTCATCTCGAGGCAAGTTTCCCGCTTAGATGCTTTCAGCGGTTATCTCTTCCGAATTTAGCTACCGGGCAATGCCATTGGCATGACAACCCGAACACCAGTGATTCGTCCACTCCGGTCCTCTCGTACTAGGAGCAGCCCCTCTCAATCTTCCAACGCCCACGGCAGATAGGGACCGAACTGTCTCACGACGTTCTAAACCCAGCTCGCGTACCACTTTAAATGGCGAACAGCCATACCCTTGGGACCTACTTCAGCCCCAGGATGTGATGAGCCGACATCGAGGTGCCAAACACCGCCGTCGATATGAACTCTTGGGCGGTATCAGCCTGTTATCCCCGGAGTACCTTTTATCCGTTGAGCGATGGCCCTTCCATTCAGAACCACCGGATCACTAAGACCTACTTTCGTACCTGCTCGAGCCGTCACTCTCGCAGTCAAGCTAGCTTATGCCTTTGCACTAACCTCACGATGTCCGACCGTGATTAGCTAACCTTCGTGCTCCTCCGTTACTCTTTGGGAGGAGACCGCCCCAGTCAAACTACCCACCAGACACTGTCCTCACCCCGGATCACGGGGCCGAGTTAGAACATCAAACATTAAAGGGTGGTATTTCAAGGTTGGCTCCATGCAGACTGGCGTCCACACTTCGATGCCTCCCACCTATCCTACACATCAAGGCTCAATGTTCAGTGTCAAGCTATAGTAAAGGTTCACGGGGTCTTTCCGTCTTGCCGCGGGTACACTGCATCTTCACAGCGAGTTCAATTTCACTGAGTCTCGGGTGGAGACAGCCTGGCCATCATTACGCCATTCGTGCAGGTCGGAACTTACCCGACAAGGAATTTCGCTACCTTAGGACCGTTATAGTTACGGCCGCCGTTTACTGGGGCTTCGATCAAGAGCTTCGCCTTGCGGCTGACCCCATCAATTAACCTTCCAGCACCGGGCAGGCGTCACACCGTATACGTCCACTTTCGTGTTTGCACAGTGCTGTGTTTTTATTAAACAGTTGCAGCCAGCTGGTATCTGCGACTGGCTTCGGCGCCGAGAGCAAGTCTCTTTACCTAATGCCAGCGTGCCTTCTCCCGAAGTTACGGCACCATTTTGCCTAGTTCCTTCACCCGAGTTCTCTCAAGCGCCTGAGTATTCTCTACCTGACCACCTGTGTCGGTTTGGGGTACGATTTAATGTTACCTGATGCTTAGAGGCTTTTCCTGGAAGCTTGGCATCAACTACTTCACCACCGTAGTGGCTCGTCATCACACCTCAGCGTTGATAAGCAACCGGATTTACCAAGTCACTCCGCCTACATGCTTAAACCGGGACAACCGTCGCCCGGCTAGCCTAGCCTTCTCCGTCCCCCCTTCGCAGTAACACCAAGTACAGGAATATTAACCTGTTTCCCATCGACTACGCTTTTCAGCCTCGCCTTAGGGGTCGACTCACCCTGCCCCGATTAACGTTGGACAGGAACCCTTGGTCTTCCGGCGTGCGGGCTTTTCACCCGCATTATCGTTACTTATGTCAGCATTCGCACTTCTGATACCTCCAGCAACCCTCACAGGTCACCTTCAACGGCTTACAGAACGCTCCCCTACCCAACAACACCTAAGTGTCGCTGCCGCAGCTTCGGTGCATGGTTTAGCCCCGTTACATCTTCCGCGCAGGCCGACTCGACCAGTGAGCTATTACGCTTTCTTTAAATGATGGCTGCTTCTAAGCCAACATCCTGGCTGTCTATGCCTTCCCACATCGTTTCCCACTTAACCATGACTTTGGGACCTTAGCTGGCGGTCTGGGTTGTTTCCCTCTTCACGACGGACGTTAGCACCCGCCGTGTGTCTCCCGTGATAACATTCTTCGGTATTCGGAGTTTGCATCGGTTTGGTAAGCCGGGGTGGCCCCCTAGCCGAAACAGTGCTCTACCCCCGAAGATGAGTTCACGAGGCGCTACCTAAATAGCTTTCGGGGAGAACCAGCTATCTCCCGGTTTGATTGGCCTTTCACCCCCAGCCACAAGTCATCCGCTAATTTTTCAACATTAGTCGGTTCGGTCCTCCAGTTAGTGTTACCCAACCTTCAACCTGCCCATGGCTAGATCACCGGGTTTCGGGTCTATACCTTGCAACTAGACGCCCAGTTAAGACTCGGTTTCCCTACGGCTCCCCTATTCGGTTAACCTTGCTACAAAATATAAGTCGCTGACCCATTATACAAAAGGTACGCAGTCACACCACGAAGGTGCTCCCACTGCTTGTACGTACACGGTTTCAGGTTCTATTTCACTCCCCTCGCCGGGGTTCTTTTCGCCTTTCCCTCACGGTACTGGTTCACTATCGGTCAGTCAGGAGTATTTAGCCTTGGAGGATGGTCCCCCCATATTCAGACAGGATGTCACGTGTCCCGCCCTACTCATCGAGTTCACAGCAAGTGTGCTTTTGTGTACGGGACTATCACCCTGTACCGTGCGACTTTCCAGACGCTTCCACTAGCACACAAACTGATTCAGACTCTGGGCTCTTCCCCGTTCGCTCGCCGCTACTGGGGGAATCTCGGTTGATTTCTTTTCCTCGGGGTACTTAGATGTTTCAGTTCCCCCGGTTCGCCTTGCATGGCTATGTATTCACCATGCAATAGTGCAACGAATTGCACTGGGTTTCCCCATTCGGGTATCGTCGGTTGTAACGCTTCATATCAGCTTACCGACGCTTTTCGCAGATTAGCACGCCCTTCATCGCCTCTGACTGCCTAGGCATCCACCGTGTACGCTTAGTCGCTTAACCTCACAACCCAAAGATGTTTTTTCGTTATTGGTGTGGCTGTGAACACACTCTGCTGTGTTGTGCAGTGCGCGCAATCTTCATGAACGTTGAGTTCACTCCGGTTGCTGTGCGCTGTACGCCTGGCTGAGTGTCTTCTCGCTCACACTGCAACAATGATAAACACATTGGCATTGCGATTATTTGAGAGACTCTAATACAGGTTAATCCTTATCTCAGTCATTCTACGGAGAGATAAGTTTCAGCTGTATTGTTTCAATTTTCAGCTTGTTCCAGATTGTTAAAGAGCAATATCTTAAACACGACTCGTTAAAGTCATCTTTAAGATATTCAGTTGATAATGTCTTTCACACATTATCGGAGTGGCGTCCCCAAGGGGATTCGAACCCCTGTTACAGCCGTGAAAGGGCAGTGTCCTAGGCCTCTAGACGATGGGGACACAAAAATTTCTACTGAATCATGGATTCAGTATTTTTGTGTAAAGGTGAGAATGTGGTGACACATTCGAACGACTGATGCAGTAAAAACTCGATGCCGAGGTCTTATTACACAATCATCACCCTCATCAACAGGTGCTCTTGCTCATTTACATTCATCAGACAATCTGTTGTGGACACTACGCAATGCGTATCGTTAGGTAAGGAGGTGATCCAACCGCAGGTTCCCCTACGGTTACCTTGTTACGACTTCACCCCAGTCATGAATCACAAAGTGGTAAGCGCCCTCCCGAAGGTTAAGCTACCTACTTCTTTTGCAACCCACTCCCATGGTGTGACGGGCGGTGTGTACAAGGCCCGGGAACGTATTCACCGTAGCATTCTGATCTACGATTACTAGCGATTCCGACTTCATGGAGTCGAGTTGCAGACTCCAATCCGGACTACGACAGACTTTATGTGGTCCGCTTGCTCTCGCGAGTTCGCTTCACTTTGTATCTGCCATTGTAGCACGTGTGTAGCCCTACTCGTAAGGGCCATGATGACTTGACGTCATCCCCACCTTCCTCCGGTTTGTCACCGGCAGTCTCCCTTGAGTTCCCACCATTACGTGCTGGCAACAAAGGATAAGGGTTGCGCTCGTTGCGGGACTTAACCCAACATTTCACAACACGAGCTGACGACAGCCATGCAGCACCTGTCTCACGGTTCCCGAAGGCACTAAAGCATCTCTGCTAAATTCCGTGGATGTCAAGAGTAGGTAAGGTTCTTCGCGTTGCATCGAATTAAACCACATGCTCCACCGCTTGTGCGGGCCCCCGTCAATTCATTTGAGTTTTAACCTTGCGGCCGTACTCCCCAGGCGGTCGACTTAACGCGTTAGCTCCGGAAGCCACGCCTCAAGGGCACAACCTCCAAGTCGACATCGTTTACAGCGTGGACTACCAGGGTATCTAATCCTGTTTGCTCCCCACGCTTTCGCACCTGAGCGTCAGTCTTTGTCCAGGGGGCCGCCTTCGCCACCGGTATTCCTCCAGATCTCTACGCATTTCACCGCTACACCTGGAATTCTACCCCCCTCTACAAGACTCTAGCTTGCCAGTTTCAAATGCAGTTCCCACGTTAAGCGCGGGGATTTCACATCTGACTTAACAAACCGCCTGCGTGCGCTTTACGCCCAGTAATTCCGATTAACGCTTGCACCCTCCGTATTACCGCGGCTGCTGGCACGGAGTTAGCCGGTGCTTCTTCTGCGAGTAACGTCAATCAATCGTGCTATTAACACGACTGCCTTCCTCCTCGCTGAAAGTGCTTTACAACCCGAAGGCCTTCTTCACACACGCGGCATGGCTGCATCAGGCTTGCGCCCATTGTGCAATATTCCCCACTGCTGCCTCCCGTAGGAGTCTGGACCGTGTCTCAGTTCCAGTGTGGCTGGTCATCCTCTCAGACCAGCTAGGGATCGTCGCCTAGGTGAGCCATTACCCCACCTACTAGCTAATCCCATCTGGGCACATCCGATGGCGTGAGGCCCGAAGGTCCCCCACTTTGCTCTTACGAGGTCATGCGGTATTAGCTACCGTTTCCAGTAGTTATCCCCCTCCATCAGGCAGTTTCCCAGACATTACTCACCCGTCCGCCGCTCGCCGGCAAAGTAGTAAACTACTTCCCGCTGCCGCTCGACTTGCATGTGTTAGGCCTGCCGCCAGCGTTCAATCTGAGCCATGATCAAACTCTTCAATTTAAGATTTGTTTGATTTGCTATGAGTTAACATAGCGATGCTCAAAGATTACTTTCTGCAAATATGCATTCGAACCGAAGTTCAAATGTGTACTGCTTTGGTCACTCTTCAAGACTTTGATATTTCATCTGCCTGCCGAAACAGGCTTCGATATCGTCTTGCGAGTGCCCACACAGATTGTCTGATAAATTGTTAAAGAGCGTTCGTTACCCGTTTGCCTTTCGGCGAATCTTACGGTAACGCGGGAGGCAGATAATACGCTTTCCCGCTGAAGAGTCAAGAGTTTCTTTCGTTTCTTTCGAAGTCAAAGTCATTCTTTTCGCTTCCTGACCCGGCGAAGTATGTTTCGTTGTTCCCGGTCAGTGGAGGCGCATTATAGGGAGTTCCTGACAGCCTGCAACCCCTAATTTGAAAAAACTTTTCAACCGCGTTTTATTTCAGCAAAAACGGGCTAAAAGACCAATATTTAAACAATTATTAAGCTAAACATTCACTACCAGTGTTAAACAGTAGAGTAAAATAGATATATAAGAAGACAGATAGGACAAATCACCATGCAACTAAATACCCAACAACAGGCCGCCCAGCGAAATCTCTCTTATCTGCTGGCTGAGAAAATTGGTCAGCGAATTCTCGCCGGAGAATATGAAGCCGGTAGCATACTGCCTGGTGAGATAGAGTTGGGTGAGCAATTTGGTGTCAGCCGTACTGCGGTTCGGGAAGCTGTAAAGATACTGGCAGCCAAAGGGATGCTATTACCGCGCCCACGAATTGGTACTCGAGTGATGCCACAAACAAATTGGAACTACCTCGATCAGGAGTTACTCACTTGGTGGCTGAACAGAGAGAACTTCGATCAAGTGATGCAACACTTCCTTATATTAAGAACTTCACTTGAACCTCAAGCCTGTTCATTGGCAGCCATTAATGCCAATGAACAACAGCGAGCATTGTTAGCATCACTGATTGCAGAGATGCGGGCGTTAGATACCCACTTTAATCGTGAAAAATGGATTCAAGTGGATGCTCAATTTCATCAGTTAATATATGAAGCCAGTGGTAACCCGTTTTTGACCTCTTTCGCCAATTTGTTCAGTTCGGTTTATCACAGCTACTTCCGTGCCATTACCGGCGATGAAGTGATTAAGCTGCAATACCATCAGGATATTGTTGATACTATTCTGGCTGGTGACAGTCAGGGAGCGTTGCTGGCATGTCAGGTGTTATTAACAGATAAAAATTAGCGGCTAGCTGTTCTATCTCTATATAAAGAGGGTGCTCACGCTTACCCCAATAATCAGGACGGACAATGATAAAATCTGCACGCAGTATGGCGGGCCTTCCTTGGCTAGCTGCCATGGCCTTCTTTATGCAGGCTTTGGATGCCACCATACTAAATACGGCACTTCCATCAATTGCTGAAAGCCTTAACCGCTCACCACTGACCATGCAGTCAGCCATTATCAGCTATACCCTGACTGTCGCTATGTTGATTCCCGTGAGTGGTTGGCTGGCGGACCGTTTTGGTACCCGGCGGGTCTTCATTCTGGCTGTATCTCTATTTACGCTAGGGTCATTACTGTGCGCACTTTCCGATTCATTGGCTTTTCTGGTGGCCTCCCGTGTTATTCAAGGGATAGGTGGGGCAATGATGATGCCGGTGGCCAGGCTTGCGCTGATCAGGGCTTACCCACGCAGTGAATTATTGCCTGTTCTGAATTTTGTCACTATCCCAGGGTTAGTCGGCCCGGTGATGGGGCCACTATTAGGTGGATTACTGGTGACCTATACCACTTGGCATTGGATCTTTATCCTTAATATTCCTATCGGCTTACTGGGCATCTTTTATGCCCGTAAATATATGCCGGACTTCACCATGCCTAAACGTGCTTTTGATATTATCGGTTTCCTGCTATTTGGTAGCAGTTTGGTCCTGATATCCGTAAGTCTGGAGATAATGGGCCGACCGGATATCGCCAGCTATCTGCCAGTCACGGTGTTACTGAGTGGTTTATTGATGTTGCTCTTCTATATATTCCACGCCAAAGGTCATCCAAATCCATTGATTGGTTTGCCGCTATTTAAGACCCGAACATTCTCGGTCGGGATTGCCGGTAACGTGGCCTCCCGTTTAGGTACCGGGTGTGTGCCTTTTCTGATGCCACTGATGTTACAAGTCGGGTTCGGATATTCAGCCATTATTGCCGGTTGTATGATGGCCCCAACAGCCATTGGTTCGATGATGGCAAAATCTGCCGTTACTCAAGTATTACGTTCACTGGGTTATAGGACCGTATTGGTAGGTATTACGGTTATTATCGGGGTACTGATTGCGCTGTTTGCGTTGCAATCACCGGGCATGTCGCCGTGGATGATGATATTGCCGCTATTTGTCTTGGGGATGGCAATGTCGACACAGTTCACTGCGATGAATACCATCACACTGGCTGACTTAACCAATAACAATGCCAGCTCAGGTAACAGTGTTTTGGCGGTAACCCAACAACTGGCCATTAGCTTTGGCGTTGCCATTAGTGCGGTAGTATTGCGGTTTTATGATGAATTATCGTTTGGTGACAATGTCGATCACTTCCACTACACCTTTATTACTATGGGTGTAGTGACATTACTTTCATCCATGGTGTTCTTATTACTGAAACCAACTGATGGCGACAATCTAATTCAAGGCCGTAATGGCAAAAAAGCCACACAATCTGCGGAGAGTGAAGTTTAACAACTGACCACCGATCCACGCTCGATTAGCTCGGGAGTGAGAATCAGAACTTGTGGTTCCGCTTCCGGGTTATTCAATCGATGAATCAGTGTATCAATAGCCAGTTCACCAAGGGAATCTTTTGGTTGATGGATAGTGGTCAATGGCGGTGTCATATATTGTGCGAGTTCAATATCATCGTAACCAATAACCGCCATATCTTGTGGTATCGATAACCCCGCTTGATGCAATGCCTGATAAACCCCAACAGCCATTGCATCATTACTGGTAAACACCGCCTCTGGCGGTTCCGGTAGCGCAAGCAACTGTTTCATCGCGACTAAACCGCCACCAAATTCAAAATCACTGGCAACTTCATAACCGGATGGAATAGGTAACCCTGCGCGATCCATAGCCTGGCGATACCCTTCCAAACGTTCTTTGGCTGGGGTTTTATCTTGTGGGCCCGCAATACAGGCAATTCGGGTATAACCTCTGGCAATCAAATATGAGGTTGCCATTTCACCACCCAATAATGAATTATCCTGAATCACGTCATTGACCCCCTCAAAGGGTGCCCAATCCATCATAATTATCGGTAATGACGGGTAGCAACGCAGAATATCTTGAGAAGGGCGGTGATTTTCAGTGCACATCAGTAGCAGACCATCGACGCGCTTTTGCATCAGAGTTTCAATGCTGCGGCTCATGCGATCGATATCGCCTTCAGTGTTGCACAGAATCAAACTGTAACCACGTTCATAGCAACTGCGCTCCACGCCACGGACGACTTCAGCATAAAACGGGTTGCTACTGGCGGTAACCAACATACCAATGGTACGGGTTTGATTGAGTTTCAAACTACGGGCCAGCGCGGAAGGGGCATAGTTGAGCTGCTTGATAACAGCCAGTACTTTGTCGCGAATGGGGTCACTGACAAAGCGATTTTTATTAATAACATGTGAGACTGTTGACGTAGATACACCCGCCAGGCGGGCGACGTCTTTCATCGTTGCCAAAGTTATACCCGGCCTTGTAGGAAACTGTCGATCTCAGTACGCCAGGGAATGGAGGGCTGCGCACCGGGGCGGGTTACCGCGATAGCGGCCGCTGCGTGAGCAAAACGTACTGCGGAGTCCATTACCTGACCTTCCAATAACGCAGTCAATAATGCGCCATTGAATGTATCACCGGCTGCGATAGTATCTACGGCATTAACCTTGAACCCGGCAACCAATTTCCCTTTACCTTGTTCACTAAGCCATACACCACGGCTACCTAAGGTAATAATCACGGTAGCGATGCCTTTATCATGCAGAATTTGAGCTGCTTTCGCTGCGTCATCATCCTGCTCAATATGAATCCCCGTTAAACGCTCAGCTTCTGTTTCATTCGGAGTAATCATATCCACCAGCGTTAATAGCTCGTCCGGTAATTCACGAGCTGGCGCCGGATTAAGAATGACCTGCGTTTGATGCTGCTTTGCCAATTTAGCGGCAGCGATAACTGTCTCAAGTGGTGATTCCAGTTGCATCAATAATGCATCTGCATCAATAACGTGCTGCTGGTAACGACCAAGATATTCAGGTGTAACTGCTGAGTTAGCACCGGCATTGATACCAATGACGTTTTCGCCTTCACCATTCACGAAAATCAAAGCAACACCGGTTGTGGTATCTGCTATAGCCTCGATTGGCGCGGTATCAATATTATCGCTGGCTAATTGCTGACGCACCCGGTCACCAATATCATCTTCACCCACACAGGCAATAAACGCGATGTTTGCTCCGCTACGGCCAGCAGCAACCGCCTGGTTAGCACCTTTGCCACCAAACGCCACTTTATACTGCTTCCCGATCACCGTTTCACCTGGGCGCGGAAACTGCTCAACATTCAGAATATGGTCGGCATTGATGCTGCCCAAGACCACCAGTTTGCCTGTTTTCATCGTATTTATTCCTTTGTGAATGACACCGCCACCCGTAACGTTTTGTTTTCCGTTTTAGGGTAGCGGCGTTATATGCCCTGCTTTTCGATATTATTTAGTCACTAATTTCAAATCAACCGGGATAACGGCCTGCACTTTCTCGCCTTTCAATACTTTATTAGCGGTTTGCACGCCAATAACACCAATCTGGTCAGGGCGTTGAGCGATAGTTGCGCCCAGTTTGCCACCTTGAACGGCTTTAAGACCGTCGTCAGTGCCATCAAAACCAACCACTAGCACATCGGTTTTACCCGCTGTTTGTAAGGCACGCAGTGCGCCCAGCGCCATTTCGTCGTTCTGTGCAAATACAGCCTGAACATTCGGGTGAGCCGTCAGCAGGTTCTGCATCACGTTCAAACCTTTAGTACGGTCAAAATCAGCGGGTTGGCTGGCTAACAGTTGGAATTTATGTTGATCCATTGACTGTTTGAAGCCTTCACCACGTTCACGGGCAGCAGACGCCCCCGCAATCCCTTCCAACTGAATCACTTTGGCATCATTACCCAGTTTTTTGGCAATGAAATCACCGGCCATTTTGCCACCAAAACGGTTATCGGATGCAACGTGACTCACCACAGTGCCAGAGTTTGCCAAACGGTCGAGTGTGATAACGGGGATATTGGCCTTATTCGCCATTTTGACTGCGTTACCTACTGCATCAGAATCAGTTGGGTTAATCAGCAACAGTTTGGTACCGCGAACCGTCAGATCCTGCACGTTAGCCAGTTCTTTCGCTGGGTTATTTTGAGAATCCAATACCACCAGGTTGTAGCCGAGTTTATCCGCTTCTTTTTGCGCGCCGTCTTTCATTGAAACAAAGAACGGATTATTCAACGTGGAAACTACCAGTGCGATGGTGTCTTTTGCCAGTGCGTTAGCACTTACGGTGGCGCTCAGGGCAACAACAGAGATCAAGGTAGCCAGTTTCTTCATTTTCATGGTCGCAATTCCTGTGAGTAGGGAGGTTATTTGCTGCTTTTATTGTCTACCAATACCGCCAGCAGGATAACCACTGCCTTTACGATCATTTGGTAGTAAGAGGAGACACCCAATAAATTCAAACCGTTATTTAAAAAGCCGAGGATTAACGCGCCAATCAGGGTGCCAACGATCCGCCCTTTACCCCCCGCAAGACTGGTACCCCCAAGAACCACGGCTGCGATTGCATCCAGTTCATAGCCGGTACCGGCTGTAGGTTGTGCCGACGACAGGCGGGCCACTTCGATAATCCCAGCCAGTGTCGCTAACAACCCACATAATGAATAAACAATAATCTTAACTTTATCTACGCTGATACCAGAGAGCCGTGTTGCTGACTCATTGCCACCCAATGCGTAGATATAGCGGCCCAGGCGAGTGTGGTGCAACATGTACCACACAGCAACAAAGACGATAGCCATCAACCAGATTGGTGTTGGTATACCCAATGGGCGACCAATACCGAACCAGCCAAAAGTATCTGCAACATCAGTAAAACCGGTATTTACCGGGCTACCATTGGTGTAAACCATGGTAACGCCACGTAATAGCAACATCATGACCAGAGTGGCAATAAACGCTTGTACCTTGCCTTTAGCGACAATGACCCCGGTTATAGCACCAATAAATGCTCCCAGTGCCAATGCAGCGGCAACGGCAACCAAAGCATTCACTTCCAACCCAACAATAGATGCCGCCACTGCGCCTGTCAGTGCCAATAATGACCCGACAGACAAATCAATACCGGAAGTCAGGATAACCAGCGTCATCCCCACCGCCATAATGGCGTTGACGGAAGTCTGCTGGAGAATGTTAAACATGTTATTTAGGGTAAAGAAGTTCGGGCTTAGTGACGAAACCACAGCAATCAGCACCAGCAGCGCAATCAGTGATTTTTGTTCTAATAACCATTCTTTACTGAACCAGCGCTTGGTATTGATAGTTTGGGAACTCATATCTGATTACTCCTGCTCTACTCGTCATATTTCAAGCCACATGTGCGTTGGCTTCCTGCAACTCGAATTATTTAGAGTGTAAATAAATTATTTTTCAATACATCACGCTTGCCGACAGCTGCTGCCATCAACACTTCTTGGGTAGCCTGTTCAATAGAGAACTCGCCGCTTAGCTGACCTTCATGCATCACAAGAATGCGGTCACTCATGCCCAAAACTTCCGGCATTTCAGAGGAAACCAAAATGATGCTCAGCCCTTCTTGTTTGAATTGGTTGATTAACTGGTAAATTTCTTTTTTAGCCCCAACATCAACACCACGGGTAGGTTCATCAAGGATCAGCACTTTAGGCCGGGTCATTAAACCGCGTGCGATAGCCACTTTCTGCTGGTTACCACCGGATAACAAACCAATCGGTTGTTCCATGGAAGGCGTTTTAATATTAAATAAACGAATGAAATCCGATACCGCTTGCTGCTCTTCAGCGTGCTTAAGCGAACCACCTGAACGGCTGAAATAACGCAACGCAGTCAAAGACATATTTTCTTTAACTGACATTCCGAGTACTAAACCATCCCGTTTACGGTCTTCGGAAATATAGACAATGCCATTTGCCAGGCCATCTTGTGGTGAATGGGTTACAACTTCGCGGCCATCCAACATCACAAAACCTGATTTACGCGGTAGCGCGCCATAGATGATTTTCATCAGCTCGGTGCGACCAGCCCCCATCAGACCGGCAACCCCTAAAATTTCGCCACTGTATAAAGTGAAACTGACATCTTTCACGCCCGGACCGCAGAGCTGTTTGACCTGCAAACGCTTTTCACCACGGGGTATATTCAAGCGCGGGTACTGTTCTTCCAGCTTACGGCCCACCATCATCTCAATCAGTGCGTTTTCAGTCAGACTATCAACCGGTTTTTCGGCGATAAATTGCCCATCACGGAATACTGTGACGTCGTCGCAAATCTCAAAAATCTCTTTTAGCCGGTGAGAGATATAAACAATCCCGCGACCTTCCGCTTTTAGTTCTTTAATCACATTAAACAGAGAGGCGGTTTCAGTGTCGGTGAGTGCATCGGTTGGCTCATCCATAATGATCACTTTGGATTCAAAGCTCAGCACTTTGGCGATTTCCACCATTTGCTGATCACCAATGGAAAGCTCGCCCACCAGCCGATGGCTGCTGTAACTGATATTAAGGCGCGCCAGCAGTAAATCGGCTTCGGCATACATCTTTTTCCAATCGATGCCGCCAAAACGATTAACAAACTCACGCCCTAAGAAGATATTTTCTGCGATAGTTAATTGAGGGATCAGGTTAAGTTCCTGATGGATAATGCCAATGCCCGCTTCCTGCGAATCTTTTGGGCCATTAAACACCACTTCTTTACCCATAAAGTACTGGCTGCCAGCATCCTTACTGTAAATGCCGGTCAGCACTTTCATCATGGTCGATTTTCCGGCGCCATTTTCGCCTACCAGTGCCATCACCCTGCCAGGATAGACACTCAGTGCGGCACCGGAGAGTGCTTTAACGCCGGGAAAGGCTTTATCAATTCCTTTAAGTTGCAGCAAAGGTTGCATAAATGCCTCAGAAGGTTACGCCGGAGCAGAGAATGATATTAGCAAAGGGGGAACATTCCCCGCTACGGATCACTGCCCGGCTTTGTTTGGTTTGCTCTTTAAAAGCCTCATGGCTGATATAACGCAAAACAATTTGGTTTCCCTGGTGTTGCTCAAGTTGTGATAGTTGTGCGAGTAACGCTTCATGGAGTTGCGGATTATTTTTAACGATCTCCTCCGCTAAGACTGCACTTTCAACCTGCATTTCTTGCGTTACCACCTCAAGAACCTGAAGAAATCCAGGGACGCCTCGTGTCAGTGCCAGATCGATACGTGTGGTGGTTGCCGGTATTGGCAGCCCCGCATCACCTATCACAACCTGATCGGTATGACCCAGGCGGGAGATAACAGCGGAAATATCAGAATTAAGTAATGCGCCTTTTTTCATTTTCTACTCCAACAGCGAAACGTTTCGCTGATACTGAGTTTAGAAAAATAGCAGCAGAAGGCAAATCCAATTTGATAAAATTGTGATCGCCATCGAAACGTTTCGCTGCACATTGGGAAAAGAGGAATAGTAGGCACAAAAAAGGCCGTTAATCATAACGGCCTTTCAGGTTAAATCTCTACCTGCGTTCCTAGCTCGATTACCCTATTCGGTGGGATCTCAAACTGATCTGCTGCACGCAGCGCATTCCGGCTGAGCGCAATAAATAACTTACCGCGCAAGAACAGGTACCACGGCCGCTTGGTAAGGATTAGCGACTCATGGGACATAAAGAATGAGGTTTCCATCATCTGGCATGGCAAACCTTCCAGACCGCAGCGATGGAAGATTTCTTCCACATTCGGTGTTTCACGCCAACCATAACTGGCCACCACCCGCCAAAACGTCGGGGAGAGTTGCTCGATAGTAACCCGATTCACATTGTGCACATAAGGCGCATCTTCAGTTCGCAATGTCAGTAGCACAACCCGTTCATGCAACACTTTATTATGTTTAAGGTTATGCAACAGCGCGAAAGGAATGACATTCATTGCGCGCGACATATACACAGCAGTACCAGTAACCCGCACTGGGGGTGATTTCTCCAATGAAGCAATCATCGCTTCCAGTGAATTGCCGTGTTCATGCATACGACGTAGCAAACCAAAACGTTCACTTTTCCAGGTCGTCATGATGATAAACATCACCAGCCCCAGTGACACTGGTAACCAACCACCGGAGAACAATTTCAACGCATTGGCAGAGAACATCGGGACATCGATAATCAGCAAAATTACCAGTAAGGCACCGACAAATACCCGATTCCAGTGCCAGTTTTTCAATGCCACGATGCAGAATAGAATACTGGTTATCACCATGGTACCGGTTACGGCAATACCGTACGCGGCCGCCAGGTTACTGGAACGCTCGAAGCCGACAATAACCAATACCACCGCCAGATAGAGAGTCCAGTTAATGACCGGGATATATATCTGGCCAGACTCCATTTCGGAGGTATGAATAATCCGCATTGGCGGTAAATAGCCCAGGCGAACCGCCTGCCGGGTGAGCGAGAATACACCGGAAATAACCGCCTGCGAGGCAATAACGGTCGCCAGGGTTGCCAGAATTAACAGCGGAATCAATGCCCAGTCGGGGGCTAATAAGAAGAAGGGGTTTTTGATGGCTTCAGGATTTTTCAGCAATAACGCGCCCTGACCAAAATAGTTCAGTACTAATGAGGGCAAAACCACGGTAAACCAGGCTAAACGAATAGGGAATTTACCAAAATGACCCATATCTGCATATAAGGCTTCCACCCCAGTGATCGCCAGTACGACTGCACCAAGCGCATAAAACGATACGGATTTATATTCAGTAAAGAAACCTATTGCCCATTTAGGGTTCAGCGCAACCAATACTTCTGGATTCGCAATAATACTGCGTAAACCAAGCAGTGCGATCGTCAGAAACCAGACCAGCATAACGGGAGCGAATAATTTACCAACACTGCCGGTACCGTGCTTTTGAATCACAAACAGCAGGGTGAGTACCGCAATGGAGCAGGGAACAATATAGGGGTCTAACACTGGGGCTGCTATTTCTAGCCCTTCAATGGCCGACATAACTGATATTGCTGGGGTGATGACCACTTCACCATAAAAGAAACTACCGCCAATTAACCCGAGAATCACCAGTATTGAAGTGGCTCTGGAAGAGGTATGGCGCCCAGCTAAAGACATTAACGTTAAAATGCCCCCTTCGCCGGCGTTATCTGCCCGCATGACATAAGTAAGATATTTAATCGAGACTATCAGGATAAGCATCCAGAAAATCAGCGATAAAAAACCAAACACCACGTCTGGGCGGACATCAAAACCATAATGACCAGAAAAGCACTCTCTCAAGGTATAGAGCGGGCTGGTACCGATATCACCGTAAACTACCCCTATTGCTGCCAGGGTTACCGCCGATAAAGACTGTTTATGTTCTGTGGTCATAATTGATTTCTTTTTGCTAGAACATCCATAAGCTGATGCGAGCGTTTAAGAACCGTAATCGCCGGTTCTGTATTGTTTATACGCCCACCAAAAGGCGCACAGTATGCACGATTTCAATGGATTGCCTACTCTTAAATGAGGTACCGAACAGAGCGAAAATTCATCAGTGACAAATAACTGGCGATATAAAAATTCTACGAATCAACGAACTATCTTATTAATAAAACCAGCTATCCCATAAAGAAAAGATGGTTTATTCCTTTTTATCAGGTAAAAATCAATCAACTAACGGAACATGTAGAACAATTATGGCGCAATCATCACAATTAGCAGAAAGAATCTCCCGCTTAAGCAGTGCCCTTGAAAGTGGTCTGTATGAAAGACAGGAAGCTATCCGCTTATGTTTGCTGGCAGCCCTCAGTGGCGAGAGTGTCTTTTTGCTCGGCCCGCCAGGGATTGCCAAAAGCCTGATTGCCCGCCGCCTGAAATTTGCCTTCCGCAATGCCCGTGCATTTGAATATCTGATGACCCGATTTTCGACACCGGAAGAGGTGTTTGGCCCCCTATCTATTCAGGCATTGAAAGAAGAGGGGCGCTATCAACGGATGACCGGTGGTTACCTGCCAGAAGCTGAAATCGTCTTTCTGGATGAGATCTGGAAAGCGGGTCCGGCAATCCTGAACACCTTACTGACAGCGATTAATGAACGACGCTTTCGAAACGGTGATCGAGAAGACAGCATCCCCATGCGATTGCTGGTTACCGCCTCTAACGAGCTACCTGACGCTGATAGCAGCCTGGAAGCCCTTTATGACCGCATGTTGATCCGCCTATGGCTGGATCGAGTGCAAGAGAAGCAGAACTTCCGCTCACTACTGCTTAGCCGACAAAATGAAAATCATAATCCGGTGGCAGAAAATCTCAGTATCAGCGATGAAGAGTTCTATCAGTGGCAACCGCTGATCGACAAAATCGCTCTACCGGATCACTGTTTTGAGCTTATTTTTCAGTTACGTCAACGGCTAAGTTCACAAGAACAAGCCCCCTATGTTTCAGATAGGCGTTGGAAAAAAGCGCTGCGCCTGTTACAAGCCAGTGCTTTCTTTAGCGGCCGCAATGAAGTGACACCTATCGACTTAATCTTGCTGAAAGATTGCCTGTGGCATGACCTCAGTTCGCTTAAGCTGCTACAACAGCAGCTTGAACAGTTATTAACTGAGCAGGGATATCAACAGCAAAGCCTGTTAATGAAACTACAGCATATTCAGGGCCAATGGTTACAGCACCAACAACAGCAGAGTGACCATCAGGCGCTAACGGTTGTTAAGCAAAGCGGTATGTTCAGTCGCAAACCCCAATATGCTCTGCCAGATAACCTAACCGACAGTACGTTGACACTATTACTGCAAAAACCGCTCAGCCTGCATGATATTCAGGTCAACCATTTACAAATAGAGAAAGATGCCCTCACTCAATGGTTAAGCAAAGGAGGGAGTTTACGCGCTAAATTAAATGGTGTCGGTTATGCCCAATCCATTGATGCAGAAATTGATGATCAATTACATATCACAATACTGGATATCAGCCGCCAACCCTCCACACTGTCACAACCGGGTGCGGCCACGGCCACTATTCCCCCAGAATTGCTGGTGGAATTAACCACAGTAGAAAATAACCTTGCCGAACAGCGACGGCTATTCAATCAACACCAGCCATGTTTGTTTACCCCATCTTCGTGGCTTGCAAAAGTCGAAGCCAGCTTGTTGCAGGTAGTGGAACAACTAAAGCAACAACAACAGAAAATGCGCGGACACTGACAGATGCTCAGCCTGGCGACATTGGATATGCTGCTATCAATAAGTGAAGGTGAGCTTATTGAAGATATGATGATAGGGTTATTAGCCTCTCCTCAATTAGTGCTATTTTTCGAAAAATTCCCGCGAATTAAGCGGGCGCTAATGAAGGATATTCCCGGTTGGAAACAAAACTTACAACAGCGTATCCGCGAGGCTAAAGTCCCTCTGGGTCTGGCAAATGAATTTTCTCTATACCAGCAAAGCCAGTTGGAAAGTAGCCAGCTATTTTATGCGCATCTGCCAGATATCGTGACTCAGTTACAGCAATTGCACTCGCCCTTTGCTTCACAAGCCAATACATTGCTGCAAACTGCCGATTTAGCCAGGCATCCCCAAATCGGCGATAGCTTGCAAACCCTATTTTTACAGCGCTGGCGTGTCAGCTTAACGTTACAAACCATCACTATTCATCACCAATTACTTGAGCAAGAACGGGAACAGCTTCTGGCTGAATTACAGCAAAGATTAGCACTCAGTGGAGCATTAGAGCCTGTACTGGCAACCAATGACGGAGCAGCGGGCCGGCTTTGGGATATGAGTCAGAGCCACTTACAGCGCGGTGATTATCAATTGCTGCTGCAATACGGTGACTTTCTGCAACGACAGCCTGAATTACAACAACTGGCCGAGCAATTGGGTCGTAGCCGTTCAGCAAAAGCACAACCGACACCAGATGCTCGCTACGAACCTTATACTGTCATGGTCCGCCAACCCGATACGGTGCCAGAAGAGGTCAGTGGCATTCATCAAAGCAATGATATTTTGCGATTGCTCCCAACAGAACTGGTGATGTTAGGGATGAGCGAGCTGGAATTTGAGTTTTATCGCCGCTTACTGGAGCGCCGCTTACTCACTTACCGTTTGCAGGGTGACAACTGGCAAGAGAAAACCTTACAGCGCCCGGTCAGTCTTAAAAGCCATGATGAACACCCTCGCGGCCCTTTTATCGTCTGTGTCGATACCTCAGGTTCCATGGGGGGGTTTAACGAGCAATGTGCCAAGGCATTTTGTTTGGCTCTGCTTCGAATTGCGCTGGCAGATAACCGCCGCTGCTACATCATGCTATTTGCCACTGAAATCATTCACTACGAATTATCTGCTGCCAGTGGCATTGAGCAGGCGATTCGTTTTCTCAGCCAGCATTTTCGTGGTGGCACCGATCTGGCCGCGTGCTTAGCCAGCACATTAAACAAAATGGAAGATAGAGAATGGTATGACGCAGATGCGGTGATCATTTCAGATTTTATTGCCCAGCGTTTACCAGACGAATTAGTCAGAAAGATTAAAATCCAGCAGCAGGCTCATCAGCACCGTTTTCATGCTGTTGCCATGTCAGCGTATGGTAAGCCCGGTATCATGCGTATTTTCGATCATATCTGGCGTTTTGATACTGGTCTAAAAAGCCGCTTGATGCGCCGCTGGAAGCGCTAGTTAAGCAGGCCGGCACCGACGTTTATCGACAACCCCAATATCGTCATATTAAAGATAAACGATAACACTGACTGCAAGAGCACTACGCGGCGGATATCTGACGTGCCCGTAGAAACATCGGCAGTTTGGCAAGCCACACCAATGGTAAATGAGAAATAAAGGAAATCCCAATAGGAAGGCGTGGTTATCTCTTTGGGGAAGAGTAACGGTAGAACCGTTTCTGATTTATCACGGCGCATATAAAACAAATGTGCGTAGTGCATAGTAAAAGCCGTGGATAATAATAACCATGAAACCAATAACGTCAGCCCTGTCAGGACCAAATGGAACACCTTGGCTGATCCAGAGAGCTGATTCGCGGTGCTCAATTCAAATAAAATAACCAGAATACTGGCCAGACACGCCATGCTGACAATACTCAACACCATGCTGGCACTTTCATCTTGCACCCTGGCTATTTTGCTGATTTTCGTCGAATCAGTGCGTAATAATTGCAACCATAAGAACAGTAAATAAAGCCAGGCGGAAACATTCCAACTCACCATCAGGCATAACATTACCGCGTAATGCGTTGGCAGCAGGAAATAAGTGACAACACCCGCGCCAACCGAAAACAACAATCGTGGCCGAGCGTGTAAATAGTGCTTTATAGGATGAAAAAGGGCCATGACATCAACAACCTTGCATATAGTTATATTTAAAATATTTATATATCACTACAGCATAGATTAAAAACTCGCGCTGGCGGTTGCAACCTTCGCGAGTGAAGGGGATTAATATATAACCAAACTAATGGGTGTTGCAGGTAAACACCTGCAACATCAAGTATAAAGGGGATTTACAGCAGGCCTTCAACCTTCTCGCTAATTTCTGGCCCCCATACGCCACATTGAACCTGACCAATATGTTGCTGTTGCAGCAATAACATCACTAAACGAGACTGGCCGATACCACCACCGATAGTTTGCGGCATTTCACCACTCAGCAAGGATTGGTGCCATTCCAGTTTCAAACGATCTTCATCAGAAGTCAGTGCTAACTGGCGTTTAAGCGCCTCTGCATCAACACGGATCCCCATGGATGAGATTTCAAAAGCGTCCTCAAGAACAGGGTTCCAGACAATAATGTCGCCGTTCAAACCCGCAAAACCTTCAGCACTCGGTGACGTCCAGTCATCATAATCTGGTGCTCGCACATCATGAGATTTACCGTCAGCTAATTTACCACCGATGCCAATCAGGAATACCGCACCCAACTCTTTAGCTATCGCCCGTTCGCGGCCTTTGGCATCCAGGTCAGGGAAACGCGCGCGCAGGCTTTCGCTGTGGATAAACTGAATATTCTCTGGCAGGAATGGTTTCACACCAAATTCAGCACTGATCGCCACTTCAGTTTCTTTAATAGCAGTATAAATCTTGTTAACAGTGGATTTCAGATAAGCCAGGTTGCGTTCACCATCGCCCATCACGCGTTCCCAATCCCACTGATCAACATACACAGAATGAATAGCACTCAGGCGATCTTCATCAGGGCGCAGTGCTTTCATATGAGTATATATCCCTTGGTCAGCACCAAAATCAAAGCGGCCCAAGGTTTTGCGTTTCCATTTAGCTAATGAATGAACGACTTCAAAAGTTGCATCCGGCAATGTTTTCACTTTTACCTGAACAGCTTTCTCTGAACCCGAAAGGTTATCTTGAGTGCCATCACCTACACGGCTCAGGATCGGTGCCTGTACTTCAATCAGACCTAATTGTTGTTCTAATTGACGGGAAAAGAATGATTTTACGAAGCTGATTTGTTGTTGTTTTTGGATAAATTGTTTTTTCATTGCCGTTTTCTCGATTCGTTATTATTGATTATGCTAATCAGGTTATGCCATCTGGCTTGACATCGATTAAGCAACAGAATGAGGGTTAAATTCAATATCCAACAAACAATATTGCCTTTTCACTTTTAATCATTCATTTTTATGCAGCTATAATTCAATAATCGATAAAAAAAAGGGGCTAATATGGGTGAAATTTATCAAATCGATAATCTCGATCGCGGCATCTTGAACGCATTAATGGAAAATGCACGCACACCTTATGCTGAATTGGCGAAAAATTTTGGTGTTAGCCCAGGGACAATTCATGTGCGGGTGGAGAAAATGCGCCAGGCAGGGATCATTACAGCGGCTTGTGTTCACGTTAATCCCAAAAAACTCGGGTATGACGTGTGTTGTTTTATCGGCATTATCTTGAAAAGTGCCAAAGACTACCCTTCAGCACTAAAAAAACTGGAAAGTTTAGAAGAAGTTGTAGAAGCCTATTACACCACCGGCCACTACAGCATTTTTATTAAAGTGATGTGTAAGTCAATAGATGCACTCCAGCAGGTACTTATCAACAAGATCCAGACTATCGATGAGATCCAGTCAACAGAGACGCTAATATCCCTGCAAAACCCCATCATGCGTACCATTGTGCCTTAAGCACTAAATAACTATATCCACATTATCCACAGGTAGATCCCAGCTCATTCACAGCGTACAATACCGGCTCTTTACTTCGGTTGGGTTCTTTATGGCTGACATTACCTTGATCAGTGGCAGTACACTCGGCAGCGCTGAATATGTTGCTGAACATTTAGCTGAGAAATTAGAAGAAGCGGGTTTTTCTACAGAGACACTGCATGGCCCTGAATTAGACGAGCTTACGCTTGAGGGTACGTGGTTAATAGTTACATCAACCCACGGTGCGGGTGACCTCCCTGATAACCTTCAACCATTATTAGAACAAATCGAACAACAGAAGCCTGATCTTTCTCAAGTGCACTTTGGTGCTGTTGGTTTGGGTAGTTCAGAATATGACACTTTCTGCGGTGCCGTGAGAGCATTGGATCAACAATTGATCGCACAAGGTGCCAAACGTTTGGGTGATATTTTAGAAATTGACGTCATCCAACATGAAATTCCCGAGGATCCGGCAGAGGTTTGGGTCAAAAATTGGATTAATTTGCTCTAATTTGATTAAAGATCGCGCGAACGAATGTGGATAAGTATGCTTAAAAGCAGGGTAAAACCGGTACATATCCACATAACAACCTTGGTACCCCAAAGTGCCTGTGCATAACATGCCATTTAGATCCCAGCTTATACGCAATAGGATCACCGATCATTCACAGCAAACGATCTTCCTTAAAACTATGATCTTACATGTGAATAATCACTTATCCACAGAGGATCATGATCCTAATAAGAGATCTAATAAAGAGATCTTTAAATAAAAAGATCTTCTTTTAATTAAGGGGGATCCTAAGCCGCTTGGTCGATCGTCTAAACTTGAGTAGAATCCCCCACCCCAGGGCAAACACAGAAATTCGCATAACGGCGAGGTGCAGTACCATGTTTTATCCAGATCAATTTGACGTCATCATCATTGGTGGTGGCCATGCCGGCACGGAAGCTGCAATGGCAGCGGCACGCATGGGACGTCAGACCTTATTGCTGACGCACAACATCGACACACTGGGACAAATGTCTTGTAACCCAGCGATTGGCGGTATCGGTAAGGGACATTTGGTCAAAGAGATCGATGCTCTGGGTGGCCTGATGGCTATGGCAACTGACCAAGCCGGGATTCAGTTTAGGATACTAAACGCCAGCAAAGGGCCAGCAGTAAGAGCGACTCGAGCTCAGGCTGACCGTGTGCTGTATCGCCAGGCAGTACGTACCGCATTGGAAAACCAGCCAAATCTGATGATCTTTCAACAGCCAGTTGAAGATCTGATTGTTGAAAATGATCGCGTTGTGGGTGCAGTCACCCAAATGGGTCTGAAATTCCGTGCGAAAGCGGTGGTATTAACCGTTGGTACTTTCCTTGACGGAAAAATTCATATCGGCCTTCAGAACTACAGCGGTGGCCGTGCTGGTGATCCGCCATCAATCTCATTGTCACAGCGTTTACGTGAATTACCCCTGCGCGTTAATCGCCTTAAGACCGGTACTCCACCACGTATTGATGCGCGAACCATTGATTTTAGCCAACTGGCACCTCAACTGGGTGATACGCCAATTCCAGTATTTTCATTCTTGGGTAATGCTAGCCAGCATCCAGAACAAATGGCTTGTCATATCACCTACACCAATGAAAAAACCCATGAAGTGATCCGCAATAATTTGGATCGTAGCCCAATGTATGCCGGGATCATTGAAGGGATCGGGCCACGCTACTGTCCATCGATCGAAGACAAAGTCATGCGTTTCGCCGATCGTAATTCACACCAGATCTTCCTCGAACCGGAAGGTTTGACCAGTAATGAGATCTATCCGAACGGTATTTCAACCAGCCTGCCTTTCGATGTACAGATGCAAATCGTCCGCTCAATGAAAGGGCTGGAAAATGCCCGTATCGTTCGACCTGGTTATGCCATCGAATATGATTTCTTTGACCCACGTGATTTGAAACCGACTTTGGAAAGCAAATATATCCACGGTCTGTTCTTTGCTGGGCAAATCAATGGCACCACCGGCTATGAAGAAGCAGCAGCTCAAGGGCTGCTTGCAGGGCTTAATGCGGGCCGTTTCGCTAACGATGACGATGGATGGTCACCTCGCCGTGATGAAGCTTACCTTGGCGTGCTGGTGGACGATTTAAGCACCCTTGGTACCAAAGAACCGTATCGCATGTTTACCTCTCGCGCAGAGTATCGCTTGATGCTGCGTGAAGATAACGCGGATCTGCGCTTGACTGAGATGGGCCGTAAATTGGGGCTGGTTGACGATGCTCGTTGGGCACATTTCAGCAAGAAAATTGAACAAATTGAAAAAGAACGTCAACGTCTGCGTGATATATGGGTACATCCGCACTCTGAAAATGTTGATGAGATCAACGCATTACTGAAAGCGCCTTTGTCTAAAGAGGCCAATGGTGAAGAATTACTGCGTCGGCCTGAAATTGACTATCGTTTGCTGACAACCTTACCCTCTTTTGGCCCAGCATTAACGGATCCACAAGCGGCGGATCAGGTTGAAATTCAGGTTAAATATGAAGGGTATATTGCCCGTCAGCAGGAAGAAATTGAAAAACAACTGCGCAATGAGAATACTCTCCTGCCAACAGATCTTGATTACCATCAGGTGTCAGGTTTATCGAACGAAGTTATCGCTAAACTGAATGATCACAAACCTAACTCAATCGGACAAGCCTCGCGAATTTCGGGTATTACCCCTGCGGCAATTTCTATTTTGTTGGTTTGGCTGAAAAAACAAGGGTTGTTACGCCGTAGTGCCTAACAACGGGATTTGCCTGCGCTGCGAAGGGATAAGCGGTGCAGGTAAGTTCTTCTTTGCCTTCTGGTCACAACTAGCTATTCAAACCACTGCCAAGCTAGATTATCATTCCTCATCTCGGCCCTTTTTATGCTGACTGCACGAGTTTAGTCAGAGGATATTGTTGTGTTAAAAAAATTAGATTCCCTGCTAAACACCGCAGGTATTGTATTACCCGATCAGCAAAAATTGCAGTTGATAGGCTATGTAGAACTGCTGCATAAGTGGAACAAAGCTTACAATCTGACTTCAGTTCGTGATCCGCAACAAATGCTGGTACGACATATTCTGGACAGCATTGTGGTTAACCCATATTTGCAAGGTGACCGGTTTATTGATGTGGGTACTGGCCCTGGGCTTCCTGGGATACCGCTAGCAATTGTGCGGCCTACTGCGCACTTTACGTTGCTAGATAGCTTGGGTAAACGTGTACGCTTCTTGCGTCAGGTACAGCACGAACTGGGTTTAAATAATATTGAGCCAGTGCAAAGCCGAGTTGAGGACTTTGCCGCAAAACCGCCATTTGATGGTGTAATAAGCCGTGCATTTGCATCCCTACAAGATATGCTGTCCTGGTGCCACCATTTGCCAGCCAAGTCTGAAGGGCGCTTTTATGCGCTTAAAGGGGTGAGACCGGACGATGAATTAGCCGTGTTGCCTGAGGGCATTGTCCTTGAATCGGTTGTGCGATTCCAGGTGCCAGAGTTGGAAGGCGAGCGTCATTTGGTCATTCTTAAGTCAAACTAACTTTGTTATTTATCAAAAAAATGTAATAAATCCTTAGCAGGTGGTAGGAAAATTATCGTATTTATTATTTTTAATATCGGTAAGTATTTCTTCGCGTAGTACCCTATGGTCTGATTATATTTTACGTATTGTTTACAAAAACAGCGGCAATGGATGACATAACTATATTGAGAGCTGGCAAATAGTTACTTTAGTCATTACCTTAACGGCTTGATATGCTCTTTTTATGTAGACGAAGTGTTGCCTGATTATTATCTGAAATGTCAACGGGAAGTTTTTACTAAGTAGATAACTTGTTTGATAATAGTTTAATTTTAACATTATGATTTATAAAAGTTTTTAATGGCTCTTTTCGTTAAAGACAAACCGAAGCTTTATGGGATATAAATCAGTTTGTTTTAAGTTTTGTGATCAGTTGCACGCTTTATTGATAATGGTTGGAATCGTCAGACAATTAAATGGGGGCTTTATTCCGAGGCTTTTCTTGTGAAAATAGTCCGAAAGAAGAAAATTTAAATAATTGTTCACCTTTTCGCTACTTATCGATTGAATTCGTTTGAGTGGCCCGTATAATTTGCTCGTTTTTTGCTGCTTGACTCAATGGGGTAAAAGGCAGTTTTATACCTCACTCAGCATACCCTTAGTGTGGTTCGGAGAGAACAAACGTCATGCCTGTATCCCTTTACAGTGGGAAAATCGCACGAAAGCTGCTGTTTTTGCAGTTAATGACTTTTGTTGTTCTCAGTGCTGCTTTTGGCTTTAAAAGCCTGGAATGGAGTGCTTCTGCTCTGGCAGGAGGATTGGCAGCCTGGTTGCCCAGTGCCATGTTTATGCTGTTTGCTTGCCGCCATCAGGCAAAAACAGCAGCTCCGGGTCGTGTTGCGTGGTCGTTTGCCATTGGCGAAGGGTTAAAAGTTATCGTGACGATAATTTTGCTGATTGTGGCTCTGGGGCTGTTTAAAGCAGCGTTTGCGCCACTCGGTTTAACCTATTTAGCGGTGCTGATTGTGCAGATATTGGCACCGGCCGTGATTAGCGGCTACCGTACTTAACAGTTATCGTATTTAACGGTCACCGTATTTAACTACAAAAAGGGTAAGAGGCATCATGTCTGCATCAGGAGAAATCTCTACTCCAAGGGACTACATAGGTCACCACCTGAATAACCTTCAGTTGGACCTGCGTACCTTTGAGTTGGTCAATCCCCACTCACCTGGCCCTGCAACGTTCTGGACGTTGAACATTGACTCTTTGTTCTTCTCTGTCGTGCTGGGGTTAGCTTTTCTGTTTGTGTTCCGCAAAGTTGCGGCAGGTGCCACCAGTGGCGTGCCTGGCAAATTGCAGACTGCTGTTGAGTTAATTATCGGTTTTGTCGATAACAGCGTGCGGGATATGTACCACGGCAAAAGTAAAGTCATCGCACCATTAGCCCTGACCGTGTTTGTTTGGGTTTTATTGATGAACATGATGGACTTACTGCCAATCGATTTACTGCCTTACATCGGTGAACATGTCTTTGGGTTACCTGCATTGCGCGTGGTACCTACTGCGGACGTGAGTATTACCTTGTCCATGGCATTGGGTGTCTTCATCCTGATTCTGTTCTATAGCATCAAAATGAAAGGTGTAGGCGGCTTCGTAAAAGAACTCACGATGCAGCCGTTCAATCACCCGATATTTATTCCAGTTAACTTAATTCTGGAAGGTGTCAGCCTGCTGTCCAAACCTGTTTCACTCGGTTTGCGACTGTTCGGCAACATGTATGCGGGTGAGTTGATCTTCATCCTTATCGCTGGTCTGTTGCCGTGGTGGTCACAGTGGATGCTCAGTTTACCTTGGGCTATCTTCCACATACTGATTATCACGTTACAAGCCTTTATCTTCATGGTTCTGACGATTGTCTATCTGTCGATGGCGTCTGAAGAGCACTGATTTTCTTAATATACCTAAATAATTCGAGTTGCAGGAAGGCGGCAACTGAGTAAATCCCGAGGAGTTTACATAGGTAAGTGACTGGGGTGAACGAAGGAAGCCAACGCACAGGTAGCTTGAAGTATGATGTGTATAACACTACTGCGTTTAACTGAAATAATTGGAGACTGTCATGGAAAACCTGAATATGGATCTGCTGTACATGGCTGCCGCTATAATGATGGGTTTAGCGGCAATCGGTGCTGCGATCGGTATCGGCATCCTGGGTGGTAAATTTTTGGAAGGCGCTGCACGTCAGCCTGACCTGATTCCTCTGCTACGTACACAGTTCTTTATCGTCATGGGTCTGGTTGACGCCATCCCTATGATCGCTGTTGGTCTGGGTCTGTACGTGATGTTTGCTGTCGCGTAAGTAGAGTTTTCTCTACTGTGAACTACACCAAACTATTAACTTTTAAAGAGGCATTGTGCTGTGAATCTTAACGCAACAATCCTCGGCCAGGCCATCGCGTTTGTCCTGTTTGTCCTGTTTTGTATGAAGTATATATGGCCGCCGATTATGGCTGCCATCGAGAAGCGTCAAAAAGAAATTGCTGACGGTCTCTCTTCTGCAGAGCGCGCCAAAAAAGATTTGGACTTAGCGCAAGCCAATGCGACCGACCAACTGAAGAAGGCCAAAGCAGAAGCACAGGTGATCATTGAGCAGGCAAGTAAACGCAAAGCTCAGATCCTTGATGAAGCTAAAACTGAAGCTGAACAGGAACGTAACAAAATCGTGGCGCAAGCGCAGGCAGAGATCGACGCCGAACGTAAGCGTGCTCGTGAAGAGTTGCGTAAGCAAGTCGCGATGTTGGCTATAGCTGGCGCCGAGAAGATCATCGAACGTTCCGTGGATGAAGCTGCTAACAGCGACATCGTTGATAAACTGGTCGCTGAACTGTAAGGAGGGAGGGGCTGATGTCTGAATTTGTAACTGTAGCTCGCCCCTACGCCAAAGCAGCTTTTGACTTTGCTGTTGAGCACCAGGCGGTTGATCGTTGGCAGGATATGCTAGCGTTTACTGCCCAAGTGACGCGCAATGAACAGATCGCTGAATTGCTTTCCGGTGCTGTTGCACCAGAAACAATGTCTAAGACGTTTATTGCAGTCTGTGGTGATCAGCTCGATGAATCCGCACAGAACTTCATTCGAGTTATGGCGGAGAATGGCCGTTTACTGGTTCTTCCTGAGGTGCTACAGCAGTTTATTCAACTGCGTGCCTCGCTGGAGTCGACCGTCGACGTCGAAGTGAGCTCTGCGAGCCCACTGAAAGACGAACAGCTGGCTAAAATTGCTGCTGCGATGGAAAAACGTCTATCACGCAAAGTTAAGCTGAATTGCAAAATCGATAAGTCCGTAATGGCCGGCGTAGTAATACGTGCAGGCGATATGGTGATAGATGGCAGCGTTCGCGGTCGTCTAGAACGCCTGGCGGACGTCTTGCAGTCTTAAGGGGACTGGAGCATATGCAACTGAATTCCACCGAAATCAGCGAACTGATCAAGCAGCGCATTGCTCAGTTCAATGTGGTGAGCGAAGCTCACAATGAAGGTACTATTGTTTCCGTCAGTGACGGGATCATTCGTGTACACGGCTTAGCCGATGTTATGCAGGGCGAGATGATCGCACTGCCAGGCAACCGTTACGCAATCGCACTGAACCTGGAGCGCGACTCCGTAGGTGCTGTAGTTATGGGTCCGTACGCCGATCTTGCCGAAGGCATGAAGGTTAAATGTACTGGCCGTATCCTGGAAGTTCCAGTCGGTCGTGGCCTGTTAGGTCGCGTCGTCAATACTCTGGGTGAACCTATTGATGGTAAAGGTCCGGTAGAAAACGACGGCTTCTCAGCGGTTGAAGCTATCGCACCTGGCGTTATCGAACGTCAATCCGTTGATGAGCCTGTTCAGACGGGCTATAAGTCAGTGGATGCCATGATCCCAATTGGTCGTGGTCAGCGTGAATTGATCATCGGTGACCGTCAGACAGGTAAAACTGCTTTGGCGATTGATGCGATCATCAACCAACGCGATTCCGGCATCAAATGTGTGTATGTTGCTATCGGCCAGAAAGCCTCTACTGTTGCTAACGTAGTGCGTAAACTGGAAGAACATGGCGCTTTGGCTAACACCATTGTGGTTGTAGCTACCGCCTCAGAATCTGCAGCATTGCAGTACCTGGCACCATACTCCGGTTGTGCTATGGGTGAATATTTCCGCGATCGCGGTGAAGATGCGCTGATTATTTATGATGACCTGTCTAAACAGGCTGTTGCATATCGTCAAATCTCCTTGCTGCTCCGTCGTCCACCAGGTCGTGAAGCTTATCCTGGCGACGTATTCTACCTCCACTCCCGTTTGCTGGAGCGTGCTGCGCGTGTTAACGCCGACTACGTTGAAGCCTTTACCAAGGGTGAAGTGAAAGGTAAAACCGGTTCTTTGACCGCATTGCCAATCATTGAAACTCAAGCAGGGGACGTTTCCGCGTTCGTTCCGACTAACGTAATTTCGATTACCGATGGTCAGATCTTCCTGGAATCCAGCCTGTTTAACGCCGGTATTCGTCCTGCGGTTAACCCAGGTATCTCCGTATCCCGTGTGGGTGGTGCAGCGCAAACCAAGATCATGAAAAAACTGTCCGGTGGTATTCGTACTGCTTTGGCACAGTATCGTGAACTTGCTGCGTTCTCCCAGTTCGCATCCGATTTGGATGATGCAACACGTAAACAGTTGAGCCACGGTCAAAAAGTGACCGAGCTTCTGAAACAGAAACAATACGCACCGATGTCTGTTGCGCAGCAATCTCTGGTTCTGTTTGCAGCTGAACGTGGTTATCTGGGTGATGTTGAGTTGGCGAAGGTAGGTAGCTTTGAAGCTGCGCTGTTAGCGTTTGCTGACCGTGAGCATGCCGAGCTTCTGCAACAAATCAACCAAACTGGCGCGTACAACGATGAGATCGAGGGCAAGCTGAAAGGCATCCTTGATACATTTAAGGCAACCCAGTCCTGGTAACGCTATGCGGCCCTGCTTTTCATTAGGAAAGCAGGCCGTCTGGTAATGAGGAGAAGCAGAAATGGCCGGCGCAAAAGAGATACGTTCCAAGATCGCCAGCGTGCAAAACACGCAAAAGATCACCAAAGCCATGGAGATGGTCGCCGCCTCCAAAATGCGTAAATCGCAGGAACGCATGGCGGCCAGCCGTCCTTATGCAGAAACTATGCGTAGTGTGATTGGTCACCTTGCGTTAGGTAATCTGGAATATAAACATCCGTACCTGGAAGAGCGTGACGTTAAGCGCGTTGGGTATCTGGTGGTTTCTACAGACCGTGGCTTGTGCGGTGGTTTGAACATTAACCTGTTCAAAAGACTGTTGGCTGAGATGAAAGGTTGGTCCGAAAAAGGCGTTGAATGCGATTTAGCGCTGATTGGGTCAAAAGCAGCTTCTTTCTTTGGCTCCGTGGGTGGCAAAATTGTCGCTCAGGTTACTGGTATGGGGGATAACCCTTCCTTGTCAGAACTTATCGGGCCAGTGAAAGTGATGTTGCAAGCCTATGATGAAGGTCGTCTGGATAAGCTGTATATCGTTAATAACAAGTTTATCAATACGATGTCTCAGGAACCACGGATCATGCAGCTATTACCGCTTCCGCCTGCGGAAGATGGTGAGCTGAAGAAGAAATCCTGGGATTACCTGTATGAACCCGATCCTAAAGCATTGCTGGATACCCTCCTGCGTCGCTATGTGGAATCGCAAGTTTATCAGGGCGTCGTTGAAAACCTGGCCAGCGAGCAGGCCGCGCGAATGGTAGCGATGAAAGCCGCCACCGATAACGGCGGTAGTCTGATCAAAGAGCTGCAGTTGGTTTACAACAAGGCTCGTCAGGCCAGCATCACTCAGGAACTCACCGAGATCGTCGGGGGAGCCTCCGCGGTTTAACCAGGTTATTACCCTAAATAGTTCAGATTGCGAAACGGCGGCAACTGAGCAAATCCCCTGGCGTTTGCTAATAAAGTAAGCAACTGGGGTGAGAAAAAGCAGCCAACGCCCCAGCAATTTGAAATATGACGGGTAAACGTATTACGTAGAGGATTCAAGATGGCTACTGGAAAGATTATCCAGGTAATCGGCGCCGTAGTGGACGTCGAATTCCCCCAAGACGCTGTACCAAGAGTGTACAACGCCCTTGAGGTTGAAGGCACTGCTGAGAAGCTGGTGCTGGAAGTTCAGCAACAGCTAGGCGGTGGTGTTGTTCGTTGTATCGCAATGGGCTCTTCCGATGGTCTGAGCCGCGGGTTGAAAGTCATCAACCTGGAACACCCAATTGAAGTGCCGGTTGGTAAATCAACTCTGGGCCGTATCATGAACGTATTGGGTGACCCAATCGACATGAAAGGTCCTATCGGTGAAGAAGAGCGTTGGGCAATCCACCGCGAAGCGCCTTCTTACGAAGAGCTTGCCAGCTCACAAGATTTGTTAGAAACCGGTATCAAAGTAATGGACTTGATTTGCCCGTTCGCTAAGGGCGGTAAAGTGGGTCTGTTCGGTGGTGCGGGTGTAGGTAAAACAGTAAACATGATGGAGCTTATTCGTAACATCGCGATTGAGCACTCAGGTTATTCTGTATTTGCTGGTGTGGGTGAGCGTACTCGTGAGGGTAACGACTTCTACCACGAGATGACTGACTCCAACGTTCTGGACAAAGTATCCTTGGTGTATGGCCAGATGAATGAGCCACCAGGTAACCGTCTGCGCGTTGCACTGACCGGCCTGACCATGGCGGAGAAATTCCGTGATGAAGGTCGTGACGTACTGTTGTTCATCGATAACATCTATCGCTATACCTTGGCCGGTACGGAAGTATCCGCACTGCTGGGTCGTATGCCATCAGCGGTAGGCTACCAGCCAACGCTGGCAGAAGAGATGGGTGTGTTGCAGGAACGTATTACGTCCACCAAGACGGGTTCAATCACTTCTGTTCAGGCCGTTTACGTGCCAGCGGATGACTTGACTGACCCATCACCAGCAACCACCTTTGCTCACTTGGATGCAACCGTCGTTTTGAGTCGTCAAATCGCCTCTTTGGGTATTTACCCAGCGGTTGACCCACTTGACTCCACCAGCCGTCAGCTTGATCCGCTGGTTGTTGGTCAGGAGCACTACGATGTAGCGCGTGGCGTGCAGTCTATTCTGCAACGTTACCAGGAGCTGAAAGACATCATCGCTATCTTGGGTATGGACGAGTTGTCAGAAGATGACAAACTGGTTGTATCCCGTGCGCGTAAAATTCAGCGCTTCCTGTCTCAACCGTTCTTCGTGGCAGAAGTCTTCACCGGTTCACCGGGCAAGTTCGTTTCGCTGAAAGATACCATTCGTGGTTTCAAAGGCATCATGAACGGCGACTATGACCACTTGCCGGAACAGGCGTTCTACATGGTTGGCACCATTGAAGAAGCAGTGGAAAAAGCCAAGAAACTGTAACGCTGTTGACTGGAGGGTGACATGGCTGCAATGACTTACCATCTGGATGTTGTGAGCGCAGAGAAGAAAATGTTCTCTGGCGTGGTACAAAAAATTCAGGTGACGGGTAGTGAAGGTGAGCTAGGGATTTTCCCTGGTCACGCCCCACTGCTCACTGCCATTAAGCCTGGCATGATACGTATCGTGAAGCAGTTCGGTGAGGAAGAGTTTATTTATCTTTCTGGCGGCATCCTTGAGGTGCAACCGAGCGTTGTGATCGTATTGGCTGACACAGCTATTCGTGGAACTGATTTGGACGAAGCTAAGGCGCTGGAATCTAAGCGTAAAGCCGAAGATCATATCAACAACTCCCACGGCGATGTCGACTATGCTCAGGCATCCGCTGAATTGGCGAAGGCGATTGCGAAATTACGCGTAATCGAACTGACCAGGAAGGCGATGTAATTTTATACTGATGGGTTTTGTTAACTCGTTGGTTTATAAAATTACTCTATATACCCAAAGTCATTAAGGTTGCAGGTAGGCTGTAAGCGAAAGTAGCTAACAGCGCTGCAACTTCAAGTACGAAGGGTGTAAGAAAAATAGAATGCCAGTCAGTAAAACTGATTGGCATTTTTTTTACTGGTACGTCAGACAGTTCTGATACTTGCCCTTTGTTTGCACCCTTAATCCGCTTTCCTACCATTTAGTTAAGCCTCAGCTAAACTCAACGCGTTTCTTTCTGAAAATTCTTGTTTCTTGTCGTAAAATAAGTAGTTAATCGCGTGAATGAGTGAATGTTTTTTGACAAAAACAGCACGGTAAGCGTCGCTGATCGCAGACACTTTTTACCACATTTTTTCGTTACATGACCAGTAGCAACAACCCTTTAACCACGCGGGTTGAGTACGTTTTTCGTTGAGAAATATGTAGTAATTATTTCGCTAAACAGGTTTACTTCTGTCTATTAAATTGGAGTTATCAGGTTGCTTATGTCTAACAGCTCAATGAGTGTAGTCATCCTTGCCGCAGGTAAGGGGACACGCATGTATTCCGACCTTCCTAAGGTGTTACACCCATTGGCAGGTAAGCCAATGGTTCAGCATGTTATTGATGCAGCCATGAAGCTGGGTGCAAAAAACGTTCATCTGGTTTATGGGCACGGTGGTGATTTACTGAAAAAAACGCTATCCGATCCCTCTTTGAACTGGGTATTACAAGCTGAACAGTTGGGTACCGGGCACGCGATGCAACAAGCTGCACCGCACTTTGCTGATGATGAAGATATCCTGATGCTATACGGCGATGTGCCGTTGATCTCTGTTGATACCTTACAGCGACTGCTGGCGGCGAAGCCACAAGGTGGCATCGGCTTGTTGACTGTGAAGCTGGATAATCCAAGCGGTTATGGCCGTATCGTGCGTGAGAATGGCGATGTGGTAGGAATTGTTGAGCATAAAGATGCCAGTGATGCGCAGCGCGAAATTAATGAAATCAACACCGGAATACTGGTTGCTAATGGGCGTGATCTAAAGCGCTGGCTATCACTGCTGGATAACAATAATGCTCAAGGTGAGTTTTATATCACCGATATTATTGCATTGGCACATGCTGATGGTAAGAAGGTTGCTGCGGTTCACCCCGCTCGGTTGAGTGAGGTTGAAGGGGTAAATAACCGCCTGCAATTAGCTGCTCTAGAGCGTGTATACCAGTCTGAGCAGGCTGAGAAGCTGTTATTGGCGGGTGTGATGTTACTGGATCCTGCGCGCTTTGATTTGCGCGGAGAATTAACACATGGTCGTGATATTACTATCGATACCAATGTCATCATTGAGGGTCATGTGACTTTAGGTGATCGGGTTCGTATTGGTAGCGGATGCGTACTGAAAAATTGCGTGATCGGTGATGATTCTGACATTAGCCCATACAGCGTATTAGAAAACTCACGCTTGGATGCTGGTTGTACTGTCGGGCCATTTGCCCGCCTGCGCCCAGGCGCTGAATTAGCCGAAGGCGCGCACGTTGGCAATTTTGTTGAAATCAAAAATACCCGCTTGGGTAAAGGCTCGAAGGCGGGTCACCTTTCCTATTTGGGCGATGCCGAGATTGGTTCGGATGTAAATATTGGCGCAGGAACAATAACTTGCAACTATGATGGCGCTAATAAATTTAAAACTATTATTGGCGATGATGTCTTTGTCGGATCCGATACTCAATTGGTCGCTCCTGTCACCGTTGCCAAGGGTGCCACTATTGCTGCGGGAACTACCGTTACTCGCGATATTGCAGAAGATGAATTAGTGCTGAGTCGTGTTAAGCAAATTCATGTTCAGGGTTGGCAGCGTCCGGTTAAGAAAAAATAAGCTATATCCGTCATACTTCAAGCTGCATGTGCGTTGGCTGCGCTCAATCACCCCAGTCACTTATTGGTCGCTGACCTTAAAATAAGTAAGCGTCTGGGGATGTGCTCAATTGCTGCCTTCCTGCAACTCGAATTATTTAGGTTATATTAAAACAGTCCCTTCAATATCGTTTATTCTTTGAAGGGATGTTTTGCCCTGTGTTTTTGGTTTATCCATTGATGCTGAAAACACAGAGCAAAACATAATAATCCCCAACTCTACAGGCTCGGGGAACCCGGAAAATCCGGAAAATCAGGTCACTGACATCGACAAGGTTCTTAAAGAATCTTACATAGGAATAAAACAGATGTGTGGAATTGTTGGCGCAGTAGCGCAACGTGATATCGCTGAGATTCTGATCGAAGGTTTACGTCGTCTTGAATACCGTGGCTATGACTCTGCTGGTTTAGCAGTGGTTGACGCTGAAGGTAATATGACGCGTTTACGTCGGGTGGGTAAAGTACAGGCGCTGTCAGATGCGGCCGAAAATCAGGCTTTACATGGTGGCACCGGGATCGCACATACCCGCTGGGCTACCCATGGTGAGCCATCAGAGGCCAATGCACACCCTCATGTTTCTGACTATATCTCTGTGGTACACAACGGCATTATTGAGAATCACGAACCTTTACGTGAATTACTAATTGGTCGTGGCTACCGTTTCAGTTCTGAAACAGATACTGAAGTTATTGCTCACTTGGTGCACTGGGAACTACAGCAAGGTGGATCTTTGCTGGAAGTGGTTAAGCGTGTTATCCCGCAATTACGCGGCGCTTACGGCACTGTCGTCATGGATAGCCGTGACCCAAGTCGTTTGGTGGCTGCACGCTCTGGTAGCCCATTAGTGATTGGTTGTGGTGTAGGTGAAAACTTTATTGCCTCTGACCAACTGGCGTTGTTACCTGTGACTCGCCGCTTCATCTTCCTGGAGGAAGGTGATGTGGTTGAAGTAACCCGCCGTAGTATCGCAATTTTTGATAAACAGGGTAATGCTATTGAGCGCCCTGAAATTGAATCTCAAGTGCAATACGATGCCGGTGATAAAGGTGTATACCGTCATTACATGCAAAAAGAGATTTATGAACAGCCAATGGCGATTAAAAATACGCTGGAAGGCCGTTTAAATCATGGTGCGATTGATTTGTCTGAACTTGGCCCGAATGCGGATACATTATTGGCAAATGTTCAACATATTCAAATTATTGCCTGTGGTACCTCTTACAACTCAGGCATGGTTTCACGTTATTGGTTTGAATCATTAGCCGGTGTGCCTTGTGACGTAGAGATTGCGTCTGAGTTCCGTTACCGCAAATCCGCTGTGCGCCCAAACAGCCTGCTGATCACCTTGTCACAATCAGGTGAAACTGCCGATACCTTAGCTGCGCTGCGTTTATCGAAAGAGTTGGGGTATTTGGGTTCTCTGGCCATTTGTAACGTTGCTGGTTCTTCGCTGGTGCGTGAGTCAGACTTAGCGTTGATGACCAGAGCCGGTACTGAGATTGGCGTAGCATCGACGAAAGCCTTTACCACTCAGTTGACGGTATTACTGATGCTGGTGGGCCGTATTGGCAAGCTCAAGGGCGCAGATGCCAGTCTGGAGCAGAATATTGTTCATGCGTTGCAGGCTCTACCTGCCCGTATTGAACAGATGTTGTCTCTGGATAAAACCATTGAAGCACTGGCTGAAGGTTTCTCTGATAAACACAATGCCTTGTTCCTTGGTCGCGGTGATCAATACCCGATCGCGATGGAAGGTGCGCTGAAACTCAAAGAGATCTCTTATATTCATGCCGAAGCTTATGCTGCGGGTGAGTTGAAGCACGGCCCATTGGCATTGATTGATGCCGATATGCCGGTCATCGTGGTTGCGCCAAATAATGAATTGTTGGAAAAACTGAAATCCAACATTGAAGAAGTGCGTGCCCGTGGCGGTTTGCTGTATGTGTTTGCTGATCAAGATGCCGGTTTCACTGACAGTGAAGGGATGAAAATCATTCAGTTACCACATGTAGAAGAGATTATTGCGCCTATCTTCTATACCGTGCCACTACAGTTACTGTCTTACCATGTCGCGCTAATTAAAGGCACCGACGTGGATCAGCCACGTAACCTGGCAAAATCAGTCACGGTTGAATAAGCTGCGACAGATATAGCACAAAATATTGTTGGCGGATGAAATAGCCGTTAACTCGAAAAGTCCGGTTATGCTGTTTAAAAGCATACCGGATTTTTTTTATGGCCAAATCAAAACAGTTATTGTCAGAAATCGACAAAAATTACGTTGCTGGTTTTTTAGGTAGCCAACAGGTAAAAATTGTTCTGCCGATGATAATCCCTTTTCACCTGAATGTTGGCGTTACCCTTTGCGTATCATGTGGGCTAACTCAATAGCTGCCACTACTTTCAGTTTATATGTTTAAAAACAATATATTAACTGACTACACTTTAATGCCACAACGTTATTGAGAGGGTCAAGGGACATAAATAATTTCGAAAGTTGAGGTTAAATCTCTAAGTTCTTTTCTTGCCCCATCCTGATAATGAATCTGCACATCATAATGGTAGATCAGCTTTTCTTGCGGATTAAGAATGAGTTGCAAGGCTGACACTTTCACTTTTAAGGTTTTGGTGGGCTGCTCGCTGTTCAGTGCTATTGTCTGGTTGTTGATGCTGATTAGCATCTGTTCTATGGGTTTTGGGCCGGTGGGGTCATAAGCACCCTGGCTGCTGATAAACTTCAGCGTTTTGACAATCTCAACCGGGGTGGACTTATCGATAAACGGCTGGGGATTATTTTTATATTCAACCGGCATCCTGAGTTGTACCGGGATATTGTCAGGGCTGAAGCCTTCCTGTTTAACTTCCAGTTCGCCATTGAGCAACAGATGCTGTGCTGTGGTATCAAACAGCGCGTCCCAAATTTTTGCAAACTGCGCCGAGGGCAGCGTGAACGAATCAATAATGCCGCTTTGCAAGTTTACTATGGCGTTGGTCTCTTCGGTTTTTCCCGCCGGTAATGACAGCCGTAGTTTAAGGCTATGCGCACTGGAAAAAGGGATCAACTTACCCTGTGGCTGGGATTGGATAAAGGTAGTTTCGGCGTCGTTAATGCGTTGTCTGTCCACCTTGGGTAGCAAGAAATAGTCAAAGGTCACATTGAACTGAGCCACCTCTGTTGCCCCTTCTGGCGCAGAAAAGGAGATCGACAACATGGGTTTATTATTGTCATTGCTGTTACTGGCCAGTTGAAACGTATCTGGTAAATAATAAAGATAATCTTTACGAATGTTATCCTGATAATAGTTATACCAATATTGATGATATTCTATTGGTATGAGAATTAATTCCAGACGTGGATTCGGTGGCGCGATACCGCGGTAGATATAAGGATAATAATTTTCCGCAAAATAAAATATTTTAGGATCAGTAATGGTATTGAGCAGACCGGTATCAGACTTGATGGCGATCACCAGCGTGGTTTGCGCATCGTAGTTGGATAAGGCTCTTAATAACGCATCTCGCTGCTCAAGTCGGGTTAGTTTTAGTTGAGCCTGATATTGTCGTTCAGTTTTGAGTGCCACGTCCTGAAATATCATTTCATTGAATTTGCCAAACTGATTGAAATTGAGCACCACATACGGCATTTCCTGAACGTTTTTGTTGAGAAAGAAACTCAGTACCATCGTCCAACTAATGCCATCTGTTGTGGTTTCAATCTGATAGCGTATTTCGCCAGAGACATTCTCGGTACTGACCTGCGCTATCAATTCGTCGGATAATGGCGTTAGAGTTGCCCGCAATTTTCTGGTCAGATTAACGTTTTCGGTAAACTGCTGCTGCGCGTTTTCCAGAATGATTTTGTTTAGCGTGACCAGGTCATTAAGAAAGATGTTCATAGGTATCCTTCGTATCATAGAGAACAGAGCAACGCCTTAGCGCTGATAAATAGGATGAGGTCCACAGATACTGTCCATCGTGACGGCGATAGAGCGGTATTTCCCCAGCGCCACTAGCGAACTGCCATTTTTTTAACGGCGTAATAATGTCTGATAGCGCATCGATACCTATATTTTGGGCATATTCAAGTGTGGACAACCATTCAGCGGGATGGGCGTAGTAGGGGGTTAATTGGGTTATTCTCTGGTATTCGTTTTGACTCCAAACGACGGCTTTATTCAGCATGGTGATAATACGATAATAAGCCGGTAGGGTTGCGCATTGTTCGCCATAAAAACGATACAGTAAAATTAGCGCATTGGTATTAACACAGCAGTCGAGCTGGCTAATTTCATTATTTTGTTTCATCCAAGTGTGGAAGGTTTGACATTCAGCCCATTGATGCTGCGGTTCGGCAAGTCGGGCATCAACCTTCTGTAACTGATAGCCATTCATCTCAATCAGCGTTAGGCGAACAGCGTCAGGCGAAATACGGCCAAATTTGTACAACATTTCGGTAATTATCGCCGTGTCATCAATATCGGCGTCAATCATCTGGCCGTTCATCCACCGGGGATGAGCGTGACGAGGCCAGAAACTGAAATGACCGGGGCGGGTTTCACAAGTAGCGAGAAAATCCAGCGCGCGATCGATATAGGGGGCCGTTTGCTCGGTGTAGTCGAGTGTCCTTAATACCTGAGCAGTGACAAAAGCATTGGCGTCCTGATGCCACTGGCCGTCGGGTGTTCTGACACTGGACAGGAACGCCCCGTTTTCTGACTGCTGTTGCTGGAGGATCGCGGCTAGCGATATATCGCGCGGCAGCGGCGGGCTACGGTCTGGTAGGGAAACCTCGCGCCAAAGGTCGTTCTGCGGGCTGAAGGTACAACTGATGCCGCACCTTGCCTGTGCATCAACCGTAAAGCCGATGACATTAAACTGAAGAGGCACATTCTCCTTGAGCAACGCTTGTAGCAGTGGCATGGGCTGTGCCACGTGCTGCAATAGTTCATCAATCTTGATGGCAGCCTGCGCATTGCCACCTAAAAAGCGCGGCGCCATAGTAAACAGGCTAAAACTTTCCAACTGGTGTCGATGGTTATAGACCAGGCTGAAACCATAGGTGGTGGCGGGGAATTCATCTGGATTAGGCATGTTAGTTAATACCTGCCTGAGCAGCGCGGCCAGCGGAGGAAACCCACGTTCAGTACCAAATAACCGCATAACGTTGGCGATGTCTGCCAGCGTTATTTCTGCGCTGTGCCACTGATAATAATATTCAGTTGGCGTGTCAGGATTATCTGGGTAATAGCCAATCATCAACAGCGATAGTCCGGCTGCGGTTAACTGATGCAGGGGATAATCACTATTGGCGTGATTTAGCGGGGAGGCATATAGGGCGAGTAATGCTTGATTGCTTGGTGGAACTTCGGAATAAACTTTGGTTTTAACGCCGCCAGCGGTATATTTCCGTCCCAACCATGAGCCAAATTTTAGCGCCTGGGTCGGTGTATCTGGCCGTTGTATCCGGGCAATGTGTGCGAAGCAGGATGCTGCAAGCGCAGACGAATCTGACGAGGCATGCGGGTAATTTTCCGCACTGAAGGCTCCAATATCACGTCTCTGGGTGGATAACGGAAGAAAAGTATCAAACGTGCAAGCCACAGCCTGCGGTTTTATGCTGGATGTCGTGAACTCCAGTGGACTACCGTTATAGGCCAATAGACTGGTATTAAATGCCGCAGATAGCAGCCCCGACGCTATCCGTTTTTGGCTAAAACGGTGAATGTCGGGTAATAGTGCGCCTGCTAAATCCGGCACATGATGGCATAAAGTGGTTACCAGGGCGTCCAATGCCGCTGGTAACACCGCAACGCGTTCAACCATGATTATTTACCGTAACTCATACCGGAATAACGATGGCTGGTGGATTATCTGTACCGTCGACCAACCGGGTATGCCCGCCGACTTCAAGATAAGTAATCGTATAATGAACCGTCCAGGGTTTCTCTGTTAGGCAGCGATACTTGAAGGTTTGCGCCTTGGTTTTATCGGGGTTAAAGGAGAACTTTTTGGTTTTCTTTTGTCCTTTGTCATCAAGATAAGTGAGTTCAACCAGCACCTGATTGTATTTATCCCAGGAGAACTGGCGATCGAGGAAAATATCAATTTCATTGAAAGTGAGTAAATTGTTTGGATCGAGACCGATGGTGGTAGACGCGGTTTTGAATTTTGACTGATAGCTGCTGTTACCTTCCCAGCCGGAGCTGCTTGCGGATTTAAAGATAAATTCGCCTTGAAGATCGAATAATTCATTTTTGTCTTTGCTTCTGGCAATATTTTTCCGCCATTCTTTACCGTCCTCGGTAAAGGCATCACTGGTATAGATATTGTTATTGTAGCTGGCTTGAAATGCTGCCGCTTTGATACCGAACTCTTCAAAGCCATCTGGGCCGAAGATTTGCAGTTCGATTTTCTGAAAGAACGGATCATTGACGTTTACTTCAATAAAATAAGGTTTCTCTTTTTGGGCTTTTAACGTGTCGGTGCCGATAAAGTTTTGTGGCACGGCAGCCTGAGTAATCGCTTTTGATGAAGTGTAGTTAAAGGATAAGGTTTTATGCTCGGTAATGTTGACCACTTTCAATTCCAACGATGCGCAGGGGAAAAGACCGCCTTTCCCTTTCTCATCTTTACTGCCAATCAATGATTCCAGAATGGAAGCGCTGGCCGATTTTGCCTGCTCATTACTTTCTGCGTTTGGTTTAATGGTTGCATTGAAAAACATCTTTAGTAGTTCTTCTTTGACAAACTGTAATGCCCAATCTTTTTCTTTGGTTGCCTCGTCGCTGGGCATACTTTCGGTCACTTTAATAACGAGTTTTTGATCTTGCTCCAGTTTCTTAATTACGCTATCAAAGCCAAGCCAAAAACTTGCCGGTGTCTCGACTGGGATAGGGATATTAATGCCAAACTTGGCACCGAATTCCTTATAAACGCTGTCAAATTCGGCGGTAACATCCACTTTCAATGCCGGGGTGATACCGGTATAAGTGAGGTTGTAAGCCACTGCCGCTGGTGCCTGCGCTTGATTAAACGCAGCTTCCAGAATAACCGCCTGTTGTGGCGTCAGTTTGGCACTGAAAATGGCGGTGTTATTACCAAACAGGCTAGAGCTTTGTGCGCTAATCAACTGGCCGTTGGCATTTTGTGCATCCAGAACAAAAAAGTTCACAGTACCGTTATTAAACGGTACTGGCGCTTTACGGGCATTTTGCGGCTTGATCTTCAGTTTATTCAGGTAATCGGTAAACGCGGTATTGAGTTCGCCTTCATCGACAGCAGTATTAACCTCAAAGTTTATGTATCCGCCCTGTTGGTTGGCGTCATCACCGGTGTATTTAATTAATGAAAATACCGGTTTTCCATCGCGTACGGCAATATGAATATCACCGGGCAAATACCAAAATTGGTTTTCATCTGAATCATCAGAAAAAAACGTGATGTTTTTAATCGTGGCGGTTTTTTCTCTCAGTAATAACATGATATTTCCTCATGGTCAGTTAGTAATATCGATCTGTTCTTCATCGGTAATGAGTTTTTTATTTTCAACGCCGCCATCATTATCAATAATCATGATGTCGAGATTAATAAACAGCAACGTCGGGTCGGGTTGGTCTGCGCTAAATAATTCAGGCTCTGACTGGTTTTCAGAGAAATAAAATGCTTCCTTTAACGAACTCATAGAGAATTGGTTATAGCAATAAGTCACATTGACTAAAACCTGTGTGATTTTTTCCCAGTCGAACACTGGGATGATTTTCAGCGTTCTTTGTTTATAGAGCCGTGAAGATATGCTGACATCCTGGCTGGTGGGCTGGTCTAACCTTACTGGAATATGGGGAGTGTTAGTGCTAGTACTATATTCTTTGATTACCGAAAAAGTATAACATTCAGGATCTGGCAGCATGACGCTGTATTCTTCCGACGGTTTTTTCTCGGTAATGTGGAAATTTTTTGACGTGCTGTTTTCTTTGTTTTCAATATGGGTACAGGTGATATTTACCAATATTGATGTATACCATGCCCAGTTGAATTTTTTTTCTGTGGCAATAACGAAATGATAACGGCTATATAACGATTCAATGTCTAGAAAAATTTCGGTTAAGGATGTGCTCAGGATGGCTGAACTGGCAGACATCACACCACCGACCGGATGGTTAAAATATAATGTGAACTGATACTCCACCGGCCAGGACATTTTTTTTGTTACAGGGTCGATAATGGCGGAAAAATGGAACGTTTTGGCCGCCATATTATTTCTGGAGAAAACTAACGGGGACCGCGTGGTGCCATAAGTCAAATTGAGCGCCACCAATTGAATATTCTCGTCTAACTCTGGTGTCAGCAGTTGAACTTTTATGGTGCGGTAAGCGAAAAAATCATCCTGAAGCTCGTGATAGCTTACGACGTCGATGGCATCATAATGGCTCTGGCTGACCAATGTGGCAAAAAGCGCTTGAGGATAGAGAGATCGCCGCACTACCGTGGTTTCGGTGATTCTGGCACTGAGCGTGCGTTTATCAATATCTTTAACTGAGATGTTTTGTAATTGGAAACCAAATTTAGGCGCGGGGGCCGTTTTTATTTGACCAAATACTGGGGTGAAAAATTCGCAAGTCAGGATAGTGCTCAATTCAGCCGTGGCTTGTCTCATATAATGGTCGGGATTGGTATTTCTTGCCTTGATAGTAACTAGCTTTTTACTGATTAAGGTTTCGGAAATATCATCAATATTAAAAGAAAAAATCAGTGCATTAAAACCGAATGAGATTTTTAGATATTCATATACTTGATCCCATTGGGCATCAAGCTCAAAGGTTGAGGGGGGTAACTGTTGCAGGTAGTCGATTTTATAACTGACGGCAATCGGTGCCGATTCCGGTTGCTGAAGCAGCGCGACGATCCGCTGAATATCATTCGCGTCAGTCAGTGCAGCCATGATGTAGCAAAATTGATTATTCCCCAGCGAGGTGTGATTCAGCAGTTGAGGCATAGCTTGTGGAATACAGAGCGTGGCAGTGCTGGCAATAATTTGTAAGGGGAGCAGGGTCGCGTCCGGCGGAATATCGGGATTATCCCGCGCCGCTGCCTGTGCAGCAGCCATACTGCTGTTCAGCTGCGTCTGCAATGAGAGTATTGCGTAGTAAGTCGTCGGCTGTGCGGTGGCGCTGCTCCTGAATATTTGGTAATGCACTTCGGGAATAGCCTGCTCATTCACCAAAATACTGGGTGCCAACGCGCTATAATAATAAACTTGGCTACCTGGCATTGCATTAATAAAACCGATAGTTTGTTCCGTTATTCTGTTATCCATGGGGTTGTCCATGTTGAATAAAAAACAATCAACCGAGCATCGGTCATAAATGTAATGACCGATGCCCTGCCTATCCAATAGTGATGAATACTGTTCATCACCGCCTCAACGGGAGGACCGGTTCAGAGGCAGCATGTCTGGCCGCCGCTACACCAGAAGAATGACGGGCCTTAACACTTCACCACCACCGCGACTGATGAACCGGTTACCTTGCCCTCAATTGGCTTGGGATCGCGCTCATCATTGTAAATAATGGTACCGCTGTAGGTGATTTCAGGAATGTCATCTGTGCCATCGGGTAAAAACTCGAAGGTAAGGTCGCGGCGGGTGGAGGCATCCACGAGATCTTTTTCTTCCAGATTAATCGATTGAGTTTGTTTAAACTTGTAGGTCTTATAGTTCACCATCATGTCGAAGATAATAATGAGTACATCTTTCTTCGGTGCGATGAAAAATATGGAGTAGGTCGTTTTCCTCGGTAAGGCATTCATTATTTGAATCTGGTTCGCACGGGTGCCACCATATCCGGGTAATTGCGGAGATGGTTCAATACCTGGTTCGATGTAAGTAAAATTACCACCATCACGGGTATAATAATTAGTGGTGAAATAAATGGGATTCTCTGGCTTCATGCCTACTGGATAAATAAAAGGTTTTGGCTGCGTGGAAACATTCAATACCTGAGTATCGCTTTTTAATTCTACACCATGTGCTGGATCGGAATATTGGGCTTTCAATAGTACCTGGCTGAATGTTTCCCATGCCTGCGCATCAAGTAACGAATCAATTTGTGCGTAGACAATACCGCATTGTGCCATGTTGATATATTGAACCAGACTATCAATTACATCTATTTTACCTGAATGATAGGGTTTTGAATGCAACCCTGAGAAATTCACCGTATATGAATAGCTGTAGGTGCGCCCCAGTTTTTTATCAATATACCATTTCTCAGTTTTTTGCGGCGCGGTGTTTTTTCTGTCGAAGCGGAGTGTGCTGACATGATTATCATCATATTTTGCGATAACAATAATATTTTCAATATCATATTTATCCAGATCCTGACTGACATAAAATTCCGGTTGAATAAACTGAAAGAAGGGATCATCAAGATCGTATTCTTTGAAATAGTCATCGACCTTCTCAGCACCAACAATAGAGAGAATGGACGGCAACTGAGTCTGCGGCGCGATGGAAAAAGGAACAACACGGTTTTCTTCATATACGCGGGTGAAATCCTGCGTGTTTTTCAGACTTTCTTTAAATTTATCAAAACTGCCCGCATCGTTCAGTAAATCCATACTCATATCCAGCCCAGTTTGGGTAGACAATATTTGTTGAAGTTGTGCTTGTCCCCAGTCCTCGAAGGTTTTTATCCAAGCGCTATATTGGTCATCTTTCATGCCCATTTCTTTCGCGCTGAGGCTGGTAATAACAGTGACCTTGGCGGCCCCTTTCTCGGAAAATTCACGGGTGATTTCTTTTTCATCCGCAGACCAGGTATGGCGGGTAATGGTCTGCGCCACTTCTTTCATTTTCGTACTGTTGTAGGTGACAATAACTTTTACTGCCGGCAGAGAGGCATCCAGCGTGAAGTTATAACGAATCCCGACGCTGGCATTACTTGGTGTTCCTTTTAATACATTCTCAAATAGGGTTGCTCCCAGCCCCGTTAGCGACATGCTAAATACAGTATCGTTATTCCCCAACCCAGAGGGACTCAGTGGCGTGGGTACCTGGCAGTAAAATACTTTGTCCTCATTGATGATCAACGAGGCTTGCGCTGAGGTATAGCGGGGCTGGCGCAATTCTATTTTTCGCGCTCCATCGGGCATCAATTGACCGAGAAATTGATCGTCACCCGCATCAGGGTTATAAGCGAGTATATATTTTTTTGCTTGCTCTTCGGTTAATCCAGCATTTTGAAAAGCTTTAATTTTGGCATCTTGATTGGCTTTATTGGTTGGATCGGAATTAAATACTTTTTCAGCCTTAATATACTGGACAATAAGTTTTGATTTCGCCAAAAGTTGCGGTGATATCCCATTATAAAGCTGAGCTTTTATTTTGTCAGCTTCGCTTTCTGTTGGTACAGGAAGTTTAACGGTAAACTGTGCATATCCGCCTTGTTGTTCTTCTTTACGATATTTATAGAATAAGAAGTCAGGCTTGTTTTCCTGACCAGAAAATATTGGGGTTTCAGGAATAACATAAAAAATATTTTTATCTTCGCTATCGCCATAGCAGGTATAGGTATATACCTTGACGCCTAAGTGTTCTTTGGTCTCTATTTTAATCGAATGCTGGATTGCCGTGGTTAACATAGCTTATTCCTCTTAACTCATGGTTATTTTTTGTATTGAAGTTCAATACGGAGTGAGGCCGACTGCTGTACACCTGAATCGTAATTTCTGCTTATAAATGACGACGTTTTTCCCTGCCAGTGGTATTCAATACGGCCATTCAAGCTATTTGACTGGGTATTGAGTAACCAAGTGGTTTGCCACTGTTGATCGGAAAATGAAAAATTAAAGGTAGCGCGTTTGGCCTGGCCATCTGGGACGTAATTGGCACTGCCAGAAATCGTCTTAAAATCAGATTGTAAGTGGCGGGCATCAAAGGTCACTTCATGAAACCCGATATCCTGAACGGTCAGGTTGATGTCTGCTTGCCACTGGCGCGTGATATTAATGAATGAATAGTCGGAAAAGGTGACCTTGATATTAATCTCATTCACGCGACTATCGGCGGTGATGGTGAGCGGAGGAAAGTTTGGCCACTGCATGGGGGCTTTTTTATCCGCCCACGTCAGTTCAATCGACATAATCGTAAACTTGCTGGCATTGAAATCCAGGCTGACTTTGCAGGTATGCTGTTTTCCCGGATCGTCAGGTTGTTTTCGTTGAGGCTCAGGCAACGGTGAAGAGTCATAGGAAATCAGTTTATTGGCGATAAAGCCGCTGAATAGCGTTGCGATATCCTGTTCGTCGATCAGTTCATAAGATTGGGGCAGGCTGCTTTCGTAAGAAAAATCATAGTCAACTTTGGTGGGTATCTCATCAATATGCGAGATGTTGGCGAGCGTATTACTGAGGATGCTGGCAGCGAGATCGACCAGATTTTTTCTCACGGTCTCTTTGGTCTGCGGCGACGGGGTATTTTTAAACTCCTCGTCCAGCACGACGACACCAGCAGTAATTTGCTTGTCGAGTAGCTGCGCAATAGCCTCTGGTGTGCGGGTTTTGGTGTTAAAAGCCAGTATCAGAAACTGCCGCCAGTCGCTGTTGAGACGGGCATTAACCGTAGTGCTTACCGTGAATTGTGTGTGGGTGGCAAGAAAAACCCGCTTCGCGTCGCCCTGTATGGCCTCAGTCAACGCTATCCCTTCCGAATGGGTGGTCGACATAGAGTTTCCTTCAAACTCAACCAGATAGGTGGAGTCACCCCGCGGCTCTTGAAAGCGCAAGAAGATCGCCGTCTTCGCAGTACACTGCTCAAGGGTGATGTTACCGCCTGAGTGGGAGATATGTGTCTGAATATACTGTTGTATAGCTTGGGTATTGAGAGGAACTAGCGGTGTAATCAGGATGACGAGGCCGCCTGCCGGACTGGTGGTGAGGTGAAAACCACTGGTTTTATTTCCCCGATCGTCATGAACGATTTCAGGCGTGAAGCAGCCATAGGTATAGTTGTTGGGCGCGCATCGCTGATCGTGAAAGACGAAAGCGCGATCAAGCAAAAAAAAGGACGCCAGATTTTTTTCAGGATTTAATGGTTCAGTCTTCATTTTCAACCTCAAAAGTAATGGTTTGATTGCCCGTCACATAGTCCGACCATTGACCGTTACTGGTTTTATAACGAAACCCTGCCGCGTAAATTGACGTGACATTCCATTGATATTCATAGCAATTATCCTGCTGAGTAAACGTGTGGTCACGCGTTTGCGTTTCGCCCTGAGCTTGAAATCGTAACGTGGCATAGCGGATGCCAGTGGCAAACCGGGCGATAATGATGGCGTGCTGCGCACCGAACTGAGGAAAGCTATAAACACCGAGGGTAGCTGACTGGGTGATTGGCATATCGAGCACCACTGAGGCGGCGCTATCGTTATCCCAGGCGGTCACCTTGGCATAGGCGTCACGTCCCGTTATCGGATAACTGAAACAGGGCGAAGCCAGCGTGAGTTCAAAGGGTTCCGACAGGCTAGCGGAATAGTAGTGGCCTGTGAGTGTACTGTGTTGTGCGAATGTCGGATCGATATTCAGGGTCAGGAACTGACAAGGGAAGCTGGAATAATCCAGCGTCAGTATTTTGTTATTGCTGGTTCGTTGCTCGGTGACGAGAGAGAGATATCCATTGACGGTTGGGTAGTTAACGCGAATATGGTACTGGTATTCACCATTAAAACTGAATGTATTATTAATAAATGTGAAAGCCAAATAACTCTGATTGGGCATCAATAGCAGGGTTTGCTGTTGTTCCGAAGGATAAAGCTCACCCGGTGGTAAAATGATTTGTATATCAATAAACGCCCCGTCTTTAAGACCCTGTGGGAAAGCGTAAAGGATGTTAATCCGCAGGTTACCGTCTGGCAGCGCAGGTGCGGTTATCTGGTGGATAACCTGTTCGGGAGCCTCTTTGGCAATTTGTTGTGCCATGGCAAAGGGATCCAGTAAAAAGCAGATGGGGCGCCGGGTTAGCTCAACGCGTTTTAAATCAATTATCAGGCGGCGCTGTTTCTGGGGGAGCAACAGACAAATATAAGCAGTATTGGTATTGGCGTTACCGATATAGGGCGATCCCAACGTGTTGAACAGACGATCAAGCAGAGCCTGCGCGAATAACAGCGCTTCTGCCGGGTTGGTCGAGGAGAAGGCTGGCGATATCAGCAGTGGTAGCCGGGATAGATTTTCGTACACGTACTGAGTAAGCAACACGTAGGGAAACGCAATCCGGTTGTTGGACGCAGGTTTGGCGTCTTTAACATTGGCCGCTAATTCGGCGATTAACTGGCCGGGATCGCAATCTAGTGTGTAGTTCAGCCGTGGCGATACACCCTCGACAAAACCATCGATACGGGCATTAAAGCCAACAATATTGTCCAGCAACGTTTTTTTCATCAGTTGCGTGGTATCTGCATCAAGCGAGATCAGAAATTGAATCGACTGCGCCGAATACCAGGTTGGGTCGTAATCCTGATGGGTTAATGCTGAATCATGGTCAGGTGGTGAACGGAAACCGAGCTTATAAGGGATAACCGGCAAACCTTGGATAGCTTTGCCGGGGTGCTGGCGATTGAATGCCTCAAGTGCGCTGCCGCTGGTAAATTGTAGCTCGGCGGTAAAATCAAGGTCACCGTAGATTATGTTGTTGCTTAGGCTAAGGATTATATCCAGCGCGAAGGCCAGCGGATCACCGACAATCAGGGCGAAGGGTTCTGGATACAAATAGTAGACATCTGGCTGCTGGCAGACGGCAACGACGCGCAGCCTGTCATCGGTGATGATTTGCTGAAAATCAGGATAACCAATAAACATATCAATCATTTACCTTATGGTTTTAATATGGTTTTGATAATCCTGACGCCATTCTTCCGGTAGCTGGTTTAGGATATTCACCGAGCGATGGTGGTACGCCTCTTCGTAGTGATACTGCATCGTGCTATCACCAACTAGCACACCAGCGGCATACATGGTGCTGTTACTTTCTGTCAGATCTTTGATGGGGTCATCAGTGGAAAGGTGCAGGTTGTACACCTCAATCTCACCGTGTTGTTTGTTGATACGGTTGATACCACAGTCACTCTCTGGGGTTAGCAGTCGACTGGTTAGGGTCAATTCACTCGCCAGTTCCACACCGGTGGTAGTGCAAAAGGGGTGGCCCAGGCTGGTTATTAGGGTTTTGAGTTGGCCGCAGCTATTCCTGACTTCAATTTCAAGATAGTTTTGCTCCGCACCGGTAATCACATCTTCCACTCTTAACGCTCGCCCATCCTGCGATTGCACCCATTCGCCAATAAGGATGTCGTCAATGGCTTTTTCTTTACCATCCTGCATTAAAATGGGGGTGCCTTTACCTAAACAACCATAGGTAATTTGCATGGGTTTTAGCGTGTTGGTATTTAAAAAGCGTTGTTCAGGATCGAACTGACCGGGAGCATTGGTGATAAAACTGGCCACACTTGCGCCTTCAATTTGTAATGTCACTTTAAAGATATAATAAACCCGCTCACCGGACTCAAAATCGGGGCGTTTGAATTTAAGCCAGTCTAGATCCCAAGATAAAACGTTGCCGTTAATTCGGGTTTTGGCGTCGTCAAAAAAATTAAAGTTACTGGCTGGGGTGATCGGATCGCCACCCTGCCGTTCGCGTACCAGATAAATTGAGTTATAAGCGTTTATTGGCTTGCCATTATTTAAATCAATATTGCCGAAGTAGGTTACGCTACCTTTTATCGGTACGGTGACATTGCCGTCAAAACTATTAAAGTAGTCACAGTCGTTTTCCTTACGGGCCAGACAGATTTTTATCAGATTATTTTTATTTAGATCAGCAGGTGAATCATTTTGAATTAATTTTGGGTAACTTTGTGTTGTAACAATTTCTGCCCCGTAAACTGTCTGGTTATTCACCGTTTGGGAAAAGGTATAGATGATATTAACTGGATAGCGGGTTTGTTTTAAACTGGCCGGGAAGGTGCCATCAGCCTGAATGGGGCAATTGGCAGTGTAAATATAGTTCTTTTTACATTGCACTGTTCCCGTCGGGCTGCCTGATTCGTCAAAGATACCTAAGGTTTGCGTGATGTTTACGGCTGATACCGGTAGCGAACCAATGGCATTTGCTGAAAATGTTTGCCCATCAGTAGAGTCCAGGCTGACGATGCTGTGTACCTGTTGTGCGCTATCGCTATCCCCCATCGCCAGTGAGCTGACGGCATGTCTAGCCAGTTTGTTATTTACCCAAAGCTGACTGAAGTTGGGATAACGAACCAGACTGACACCTGCTAGTGCCAGTTGAATATCATAGAATTTTACCAGCAGCGGATCGTTGGTATTAATTATAAATACACCGGTGTTTGCATATTTATTAATTACACTGCTAATAATATTATTTTCAGAGAAACTGTTTTTTCCTGAGGGCTGCGTTGCAGGTTGCATAATATCATTTCCCAATGAGTGAGCTGTGTTTATCTATACGAAAATTTTCTAAAGCATGGGGCGTTTTATAGAATATAGAGACAACTATTCAGCGTAATAAAACAAGGAATTGGCTTAGTAAATCAAAAGCATTGACTGAAAATTTATATTTTCTATCTTTCGCATTCTTCCAGTTTTAGTAGGTAGCCGCGCTTGTTACTCATCCTGTCCGCGAGTCTGGCCCGGAAAGAGCCAGTCCGTTGTTAAGAAAGAGATATTTTCCCCTGAGACTATAACTTTTTTGTGTGTAATATTGAGAATTTATTAAAATGGTGAAGGTGTTCAATAGAATAAATTAATACAGAGTTACTTAGCATCATAACCTTAGAAAATAATGTTAGCAGCAATGCAAAAAAAAACCACTGGGGGAAATAAATAATAGAGGGGGCCGTCTGGAAAAGTGTGCACCGTAGGATGGTGATGAGAATGAAAAATAGGCTTTATATTCGTATTTTTATTGAGTTTCCTCTCCTTATTTCCGTTATCTTACGTTTACTCATCCAACTTGTTGAATATCCCCAGCGCTGAGAATAAATACAGCATCATTCAATTGAATTTATTCATTAATATAATGGATTAAACGTGATAAAAACGACGTTATTTTATCAGAAACGATTTCTGCGTATTTTGTGGTTAAAATCACAAAAATGGCTGTGTTAACGACCAAATAAACCGCTGACTGCGATAATGGTGTCTAAGAATCGAGCTTTATTATGCGCTTTTCTTTTACATAAATTCGATGTTGGTTGCTTTGCTATGACGACATGGCTTGCGATGTACGATTTGGCTAAGGTGGCTATGCGCGTGAGAAATATCTCCGCCGGCCCCCGGTTGGCTTTCAGACTTTGAATAGTGGTCAATCACGGTCACAACTGAAATTCTCACGAATAAAAAGATAAAAAATCACGCTAATATAATGATAAATAATGATTTTGTTTTAACTCTGTTGGCTTGTCATATAACTGTAATATTACGTACATTTTTCTGTCATTAAACTGTCCTATTTTCCCTCCTGCACCATACTTAATCTGATGAAACAATTTATACACTTTGTACTTGAAGTTGCAGCGTTGTCAGCTTGGTTCGTTAGTCGGCTCATCCTGCAATACCAAGTTCTTTGGTATAGAGTTAATTCTAATATCCCATTAGGAGGGATTATGAAACTGATGCGTACCACCGTAGCCAGCATTGTGGCAGCGACTTTATCTATGACCACTGTGTCCGCGTTCGCTGCTGCAAGCCTGACAGGTGCAGGTGCGACATTCCCCGCGCCGGTGTATGCCAAGTGGGCAGATTCTTATCAGAAAGAAACAGGTAACAAAGTTAACTATCAAGGGATCGGTTCTTCAGGCGGCGTGAAACAAATCATTGCTAATACTGTTGATTTCGGTGCTTCTGATGCGCCTTTAGCGGACGATAAACTGGCTGCTGAAGGTTTATTCCAATTCCCAACAGTGATTGGCGGTGTGGTGCTGGCCGTTAATATCCCTGGTATCAAATCTGGTGAACTGACCTTAGACGGTAAAACACTGGGTGATATTTATCTGGGTAATGTGAAAAAGTGGAATGACCCGGCGATTGTTAAATTGAATCCGGGCGTTAAATTACCGGACCAAAATATTGCAGTGGTGCGCCGTGCTGATGGTTCTGGCACTTCATTCGTTTTCACCAGCTATTTAGCTAAAGTGAACGCGCAGTGGAAAGAGAAAGTGGGTGCCGGCTCAACGGTTAACTGGCCGACTGGTTTAGGTGGTAAAGGTAACGACGGTATTGCGGCATTTGTTCAGCGCTTGCCAGGTGCCATTGGTTATGTGGAATACGCTTACGCTAAACAGAATAACCTGGCTTACACCAAACTGGTTTCAGCCGATGGCAAACCGGTCAGCCCAACAGAGCAAAGTTTTAGCGCTGCGGCCAAAGGTGTAGACTGGAGCAAAACCTTCGCTCAAGATTTAACCAACCAGAAAGGTGGTGAGGTTTGGCCAATTACCTCAACGACTTTCATTTTGGTGCACAAAGAGCAGAAAAATGCGGCTAAGGGCACTGAAGTATTGAAGTTCTTTGATTGGGCATACAAAAACGGTGCTGAACAAGCTAATGCACTGGATTACGCCACATTACCAAAAGAAGTGGTTGAACAGGTTCGTGCGGCCTGGAAAACCAATGTAAAAGACAGCAGCGGTAAGCCAATCTTCTGATTGAAGTTAGTTTTTCCTGTAATCGGTTATTTATAAGGTTATATCCTAAATAATTCGAGTTGCAGGAAGGCGGCAATTGAGCAACAAATTGGTTGTAAACCATTTTGAACAGCTCCTGCGCTGGTCTGTAGGGTGAGCCTCTGATGAGGCTCATAATCCCCAGGTGGCCTCGCAGAGGCGAAGCCCATGGGACGGGCCGAGTAACGAAAGCAGCCAACGCATATGCAACTTGAAGTATGACGGGAAGGATGAGAAGAGAGTCTATGGCTGATTACAAGCCGACTACCAAAGCACCGAGCAAATACGGTGACATCATTTTCAGCGCGCTGGTTAAACTGGCTGCGCTGATTACGCTATTTCTGCTGGGCGGCATTATCATTTCATTGATTGTTGCTTCCTGGCCAAGTATTCAAAAATTTGGTTGGGCTTTTCTGTGGACCAAAGAATGGGATGCCCCGGCTGAGCAGTTTGGTGCATTAGTGCCGATTTACGGTACGGTTGTCACCTCTGTTATCGCCTTACTTATTGCGGTCCCCGTCAGTTTTGGTATTGCCCTGTTCCTGACTGAGCTGGCCCCTAACTGGCTAAAACGCCCACTGGGTGTGGCTATCGAACTATTAGCGGCTATCCCCAGTATTGTTTACGGGATGTGGGGTTTGTTTGTTTTCGCTCCCTTATTTGCCCGCTATTTCCAAGAACCCGTCGGCAATGTGATGTCTGGTATCCCGATTGTGGGGGTGTTGTTCTCAGGCCCGGCATTCGGTATTGGTATTCTGGCTGCAGGTGTCATCCTGGCCATCATGATTATTCCTTACATTGCAGCGGTTATGCGCGATGTGTTTGAACAAACCCCGGTGATGATGAAAGAGTCAGCTTATGGCATTGGCTGTACCACCTGGGAGGTTATCTGGCGCATTGTGTTGCCTTACACCAAAAACGGTGTGATCGGCGGTGTGATGCTAGGCCTGGGGCGCGCTTTGGGTGAAACCATGGCTGTCACCTTTATTATCGGTAACACCTACCAACTCGACAGTTTCTCACTCTTCATGCCGGGGAACAGTATCACCTCCGCGTTAGCGAATGAGTTTGCTGAAGCTGAATCCGGTTTACATACCGCAGCGTTGATGGAGTTGGGTCTGATATTGTTCGTGATTACCTTTATCGTGCTGGCTTTATCTAAGTTAATGATTTTGCGTCTGGCTAAGAAAGAGGGGCGCTAAGATGGCGACGATGGATATGCAAAGTGATGCGACGCTGCTGGAAACTCGCCGTAAAAAGCAGGCCTGGCGTCGCCAAAAGAACCGTATAGCCTTACTGCTTTCAATGGCTACCATGGCGTTTGGTTTATTTTGGTTGGTGTGGATTTTGTTCTCCACCGTGACCAAAGGTATCGATGGTATGTCTTTGGCGCTGTTTACCGAGATGACACCGCCACCCAATACTGCGGGTGGTGGTTTGGCTAACGCCATTGCCGGCAGTGGTTTATTGATTTTGTGGGCCACTGTCATTGGCACCCCACTGGGTATCATGGCGGGGATTTACCTGGCTGAATATGGCCGTAAATCCTGGTTGGCGGAAATTACCCGCTTTATAAATGATATTTTGCTATCAGCGCCTTCCATCGTGGTCGGTCTGTTTGTCTACACCATCGTGGTTGCCAAGATGGAGCACTTCTCCGGTTGGGCTGGGGTGATTGCATTGGCGTTATTACAAGTGCCAATTGTTATCCGTACTACTGAGAATATGCTCAAGTTAGTGCCAGATAGCCTGCGTGAAGCTGCCTATGCCTTGGGAACACCGAAATGGCGCATGATATCGGCTATTACGCTGAAAGCATCTATCTCCGGTATTTTGACGGGTATCTTGCTCGCGGTAGCACGTATTGCCGGTGAAACAGCACCGCTGCTGTTCACATCGCTCTCCAACCAGTTCTGGAGTACCGATCTGAGCCAGCCTATCGCTAACTTGCCAGTCACCATATTTAAATTTGCCATGAGCCCGTTTGCCGAATGGCAACAACTGGCTTGGGCTGGGGTGCTGCTAATTACCCTGTGCGTATTGTTACTGAATATTCTGGCTCGGGTTATTTTTGCGAAGAAAAAGTATTGATCGGCTGCGTAAGTATCAGCATTGATTAATGAAAATACCGAATCGCCAATAAATTTCAAAATGCGGCTACGGCGGCATTGGCTAAAAGAGAGAAGTCTTGATGAGTATGGCTACTGACATCAATAACAGCAAAATCCAGGTTCGCGATCTGAACTTCTACTATGGCAAATTCCATGCGCTGAAGAATATCTCGCTGGATATTGCTAAGAATCAGGTCACTGCATTCATCGGGCCATCAGGTTGCGGTAAATCTACTCTGCTGCGTACATTCAATAAAATGTATCAGTTGTATCCTGATCAACGTGCTGAAGGCGATATCTTATTGGATGGTCAGAATATCCTGACGGATAAACAAGATATTGCGTTGTTGCGGGCTAAGGTTGGCATGGTTTTCCAAAAACCAACCCCGTTTCCGATGTCGATTTACGATAACATCGCTTTTGGTGTGAAACTGTTTGAAAACTTGTCGCGTGCTGATATGGATGAACGGGTGCAATGGGCGCTGACCAAAGCGGCATTGTGGAATGAGACCAAAGATAAGTTACACCAAAGTGGTTATAGCTTGTCTGGCGGGCAGCAGCAGCGTTTGTGTATTGCCCGTGGTATCGCTATCCGCCCGGATGTATTGCTATTGGATGAACCTTGCTCAGCGCTGGACCCTATATCTACTGGCAGAATTGAAGAGTTGATCAGTGAGTTGAAGTCCGATTACACCGTGGTTATTGTGACGCATAATATGCAGCAAGCTGCCCGTTGTTCAGATCACACTGCATTTATGTATCTGGGCGAGCTAATCGAATTCAGTGATACCGATACCCTGTTTACTGCGCCACAACAAAAACAGACGGAAGATTATATTACTGGTCGCTATGGCTGATCGGCCTATCCCCGTCATACTTCAAGTTGCATGTGTGTTGGCCGCCTTCCTGCAACTCGAATTATTTAGGGTATACATCAATTTCGCCTTCTTACATGTACGGGAAGTATTATGGATAACTTGAATCTGAATAAACATATTTCCGGCCAGTTCAATGCAGAACTTGAACATATCCGCACCCAAGTCTTGACCATGGGTGGACTGGTGGAACAACAATTATCTGATGCGATCACCGCAATGCATAATCAGGACGGTGAACTGGCGAAACAAGTGATTGCCGGCGATAAAAAGGTCAATATGATGGAAGTGGCTATTGATGAAGCCTGTGTGCGCATCATTGCCAAACGTCAACCTACGGCCAGTGATTTACGCTTGGTGATGGCGATTATTAAAACTATCTCTGAGTTGGAGCGCATCGGTGACGTAGCAGACAAGATCTGCCGTACCGCGCTGGAAAAATTCTCTCATCAGCATCAACCTTTGTTGGTCAGTCTTGAATCTTTGGGCCGCCATACGGTACAGATGCTGCATGATGTGCTGGATGCTTTTGCACGTATGGATTTGGACGAGGCCATCCGTATCTATCGTGAAGACAAAAAGGTCGATCAGGAATATGAAGGCATCGTACGCCAATTGATGACCTATATGATGGAAGATCCGCGAACTATCCCAAGTGTGCTGACTGCCCTATTTTGTGCTCGCTCCATTGAGCGCATTGGCGACCGCTGTCAGAATATTTGTGAATTTATCTTCTATTTCGTCAAAGGGCAGGATTTCCGCCACCTCGGTGGTGATGATTTAGAAAAACTGCTTTCCAGTAAAACTGAAAAATAACGTTTTCCCCAATCAATCTGGCTGATTAGGCGGGTTGGGGATCAGTTTTGTATTTTCCCTCCTTTTTTGAACAATATATTCTATATTGTTTCATGTTTGTTTATATTCTAAACCCTAATTAATTGACATAATTAAATAGCATTGTGTTTCTCTGTTTTTATATATTACTGATGACTTCATCATTAATGGGAGATATATTTTCCTTTTGGCGGAAGGTATATTTCCCACATCGGAATTTTTCGGTGATATTTTAAATTCAGCTTAATGTAATTATTTTTAGTATGTTTTTACGCGGGAGCGGGATAAGTGAACATGAGTCTGTATACGCACAAAAATGTAACGCTTAGCCTATGTTGGGTGCTATGGATAGCATGTTTAGTGAGCTATATAGTCTACAATTTATTTTTCTTTCTACTACTTGCTCCTACTCTATTCCTTATCTTTATCTTAATAAAAATTATGTTTAAAAAGAAAACCAACAGTAATAACGAGGTGTTTCCTGTGACTAATATTCCCCATAAAGTTCATTCACCATTAACTGATTTGTCACCGGATACAACTAAAACAAATACCATTATTGCCGCAGGTACGCAATTAACCGGTGATGTTAGGCTTGATGGTGATATTCAAATTTATGGTGTGGTGACCGGCGATATTATCGTGAGTGATGGCACCATTCGGCTGATGCGCAGTGGCAAGATAGAGGGCAATTTAACCGCTCCGCACATTACGGTAGATGGGCGGATTGAGGGGGTTTGCATTTCTGATCATCTGGAAATTCTGGAGAATGGCCGTTTAAACGGCATTGTGAAAGGTAGCAATTTCTCAATCAAGAAAGGGGGCGTCTTTATTGGTCAGTCTGAGATAACAGAAGAACCCGCCAGCCAAAACAAGGTTAAAGTAAAACCTGCTGTAGTCGTCCCTCAGGAAAAGGCTAATGCAGAAGAAGCCACATCTGATGTCAGTTCCAGTAGCAAATAATTCTGCAAATTCACTTTTTTCTAATACATGCTAATAACGCGATTGGGCCAAATTATAGGGCTTCAATCGTGTTTTTTGTTCACGATATAGGTTGTTTTTTCATCGGTTATTTTTTTATTTACTGAATACACAGCATTTTTTAGCCGACAGTTTCAGAATCGGGTTTTTTGGCGCATTCTAAGGCTCCCCATTTTCCTGATTTTCCTTTGCCACCGATCCCTCTTTCCTTGCCAATATAATCAGACTAATTGACTGAGATTAATTGGTTATAAACATATCGTTTTATATTATTTCCTGACCTAACGCCGAATTGATAGCTTATCCATATCGCAACATCTCAATCACTTTAGGAGCTTTCAATGAAGCAATCTCTGTCCACAAAAAAAAGCGCTCTGGCATTAACGCTGTTAGCGGGTCTGGCTACGCTTTCTGGCGCGGCTCACGCTGATAAACTGGATGATATCAAGCAAGCAGGTGTGGTACGGATTGCTGTTTTTGATAGTAACCCCCCATTTGGCTATATCGATCCGCAGACTAAAAAGCTGGTGGGGTATGACGTGGACGTGGCGAATGCTATCGCGAAAGATCTCGGTGTAAAAGTAGAACTACGCGCCACTAACCCGGCCAACCGTATTCCATTACTGACATCGAAGAAAGTTGATCTGATTGCAGCAAACTTCACTATTACCGATGAGCGCGCTAAGGAAGTTAACTTCAGCCTGCCATATTTCGCCACGGGTCAGAAATTTATTGCGCATAAAGGGGTGTTAAAGACACCTGAAGATATCGGCAAATTACGTATTGGTGCTGATAAAGGTACGGTTCAGGAAATTACCCTGCGTGAACATTATCCAACTGCAAAAGTGATTTCTTACGATGATACACCGCTGGCATTTACTGCTTTGCGTAATGGTAACGTTCAAGCTATCACCCAGGATGATGCGAAACTTGTCGGCCTGCTAGGTAACTTACCGGCGGCACAAAAAGCTGATTTTGAGATCTCACCGTTCAGTATTACCAAAGAGTACCAAGGGGTTGGTATTCCTAAAGGTGAAGAGCGTTTAACGGCAAGTGTTAACGAAACACTGGTTAAATTGGAAAAAGACGGCGAAGCGGCGAAGATTTATGATCGTTGGTTTGGCCCAGCAACCAATGCAGCCCAGCCGCGCGGTGAGTTTAAGTTTGCGCCACTGGATCAGCAACCTAAAGCCTAATATATCCATCGTCCTTGAAGTGAGAACATTAAAGCCCTGCATTGTCACGATGTGGGGCTGCTTGCATTGTAATCCGTTAGTGATTAACACCATGGGGGATAGGTAAGATGGATTTTACAGCACAGCTAATAATAGCTATTGAGATGCTTTTAGCGCGATATGGGTATCAAGACCTATGAATCTACATCATCTCACTGATTGGTTGCTGGCCCCGCAATATCTTAACTGGCTGTGGCAGGGGTTTCTGCTTACGTTGTGGATTTCTGCCTGCACGGTGGTTGCTGCCACGTTATTAGGCTTTTTGCTCGCTGCTGCCAGAGATAGCGAACTCAAAGCGTTGCGGTGGTTTGCTGTTGGCTACAGCACGCTATTTCGCAATACGCCGCTGCTAATCCAATTGTTCTTTTGGTATTTTGCTGCCAGTCAGTTTTTACCCGCCACTTGGGTTCCATGGCTCAATACGCCCCATGAAATCACCTTTATCGGGCTCACGTTGGGCTGGCCTTCTTTTGAGTTTTTGGCCGGTTTTATCGGGCTAACCCTCTATTCCACGGCGTTTATTGCTGAAGAATTACGCTCAGGGATCAGCGGTGTCGCTAAAGGGCAAAAATACGCCGCACATGCGCTGGGGTTAACGGGCTGGCAATCTATGCGCCATGTGGTGTTGCCGCAGGCGTTGAAGATTGCCATGCCGCCATTGCTGGGCCAGTACATGAATATTATTAAAAACTCCTCTTTAGCGATGGCTATCGGGGTGGCTGAGCTTTCCTATGCTTCTCGTCAGGTTGAAACCGAAACATTACGGACATTTCAAGCCTTTGGTGTAGCAACAGTATTGTATATCGCCATTATCGCGTTGATTGAAGCCTGGGGCATGTGGCGTCAACAGCGAACCGCAATCAGGGGGCATTGAGATGGATTTTACGATTATTGCCGATAACTGGACTTATCTATTGTGGGGTACTTTCCCGGATGGCCCTCTGGGCGGGGCGGCATTAACCCTGCTGATCAGTATTATGGCTGGGGTTGCTTCCGCAATCTTAGGGACCGTGCTGGGGGTATTACTGGCAATGTCTCGTGGTGTTTGGGCGGGCGTATTGGCGGCTTTTTTAGGCTTTTTCCGCGCAATTCCCGTGATAATGCTGATTTTTTGGACCTATTTCCTGCTGCCAATTGTATTTGGTGTGGATATACCCGAAATCACCACGGTAGTGTGTGCACTGGCATTGATTGCTTCCGCCTATCTGGCGCACGCAGTAAAAGCGGGGATTGTGGCGATTGGTGCTGGGCAGTGGCAGGCTGGGTTGTCGCTAGGTTTTAACCGCTGGCAGGTTTTATGGTTTGTGGTCTTGCCGCAAGCATTGCGCATGATGGTGCCATCATTTATCAATCAATGGATTTCATTGATTAAGGACACATCGCTGGCTTATATAGTTGGGGTGAATGAACTGACTTTTCTGGCAACTCAGGTCAATAACCGCAGCATGGTTTATCCGATGGAAGTGTTCCTGTTTGTCGCGTTGGTCTACTTCGTTTTATGCCTGGCTTTGGATTTATTGGCAAATGGCCTTAACCGCCGCTTTAGCCCACAGCATGCTATTAAGAAACAAAGTGCCATTAAACGGTCATGGCGCTGGTTGAGTAATAAACCAGCGCCGTCGGCACACTAATGACGAGTAATATGCCAGTCTCTTTCGCGCCACAAGTCAGGCAGTTGCTGCATATCATCAAACATAGTGACTAGCGGGTGGTGTATCGGCAGGTTGTGTGGATCGGCGCAGTAGTAAAATACCGGTATACCTGCGGCAATCCCCGCGTGGGTGCCAGCAGCGGAGTCCTCCACTAAAATGCAGTGCTCGGCGGCAACCTGCATCTCTTTTGCCGCGTGATAAATCAGCGCGGGATCCGGCTTCCAACGCTGAATGTCGTAACCGCTATAGAGGCGCGTATCAAAGAAAGACAGCAGGCCAGTCAGGCCAAGGGAGTGCTGCATTTTGCTCACCGGCCCGTTAGAGACCACGCAGACGGGCAGGGTGATTTGCTCCAAGAGCGCTTTTGCCCCGGCAATAGGTTGTAATTCGGCATCAAACAGGCGTGCAACCTCTGCGCGGTAGAGTTTTTCCAGCGTTGCTATTGATTCATCCAGACCGTTCTCTTTACTCACCAGCGCGACTATCTCATTCAGTTTTACCCCTTTAAAACGCTTAATCACCTCTTCCAGCGACAGGTGAATACCGTAATGGGCAAACATCACGACGTATGCACGACAACATAGGACTTCACTGTCAACCAAGGTGCCATCGCAATCGAACATGACGCATTCAATGTTATTCACTCTACCTATCCTTTAATTGTGCGGATCTACGTTCACTTCACTTTAATCATCCTGAGTAAGAATGCGATGTTTATTGACCCTATTAGCAGAAAAACTAATAACAAATTAATAAAATACAACGGGTTGAATAATAGACAGTCATGGTGAAGGCGTTGTTGCGCAACAGTGAAGATAAAAAATAGCCAAAAAAGAGTGTGATCCCGCTCTAAACAATAGTTTTTTGTTATAGGATATCCCCCGACTATCACTCCCTTCTGTGGAACTCTTCGAATGAGTAAACCAAACCTTGATACTGAGCAGGGGCTGCTCGAACGTGTATTTAAACTGAAACAGCACGGTACCACGGCACGTACTGAGTTGATTGCCGGTATCACTACCTTTTTGACTATGGTCTATATCGTGTTCGTAAACCCACAGATTTTAGGGGTTGCGGGTATGGATGTGCGGGCTGTTTTCGTGACAACCTGCCTGATTGCCGCCTTTGGTAGCATCTTTATGGGCTTATTGGCTAACTTACCAGTAGCACTGGCTCCGGCGATGGGGCTTAACGCTTTCTTCGCTTTTGTGGTTGTCGGCGCGATGGGTATTTCATGGCAAGTCGGCATGGGTGCTATTTTCTGGGGCGCAATCGGTTTCCTTTTGCTGACCATTTTCCGCATCCGGTATTGGATGATTGCTAACATCCCACTGAGCCTACGGGTAGGGATTACCAGTGGTATTGGCCTGTTTATTGCCATGATGGGGCTGAAAAATGCCGGTATCGTGGTAGCAAACCCGGATACCTTAGTCGCAGTCGGTAATCTGACTTCTCACAGTGTGCTGTTAGGTGCGCTGGGCTTCTTTATTATCGCGGTTCTGGCATCTCGCAATATCCACGCTGCGGTGCTGGTGTCGATTGTAGTAACCACACTGATTGGCTGGGCACTGGGTGATGTGCATTACTCTGGCATTTTCTCCATGCCGCCAAGTGTGACTTCTGTGGTCGGGCAGGTGGATTTAGCCGGAGCGCTGAATATTAGTATGGCGGGGATCATTTTCTCCTTCATGCTGGTTAACCTGTTCGATTCATCTGGCACATTAATTGGTGTCACGGATAAAGCGGGCTTAACCGACCATAAAGGCAAATTCCCGCGCATGAAGCAAGCGCTGTACGTGGATAGCATCAGCTCGGTAGCCGGTGCTTTTATCGGTACCTCATCGGTGACCGCGTATATTGAAAGCTCCTCAGGGGTGTCTGTCGGGGGCCGTACTGGTTTAACTGCTGTTGTCGTTGGTATCTTATTCCTGTTGGTGATGTTTGTGTCACCATTGGCCGGTATGGTGCCTGCTTATGCTGCTGCGGGTGCGTTGATTTATGTTGGCGTACTGATGACATCTAGCCTGTCACGGGTGAAGTGGGATGATTTGACTGAAGCCGTTCCTGCGTTTGTTACCGCAGTGATGATGCCGTTCAGCTTCTCTATCACTGAAGGGATTGCGCTGGGCTTTATCTCTTATTGCCTGATGAAGTTGGGCACTGGCCGTTGGCGTGAAATCAGCCCATGCGTAGTGGTTGTTGCGCTGCTGTTTGTGCTAAAAATTGCCTTTGTCGATCACTGATAGCCGATCATAAAAACGCCCCCCTTTCGACACCGAGGATGGGGGCGTTGTCGTTATAATCTTATGCTTTTAACTGAGCGCTGATTTGCTCCAGTGCCTTTGTCGCACATTGTGCGTCCAAATGCCCGCCCGGTGCACCGGCAACACCCACTGCACCGACGACCTCATCCCCTGCTTTCACTGGCACGCCACCCCCTAACAGCAAGAACCCTGGAATGTCTTTCAGGTTGTTGGCTGCAGGTGTCTTTTGGCTGTTTTCCATCACTTGCCCGCTTGGGGTTTTAGTCGATAGTGCCGTAAAGGCTTTTTGCTCGCTGGCTTTAACGGTGTGCGGACCGGCATTATCAGCACGTAATACAGTTTTGATGATCCCAGCACGGTCAACCACAGTTACCGCCACGTTGTAGCCATCCGCCTGGCAAACAGCGAGGGTACGGCTGGCCAAATCGGTGGCCAGCGCCTGAGAGATATTACGTTCAGTGTTCAGACCCGCAGCCGAGGCTTGAGCTATCAGGCCAATGAATAAGGCGGAGGTCAGGGCAATAGGCTTGATCATATAAAATCCTTATTGTTAGCGAAGTGATTTCATCACCGTGCCGTTATGTTACGGTGATAAGTGGTGAAAAAACATTCGGCTAACTACCCGTTTTACTCCGTACTTCTACCTATTCCCTTGGTACTTGGCGCCGCAGGGGTGTTATCTGCGCTCACGCACCCGAATCACTTGACTGCGTAAGCTCATCGGGATTATGAGCCTCATCAGAGGCTCACCCTACGGGCCAGCGCAGGCGCTGTTCAACATGGTTTACAAACAATTTGTTGCTCACTTGCTGCCTACCTGCAACACCAATTACTTTGGGTATATTATTGGTAGGATATAGGAGTAATTATGAATAAGTGATGCCAGCGAGTTGACCTCCAGTTTAGCGAAGATGTTAGCGCGATGCGCCTCAACGGTTCGCGGTGAAAGGGATAATCGTTGGGCGATTTGCTTGCTGGTTTCCCCTTGGATAATCAGCGCGGCGACTTCCTGTTCGCGAGCCGAGAGTTGGCTGATCAACTGCTGATAGGCTGCCTGTTGACTGTGGATTGCCAGCGCCTGTTCATGCTGTTCTAACGCCATGCTGATGGTTTCGATCAGCACATCGGCGTCGATAGGTTTGGTCAAAAACTCCAGCGCTCCACCTTTAAATGCCCGGCGGCACAATTCAATATTACCGTGCCCAGTCATTATGATGACCGGAAGAGTGCTATCACGGCATTGAATGGCTTCTAATACTGCCATCCCACTCTTACCCGGCATTCTGATATCCAGTAGTACGCAACTTGGCTGGGTTATTGCCAATGAATCGAGGAAATGCTGGCCGTCACTGAATGCTTTTACTTCCCAGCCCAGGGTGGCGAGTAATGCGGTTAGCGCGGCGCGAACACCGTCATCATCATCAATCAGATAAATGTGTTTTGTCATGCGTATTCTCGCCAATCAGGGGAAAGGTTAGGGTAAAACAAGCCCCGCCATGTTCACTGTTTGCGGCTTTTATGTCACCTCCCATTCGCTGTACCAATGTCTCACACAGGGTTAGCCCTAATCCCAGACCACTCTCGCGAGTGGTATAAAAAGGTGTGAACAGGTGGTCTAACTGCTGATGGCTTAGCCCCGGCCCATTATCCTCTATCTGAATTAGCCATTGCTGTGGTTGCAGGCGGGCAGTGAAATAAATTAACGGAGTCGTAGTGTGTTGCACGGCATGGATAGCATTACTGAGTAAATTATGCAGAATTTGCTCCAGCCATAAAGGATCGGCCGAGAGTGGCGGTAAATTCGCTGAAATACTATTCACAACCGTTACTTTGCTGGCGGCTATCTCATTACTTAATAAAGCGTTCACGCGTAGCCAGATATCCGCTACCATCACCGGTTGTAAATTCACCTGCCCACGGCTGAGTAACGTGCGTAGCCGCTCCAGTAGCGCCGAAATTCGTTTGATTTGCTCAACCGACGCCTGTAGCAGTGGGGTGATGTTGTCATCCTGCGCGGGTAATAATCGCAGCGCGGTTTGGTTATACGTCAATGTGGCAGTGAGTGGCTGGTTCAACTCATGGGCAATACCCGTGGCAATTTCCCCCATGGCATTGAGTCTGGCTTGATCAGCAAATTTAGCCCGTTGTTCGGCGCGATTGCGGTATTGCGCCAACTGCTGCCAACGGTGCCAACCATAAAGGGTAGCTCCCCATATGAGTGAAAGCAGGAGAGCTGTTAACCAAGGTAAATCACGCCAAAGAGGCGTGGCATAGCCAGTTAACGAAAAGGATTGAGCACCCTCTCCCAATGGTTTTTGCCATTGCCAGAAGCTATCTGGATTTGGATTGCCCAACACAGCTAACGGATGTTGCTGATAGCGTAATGTCACGCTGTCGAAATTTTCCGGTAAGCCCACTACCTGCAACAGTTTCAACCCATTAATCTGCAAGCCACTGCCATTGTATGAGTTCGATAGCTGATAATCACCGCCGTGAACTTGCAGCGTTAACTGGCCTGCTTTTGATTTATCGGCTTTAGTTTGACTGATTGCGACCAATTGCGGGAAGTGGCGCTGTAGTTGCGACAGTTGGTTCGGTTCAAGAGTCAGAAACAAAATAGCTTGTTGTTGGGCTAATTGCTGGCTCAATTCGCGGTGGGTAATACGAAAATTGGCCTCACGCTCAGCTTGCTGCTCATTTAAGCCATACCAACCCAGCCAGAGAGTGGATATCAGGGTCAGGATAAGCCAGACAGTGATTTTAACGGCCATTTAGTAGCATCCAACATGTGTGGGTCGAGAGAGTAACCCCCAATCACCAGCGGCCAGTGGGGGTTTTCAATCATGAGTTATTTCACGCGGACACGTTCAATATAGGTGGCAAAGGCTGCCAGTTGGCCGGTGAGGAAATCCAGCGTTCCTTGGTCAATCAATGCTTTGGCTTGCTCATCCACTTTGCTTTGAATCACACCCCCATAAATTCAGGCTTATTCATCACCATCGCATCAAGGAAAACCAGGATCTGACGCAAATGATACTGGCAACGAGCCCCACCTATTGGCCCCATTGAGCTGGTTTGAATCGCCACCGGTTTGCCTGCCAGTGGTTGATTTGGCAAGCGAGACAGCCAATCGATCGCATTCTTCAACCCACCTGGCACAGAATAATTATATTCCGGTGTGACGATGATAACGCCATCAGCTTGACGAATTTGCTCAGCAATGGCTTGAACCGTGTTCGGGAAACCGTCTTCCTGCTGTACATCAGCATCATAAAGTGGAATGTCACGGATAGAAGGCAGCGCTTCAATGATGACGCCTGAAGGGGCTAATTTAGGCAGGGCGCGGGCTACCATCGCATTGTAGGAACCATTCCGCAAGCTACCCAGCAGAGTGACAATTTTAAGGGATTGCTGTGACATGACATACTCCCGTTCAGTAAATGGATGAGGCTTTATACCCGTCATCTTTCTCGTTGCAGGTATATTGCTCCACTGCCTGCATCTTGAAATCTATGGGTTATATCGTTACCAGAGTAGGCCAAACTTATGTGATAAAACAATGGCTATCTCGCGGATGACGATATTTAAATATCACTTAAATTTGTGTTATGGATGGAATTATTACGCTGAAACTGTGACCGCAGGAGAGGAACGAAAAAATCGTTTTTGCCAGTCATCAAGTCTGTGCGCGAAATGCCGTTAATAGATCTGGAGCTATCCAGCTTTCTTAATTGAGCGACACGACAATGCTAAAAACCACTCAAGCCCGCTTTACCTTACTCGTCAGTGCGTTTTTTATTTTACTACTGATAATCACCGTGGTGGTCATTCAGCTTTTTGTGACACCGCAACTCAAACAATCTGAAAGTACCATTGTAGGCAATAGTGTTGACCAAATAGCGACGGCAATCACTGCGCAAATGAACAAAGTGGAAGCGCAAGCCCGCAGCATTACACAGGCTGTTGCCATTATGGACAGCAATACCATCGATCAACTATTACCGGGGCTGGTGGATCAGTACGGCGACAGTAATGTGTTTGGGGGTGGCATTTGGCCATTACCTAATAAACGTGAGCAAGGGGTGATTAAGTTCAGCACTTTCTTTGCCCGTAATGGAGAAAATAAGTTAACCGTCAACACCCATTGGAATTCACCTGAATCACAAAATTATTTTGAGCAGCCATGGTACAAAGATGGTTTAAATGCACCCGCAGGCTTCTGCGCGTGGGCTAAGGCCTACCAGGATGATGCCAGCCCGCAGCCAAGAACTAACTGTGCGATGGCAATTTATAAAGGTGATGAGGCATACGGTGTTTCAACCATTGACGTTACCTTAGGTTTCTTTAACCGCTTGGTTAAAGAGATGGAACAGAAAGTGAATGGCACTATTCTGATTGTCGAAACTGATGGCAAAATTGTCGGTAGCAGCGCTCTGGCGGATGGTAAAGCAGAATTAAAAAATCTGTCTGACTTTGCGGCCAACTCGCCGATGGCAGCAGAAACCCAGCGGTTACTGCCGCAGTTGAAAGAGCAAAAAGCACTGGAAAGTGAATTTGATGTCGACGGTACTTCTCACACCCTATTCATTCGCCCGATCGCCAATAGTCCGTGGTATTTGGTTACTGACTTACCAACCAGTTTATTGGTTAAACAGAGCCACGCTATCCTGTTGCATCTGGGGTTAGTACAGATTCCAATTATGCTGTTATTGCTCTTGTTCCTGGTGTTTTCTATCCGCGTCTTTATGAAACGCTTAGCGGTTTTGAAAGAGAATATCACTGCCTTGTCAGCGGGTGGGGCTGATTTGACTCAGCGCTTGCCGGAAAGCAGCAGCCCGGAATTCAATGCAATCAATCAGAGTTTCAACGATTTTATCGACTATTTGCAGCAAATGATGCGGCAAGTCGGTGAAAGTAGCCTGGCTATTGCTTCGGCATCGCGCCAGATCGCCAGCGGTAATCTGGACTTATCCGCCCGTACTGAAGATCAGGCCAGTTCAATTGAACAAACCGCAGCCTCAATGGATGAACTTACCAGTACGGTGAAACAAAATGCGGATAACGCCAGCCATGCCAACCAATTAGCGAGAGATGCATCTACTGTTGCGGTGAAAGGTGGCAAGGTGGTGAAACAGGTGGTAGATACCATGGGTTCAATCAATCACTCATCGAAGAAAATAGTCGATATCATTAGTGTGATTGACAGTATCGCCTTCCAAACCAATATATTGGCACTTAACGCGGCGGTAGAAGCAGCAAGAGCGGGCGAACAAGGCCGAGGTTTTGCGGTAGTAGCATCTGAAGTGCGTAATTTGGCGCAGCGCTCAGCGACATCTGCTCGTGAGATTAAAAAACTTATTGAGGACTCAGTGGCTGATATCGCCATTGGTACTGACTTGGTGGCTGACGCGGGCACGACTATGGATGATTTAATGAGCGGTGTGTCCAACGTGGCAGCATTAATGAATGAAATCATGTCATCCAGTCAGGAGCAAAGCTTAGGTATCGAACAGGTTAATCTGGCAATCAATCAGTTGGATAATTCAACACAACAAAATGCGGCGTTGGTGGAACAAGTTGCTGCTGCGGCACAGGCGATGCAGGATCAAACTTTGCAGTTGGAAAGTGTGATTAGCGGCTTTAAGGTTTAATCCGCGACTGTGACTTATTTGAAAAACGAGTGAGTATGTGAAGGGGGACTGCACCCAGGGGCGTTTCGGTGGCTTACGCCACTACGACCCCAACGGCACGTTTCCCCTTCATTTGAACCCCTTTTGTTCGCTGAAAGGGGTTTTTTTATCACTCACGGCGAATTTTACTGGCAAATAAATTACCCAGCGATTGGATGAGCTGTACCGTAATAATCAATACAATCGCGGTAGTGACAGTTACGAATGTATCAAAGCGCTGGTAGCCATAGGTTATAGCCAGATCACCAATTCCGCCGCCGCCGACAGTACCTGCCATGGCGGTAGCACCAATCAAGCCAATGGTGGCAGTGGTCAGTGCCAATATTAAAGATGACAGTGCTTCAGGTAATAAAAAATACCAAATCGCCTGAAGGGGCGTGGCACCCATCGATTTTGCCGCCTCCAAAATACCGGGATTTACATCCAGCAGCGAGTTTTCGACCAAACGGCCAATATAAGGTGCGATAAAAATAATCAATGGCACGATAGCCCCCGGTGTTCCGATCGTGGTATTCACGATCAAGCGGGTAAGTGGGATAATTGCCACCATCAAAATAATAAAGGGCAGTGATCGGATGATATTAATCACGGGGTTAAGAATATTATAAAAAGTACGATTCTTAATTAGCCCTCCTGGGCGGGTTACCACCAATAAGATTCCCAGAGGGATACCAATAAGAGAACCGATCACCAATGAAATACTGACCATAACCAGTGTGTCGTGTAGCGCCTGGACAAATTGGTCCAACGTAATTGCGGTTTCGATCATTAATGTATTTCCTGTATATCAATTCCCGTTCCTGCCAGGTGAGTGACGGCACTATCAATGAGGTTGTTGTTACCGGTTAACAGCAGCACCATATGACCCAATGTGGTGTCTTGTATCTCCGACATGTTGGCAAATAGAATATTCACGCCAATATCATATTGCCTGATGAGTTGATTTATCACCGGTTGTGTCGCGATCGCCCCCATAAATGCTAAACGAAACTGGCGGCCAGCATGGCTGTTATCTAACAGTTTTCTCACGCTATCGGGTAGGCTGTCCTTGATCACTGTACGAACGAAATTAAGGGTTGTGGGGTGAGTGGGGTGGCCAAAAACCGTTAATACAGAACCCTGCTCAATTATTTGACCGTTTTCCATAACCGCGACCTTATTACAGATTTTTTGAATAACTGACATTTCATGGGTAATCAGCAACACCGTAATATTGTATTGCTGATTAATTTTCTTCAGTAATAATAAAATCTGGGCGGTGGTTTGTGGATCCAGTGACGATGTAGCCTCATCACACAGTAGAATTGATGGATTGGTTGCCAGAGCACGAGCAATACCCACCCGCTGCTTCTGACCACCCGATAATTCATTAGGAAAACTATTACTCTTATCACCCAATCCGACAAAATCCAGCAACTCTGCGACGCGATCCTGAATGAATTTTTTATTTCTACCTAATAAGATAAGCGGCATAGCGACATTCTTAAAAACAGTTTTTGATTCCAGTAAGTTAAAGTTCTGGAATATCATACCGATATTCTTTTTTAGCAGTCTGAGTTGCTCATGACTGAAATCATGTAGATTATTACCATCAATAATCACATCGCCAGATGTTGGGCTTTCCAACGAGTTTACCATTCGTAATAAGGTGCTTTTCCCCGCACCACTGTAACCAATAATGCCAAATATATCGCCATCTTCGACAGTTAAGCTGACATTATTAAGCGCTTGTAGTTTTACACCTTTACGTTCAAAGGTCTTGGAAATATGCTGAAGTTCAATCATCAGATTATTCCATTAATTAAGATAATCAGGCAGCATATAACCGGTATATTTCTCATTTTCCTGAATGTATTTTTTGAACTCTGCCGAGTGGTATCCCGCAATAATATCCTTGGCAAATTCTGCATCTTTATTTTTACCGGCGACAGTTACCACATTCACAAACTGTGTGGTTGGTTTTTCAAGTTGCAGCGCCGAACTGAGTTTTATACCGTTAGATACAGCAAAGTTGCCCTGAATAGCGCCAAAATCGACATCGGGTAATGCTCTGACTTGCTGGGCATTATCCATCTCTTTGATCACCAGATGGTACGGATTTTCTGCTATATCTTTTTGCGAGAAGGTAGCCGGATCAATTTTTTCTTTCAGCTTTATCCAGCCGATAGATTGCAACAGCAGTGCTGCGCGGTACTCATTTGAGGGCTGGTTAGGGACTGAAATCAACGCACCTTCTTTGGGTTTTTGGTCTTTTTGGCCTTGCTGATATTTATCAGAATACAGCCCCATCGGTGGCGTCGGGACCTGAACAATACCGGTATTATCAATCCTCAGTCGCTCATTTATCGCTTGCAGATAAATAGGATGTTGCATGATATTGCCATCAATCTCGCCAGTGCTAACGGCATTATTAACCTGAATACCATCATTGAAATCTTTATATTCGATGCGATAGCCTTTGTTGATCAGATAAGGGGCCACACCCTTTTCAAATTGTTCTTTATAAGGGCCAGGATTAAATCCTAATTTGATAACTTTCTTTTCTTCACTATGAGCATTCAGTGAAGTAAAAATAATTAAACTGAATAAAGGCATCGCCAGTGAACGCATTCTCATCATAATTTCCCTGTGGAATAGTGTTAATTTAGTCTCTAAACGAGGCTTTATTTATTATGTTGCAGGTTATTCTTTTAGCTAAGAACGGGATAGCTAAGAATGAAATCATTCAAACATTGCGGGGATGAAGCGTAAACGAAGAAAATGACCTTAGCTTATCTATAATAGAGATAATGGATTTAGTGTTTTTTATTAGGTGATTGGAACGAAAGGCGGATTATCAACCCGCTGCGCGCAAATTCCGCAGCGGGTTCTATCGCTATAACCGGGGTTTAGCCCTGAATCAGATTAGGGATTTTTACATCAGGATTTACGTCAGCGTCATAATCCACGCCGTCGACGGCAAAACCAAACAGGTTTAAGAACTCAGTCTTATAACCGGTAAAGTCGGTCAATTGGTAGATATTGTCGTTGGTAACCTGATCCCACAGCGCTTGTACCTGGTTTTGAATTTCTGGTGCCAGTTCTTTGTAGTCAGCACGCAAGCGGCCATCGGCGTCCAGATGCGGTGCATCACCACACAAGCTGTCTTTATACAGCGAATAAACTTGCTCGATACAGCCTTCATGCGTGCCTTTTTCTTTCATTACCTTGAATAGCAATGACAAATACAGTGGCATCATTGGGATAGCGGAGCTTGCCTGAGTCACTACCGCTTTTAGCACGGATACCCTGGCATCACCGCCGCCATGGGCCGCTAAGCTATCGCGGATCGTCAGAACTTTTTGGTCCAGATCCTTTTTGGCTGCGCCAATAGAACCGTTCCAATAGATATCATGAGTGATTTTTTCACCCAGGTAAGTAAAGGCGGTAGTTTGCGCGCCCTCAGCCAGCACGCCAGCTTCCAGTAGCGCATCAATCCACATCTGCCAGTCTTCGCCACCCATCACGGCTACCGTGTTGTCTATCTCGGTTTGGGTTGCGGGTTGTAGCACAACTTCTTTGATAACTTCTTTATCGGTATCCAGGCCACGGAATTTAACTTCATGGCCGATTGGCTTCAGTGTGGAGTTAAACACTTCGCCGGTTTTTGGATGAGTACGGCGTGGCGAGGCCAGGCTATAGATAACTTGATCAACCTGACCCAGATCTTGCTTAATAGCCTCGATGGTCAGTCGTTTGATCTCATCGGAGAACGCATCGCCATTGATGCTTTTCGCATACAGGCCTTTCTGCTCAGCAAACTTGTGGAAAGCTGCACTGTTGTACCAGCCGGAGGTCGCCGGTTTACCTTCTTCTCCTGGGCGTTCAAAGAAAATACCCAGCGTATCGGCACCACAACCAAATGCTGCTGTGATTCGAGCGGCCAGCCCGTATCCAGTTGACGCACCAATCACTAATACTCGTTTTGGGCCGTTAGCAATTGGGCCTTCTGCTGTGACATAGTCGATTTGCTTTTTGACGTTAGCTTCACAGCCCGCCGGGTGAGCAGTCACACAGATAAAGCCGCGTACACGTGGTTTTATAATCATGGATACCTCAGTTTATGAATAAAGTTAAGTGTTCGAGCTACCGTCGGTTGAGACTCTAACAGTTCGGACTCATAGAGCCAGATTATCAAAATTAGCGATAATCTGCTCCAGCTCTATAACATCACACTCATTTTCCGATACAAAAACTGGAGAAAATGCGCCCCAGTAAGTCATCTGAGCTGAATTCGCCGGTAATTTCACTCAATGACTGTTGTGCTAAACGTAGCTCTTCCGCCAGTAATTCACCGGCGTAAGCGCTTACTAACTGTTCGTGGCCTTGTACCAAATGCTGTGCGGCGGTTTCCAACGCTTGTAAATGGCGTCGGCGAGCCAGGAAACCACCTTCGGTGTTACTGGTAAAACCCATACTCTGCTTAAGATGGCTACGTAGCAGGTCAATACCTTCCCCGGTACGGGCCGATAAGCGAATAAGTGAGTGACCATTCACTTCGGTTAACCCTAGCGATTCACCTGTCACATCCGCTTTATTGCGCACCACGGTGATGGGCAGAGTCGATGGCAGGCGGGCCATAAACTCAGGCCAGATAGCGGCAGGTTCGGTGGCGTCAGTCGTCGTACCATCAACCATAAACAGTACGCGATCTGCTTGTTCTATCTCATTCCACGCCCGTTCGATACCAATGCGCTCAACTTCGTCACTGGCTTCACGTAAGCCAGCAGTATCGATGATATGCAATGGCATCCCATCGATATGAATATGCTCCCGTAAAACATCACGAGTTGTGCCCGCGATATCGGTTACGATGGCAGCTTCACGGCCCGCTAACGCATTGAGCAGGCTTGATTTACCGGCATTTGGGCGGCCGGCAATGACCACTTTCATCCCTTCACGCAACAAGCTGCCTTGCCGCGCTTCAGTGCGCACCTGCTCAAGATCGGCCATCACTCCATTCAACTGACCTTCAATTTTACCATCAGAAAGGAAGTCGATTTCCTCATCTGGGAAGTCAATGGCAGCTTCGACGTAGATTCGCAAGTGAGTAAGTGCTTCCACCAATTGATGGATTTTAACTGAAAATGCGCCCTGCAATGAATTTACCGCTGAGCGGGCGGCTTGCTCCGAACTGGCATCAATCAGGTCGGCAATCGCTTCAGCTTGAGCCAAATCCAGCTTGTCGTTTAAAAACGCGCGCTCAGAAAACTCACCCGGACGGGCAATACGCAGCCCTGGCAGCGCCAGAATGCGTTTTAACAGTAAATCCAGTATGACAGGGCCACCATGGCCTTGCAGTTCCAGCACGTCCTCGCCAGTAAAGGAATTGGGGCCGGGGAAGTAGAGAGCGATACCTTGGTCTAATGTACTGCCATCAGTATCTTTAAATGGCAGATAATCGGCATAGCGAGGCTTGGGCAATTTGCCTAAAACTGCCTGCGCAACTTCTGCGGCAGCACGACCTGAAACACGTAAAATACCAACACCACCACGGCCTGGCGGGGTTGCTTGTGCCACGATAGTATCAGTGGTGCTCATGGTTATTTCTCTCTTTAACCTATTATTTTTGCACAAGCCTGAAAGTGTAAAATCAGGCTTCTATAAAAAGAATAAGGCGGTCATATTGACCGCCCTTTAATACTTATGACTATCGTTGTGGATTATTTTTTCTTATCGCGGCTATGTAAACCACGTTTTTCCAGACCACGATAAATCAACTGTTGTTGCAGGATGGTCACCAGGTTACTGACGATATAGTACAGTACCAGACCAGCCGGGAACCACAGGAAGAACACAGTGAAGATAACTGGCATAAAGGTCATTATCTTCTGCTGCATCGGGTCCGTCACGGTAGTCGGTGACATCTTCTGAATGAAGTACATGGTAATACCCATCAGAATCGGCAGAATGTAGTACGGGTCTTGTGCTGACAGGTCATGAATCCACAGGATGAATGGCGCATGACGCAACTCAACGGAACTCATCAACATGTAGTACAACGCCAGGAAGATTGGCATCTGAATGACCAGCGGTAAGCAGCCACCCAGCGGGTTAACCTTCTCAGCTTTGTACAGCGCCATCATTTCCTGACTCATACGCTGCTTATCGTCACCGATACGCTCACGCATGGCAGCCAGTTTAGGCTGTAGCAAACGCATTTTCGCCATCGAGGTGTATTGCGCTTTAGTCAGCGGGTACATGATACCGCGCACGATAAAGGTAATCACGATGATGGAGAAGCCCCAGTTACCGACAAAGCTGTGAATGAACTTCAGCAGTTTGAACAGTGGCTGAGAAATAAACCATAACCAACCATAATCAACAGTCAGGTCCAGATGTGGCGCAATGACCGCCATTTTGTCCTGAATTTCTGGGCCAACCCACAAGGTAGCACCCAGTTGTTTCTGTTCACCCGGTTGAATAATAACTGGTGCACCTTTGAAGCCGATAGCTGCCAGACCATTACCCAAATCAGAAGAGTAGAAGGTGTTGGTTTCATTAGCTACTGGGATCCATGCGGTTGCAAAATACTGTTGCAACATGGCTACCCAGCCACCTTTGGTGGTGATGTCCATATTTTTGTCTTCGATATCACTAAAGCTGTATTTTTTATATTTAGTGTCATCAGAAGAGTAAGCCGCACCACGATAAGTGTGCAGCGCAAAGTTATTGCTGCCGGTATCACGGTGTTTAGGCAAATTGATGCTTTGCTTCAACTGGCCAAACAGCGTCAGCTCCAGCGGGGCAGCAGAGGCGTTTTTAACGTGATAATCCACGCCAATGGCGTAATCGTTACGTTTCAGCACAAAAGTCTTAGTGAAAACGGAGCCATCTTTGCCAGTGAAGGTCAATGGAATTCGCAGTTCATCCTGACCGTCAGCCAATACAAAGCTGGTTTGAGGCGCTTCAAACAATGGGCGCTCACCGTTAGCTGGATTATCCGGGCCGCTTTTGCCTGTCAGGCCACTTTGCGCCTGATAAACGAAAGCTGGTGTGGTTTCCAGTAATTCAAACGTTTTATCTGAACCCAGAGCATCCGGGTAAGCCAGCAGGTTAGCTTGCTCGATGTCACCGCCACGGGTATTAATGGTCAGAGACAGCACATCAGTTTTTACAGTAATCAATTGGCCCTGACCACTGCCTGGCACAGCCTGGCTTGCTTTATCACCGGTAGCGGTATTCGCTGTCTGTTGCGTGGTCTGAGCGGCTGGTTGTGGACTGTTGTCCACTTGCCAGGCTTGCCAGATCATGAAAGACACGAACAGCAGAGCGATGAGTAGAAGATTGCGTTGCGAATCCATCGTTAGTGTTCTCTGTTATCGTCGGGTTTCGGCGGCACGGGATCATCGCCACCTGGGTTCAAAGGGTGGCATTTTAATACGCGCTTCAGTGTTAACCAACTGCCTTTTATCATCCCAAACCGGCGCAATGCCTCAATTCCGTAATGAGAGCATGTCGGATGGAAACGACAACGCGGCCCCAGCAGCGGACTAATCACGAGCTGATAGCCCCTGATTAGCCCGATCAGGATGCGGGAGCCTGGCGACAGTGGCGACGCCATAATTTTTCCAAAGCTTCCGTCAACGCACGGTTATCGAGGTCAGCCACACCCTTTTTCACCAAAACGACAAAATCCATAGACGGTAACGTATGCTGATGCAAACGGAAGCTTTCGCGTGTGAGGCGCTTTATCCGGTTACGTTCGTGAGCACGTTTGACATGTTTTTTGGCGACGGTAAGACCGATGCGGGGATGCCCCAGCTCGTTCAGGCGGCCGAGGATGGTGATTTGCGGCGTGCCAGCCCGTTGTGGCTGCTGGAAGACAAAAGTGAAATGACTGGGAGTTAACAAACGTAACTCCCTAGGAAATGCTAGCTTAACCACTGAGATGGTTAGCTTTTATTACTTAGAAACAGTCAGACGAGAACGGCTTTTCGCACGACGGCGAGCCAGAACTTGACGACCATTTTTGGTGGCCATACGAGCACGGAAACCGTGGCTACGGTTGCGCTTCAATACGGACGGTTGGAAAGTGCGTTTCATAGCGATTTCTACCTAAACTTAAAATAATTACTGATTCAGTAAACGCGTTTGGCTGCTCGGAGTGAAGACACCGACGCCTCAATCGCAACATATAAAGAAGCGGGATTGTAATAATTGTACAGTCCTGAGTCAATTGACATTGCGCCCGCCCGCACAGAAGTTTTCTGTATCGGGAGTTTACCAAGAGCCTGCCCGTGTTCACCGCTGGTTTCTTTTTGGCCAAAGCCATCAAGAGTACAGGCATCACACGTAGGGCTGAGGATTATACGGACTCCCGGACAAATCGCAAGGATCGCAGTGAGATCCTTTGCGGATTAATGAGGATCAGTTGGCGGAAAAGGGGAAGGCATTACCAGTATATTCTGAAATATTTTGCGATCATTGCCGATGAGGGACACGAAAAGCTGTGCACTGGGTTACACTCCTAACAGAAGTTATGGCCTGTGGATAAAAAGGATCTAATCTGTGAGGAAGGGGAGGATCTATTGCTCCTTTTGCGCTATGATCCGCCATTCCGATCGCATCCGCCACTCTGGATCATTACTCCGGGATCGCAGGGGGATGTTAGTCGTAAAAACAACCGAAAAACGGTTCGCATGTCACTTTGGCTTGCTACAGGCCATATTGGCGTGTGTCAAAAACGATGAGTTACAAAAAATCCTGATTTCTTTCTTTTATTGATCTTGTTCGAGTGGAGTCCGCCGTGTCACTTTCGCTTTGGCAGCAGTGTCTTGCCCGATTGCAGGATGAGTTACCTGCCACAGAATTTAGTATGTGGATACGCCCCCTACAGGCGGAACTGAGTGACAATACTCTGGCGCTTTACGCCCCTAATCGTTTTGTACTGGACTGGGTCCGTGATAAGTACTTAAACAATATCAATGGCTTACTTAATGACTTTTGTGGTTCCGAGGTTCCTTTACTGCGTTTTGAAGTAGGGAGTAAACCGGCGATAAGAGCACATAGCCATCCAGTAACCGCCAGCGTTAGCGCACCTGTTGCTCCGGTTACCCGCAGCGCACCTGTGCGCCCTAGTTGGGACAGTTCGCCTGCTCAACCTGAACATTCTTACCGTTCGAATGTGAACCCGAAGCACACCTTTGATAACTTTGTTGAAGGTAAATCCAACCAACTGGCTCGTGCTGCTGCACGCCAGGTGGCCGATAATCCGGGTGGTGCATATAACCCGTTATTCCTCTATGGCGGTACAGGTTTGGGTAAAACTCACCTGTTACATGCAGTAGGAAATGGCATCATGGCGCGTAAAGCCAATGCCAAAGTGGTTTACATGCATTCGGAGCGTTTTGTGCAAGACATGGTTAAGGCCTTGCAGAACAACGCGATAGAAGAATTTAAGCGCTATTATCGTTCCGTTGATGCATTATTAATCGATGATATACAGTTCTTTGCCAATAAAGAGCGTTCCCAGGAAGAGTTTTTCCATACGTTTAATGCCTTATTGGAAGGTAATCAGCAGATCATTTTGACCTCAGATCGCTATCCAAAAGAGATCAATGGCGTCGAAGATCGTTTGAAATCGCGTTTTGGCTGGGGTTTAACGGTTGCCATTGAGCCGCCGGAACTGGAAACCCGAGTCGCGATCCTGATGAAAAAAGCGGATGAAAATGATATTCGCTTGCCCGGTGAGGTTGCGTTCTTTATTGCCAAGCGTCTGCGTTCCAATGTGCGTGAGCTGGAAGGGGCATTGAATCGTGTGATAGCTAATGCCAACTTTACGGGTCGGGCAATCACCATTGATTTTGTTCGTGAAGCTCTGCGTGACTTGCTGGCATTGCAGGAAAAGCTGGTTACTATCGATAATATTCAAAAGACTGTCGCAGAATATTATAAAATTAAGGTCGCTGACCTGCTCTCCAAACGGCGTTCCCGTTCGGTGGCCCGCCCGCGCCAAATGGCGATGGCGCTGGCAAAAGAGCTAACCAACCACAGCCTGCCTGAAATCGGCGATGCGTTTGGTGGCCGCGACCATACCACGGTGTTGCATGCTTGCCGCAAGATTGAGCAATTGCGTGAAGAAAGCCACGACATCAAAGAAGATTTCTCTAACTTAATCAGAACATTATCCTCCTAGCGCTATGAAATTTATCATTGAACGTGAGCATCTGCTAAAACCGCTGCAACAGGTCAGTAGCCCGCTGGGTGGACGTCCTACGTTGCCAATTTTAGGTAACTTGTTATTGCAAGTGACCGAAGGCTCTTTGTTGTTGACCGGTACCGATCTGGAAATGGAGATGGTCGCGCGCGTTGCGTTGTCTAATCCCCATACTCAGGGAGCAACTACCGTACCTGCCCGGAAGTTTTTTGATATTTGGCGCGGTTTGCCAGAAGGGGCAGAAATCACGGTGGCGCTGGATGGTGATCGTCTACTGGTGCGCTCTGGCCGTAGCCGCTTCTCGCTGTCTACCCTGCCAGCGGCGGACTTCCCTAATCTGGATGATTGGCAGAGTGAGGTGGAATTCACCTTACCGCAAGCCACACTGAAGCGTCTGATTGAGTCCACTCAGTTCTCGATGGCTCATCAGGACGTGCGCTATTACTTGAACGGTATGCTGTTTGAGACTGAAGGTGAAGAACTGCGTACTGTGGCGACCGATGGTCACCGTTTGGCGGTATGTTCCATGCCAATCGGGCAAACATTACCTTCACATTCGGTGATCGTGCCGCGTAAAGGTGTGATGGAGCTGGTCAGGTTATTGGATGGCGGGGATACACCACTGCGCCTGCAAATTGGCAGCAACAACATCCGTGCACATGTGGGGGATTTTATTTTCACCTCTAAGCTGGTTGATGGCCGTTTCCCTGATTATCGCCGGGTATTACCGAAGAACCCTGACAAAACGCTAGAAGCGGGTTGTGACTTGCTGAAACAGGCTTTTGCCCGTGCAGCCATTTTATCAAATGAGAAGTTCCGTGGCGTTCGGCTCTATGTTAGCCACAACCAGCTCAAAATTACCGCCAATAATCCTGAACAGGAAGAAGCGGAAGAAATCCTCGATGTAAGCTACGAGGGAACGGAAATGGAGATCGGTTTCAACGTCAGCTATGTACTTGATGTGCTGAATGCACTGAAATGTGAAGATGTACGCCTGTTATTGACCGATTCGGTCTCCAGCGTGCAAATTGAAGACGGTGCTAGTCAGGCTGCGGCCTATGTTGTCATGCCAATGCGTCTTTGAACTATAGCGGGCTATCTTACTTGCCAGCTTGGGATTGTGCGGTGCTCACCATCTTCACGTACATTAAGTACGCTCCGGTGGTTGTGCGCTGTCCGCACCCAATCTGTCTGCGACAATTACGCCCTTGATGGTTTGATGTTCAATAATGAAGACATTTGCAGCATGGCTCTGACACGGTTGTTAATTAAAGATTTTCGCAATATTGAATCGGCAGACTTGGCGCTGGCGGCGGGGTTTAATTTTTTAGTTGGCCCCAACGGTAGCGGTAAAACCAGTGTGTTAGAGGCGATTTATACCCTTGGTCATGGTAGGGCTTTTCGTAGTTTACAAGCTGGCCGAGTGATCCGTCACGAATGTGCCGAGTTTGTGTTACATGGCCGGGTTGATGTGAATGAACGTGAATCATCTATTGGGCTGAGTAAAAGCCGGCAGGGTGATAGCAAGGTGCGTATCGACGGCACTGACGGCCACAAAGTGGCTGAATTGGCGCAAATGCTGCCCATGCAATTGATCACCCCTGAGGGGTTCACTTTATTGAATGGCGGGCCAAAATTTCGGCGTGCTTTTTTAGACTGGGGTTGCTTTCATAATGAACCTGGTTTTTTTACGGCCTGGAGCAATCTAAAAAGATTACTTAAGCAGCGCAACGCCGCGCTGCGCCAGGTTAGTCGCTATGCGCAAATTCGGCCTTGGGACCAAGAAATTATCCCACTGGCTGAACGCATTAGTGAGTGGCGGGCGGCATACAGCGACGCAATTGCGGCGGATATTTCAGCCACATGCGCCCTGTTCCTGCCAGAGTTCGCCCTGAGTTTCTCTTTCCAGCGCGGCTGGGATAAAGAGAGTGACTATGGCGAGTTGCTGGAACGCCAGTTTGAGCGTGACCGCGCGCTAACTTATACTGCCATCGGGCCACATAAAGCGGATTTTCGCATTCGGGCCGAGGGTACGCCGGTAGAAGATTTGCTATCGCGTGGTCAGTTGAAGTTGCTGATGTGCGCATTGCGGTTAGCGCAGGGTGAGTTTCTCACCCGACAGAGCGGGCGGCGTTGCCTGTATCTGCTTGACGATTTTGCTTCCGAATTGGACACCGGCCGTCGTCGATTATTGGCTGAGCGTCTCAAGGCTACCCAGGCACAGGTTTTTGTCAGCGCAGTGAGTGCTGAGCAAGTTGCCGACATGGTAGGCGAAAAGGGCAAGATGTTCCGCGTGGAACATGGCAAAATAGAGGTTCAACCACAGGATTAAAAATGAGCGAGAAACGTTGATGTCGAATACTTATGACTCCTCAAGTATCAAGGTATTAAAAGGGCTGGATGCGGTTCGTAAGCGTCCGGGCATGTATATCGGTGATACTGATGACGGTACCGGTCTGCACCACATGGTATTCGAGGTTGTGGACAACGCTATCGACGAAGCCCTCGCTGGCCACTGTAAAGAAATTATAGTCACCATCCATTCGGATAACTCTGTTTCTGTACAGGATGATGGCCGTGGTATCCCAACCGGCATGCACGAAGAGGAAGGGGTATCAGCAGCAGAGGTCATCATGACCGTGTTGCATGCTGGCGGTAAATTTGACGATAACTCTTACAAAGTTTCTGGCGGTTTGCACGGTGTGGGCGTATCCGTTGTTAACGCCCTGTCTGAAAAGCTGGAACTGGTCATTCGCCGTGACGGCAAAGTACACGAGCAAACCTACAAAATGGGCGTGCCTCAGGCACCGCTGAAAATGGTGGGTGAAACCGATCTGACCGGGACTACCGTGCGTTTCTGGCCAAGTTTCCAGACCTTCACCAATAACATCGAATTCCAGTATGAAATTCTGGCTAAGCGCCTGCGCGAGCTGTCGTTCCTGAACTCCGGTGTGTCAATCAAACTGAAAGACAAACGTAACGACAGAGAAGACCACTTCCATTATGAAGGGGGTATTCGGGCGTTTGTTGAGTATCTGAGCAAAAACAAAAACCCGATCCACCCGAAAGTGTTCTATTTCTCCACCATGAAAGATGATATCGGTGTGGAAGTGGCATTGCAGTGGAACGATGGTTTCCAAGAAAATATCTACTGCTTCACCAATAACATTCCGCAGCGCGATGGTGGTACTCACTTGGTGGGCTTCCGCACGGCGATGACCCGTACGCTGAACAGCTATATGGACAAAGAAGGCTACAGCAAGAAAGCGAAAATCAGTGCCACTGGTGATGATGCCCGTGAAGGCCTGATTGCTGTTGTTTCTGTTAAAGTGCCAGACCCTAAATTCTCCTCACAGACCAAAGATAAACTGGTTTCTTCTGAGGTGAAAACGGCGGTCGAAACGCTGATGAACGAGAAGCTGGTTGAGTATTTGCTGGAAAACCCAACCGACGCCAAAATCGTGGTTGGCAAGATTATTGACGCAGCTCGCGCGCGCGAAGCCGCGCGTAAAGCGCGTGAAATGACACGCCGTAAAGGCGCGCTGGACCTGGCAGGTTTGCCGGGCAAACTGGCAGACTGTCAGGAACGTGACCCCGCGTTGTCCGAACTCTACTTAGTGGAAGGGGACTCTGCGGGCGGCTCTGCGAAACAAGGCCGTAACCGTAAGAATCAGGCCATTTTGCCGTTGAAAGGTAAAATCCTGAACGTTGAGAAAGCGCGCTTTGACAAAATGCTCTCTTCGCAAGAAGTCGCAACGCTAATTACCGCATTGGGTTGTGGTATTGGCCGGGATGAATATAACCCTGACAAACTGCGCTACCACAATATCATTATCATGACCGATGCCGACGTGGATGGTTCTCACATCCGTACGTTGCTATTGACCTTCTTCTACCGTCAGATGCCGGAAATTATTGAGCGTGGTCATGTGTTTATCGCTCAGCCGCCACTGTATAAAGTGAAAAAAGGCAAACAAGAGCAATACATCAAAGATGATGATGCGATGGAACAGTATCAAATGACACTGGCACTGGATGGCGCTGCATTGCACGTCAATCCTGATGCACCACCGCTAGTGGGCGAGCATTTTGAAAAACTGGTTGCTGAGCATTATAGCGTTCAGAAGACCATTGCTCGTATGGAGCGCCGTTATCCGCGTGCTTTGCTGAATAACCTGATTTATCAACCAACCTTGAAAGAAGAGGATTTGAGCGATAAAGCAGTGGTGACACAGTGGATTGATTCGCTGGTGGTGTTACTGAACGAAAAAGAGCAGCACGGCAGCAGCTACAGTTCAGTGGTGCGTGAAAACCGTGAGCGTCAATTGTTCGAGCCAATATTGCGTATCCGTACCCACGGTGTAGATACCGATTATGATCTGGACTTTGATTTTGTCCACGGCGGTGAGTATCGCAAGATCTGCCTGCTGGGCGAAAAACTGCGTGGCTTAATTGAAGACGGCGCATTTGTTGAACGTGGCGAACGCCGAGTGTCGGTTTCAAGCTTCGAAGATGCGCTGGACTGGTTAGTGAAAGAGTCTCGTCGTGGTCTGGCAATTCAGCGCTATAAAGGCCTGGGTGAAATGAACCCAGAGCAGTTGTGGGAAACCACCATGGACCCAACCAGCCGCCGTATGCTGCGAGTGATGGTGAAAGATGCTGTTGCAGCGGATCAGTTATTCACCACTCTGATGGGTGATGCGGTTGAGCCTCGTCGTGCCTTTATCGAAGAGAATGCGTTACGCGCAGCCAATATCGATATTTAATCCGATAAGCGATTGATCGGATAGAAAAGCCCGGAGCAGGAAGCTGCCTCTGGGCTTTTTTTTGCCTATTCGCGCCCAAATTGAGGGCTCATCTGGTTATGGCATTCGTCAGCATGCAGACTTACTAGCATTTGAGCGCTGAATCGCGTTAGCATGAGGTATTAGTTAAATAAATGTGAGGACCCTATGGCTATTGAATTGATCGCTATCGATATGGACGGCACGTTGCTGAATCCGCAGCATGAAATCACTCCACGAGTAAAGCAGGCTATTGATGCTGCTCGGGCTAAAGGGGTCTGTGTGGTATTGGCCACGGGTCGGCCCTATATTGGGGTCCAACGTTATTTACGTGAATTAAATATGCAAAACAGTGGTGATTATTGCATCAGCAATAACGGTGCATTAGTACAAAAAGCCGCCACGGGTGAATGTATTTTGCAGGAAACCATCAGTTTCGAGGATTACCTCTATTTCGAGGCGTTATCGCGCAAAATGGATGTTAGCTTCCAGGCTTTTGATTTTGACACCTTATATACCGCGAACAAAGACATCAGCAAATACACCCTACATGAGGTGTTATTAACCGGTATTCCATTGAAATATCGTGCAATCGAAGAGATGGACCCAACATTGCGCTTCCCTAAAGTGATGATGATTGACGAGCCAGAAAAACTGGATAGCGCATTAGCGATGATGCCAGCCGAAGCTTTTGAACGTTTCACTATCATGAAGAGTGCACCGTTTTATCTGGAAATCCTGAGCAAGCGGGTTGATAAGGGAACTGGCGTAAAAATGCTGGCGGATCACTTAGGCATTGCACAGGAAAATGTGATGGCGCTGGGTGATCAGGGAAATGATATTGCGATGGTTAACTATGCTGGTGTCGGTGTTGCAATGGGGAATGCTATCCCTGAATTGAAAGAGATCGCGCAGTTTGTAACGCACACCAATAGCGAAGAAGGTGTGGCGGTAGCGATAGAGAAATTTGTGCTTTGATTTTCTCCAGAACCACAATTATTTTCTAGTCTGGGGATGGGCGGGGCGACTGCACCGATGGGCGCTCCGACGGCTTACTCGGTACATTTCCCCGCTCATCAATCAGATCACACTAAATAGAAGTCTCGTTATCATATGGTCGAGTACAGTTAATGAGCATTTTTCAATTCGGCGACTTCACGGCGTAATTTGATGATTTCTACTGCAAGTTCCTGACAAAGCATGGCATTCATTAGGTGGTCTTGAGCATGGACCATAATCAAATTAACCGGGATCTTGCCGCAACCCTCATCAGCTCCAATAAGCTGAGTTTGAATATGGTGCGCCTGGCGTGCAGCATCGGTTGCCGCCACAAGTAACTCATCGGCTTTTTCCCAGTCACCCTGGCGAGCAGCCCGCAATGCTTCCATTGAATTTGAACGCGATTCCCCAGCATAAATAATCAGTTCCATTACAGTGCTTTCCAAATCCATATTTTCTCCTGTTATGACTCAATATCATTTTAGTAAAGTATGAGACAGGAGCCATTTGCTGGCCCCTGATATTTTACACTAATAACGCGTTAGGTTTATTTACCACCAAACTTCAGCTTGAACACCAAAGGATAGCTGGTCTTTTTTCTCATCATTGAATGTCCAATGATCGATTTCGTTATCCAACACTTTTAAGTAAGTACTGTAGAAACGAATTTCTGGGCGAGAATTCAGCAAACTGGTGCCAACTTTAAAGGTATGGAACAACGTAGTTTTATAACCAGACTCATGATAATTATTGTTTTGTGCTTTATTAACTTGATCAAAATAAGACACTTCAACACCAGTTTGATTATATTCGCTCCAAATATAGGATGGGCGTATTACGGCGCGAATACTGTGGAAGTCAGTATCTGACAAGGTGTTGTAGTCATATAAATTATTGCCTTGGCTATAAACTAGGGTATTTGCCATGATCACGTTCGGTAACAGGTAAGCTTCCCCTTGTGAAATCAAGCGGAATGCTGTGCCACCATTCTGATCACCGTAGTAATATTTTCCACGGCCAAAGTCTGGATTGGCGTCGGATATATTCATAAAACCGGCAGCGATGGAGTTGTTGGCAACCTGGAAGGCAAACTCATTAAAGGCACCTCGATCAAAGTTTTGGCGCAGCACGGTTGTTGCCAACCAGGCATCTTTGACATCGAAGAAATCATGATCTCTTTCATTCTGTTTGTTATCACTGGTTTTATTTGCCAAATTATAGCGGCCACGGAAAGTCAGACTGGCTTTATCCCACAGTGGAATATCATGGTAGTTAAAATCAATCGAGTTGGTATTCACATCATCGGTAAGGCTGCAATTTGCAGAACCGTTGGTGTTACGCGCGCAGTTTTGCAGGTCCTGGCGGTTAAGCGCGATATCCAGTTTCCCAGTGCCAAGCGGCAGATTCTCTACGCCAACCCCACTGGCACTATTTTCTTTATGTGCTTTCCAATCAAGCATTTGCAGCTCATATTGCTGTAATGCATGTCGGCCAACCCATAAGTTAGCTTCCGGCACTCCAGGGATAAATCCGGTCGTTGTTAGGTACATGTCGGAGAATTTTAATAAATCATCACCACCGTCATTAAACCAACTGTCATTGTTGCGTTGGCCGACATTACCATCCATAGTCACAACGGCTTTCGCTGTTTTACCCTCTTTGTTGTAGACCCTTTGGCTTAGCGTTAAGTCGAACCAACCGCTGTGTTCGTTACCAAAACGTCCTAACGAACCAATGGCCCAGGATTTTGGCCCTCCGCGTGGGGTTGTTGCCCAACCTGAACGGAAATAACCAGAATAATTGAAACCAAAGTCATCTTTAATGTATTTACTGATCTCATCTAATGTCAGAGCCGCATTTTGGACTTCTGGTTGCCCATTACCGGCCACCGTGGTAGCAGGGACTTGCTGCTGAACTAGCACCCGGTCATTCTTGGTGACCGGTTTTGCTGCAACCTCAGCGGTACTATTGGTTTTATATTGCTGTAACTCTGACCGTGTTTTTTGTAATTCTTGTTCATTTTCACTGAGTTTCTTTTCTAATAATGCAAGGCGTTGTTCAACAGATAATGGTGCGGCCATAGTTGAATAAGATAAACAAACGGCAATAATACCAAGGGCAATCTTATTTTTTGAATAATAGCAGGGCATGTCATTCTCCAGACACAGTTTTTAAGGTTGCGTCATCACAACCTTAAGAAGTAATTTAAATTTGGGTTTTATATATTATTTTATCTGTTTGATTTTTTATTTAGTTACTATCCTCTAATGGTTTTTAGTGTTAATAAATATTATTTAGCTTGGTGAATTTGATTAAAATGATATACGGCACCTAATAATCCTGAATTATTCTTATGTGTGGTAATGTCAATAACGGTATCTTTGATATCAAACCAATTAAGTTGGGCATTCAGTTCATCTATGAATGTTTCTCTTTCAGTTATACCGCCACCAATAAAAATATGTGTCGGATCGAAAATATGAACCAGGTTATATATACCAGCACATATATCATTATAAAAAGTATCGACCAACCGTCGGCAAATGAGACAGCCATTGTCATAACCGCTAAATATCTCTTCACCCGTCACTGATTCAACCGGGCGATTAACCTTCGCGGCATAACGTCTGCGTAATACCAGCAAAGTAGAGACTTCATTCATTGTATAGCTGCCAGGGTGTTCCGCTCCGGGTTGTGAACTGAACATATAGCCAAATTCACCTGCGCGGAAATGTCCACCACGAATCAAATTGCCATTAGCGAAGATACCACCGCCAATGCCGGTTCCAATGGTCAGGCAGAGAAAATCATTTAGCTGATGTGCCTTACCCAGCCATTTTTCAGCCAGTAATGCGCAATTTGCATCATTTTCGATACTTACAGGCAAGCTACACCGCTGTTCCAACCAAATTTTCAGGTTAAAATTATCAAACCGTCGAATAGCCCCACCCATTGAAATCAATCCGGTGAATGGATTGACGTGCCCAGGGGCACTGATGGCGATGCCTTCGTAACCGTGCTGAAGGTTGAGCCAGCGCAGCATTTCGTGCAGTATTTGATCGCCATTACTATCCTGTATTGCGGCTTTACCCTGCACTAAAACGTTGCCTTCAGATGAAACAATGCCCATTTTTAGCGATGTTCCACCAATATCGAATGCAGCTATTTTCATTGTGATCTCTCCTGATATTTTACGCGACTATGCATTCTCGGCGTTTTTCATCTGGACTTTGTTGGATATCATCACAAATGGCAGATAAATCAGTGTCGAGACAACCAGGCAGAGAATTCCGACGCCGAGCGCTAGCCAATCCCCTCCTGTGCCCAAGAACGGTATAAGCGGGCCAGGAGTGGTCCACGGGAGGGCATAAGCCACAGGAGGAATAATATTCATTGAGACAAAGAAATAGCCAATTAATGAATTAACCGCTGGCACCATAATAAATGGAATAATCAATACCGGATTAAGGACAATAGGTAAGCCGAAAATAATAGGTTCATTAATGTTAAATAAACCAGGAACAATCGATAACTTAGCAATATCCCGATACTCTGGGCGGCGCGAGGCAATGAAAATGGCAAGAATTAAGCCAAGTGTCATACCGGAGCCACCATAGTTGGCAAAGGTATCGTAAATACTTCCCCAGGTTGTTGGGTAAGGTGCGCCCCAAGTTGTGCCATGCGTTGCTGCGTAAGACAGATTCTCCAGATTGGCCTCTGAGAAAATGGCTTCGCGGATAGCGGCAATCGTATTCGGGCCGTGGATACCGAGTATCCATAGGAAGTTACTGACAACACCAAGAATCACGACAGCAAAGATATTGGTACCCATATGCTTGAGCGGTGCCTGAATGAGAGAATAAATCAGATCATTTAGCCCAAGTGGGGATATCATAGAAATCAGGTAGCTCAGTACCGAGAAGAAAATCATCACGGCAAAAACAGGGATCAATACTTTAAATGACCGGGCAACCGCTGGTGGCACCTGTGCTGGCATGGCAATAGTTGCACGGGGTGATCGCGCTAATCGACAGAAAATCTCCCCAGTAATCAGCGCCACAATAATGGCCACGAATAGCCCTTGTGCACCCATAAACTTCATTGTGATATACGCCTGGCCGCCAATCATTTCATAGGGGGTATAAACAATAAAGAAAGCCCCAATAGCGGTTAGGCCACATAGCAGATCATCTTGTTTAAAACTAATGGCAAGGTTTCTCGCCACTAAAAAGACAATCAATATTGCCATTATATTCACCGAACCTTGCATCACCGGTGAAAATATTGCTTGGGCACTAGCAATATTAGGGAAAATCTTACCCAAGAAAAGCATTTTGGCAATGAAGCCATCGGGTGAAAGAATAGCAAAGTTAATTAATATAATAAATGAACTTGCCATCACGAGTGGGAAAGATAGAATAAAAGCATCACGAATAGCGGCAATATGCCTTTGTGAGTTTAATCTTATTGCAATGGGAACGAGAATTTTCTCCATTCCTCTTTCGAAGGATGTCATGAAACTCATTATTATTCCTTATTAAAAATACACCATTTATATTTGAGTGACTATAAATTTAATTTCTTTTAGAATAAGTTAGAGGCGCAGATTAAATATCTACGCACGATTTTTTAATAAATTTTTAATCAATTGATTACTGAATGGCGGCCAATGCTGTTTCTAATACAGCCTTACCATTCATTGAACCATAATCTTTCATATTGATAACTAAGACAGGAATTCTACCATTAACAATCTCCTCAACTTCTGCTTTCTGATAACGCACCTGTGGCCCTAGCATAACGATATCAATACTATCAACTTTATCTTTAGCATCTGAAATTGATAGCGCTTCAATATCAACTTCTAAACCAATTGAGCTGGCATGATCTTGCATTCTTTTAACAAGCATGCTGGTTGACATTCCTGCTGCACATACGAGTAATATTTTTTTCATGATTATTCTCTAAAATAATAATGACCTGAGAAACAGCGATTAAATGAATAAATTAATATTTAGATAAAATCTTACCGTTACTGGCAATAACATCTTTATACCAATAGAAACTTTTCTTCCTATAACGTGTTAGTGATTTTTCATTTTGTTCATCACGATCAATATAAATAAAGCCATAGCGTTTTTGATAACCGTTTAACCAGCTCAGGAGATCAGTAAAGCTCCAGGTACAATACCCAATGACATCAACACCATCAGTAATCGCCTGTTGTACGGCTAATGCATGGTCGCGTAAATAGGCAATACGGTGATCATCTTTAATTTCACCCGCCTCGGTTAACGTGTCATATTCACCCAAACCATTTTCGGTGATCATCACCGGTAGCTGATAACGGCTGGCAATACGGCGCAGACCAATGCGTAAACCCGTCGGATCGATATCCCAGTCCCAGTTGGTTTTTTCTAAGAATTCATTACATACGTGCTTATAAATACCTGGCTCACCGGAATATTTTGCACTGTCTTTTTTCCCGTTGGTATTCATTGCTTGTATACCAACACCATCTATAGGATTAAAAGCATTTGTCATGGTGCGATAATAATTCACGCCCATAAAATCCGGTTTACCTTGTTTAAGCAGCTCAGTATCTTCCGGTTGAGTCTCCGGGGCCAAGCCTTGTGCCTCTAACCAGTTCCACACTAATGGAGGATATTCACCGCGTACATAGACATCCATCCAGAAATGGGCACCGAATTCTTCTGCATTTTCAGCAGCAAGTACATTTTGAGGATCGGCATTAACGGAGTAATTGGGGCCATACGCAAAGCTTGGGCCGATTTTCCCTACCATGCCGAGCGCCCTAAAAGCGGTAATAGCCGCCGCATTGGCTAAGTTAGCGTGGTGGTTAGCCTGATACATCCGTTTTTCATCAGCGACACCCGGCGGGTGTAATGCTGTTTTATAGCCATGTCCGATAAAGACATTTTGTTCATTCAGGGTTACCCAGTACTTCACACGGTTACCATAATGCTTAAAAACGGTCACGGCATAATGGGTGAAGTCATCTACGATTTTCCTTGATTCCCAGCCACCGTAGGCATCTTGCAGTACCTGGGGAATATCCCAATGATAAAGTGTGACCACCGGTTCGATATTGTGCTCGATTAGCTCATTAATCAAATCGTCATAAAATTGCAGACCAGCTTGGTTGATAGCTCCGTTACCGGTAGGGAAAATACGGCTCCAGGCAATGGAGAAGCGATAAGCTGACAAACCCTGTTCGGCCATCAGAGCAATATCTTCTTTGTAACGATGATAATGGTCGACAGCAATATTACCGGTGGTATTTTCAAATGTTTTACCTGGAATACGGACAAACGTATCCCAAACGGAAGCACCCTTACCATCCAGATCCCAGGCCCCTTCTACCTGATAGGCAGCAGACGCTGAACCCCATAGGAAATTATCGGGAAAAGACTTCAGTTTTTTATGCTCCATTATTTCATACCTTTTGATTAGCCATTTTGGTACCACAAGAGTGGAGGCTAAACTACTTGGATGTTATTTTTAAAACCGTTAACTTGATCACTTTATTTTATATTGTGATGTGTTCACTTAGTTGCTTAAAAAAGAACTACCTTGTCAGTAAAATTTTAAAGTTAATAACTAACTCACTGTTATTTAATGAAAAAAAATTAATACAAACAATAATACAAGAGGTGCATAAGTGGTTTATGCTGAAGTTGTAAAATTCCTTAGAGACCGTGTTAATTCACTGGAATATAAGGTCGGTGATATTTTTCCATCAGAACAAAAATTGGCCATTGCGTTGAATATTTCACGCAATACATTACGTAAAGCTATGACAGTCTTGGTTGATGAAGGGCTGCTTGAAAAACGGCACGGTTCTGGAACTTATATAAGAAATAAAAATATTCAGCCGAATATTAGTGCATTAAAAAGTTTCTCAGAGAATGCGCAGCAGGCGGGAAAGAATTGCACCAGTAAAGTACTTAAATTTATGGTGATAAAGTCAGATGCAAATATATCTTCTCAATTGAGAATAAAAAATGGCGATCAGGTTTATTATATTAGGAGGCTGCGGTTTATTGATGATAAACCGGTACAATTAGAAGATACTTGGATGTCTGTAGCATTATTTCCTGATTTGTCTTTACGGGATATGGTTAATTCAAAGTTTGCCTATATCGAGCTAAATTGCGGGATGACCATTGCCGGATGCTATGAGACTTTTATGCCGATTATTCCTGATAAAGAAGTGGCGAATTTACTCAAAATTAGCCCTCGTGAACCTGCGTTGCAGTTAACCACGCAAGCTATTGATATTAAAGGTGTTCATCTTGACTATTCATTGTTAACATCCAATGTGCATGAGTTTAGAGTGAAATACTTCTGGCCACGTCAACGCCCTGAGAATAATAGTCCTTAATATTGGTTTTCTATATTGAGATGCTAAAATACCAGCCGATAAATTATGTTTATCGGCCTTGAAATAAAACCGTCGGTAAAAATAATAATTACATGATTATGCTAAAATCCCCTTAACGATCTGCACATCCTGAATCCCTAATCCGGTTAAATCTGCCAGAGTAATCTGTTGGTCATTCTCTCTAAAAGAGATGCCTTGCGCTAAAACTGAACCTATCTCAGTTAAGGTGTGAGCCGTTAATAACCCTTGCTGGAATGCTTGCGAAATCTCACCAAATTCCGTGCATTGCGCCCATGAATCCAGCAAAATTTTATCGGCTTTAGCTATCAGTTCAGGGGATAGCTCATGTTTACCAACACCATCTGCGCCGACTGCGGTGATATGGGTGCCAGGCTGAATATCCACTGCCTGCAAGATAGGTTCTCTGCTTGGTGTGGTGGTGATAATCACCTGGCAGTGACGGGCTAACTCTGCGGCATTCAGTGTGGTATTAACCTCGAAACCTTCATTTTCAGCATACTGCCGAAATTCCTCTAATGCTGTTTCACTGCGACCCCAAACCCATAGCTGACGGCATGCCACCACACTTTTTAGGTACATCAGATGCAGGCGTGCCTGCATACCGGTACCGATGATACCGATAGCGTTGATATGTTTTGGTGCGCAAAGTTCGGCTGCAATTCGCCCGGCCAACGCAGTGCGCAGCGCAGTTAGCCACCCCTCATCGAGTAATATAGCTTGTGGCTCACCGGTAAGGGCGGAGAAAGCCATCATCAGCCCTTGATTACTGGATAATCCTTGCGCGGGATTATCATAGAAACCGCCGGAAACCTTTACGACAAACTGGCTGTCACCCTGTAAATACCCACTTTTAATACAGCAATCACCGTTGGCTTGCCCAAACAGCAAGTGTTGCACTGGCGGCATTTGCACCTGCTGCTGGCTATACGCGATAAAGCCCTCTTTGAGCAGTAAGGTGATGGCATCTGCATCGAACTTGTCAAGAATCTGTTGCTTACTCAAAATTAGCATTCGGCGATGGCCCCCAGATATTTTTCCAGTACGATATTCTTACCGCACACTACCACTGCCACTTTCTTACCTTGCCAACGTGGTGCTAATTTTAAGGCTGCCGCTAATGCCACCCCGGCAGCACCTTCAATCATCCAACGGTCTGTGTGGGCAATCAACCGCATGGCATCTTTGATTTCCTGCTCACTCACCAGGACTTTCTGATCGATCAACTGTTGGCAAAGTGCGAAGGTGATGGCTCCGGGTTCAACACCTCCGGCGGTACCATCAGACAGGGTTTCCTGCTCTGCCACTTCCTGAATTTGGCCATTTTCCAGGCTGGTATACATACTGGTAGCATTTGCTGGCCAGCAACCAATCACCTGTGTCTTATCCGATAATTTCTTTAAAACTGTCGCAATACCAGAAATCAGGCCACCACCGCCAACGGCAACAAATACCGCATCAAGCTCCGGTTGCTGTTCCACCATCTCCATGCCACAAGTGCCTTGTCCGGCAATCACTTGCGGGTCGTTATAAGGGGAGATATAAACTTTGCCCTGCTGTTCTGCGGCGATACTCGCGGCCAGTTCGGCATTTAAAGCATCACCCGCTACCAGTTCAATATGACCGCCCAGTGCACGGATCACCTCCAGCTTGATAGCTGCCGCTTGCTCTGGCGCATAAATGGTGGCTTTCACTCCCGCCAGCTTCCCCGCCAGTGCCATAGCCTGCCCGTGGTTACCGGTCGAGGCAGTAATAACGCCGTTCTGGCGCTGTTCATCGGTCAACAAACGCAGCTTGTTACTGGCCCCACGAAATTTAAAAGAACCGGTATGTTGCAGATGTTCGCACTTAAGATAGATTTCACAACCACTGTGCTGCGATAGCAATGGGCTATATTCCAGCGGCGTCACTCTCACTTGTGGGCGTAATACCTGATGAGCTTCTTTAATGGCATCGAATAATGTATTCATGACGGTTCCTTAAAATCCGTTAGCTGGTTTTTATATTTTTCAAATGGTTATAAACAGTCGCCCGAGCAATACCGAGGATTTTTGCCACGTAACCGGCGGCATTCTTACCGTTGAATGCGCCCTGTTGATAGAGGGTCTCAATGAGCATCCGGCGGCTAGCATTATTCAAAGCCGCCAGAGTGAGTTGCTGCTGTTGTAACCATTGATGGATATAAGTGTTGATACGTTCCTGCCAATCATCCTGAAACAGCACTTCCGGTTGTGGCTGTAGTTGTTGCCCTGACAGGAATAGCTCCAGTGCTGCTTTGGCACTTTCAAATACGGTGATATCCAGATTGATACATAACAATCCAATCGGCTGCCTGTTGTCATCGCGCAATACCGTGCTGATGGAACGCAGTTGACGGCCATCCCAATTACGCTTTTGGTAAGGCCCGATCACCTGTGAGTGCTGATCAAATCGCAAATCATTGAGATTGGAGTCTTCCCCTAATTCCCGCTGTGAATAGTTGTTGGCGATATAAACCAGTTTTTGGCTGGCTAAGTCATGAATGGCGACTTCAGCATAGGGAGAAAAAAGTGTGGCGATTGCATCGGCAATGGGCTGGTATCGACTAAGCATAGGTCATTTCATTTGGAATTAAAAATCCACATTAGACTTTTATTTCTAAATAAACAACGATTGTGTCATTTTTTCCATTCATTTTGTGATGAGTTGCTTATTTTGCGATCCAAATTGTAGTACAAAAATAAATTATAGCTCTACAATCTGTTTTGTGTTGAACGACAAAGTTTGAAAATTGTGCGGCGTTGTGGGGACGGTTAATCAAGAGATGCGTAAAGTAAGTGAATCATTATTGGTTAACCTGAAATAACCGGAGCGAACATGACAAAAGAACAACTCAGTAAAACAGACCGAATTATTTTGGTTATTGGTCAGCAGATTGTTGAGGGCAAATATCCACCGGGCTCACCGTTGCCTGCCGAAGCGGAAATTTGTGAGGAATTTCAAACCTCTCGTAACATGATTCGTGAGGTTTTTCGGGCGCTGATGGCAAAGCGATTGATTGAAGTGAAACGCTTTCGTGGGGCTTTTGTCCGGCCGCGTAATCAGTGGAATTATCTCGATACCGATGTACTGCAATGGGCGCTGGCCAGTGATTATGACCCACGGTTAATCAGTGCGATGAGCGAAGTGCGTAATCTGGTAGAGCCTACCATCGCCCGCTGGGCTGCCGAGCGGGCAACCTCGAAAGAGCTGGCGGTGATTGAAACTGCACTCAATGAAATGATCGCCAATCATCAAGACAGAGACGCATTTAACGAAGCGGATATCCGCTATCACGAGGCGGTATTGGCGTCGGTACACAATCCGGTATTACAGCAACTCAGTGTGGCAATCAGCTCTCTGCAACGGGCGGTGTTTGAACGAACCTACATGCCTGATGAAGAAAACATGCCGCGCACATTACAAGAGCATCAGGATCTTTATGACGCTATTCGCCATCAAGATGCCGATGCGGCAGAACGGGCTGCGCTAACCATGATCGCCAGCTCCGCTAAACGGCTAAAGGATATTACATGAGTGAGCAGTGTTATGGATAAAAGCTATATCGCCATTGATTGGGGATCGACCAACCTGCGTGCCTGGCTTTATTTACATGGTGAATGTGTAGATATGTTGCGCTCAGAAGTCGGGGTCACTCGCTTTAATGGGCAAAGTGCGCAGCAGGTATTTCAGCAGGTTATCGCGCCGTGGCGTGAGCAGCAGCAACAGTATGACTTGCCCGTGCTGATGGCGGGCATGATTGGTAGCAATGCCGGTTGGATTTCAGTGCCTTATCTTGCTTGTCCAACCCGGCTTACCCAAGTATCGCGTCAATTAACCTGTGTGGCGGAGGCTGAGCCAATTCGGGCATGGATTATCCCCGGTTTATGTGTTGATAAGCCAGATAACCGCAACGTGATGCGTGGTGAGGAAACCCAACTGATCGGCGCGTATAGCGAACGACCTTCATCGGTCTATTTGCTGCCGGGAACTCACAGTAAATGGGTGCAAATGCAGGGTGATCAGGTCATGGATTTCCGCACCTTGATGACGGGTGAATTGCACTATTTACTGCTTAATAATTCATTGGTGGGGGCAGGGCTGGAGGCTCAATTACCGGACAATACTGCATTTATCGATGGCCTGACGCAAAGCTTTAATGACAGCAATATCATGCGTTGTCTGTTTGAGACGCGTGCTGCCCATGTGTTGGGCCGCTTGAAGCGAACGTCAGTCGGCGACTGGCTTTCTGGCCTGCTGATTGGCAATGAAATCGTGCAGATGCAGCAGCAATATCCGCTCGCTGCGGGTGAATGTATTACGGTGATTGGCAATCCTAAACTGGTTGAGCGCTATACCCAAGGGCTAGAGATGGCTGGGATGCTTTATCAGGTGTTGGATGGCGATCAGGCTTTTCAAGCTGGAATCAGGAGTATTGTAAATGAAATGGAATACTAACATGCCATTGATTGGCATTTTGCGCGGCATCACACCCGCAGAAGTTCATGACCATGTGGCCGCTCTGCTTGATGCTGGTTTTGATGCGGTTGAAATACCGCTTAATTCCCCACAATGGGAGGTGAGTATCGCGCAAACGGTTGCGGAGTTTGGTCATCGTGCATTAATTGGTGCTGGCACGGTACTGAAACCTGAGCAACTGGATGCGTTGCATAGCATGGGTAGCAAGTTGGTGGTCACGCCGAACACCCAACCGGCGGTGATCCGCCGCGCTGTTGAGTTAGGCATGACGGTTTGTGCTGGGTGTGCCACTGCATCTGAAGCTTTCACCGCGCTGGATGCGGGGGCGCAGGCTCTGAAAATTTTCCCTTCGGTCTCTTTTGGCCCCGACTATATCAAAGCATTGAAAGCTGTATTGCCCCCAGAGGTGCCGGTGTTTGCCGTTGGGGGGATTACTCCTGAGAATTTGTCTATTTATTTGGCTGCGGGTTGTGCTGGTGCTGGTTTGGGCGGTGACCTTTACCGTGCAGGCCAATCGGTATCTCAGACTGCACAACAAGCGGCTGCGTTTATTAAAGCCTTTAAGGATGCCACAAAATGAAAATTACCAAGCTAACCACTTACCGTTTACCCCCACGCTGGATGTTTCTGAAAATCGAAACCGATGAAGGCATTATTGGTTGGGGTGAACCGGTAATTGAAGGGCGTGCTCGTAGCGTTGAGGCTGCGGTACATGAGTTATCTGAATATGTTATCGGGCAAGACCCGGCACGTATCAACGATATTTGGCAGACATTATATCGCGGCAGTTTCTATCGCGGTGGCCCTATTCTGATGAGTGCTATTGCCGGCATCGATCAGGCGCTATGGGATATTAAAGGCAAAGCATTGGGGGTTCCGGTTTACCAATTATTGGGTGGATTGGTTCGCGATAAAATTAAAGCTTACAGTTGGGTTGGCGGTGATCGCCCGTCTGATGTAATTAGCGGTATTAATAAACTCACTGAGATTGGTTTTGATACGTTTAAACTCAATGGTTGTGAGGAAATGGGCCTTATCGATAATGCCCGTAAAGTTGATGCCGCCGTCGAGGTTGTGGCACAAATTCGTGAAGCCTTTGGTAACCGTATTGAATTTGGTTTAGATTTTCATGGTCGGGTTAATGCGCCAATGGCAAAAATCCTGATTAAAGAATTAGAACCTTATCGCCCATTGTTTATTGAAGAACCCGTATTAGCAGAACAGGCAGAGTATTATCCCCGTCTGGCAGCACAAACCCATATTCCTATCGCAGCAGGCGAACGGATGTTCTCCAGGTTTGAATTTAAACGGGTATTGGCTGATGGTGGGTTGGCAATTATTCAACCTGACTTATCTCATGCTGGTGGCCTGACTGAGTGCTTTAAAATTGCCGCGATGGCGGAGTCTTATGATGTGGCATTAGCACCACATTGCCCACTTGGGCCAATTGCACTGGCGTCTTGTTTGCACCTTGATTTTGTCGCCCGCAATGCCGTATTGCAGGAGCAAAGCATGGGGATTCATTACAACCAAGGTGCTGAGTTACTGGATTATGTAATTAATAAAGACGATTTCAAAATGACCGATGGCCATTTCTATCCGCTGACGAAACCGGGCTTAGGGGTAGAAATCAATGAGGAGTTAGTGATTGAACGCAGCAAAAATGCCCCCGATTGGAGAAACCCGGTTTGGCGCTATCCTGATGGTGCAGTAGCCGAATGGTAAGTTGCCCTCGTTCGATTAATAAATTATCTAATACAATTATCAGGAATTAATCCTAACAAAGATAAAACGTATATCAGCAGTTAAAAAACTATTTTCTTCCCGTTAATAATACTGGTCGAAAAATAGAGATTTTATTAAATAACAATTTATTGCGACCCTACACGCAGGAGTTCCCTTGCGCCCAAAATACGGTAATGCGACAGTGTTATCAGTAATTCTGGCAGGGAGCTTCGGCGTATATTAATCCGATTATCATTGGGATCATTACCATGGAAATGACCTTAGCTACTGCCCCAAGCAAAAGGCGCTATCTGACACTATTTATGATATTTGTCACGGTTGTCATTTGTTATGTTGATAGAGCCAACCTTGCCGTTGCTTCAGCCCATATTCAGGAAGAATTTGGTATCACCAAAACCCAGATGGGTTATATTTTCTCCGCTTTTGCCTGGACCTATACGTTATGCCAGATCCCCGGAGGCTGGTTCCTCGATCGCGTTGGCTCCAAAATGACGTATTTCATTGCGATTTTTGGGTGGTCAGTCGCGACCTTATTACAGGGTTTCGCTAACGGACTGGGTACCCTGATTGGTTTACGTGCTATTACCGGTTTATTTGAAGCGCCTGCTTTCCCAACCAATAACCGTATTGTTACCAGTTGGTTTCCAGAGCAGGAGCGAGCCTCGGCAGTTGGTTTTTATACCTCAGGTCAGTTTGTAGGTCTGGCATTTCTGACCCCATTACTTATTTGGGTACAGGAAGTCCTCAGTTGGCACTGGGTATTTATTATCACTGGGGGGATCGGCATTATATGGGCATTGATATGGCACTTTGTTTATCAGCCACCACGCAAATCCAAAGGTATTAATCAGGCCGAACTGGATTACATTCAATCGGGTGGCGGTATTGTTGATGGTGATGCTGCAACCGAGAAAAAAGCCCGAACACCCATCACGGCTGCTGAGTGGAAACTGGTGTTTAACCGCAAACTGGTTGGTGTCTATATTGGGCAGTTTGCCATAACCTCAACGCTGTGGTTCTTCCTGACCTGGTTCCCTAACTATCTGACCCAAGAGAAACATATCAGTGCGTTGACTGCCGGCTTTATGACGACCGTACCGTTTTTGGCTGCTTTCTTTGGTGTATTGCTCTCTGGGCTGGTGGCCGACCGCATGGTACGCAAAGGCAAATCCATTGGTTTTGCCCGTAAAACGCCAATTATCTGCGGTTTATTGCTTTCTACCTGCATTATGGGGGCTAACTATACCAACGATCCGTTCTGGATTATGGTGTTAATGGGGTTGGCCTTCTTCGGTAACGGCTTCGCTTCTATTACCTGGTCGCTGGTTTCATCATTGGCACCGGTGCGGTTGATTGGCCTGACGGGCGGTGTCTTTAACTTTGTCGGTGGGCTGGGGGGGATCACGGTTCCACTGGTGGTCGGTTATCTGGCCCAGGATTATGGTTTTGCGCCTTCTCTAATTTATATCGCAGCAGTGGCATTCATGGGGGCACTTTCTTATATCTTCCTCGTCGGAGATGTAAAACGGGTGGGATAAACCCTGACTCTGCATATCGCTGATAATGGCGATATGCAGAGCTTCTGACCACATACACCGGCTGGTGATATAATCTGTATAAATGATTTAGTCTTCCGTATCACCGGAGCCAAGATGACCTGTCTGCAAGATGCCCCTTTACAAGAACAGCAACTCACCTTTGATCCTCGCGGTCATCAACTCACCAATATCAACGTCTGGACTCCTGACAGCCAATGGTTGGCCTACGATGTACGGCCCAATGGTGGCACTTTTAGTGGCTTAACGATTGAGCGGGTTAATTGTATCACTGGTGATATTGAGGTGATTTATCGCGCTCAGCAGGGTGCCTATGTTGGTGTGGTAACGGTTAGCCCGGACTCTCCGGCACGCTATGTGTTTATCCACGGGCCAGAGCATCCTGATAACTACTGGCACTATGATTTTCATCACCGGCGCGGTGTGATTGTATCTGAACCAGACAGAGAGTTGGCGGTAACGCTGGATGCGATGGATATCAGCCCACCCTATACCCCAGGGGCATTGCGTGGTGGTAGCCACGTCCACGTTTTCAGCCCTGATGGCAGCCGCCTTAGCTTCACCTATAACGACCATGTACTACATGAAGTAGACCCGTCATTGGATTGCCGCAACGTGGGTATTGCACTGCCGCTGCATGGCGTTAATCCACCGAAACAGCATCCTCGCGAATACGATGGCAGCCATTTCTGTGTTTTGGTCAGTCGTACCACGCCCAGACCACAAGCGGGCAGCGACCAGATAAATCGGGCATACGAGGAGGGGTGGATTGGTGCGCAGGGGTATCTTAAAGCGGATGGCACCCGTCAGCGTTGGGCATTAGCCTTTATCGGCGACACCCTCTCAGCGCAGGGTGAAAAAATCCCAGAAATCTTTATTGCGGATTTGCCTGAACATGACCGAGAGTATGCCCGCGCCGGAGCGGAGCCACTTGAGGGGACGCAAACTACCCTGCCTGCGCCACCTGCAGGGGTGATTCAGCGGCGGCTAACTTACACCAGCGAGCGGCTTTTCCCCGGTCTTGCGACCAGCCCGCGCCATTGGCTGCGTTCATCGCCAGATGGCAGTGCCATTGCTTGTTTGATGAAAGATGATAACGGCATCGTGCAGTTATGGCTGGCTTCCCCCAATGGTGGCGCACTACGGCAATTGACATTCAGCGTGGGGGGCATTCAATCAGCATTTAGCTGGCATCCACAGGGCGGTAGTTTGGCTTTTGTCTGTGATAACAGTGTGATGCTTTGTGATAGTGCCACGGGTCAACTGCGCCGTCTGACAGCTCGCAGTGCTGTTGCACCGCTGGCGGATGCCGTAGTTTTTGCACCAGACGGTAATAAGGTGGCATTTATGCGGGAAATAGATGGGTGGGTGCAAATCTTTACCGTGAATACATCGTGCTAAGCCCCTCAAGATAAGACTGTCAGGGGCTGGAGAGGCCACGCGCTGTGATTATTGTATTGGTGCACTGACTGTTTGGGCCGGTTGCTGATTTTGTGTTTCCGATTGGTGAACACGCTCACGCGGTGAACTGGCCATTTTGTCTTCATTATCTGAACGCAGATAATCGTAGGGCAGGAGCAGAGTATCCATCACCGCAGAGAAGGGCAGATCTACTGCCAACAGGGGCCGTAGCGCCCAGCCGGTATTGTCATCTTTAAGCATCGCCACATTGGCTTCAGTGCCGGAGTAGTAGCCCTGGCTGCTGCTGGTGTGGGTCATAATGCTTGAGCAGCCACTAACGAACAGCAGAGAACAACTGGTAACAAAAGGGATAACTGTATTTCTCATTGTTGTACTCAGCTCTCATGAAACCGTGATTAACTGACACATACACTATGTCAGGTTTTGTCGTAAATTGTTACACCCATTTACAGACACTTCCGATGGTCAAAGATTCAATCTTGTGGACTGATTTAACTTAAGTGTAAGTTATAACAACTAATTTATCGAATATTAGTTTAATAAACATCCTATTAGGATTTTTCTCGTAAATTTTTTTTGATTTTACTCTTGAAAAAAACAAGACCGATACCATCTTATTATCAGGTCAGAGAGAATACGCCGATAGGGTATTCAGACTATTAGCCTGTCCATGATGGAAGGCTTAATTAAAAATAGGATAACACCCTTGCTAATATATTTAGGAGGCAGTTTTTATGCGTAATTCCGAGCTTGCTCCATTGTACCGTTCCGCTATCGGTTTCGACCGGTTATTTAATCTATTAGAATCCGGCCAGAATCAAAGTAATGGCGGTTACCCTCCCTACAACGTCGAGTTGGTAGACGAAAATAACTACCGCATTGCTATTGCTGTGGCAGGCTTTGCAGAGCAGGAGTTGGACATCGTTACTCAAGATAACATATTGATTGTTAGAGGTTCCCATGCTGGTGAACCTGTGGCTCGTACCTATTTATATCAAGGTATCGCTGAGCGCAACTTCGAGCGGAAATTCCAGTTGGCTGAGCACATTAAAATTAAAGGTGCCAACTTAGTGAATGGCTTACTGTATATCGATCTTGAGCGATTGGTACCTGAAAGTTTAAAACCGCGCCGTATTGAAATTAAGCAATCAGCTTAATATATTTTTTCAATAATATGGCTAAGTCACATTATTAATAACTGAGCCAAGTCTGCCGTAATTGGGGACTGATCGGCTTTCTATTATCTCGCTTCTTAGAAGGAGTTATATCTATGCGTAATTATGATTTGTCACCTTTACTTCGTCAGTGGATTGGTTTTGATAAACTGGCCAACTCAATGCAAGGCAGTCAGGATGCCCAAGGGTTCCCGCCATATAACATTGAGAAAACTGATGATAACCACTATCGCATCTCACTGGCATTAGCCGGATTTAAGCAGAGCGAACTGGATATCGAAGTAGAAGGCCCACGCCTGACGGTACGCGGTAAGCCAGCGCCGGTAGAAAAACAGGTTGAATACCTGCATCAAGGCTTGATACGTAAAGAGTTCTCATTGACCTTTACTCTGGCTGAGCATCTGAATGTAGATAATGCTCAGTTTGAAAATGGCCTGCTGCATATTGATCTGTTGCGCCAAGTGCCAGAAGCGCTGCAACCACAGCGTATTACCATCGGCAATGCTGCACCTGCGGAGCGTCAAGTATTAGATAGCCCAGCGGCAACCGAGCAAACTGAACAGCAGTAATTATGATGACCGGTACCTCCGCGTGAGGTGCCGGTATACCCTTCTTACTTAACGCCGCCGCTTTGTTAGCGGCGTTTTGTTACCGAGAGTTTCCCCGCTCTCCGGTGCATTTTGTGGTGTATCACACATTCAACCGTTCTCCCTTCTGACAGAATCCCTACTAATTATAAGAATTTAAGGCTATGTATGACATTGGTGATATTTCACATGGCCGACCGGTTGTTAAACTTAGGCAAGGAAGTGATTTATGAGTGCTATCGCCCTTACCGTCAGTATGTTGGCGCTGGTCGCCGTATTGGGGTTATGGATCGGTAATTGGAAGATCTATGGTGTTGGATTAGGTATTGGCGGGGTGCTGTTTGGCGGCATTATTGTGGGCCATTTTGCACAAACCTATGATGTTGTTCTTAATGGCGACATGCTGCACTTCATTCAGGAATTTGGCCTGATTTTGTTTGTCTACACTATCGGTATTCAAGTCGGGCCGGGGTTCTTCTCCTCACTACGGGTATCGGGGTTACGGCTTAACTGCTTTGCCATTTTGATGGTGGTTGTTGGTGGGTTGGTGACCGCCATTATTCACAAACTGTTTGCCGTGCCGCTGCCGATTATTTTGGGGGTGTTTTCGGGGGCGGTGACCAATACACCGGCACTTGGGGCGGCGCAGCAGATCCTTACTGATTTGGGGTCACCACCTCAGTTGGTTAGCCAAATGGGGATGGGTTATGCCATGGCATACCCATTTGGGATTTGTGGTATTTTGCTGGTGATGTGGCTGATCCGTTTATTCTTTAAAATCAACGTTGATCGTGAGGCCAAGGAGTTTGATAGTAGCCACGGGCAGAATCGTGAATTGCTGCAAACCATGAACGTTGCGGTGCGCAACCCTAATCTGAATGGTTTGTCAGTACAGGATGTGCCGTTACTCAATAGTGATGAGGTGGTTTGTTCCCGATTGAAACGTGGTGATTTGCTGATGGTACCGTTGCCCGCCACAGTGATTGAGCTGGGGGACTATTTGCATTTGGTGGGTCAGCGTGAAGCTTTAGAAAAAGTGCGGCTGGTGGTGGGGGAAGAGGTGGACGTTACGCTTTCCACTGCGGGGACAGCGTTGCAAACCGCCAGGGTGGTAGTCACCAACGAAGCGGTGTTAGGTAAGAAAATCCGTGACCTCAATCTGAAGCAGAAGTATGACGTGGCTATCACGCGCCTTAATCGTGCGGGTATCGAACTGGTGGCCAGTAACAGTGCCAGTCTGCAATTCGGTGACATTCTTAATTTAGTGGGTCGCCCGGAAGCGATTGAGGCGGTATCCGCTGTTGTGGGTAACGCGCAACAGAAGCTGCAACAAGTGCAGATGTTACCGGTATTTATCGGTGTCGGTCTGGGGGTATTGCTGGGGTCGATACCGTTGTTCATCCCTGGGTTCCCGGCAGCATTACGGCTCGGGCTGGCGGGTGGGCCACTGGTGGTGGCGTTGATTCTTGGGCGTATTGGTAGCATCGGTAAGTTGTATTGGTTTATGCCACCGAGTGCCAACCTGGCCTTGCGTGAACTGGGGATTGTGCTGTTCCTGTCAGTGGTCGGGCTGAAGTCCGGCGGTGATTTTATTAATACGCTGGTTAATGGTGATGGGCTGGCATGGATTGGTTATGGCGCGATGATTACCGGCATCCCGTTGCTGACTGTAGGAATTCTGGCACGCATGTTAGCTAAGATGAACTATCTGACGCTGTGCGGTATGTTAGCCGGGTCAATGACTGATCCTCCGGCGTTGGCATTTGCTAATGGCCTGCACCCAACCAGCGGTGCGGCAGCGCTCTCTTATGCCACGGTTTACCCACTGGCGATGTTCTTACGAATAATGTCGCCGCAGATACTCGCCGTGCTGTTCTGGACATTGTAATGGATAGCCGATTATCCTGCGTATAGGGTGTTAATACAGTGAGAACAGGCAGATCGTAAAGACGCCGTCAATCCATCCCTGGAGGCTCGAGCCGCGCCATCCCTGGCGCGGACGCTTTACTCTTCTGCCTATCCTCACCGTATAAAGACTAAGGTGATATTTTCCAAAGGAATAGCAAGTTACGCAATTTGCTGCTTAATAATCACTTCGCTTCCTGAAATGCCAGCTCAATCTCTTCGGCCAGAATTGCGACACCCTTTTCGATTTGCTCAGGTGCGGGCACATAGTTCATCCGCATACATTGATGGGTGTGCGGCCAGTCATGTTCCAAACCAGGGAAGAAATAGTGGCCCGGTACCATCAACACTCCCCGTTTTTTCAGGCGCTGATAAAGTAGTTCGGTACTGATCGGCAGCTCTTTAAACCATAACCAGAGGAAAATAGCACCTTCGGGTTTGTGGATCAGGCAGCGTTCGGGCGGCAGATATTTGCGCAGGATAGCGATAGTTTGCTGCACCCGTTCAAAGTAAAACGGCCGGATCACCTCATTGGATAAGCGCAACAAATCACCACGCTCAATCATTTCGGCGGCGATCGCTGGCCCCATGCTGCCGGGTGATAAGCTGATAATGCCATTCATATTGGTGATGGCCGAAATCACTTTCTCATCGGCAATCACAATACCGCAGCGGGAACCCGGTAAGCCCAACTTCGACAAGCTCATGCACAGGATGATATTCGGATTCCACAATGGCGTAGCATCAGTAAAGATGATGCCGGGGAAGGGCACACCATAGGCGTTATCAATCAATAACGGAATATCACGTTGCTGAGCTATTGCATCAAGGCGAATCAGCTCTTCATCGGTAATTACATTACCGGTAGGATTGGTTGGCCGCGATACACATATCAGGCCAATATCATCGGTAATATTGAGGTGTTCGAAATCGACGTGATATTTGAATTGGCCTTCTGGCAGCAGCTCAATATTCGGCTTGGCAGACACGAACAGGTCTTCATCCAAACCCGCATCGGCATAGCCTAGATACTCCGGTGCCAGTGGGAACAGCACCCGACGGCGGCTACCATCAGCATAGCGACCAGCGAATAAATTAAATAAGTAGAAAAATGCGCTCTGACTGCCATTTGTCAGTGCAATATTCTGTGGCTCAATTTGCCAGCCCAACTCGTCGCGCAGCATTTTTGCCAGCGCTTTCAGTAGCAAGTCTTTGCCTTGTGGCCCGTCGTAATTACACAGTGCCTCGGTCAATTGCCCGCGCTCCAGCATCTCCTGACACAGTTGTTGGAAGTAGGCATCCATCTCTGGAATATGTGCCGGATTACCGCCGCCAAGCATGATAGAACCTGGGGTTCTAAGGCCGTCGTTGAGGTCATCCATCAGTCTGGTAATACCCGCGTAGCGGGTGAATTTGTCGCCGAAAAGTGAAAACTTCATAAATGAAAATTTATTGTTATCCGTAAGTGAACAAGTACCATACTCGCAGATAAAAGCGGGCGCAACGCGGAAAGATTTCTTCCTGCCGATGGAAAGTGTCGGCAGGAAGTGTTTTTGCGGGATAATATTCTTATTTATTCTTTCTTGTCTCCAACCCAAACTACCAGCACGTTATCCCCCTGATATTGGCGACTAAAGGCATAATAATCAGCAGTTTGTTGGGATTGTTGTACCCCAGCACCAATCGCCGGATGGCGAGCGCGGAACTGACTGACTTTTTGCCAGTGCGCCAGCAACGCACCTTTGGCACCGGCGAGTTCATTCCAGTTCATATCTGATCGGGTACCCTGCAACGGATCTGAGCCGGTTGGGCCGAATTGCCGCCCACTTTCATCACCATAGAAGATTTGCACCGCACCTGGAGCCAGCAGCAGCAGTGAGCCTGCCCGTTGCTGTTTTAGTAATGACTGCTGCGCATCATCTTTGAAGAATAATCGGGTATCGTGTGATGACAGGTAACTCAATACATTGAAACCTTGCAGTTTTTCAGCCATTTGCTGATAGGTGCTATCAATAGAAGAGAAGCACGCGAGCGCTTGTTTCGCCTGATCCTGAAAATCAAAGTTAATCATCGCATCGAAGCCGTTTTGGTAGTAATCGCTCTTCATCACACCGTGGCCCCATGCCTCTCCGGCCATCCAGAACGGTAAGTTATCCAGTGCTTGTTCAGGATGGGCCGCTTTCCATTCAGCCAATGCAGCGGTGGTTTGTTGTTTAAGCTGTTGCCATGCTGGTTTCTCCACATGCTTGGCAGTATCAACTCGGAAACCATCGATACCGTAATCACGTACCCATTGGCTCAACCAATGAGTAAGGTAATCGCGCGCTGTGGCACCGCCAATTTCTCGCGCTGCGGTATCGGGTTTATGCCGATAAAACACCGGTAAGCCGCTGGGTTGGGTGGATTCAGTTTTGATGTCCGGTAAGAAAGCTAATGACATGGTCAGGTCGTCATAACCCGGTGAGTCGTAATCGCCAATATCGGTGCGGATCCACTGCTTGCCCCACCAGTTGTCCCAAGTGGTTTTATCACTGAAATTGATGTAATCATTAAAACTATGCCAGGTTTGGCCTTTGCCGGGCGTCCAGTCGGTCCATTTTTTACCCAGCGTTTTTTCCAGTTGGTCGCCATGCAAATAGAGTGCACCGAACTGGTAACTTTGCATATCCGCTAAAGTGGCATATCCGACATGATTCATCACCACATCAAATAGAACACGGATACCGCGTTTATGGGCTTGTTCAACCAGCTTATGTAAATCCTGTTCAGTCCCCATATTGGCATCCAGGCGGGTCCAATCCAGCCCGTAATAGCCATGATAGGCGTAATGTGGGAAGTCGCCTTTAGTACCGCCACCGACCCAACCGTGAATCTGCTCCAGTGGTGAACTTATCCACAAGGCATTAACGCCAAGTTGTTGCAGGTAATCAAGTTTCTCGGTTAAACCCGCCAGGTCGCCGCCGTGGAATGTGCCAATTTCCTGCATACCATCGCCATGGCGGCCGTAGCTGTGGTCATTGGCGGGATTGCCATTTTTAAAACGATCCGTCAGCGCAAAATAAACCGTCGCATTTTGCCAGCTAAATGGCGCGGCATGTTGAGTTTGGGCTGATTCCAGTAGTAATAAACCACCGCTTTCGGGGGCCGGTTGTAGCGTGATTTTCCCCAGCGAGACTTTTGTCGTTTGGCCGGAATAGAAATCCCGTATCGTTTCGCCTTCAGCAAAGGTTTTGCTCACATCTACGGTAACAGGCAAGCCATTCCAGCGCTGGCAACTGTGGGTCACGACTTTTGCCACTTCTGCCACAGGTTCTTTGAGGCTTAAGGTGAGCGTCGGCGTACCGCTGCGGGTATCAATGCGGGCTTGATACTGACCATCACGGAACAATCGCCACTGAATATCGGCCTGATTCTGACAGGGTTGCAGCGAAAACGTCTGGTTCAATTTCACCGGTCCGGTGGGTTGCCAGCACTGTTTATTCTGATAAAACTTGAGTGGATACTCCCCTTTAGTCAGTGCGCTATTACTGACAAAAATACCACTGTCCTGCTCGGTGAACACAGGGAAATGCTGGAGTGACCAGTTAGCCATCGCCGCCGGTGAAAGTAGCAGCAGCAAGGATATTTTGAGATGTTTCATGGCACATCTTCCTATTTAGGGAGCGAGAGGTTTATGCGAATTGGGGCTGATTTAGTGTGCCGTTTGGTGAAGAAATAGCCTCATCCCTGAGTGGATTTTATGGGGAGGAGACGCGCGGATGAGTGGGAATTGGCCTGCTAGCAGGCCAATGGGCGTGGTTAGGCTTTCTGCAAAACCTGCGGATTCACGCAGTTTTCCGTCACGGTACCGGTTAGCGCAGCGATCAGGTTATCCACCGCGCAGGCAGCCATGTTGTAACGGGTCTCCGTGGTGGCAGAACCAATATGCGGCACGGCAACGACATTGCGCAGCGAGAGTAAGGGTGAGTCTATCGGTAGCGGCTCTTGTTCAAACACATCCAACCCAGCGCCATGAATCGTGCCATCTTGTAGCGCGGCAATCAGCGCCTGTTCATCAACAACCGGCCCACGGCCCGCATTAATCAATATTGCGCTGGATTTCATTTTAGCCAATTGATCACGACCAATCATATGGTAGGTCTGCTCGGTCATCGGTAGCGTAATACAGAGAAAATCAACTTCAGCCAATAAAGTATCGAGAGAACAGAAGCGAGCATTAAAGCGCTTTTCGGCTTCTTCATGTGGGCGGCGGCTGGTATACAGCACCGGCATACTGAAACCGAAATGTGCCCGCTGGGCCAGTGCCATCCCGATACGGCCCATACCGAGAATGCCGATAGTTTTATGATGAACATCAACACCATACCAGTCATCACCAATGCTATCTTGCCATTCACCGGCTTTCACCCGTTCAGCCAATTCAACCACTCGGCGTGCGCAAGACAGCACCAACGCCATCATGGTGTCGGCGACGGTTTCTGTCAGTACTGTTGGCGTGTGCATTAGGGCAACACCACGCTGGCTCAGGGCATCAACATCAAAGTTGTCATAACCGACGGAAATGGTTGAGGCAGCGCGCAAACGCGGCGCTAATTGTAGAAAGTCCTGATCGATTTTACCGCCGGAGCCGATAAGCCCCTGCGCCTGTTGCAGCGCAGATAATAGCTCTGGCTGATTATCAGGCGTTAAACCATCAAAACTGTTTACGGTAAAATGTTGGGCTAAACGCTGATGCAGATCGCTGGGAATACTTTTGTACAGCACGATAGAAGGCTTCATCGCAAACTCCAATGACGTTACCCTTTATACTTGAAGTCGCAGGGGTGGTAGCTTCATTCACTAACCCGAATCATTTGACTGTGTAAGTTCATCGGGGTTTGCTTACTTGATGCCTGCCCGCAACCTCAATTACTTTGGGTGGGTGAAATTTAAAGCCAGCATACCAGTGATCACTATTGTGGGATCAACTGCTAATCACCTTCGTCATGTTATGACTGATGAAAACCAACCCGCGTTGGCAGGTTGGTGGCGTCGAATTATTGCGCTTCGCTGCGGGCGGTATTTTTAGCTGTAAGGGTATGCGAGCGGATAGTCGCACAACGTAGTGCGGTAATAATCGCTAATGCGGGTGCGATGGCAAACAGGATAAACAACCAATGGGCGGTATTTTCTGCCCCCGCGACACCCCCTGGGGAATTAAGGCCAGAGAGGTTGGCTACCATGCCCGCCATCGCCGCACCGAGTGCGGTGGCAAACATCTGAACGGTGGTAATCGAGGCTCCGGCAATGTCTTTATCTTCTTCAGCAGCCACTTGCAGAATGCGAGTCAGCAAATGTGGCCAGCCAAAGCCGATACCAAAACCGACCAGTGTTAATGCGATAGCGATCGGCACCATATGTTGCCAGCCGCCGAGTGAACCGGCCGGCATCAAGATAGACAGCGCCACTAACCCCACTAGCACAATAATTGGGCCGCTGATAATCGCCCAGCGGACGCCTGATTTCTTCCAACCCGCGCTCATTACCTCAGAAAGGGTCCAACCCGCTGCCATGGTGGCCGCAATATAACCTGAAATCAACGGTGACTGACCATGGAGGATTTGCAGGAAGTAAGGAACAAATATCTCACAAGTAATGCCGATCGCCAGCAGAGAGATGGTGATATAGAGCGCGGCCAGCGGTGAGTTAAGGCGCAATGCATCTTTTGGGAGTAGGCGAGAGGTGGCGCGCGATTCTATGCGCAGTAACAACAGCAACAGTAAGATGGCAAACACCATACCCACCATGTTTATCAGGCCACTACTGGCAATACTGCTGGCAGAAATAGTCAAAACAATCGCGGTTAATAACACCAATTGTGCGACGGGCAATGCCGATGCTGCTGTGGTACTGGAGCGGCCTGCAGGCAAGATTCTCCAGGTAAAGATGGCATAAATCAGGGTGATGGGGAGTAGTGTCCAAAACGCAAAACGCCAGGCGTTCATTTCAGCAAAGATGCCACCAATCGCAGGGCCAACCAAGGTAGCAACACCCCACATACCTGAAATCAGCGCCATTGCCCGTGGCCATAATGATTGTGGAAATACCAGATTAATCATGGCGTAAGAGAGTGCAAACAGGAAACCACCCCCTAAGCCTTGTACGGTGCGGCCCAACAGCATCAGTGGCATGTTCGGTGCCATGGCACATAACGCACTGCCCAGCATAAAGATTAGCGAGGCAAACAGGTATGCGCTACGTGGCCCGTAGCCACTGAGTAAGCGCGCAGAAAGGGCAGAACCGAGGATCGAGGCGGTGACGAACAGCGTGGTGTTCCAGGCGTACAGGCTCAGACCGTCAATATCCAGTACCACGGACGGTAAAATGGTGGTAGCAATATAGATATTAATGGCATGTAGCACCACACCACCTGACAGGGCTATGGCGAAGGCCGCATTTTTACCGGAGAACAGGTCACCCCAACGGCTTGCATCATTTATTATCACGTTTCTATCCTGCCAGAAATCTGGTTGTTGAGTTGATTTGGTGGTTACGATAAAATTAAACAAGTAAATTCTTGGAATAACTTAGGCCAGTTACCAATAATAAGTCAAGTATATGCTTGGAAAATGTTATGCTGACATTGATTGAGCAAAAATAAAAAACCTAGCCATGATACCGGGGAAGATATGAATATCGACCATACCACCAGTCAGCCACAGTCGGTGGCGAAACGCCTACTGATGCTGCTTAAAACCCGTGGCCCGATGCAAGCGAGTGATGCCGGGATGATTTTAGGCACGACAGGTGAAGCGGCCCGGCAGCAATTCGTCAAATTGGCTAAGGAGGGTTTGGTGGTCTCCGAGGCGCAAACGCGCGGTGTGGGTCGGCCGATTCAATTATGGCAGCTAACCGAGGCGGGTAACGCGCAGTTCCCTGATACGCACAGCGAACTGACGGTACAACTATTAGGTTTAATCCGTTCTCAATTAGGCGACAGCGCCCTTGAGTTGCTAATTGATAGCCGCGAGCAGGAAACCCGCACTCAATATTGTCAGGCGATGGTGGGGGCAAATAGTGTGACCGAGCGGGTTGAGCGGCTGGTGGCAATCCGCAGTCGTGAAGGCTATATGGCGGAATGGCAGGTAGAATCCGACGGCTCATTGTTATTAATCGAAAATCACTGCCCGATCTGTGCCGCAGCGACCAGTTGCCAGGGTTTTTGTCGGGCGGAGTTAGCCGTGTTCCAGCAGGTGTTAGGGGTACCGGTTGAGCGTGTTGAGCATATTCTATCCGGCTCGCGCCGTTGTACTTATCGCATCAGATTGGCGTCATTATGATGACCGATTGGCTGTCGCAAGGAACATGCGGATAAAGCCTAAGACGTTATCCGCAGGAAAAGTATCAGAAGTTATAAAAATATCAGAAGTTACAGCGGGCTTAAGGTGATTTCAACCCGGCGGTTCTGTGCTTTACCGGCGGCGGTGCTGTTACTTGCGACCGGATTGTCTGGGCCAGCACCACTGGTGCGAATACGATTAGCTGCCACGCCTTGCACGATAAGCGCGCTGCCCACGCTGTCGGCACGTTGTTGTGAAAGGGTCATGTTATGTGCTCTGGCACCGGAGCTGTCGGTATAACCCGTCACATTCACAGCGGTTTTATCATACTCTTTCAATACCATCGCCACGCCGGTTAAGGTGTTAGCACCGGCGGGTTTTAGGTTGCTGCTGTCAGTATCAAACGTGACATTATTGGGCATATTCAACACGATATTATCGCCCTGACGGGTGACACTAACACCTGTACCACTCATTTTTTCACGCAGTTTGGCTTCCTGCACATCCATATAATAACCTGCACCACCACCCAACGCGGCACCTGCTGCTGCGCCAATTAACGCCCCTTTGCCCCGATCGTGTTTCGATGATGACAACATACCAATGCCAGCACCTAATGCTGCACCAATACCGGCACCGTAACCGGATTTCCCGGCTTGTGATTCGCCGGTATAAGGATTGGTAGTACAAGCGGAAAGCGTAAGCGCCACAGAAACGGCGGCCACCGTGGCCAGAATACGTTTTTTCATTGAATTTCCCTTAAATGGCACTCTATTTCGGCGAAAAAATAGATAACGTCGCCCAATAGCAGATTAAAAAATCATTAACCAGCGGTAAGCACCGTTGCTGGTTTTTATCTGCCATCGTTATCCGGTAAAAAGGGGGAGAATACCATTGAGAAAACTCTCATAGTGCTGTGGCGTTGGTCTAAATGCTGCGTTTGTCGGCAGAAAAAGCACAGAAAAGCGCTTTACGACTGCCGAATATCACTAGAAACCTCACTATCAAAACTCATCATGTTTGAAGCCGAGTTTTGTACTCACTCGTGCTGCGGGTTGACTCGGGGCGCGAAAACGCAAAACTTTCACCCCATGTTGTTGTAAATAACGCGCCAGCCCGTGCAGTGCGGCGCTCCCTGCCCCACGAATACTCCCTTCATCCTCTGGCATCAGTACATAGTTGGGATCAGTTACAAAAAATTCGACGTAGTAGTTTTCGTGACTATTCTCAAAAGTTTCATCTCTCCTGGCTGCCAGAATGCTGACAATATCTCCTTGTAGCCGTACTGCTACGTACACATAGTTATTTTCAGGTGCGAGTAATTCGCTATATAGGACGAAATTGTTTATCCGTCCAGCCTCGATAGTTCGGTTCTGTTCCGACCAGGGTTCGTTAGTTATGTGGTAATAGATGGGTGCCGCGTTATAAATGTCAGACCATGCACCTACCGCCGCTAAAGCACCATCCATAAAAGCGGCATCAATATCTGGCCGTGTCGGGAGGGTGGAATCAAAAATATCGACATCAAAATATAAATCGGGGTGGGTGACCCATTGATCATTCTCAAGCACTCGCGCAGCAGGCGGATCGGTGGGGTAATGATAAGAGGCCAAAGAGAGTGAATATGTGCCTAACGGCAAGCGCTGTGCACCAGAGGGGGATTCAGTAGGGGTGGGGTTGTGCGCCAGATAGCGTGCGTAATTTAATCTCGCATAATCAAAAGCCAGAGCTATTTGGTGGATGGTTTCATCTATTCCGAATTGACGAATAACTGACTGGACCTCATTTACCAAGCGACTTTCCGCTGCCGTATCGCTGATTGCAAAGCCCGTCGTATCATGAGTATTAATTTGTATTAATACCCGGCGCAAAACATCCTGCGTCCAGTCGCGCAATGAAGTACCGAATAACAGCGTGAAATCGGCCAATATTCTTGATACCCACAGACGGCAGCTCACATCTAAATCACGGGGATAACGTTCGGCGAGGATATTATCCATCGAGGTTTTACAAAATTGCGCGGTGGCGGGTAGTGTAAGTGCCTGATTATGTAATTGGGTGTCGAACTTGGTTAATATCAGTCCCGCGTTATCACTATTTTCTGTGAGTTGTGACTGTGGTTCAAGTAAGGGGGGCTTGGTGGTAATCACAACCGATTTAGCTTTGTTATCATCAGAAAACCAATGTTTTACTTTACTCCACAGCGTATCGCCCTGATTGCAGCGACTGTGAGTGACGTAATTATAAATCGCCAGCGCGGGAATAAAGGCACAGCCTAATGTTCCGGCGGTATCCCGTTCGCTTCTATGGTGCACAGACTGAATATCTTCAGTGCTAGCCGCCATCACTATTTGGTCGATGATCAGTGGCTGCTTACTGGTGTTATTAATGATGAGGGTTGAGGTTTCTACGGGACGATCAAAGGGAGCATTCCTGAGCGTTATAGTGGGGGATAAGGCTATCTGTTCAGTGCCACGACTTTCCATAAAATCCACTGCAATACTATTGTTGTTTAGATGAAATAACAGGGAAAATCGATTAGCATCTGGGTGAATGCGGAATGCCAGCGGTTCATTATTCTGCGAATTATTAAAGATGAGTAATTCTCTGTTAACAAACCATATTATTGGCCCTAAAGATAATTCCGCCATAAAAGTACTCTTATCATTAATATCAAAACTCAGTAAAACTTGTTTATTAGGATAGGCTGGACTATTCCAATGTTGGGCAAAAATATCGGATAAGGGCAGTTGCATTCGTTTTAAAATAGCACAACGTTTACTACAACCTTCAATGGGCGAATAAGTAACTTTAATGCTGCTAATTTCATTATCCATGTCTAAATCAGCTAAACCGTTCTGCCCGATAGATTCAGTTAAATTAAAATAGGGTGGGTTATAATCATCGTTTTTATATATGGTAGCTAACAACCCATCGGGAATATGAGTTGATGAAGCATTGTCATTACCTATCATTGTATCGTCTTCGTTAAAAAGATCAGCGTTCTCTTTATTGGCAAAACATTTTGATTTCCCTTGGAATTTGTCTTCTGAATATAAACATACCTCAGGTGGAAGGGTGACATAACCGCCCATTCCGCTGGAAATCGCCGTGGTGGTTATAAAAAATAGTAATGTTAAACTTTTACTTATAAAATTCAACTGCATAATTAACTCCTTTTTTATGAGCTGAGAGTTTTAATAAAAATGGCGACACTATTTAATAATAAATATTCCCATCACATATTTGAGCAAATATCAAAACTCATCATGTTTGAAACCTAGCTTCATTTTTATTCGGGCAGAGGGTTGTGAAATAACGCTAGAGCGTAATGTTTTCACTCCATTTTCTTTTAAATAACGGGCCAATTCATGTACTGCTGCGGTACCTGCTCCGCGAATATTCCCCTCTGCATTTGGTGTTAGTACATTGCGCGGGGCACTCACCGAAACATCGATATAGAACTCATCGGTAGCGTTCCCTTTCGCGGCCCCCAGCACACTAACAATCTCGCCCTCAAGCCTCACCATCACAAACAGATAGTCATTACTGGTGTTTTCCAACTCAAGCAACAGTGAGGTACTGGTAGTGCGTGCCGCGCTGATAGTGCGGTCAAGGTCAGTGACGGGGTTACCTTGCTGGTCAGTTTTTAATGGTGTGAAAAGATAAGTATTAAACCAATGATCCATCACTGTGTGCGCGAGAAGAATAGCTGACCTGTCAGTGGTGTTGGCATCAATGATCTCCACCGCAAAATGTAAGTCGGGTCTGGTCACCCATTCATTATGCTGACGAATACGGACAGCGGGCGGCTCGGCGGGATAGTGATAAGATTCCAGAGAAAGTGAATATTCCCCTAACGGAAGAGCCTGTGCGGCGGCAGGTGATTGCGTAGCGCTGGGATTATGCTCGACGTAATTGGCATAATTTAATTGGGCATAGCGAAATGCGTGGGTGATCTGCCGGATGGTTTCAGTCAATCCCAATTGTTGGATAATCGCGCGGATGCCAGTGACCAGATGACCCTCAGTGGCCTGATCGCTGCCCACATAGCCAGTTGAGTGTTGTGCGTCAATCCGCGTAACGACATTCTGTAGTTGCTCAGGCGTCCAGTCCCGCACAGAATGACCGAATAACAGGGTAAAATCGGCCAAGACTTTTGATACCCAACTAGGGCAGTTTTCATCCGGGCTGCGGGGATAGCGCGCAGCGAGAATATTATCGAGCGAGGTTTTACAAAATCTTGCGCTGGCCGGTAGTGTGAGTGCCTGATTATGTAATCGAGTGTCAATTTTGCTTAAGGTCAGCGTGAGGAGATTGGCTTCGTCATCGCTATATTTGGGCCGTGCGGGGTGTGGTTTAAGCAATGGGGACTGGCCACTAACCAATACCACCTTGTCTTGATTATCATTGGAAAACCAATGTGATATCTGACGCCATAATTTATCCGCCTGATCACAATGGCTATGCGTAACATAATTATAAATCGCCAAGGCGGGGATGAAGGCGCAGCCTAGCGTGCCAGCGGCATCCCGTACCTTTCTACTGCATCCACTATATTCAGTGTTGTCCGTTACTTCTGTTTCAACTTGATATTGATCTTCAGAATATAAACAAACCTCTCTATTTTTACCGTTATCTGCAATAGCTAATGGGGGTAATGTTATTAAGAGAGTTAAGGCTAATTGGATGCTTAGCAATGTCCTTGTCATATTCAACCCCTCACTTATTCCCACAGGAAAATAGGCTCAGGAATAGAGTAATGCGGTTGCATGTTTGATACGGCTATTAAAATTTGTCAGATGCAGGGAGAATTAAAGCAGGGATGAGTTAAATGGGCGCTGCCAATGCAGGGTCAGGATAGTGTTTTTGGTTTCCGCATTATAGGCTTTCCCTGCAACGGTAAACCCTTGCTTACGATAGAAATGATAGGCACGCAGGTTTCGTTGATAAACCTCTAGGGTTAGAGCGTGGTAGTGTTGTTGAACGTAATCCATCAACGCTTGCCCAATCCCCTTACCGTGCATGGATTGGGTGACGAACAGCGCCCCTACCAGTTGTTCTTCGAGAATACTAATAAAGCCTGCAATGGGGTTCGTATCACCGGTAGTTTCCGCTGACAAATATAGCCAGGTGCGGGCCGCTGGGAGATAGGTATTCCGTACCAACGGGGCGCTCTCGTGCCAGTATTGTTCGGCCACAAAAGGATGCGCAGCAATGGTACTGGTCAGCCACAGTTGCATCAGGTCATCGAGATCGCTTGGTTGGTAAGGTCGAATCATTTTACGGCGTTATCCGGGTGACAAAAACAGCTTGCCAGATGGTCGTTCACTAAACCGCTGGCTTGCATAAAGGCGTAGCAAATAGTGGAGCCGATAAATTTAAAACCGCGTTTTTTCAATGCCTTTGACATTGCATCTGATACGGGTGTGGTTGCGGGTGATTCTGCCAGACACCACCAATGGTTAATTTTTGGCTCACCATCAACAAAACTCCAGATAAAGCGCGAAAAATCCTCACCGTTGGCTTCCATGGCCAGATAAGCTTGTGCATTGGTGATAATGGCTTGAATCTTACCGCGATGGCGGATAATGCCGCTGTCCAGCACCCGTTTTTCTACATCGTCCGGCCCCATTTTCGCCACTCGCACGGGATCAAAATTATAGAAGCACTTGCGATAGTGTTCACGTTTTTTCAGCACGGTTATCCATGAAAGCCCGGCTTGTTGCCCTTCGAGGCAGAGCATTTCGAACAGCGCCTGACTGTCGGTGCGTGGGATACCCCATTCAGTGTCGTGATAAGCGAGATAGAGAGGATCAGAGGTGACCCAACCGCAGCGTTGTAGACTCATAACTCATCTTCCTTTTTATTATCTGTCTCAGCAGGGGATGATCGCTGTTCATTAGCTGATTAGCAACCTATCGACGGACTCTTTACCTTTGCGGGCACAGCGCAAAATAGCCAGTTGGAATACAGTGAAAGGCTCATTTTATCGACAAATCGATCTTGATTGTTGCATCTTACTGGATTCTGGCTGTATATCTTACGGTCAACGGGTATACTGGCCCATTCCATTTTAATCCACTTGTATCGCGTGCGAATCCAACATGCAAAAGTTTGATACCAAGACCTTTCAGGGCCTGATCCTGACGTTACAGGACTATTGGGCGCGCCAAGGCTGCACCATTGTTCAACCACTGGACATGGAAGTCGGCGCGGGTACCTCCCACCCAATGACCTGCCTGCGTGCACTTGGCCCAGAGCCAATCGCTGCCGCATATGTACAACCTTCACGCCGCCCGACCGATGGTCGCTACGGTGAGAACCCAAATCGCCTGCAACACTATTATCAGTTCCAGGTGATCATTAAGCCTTCACCAGACAACATTCAGGAGCTGTATTTAGGCTCGCTGAGAGAACTGGGTCTGGACCCGACTATCCACGATATCCGCTTTGTCGAAGATAACTGGGAGAACCCGACCTTGGGTGCCTGGGGTCTGGGCTGGGAAGTGTGGTTGAACGGGATGGAAGTGACGCAATTCACTTACTTCCAGCAAGTGGGCGGTTTGGAATGTAAACCGGTCACTGGCGAGATAACCTATGGTCTGGAACGTTTAGCGATGTACATTCAGGGCGTAGACAGCGTTTATGACCTGATTTGGTGCGACGGCCCACTGGGCAAAACCACTTATGGCGATATTTATCATCAGAATGAAGTGGAGCAATCCACCTATAATTTCGAATACGCCGATGTGGATTTCCTGTTCTCCTGCTTTGAACAGTATGAGAAAGAAGCTCAGTCGCTGCTGGCACTGGAAAACCCGCTGCCGCTGCCCGCTTATGAGCGCATTCTGAAAGCTGGCCATACGTTTAACCTGCTGGACGCCCGTAAAGCCATCTCGGTGACCGAGCGCCAACGCTATATTCTGCGCATTCGTACGCTGACCAAAGCTGTCGCCGAGGCTTATTATGCTTCCCGCGAGGCGTTGGGCTTCCCTATGTGCAAAAAGAATCAGAACTAAGAGGCTGTCATGACTCAACAGACTTTCCTGGTGGAAATCGGCACGGAAGAGCTGCCGCCGAAGGCTCTTCGTTCTCTGGCCGAATCTTTTGCTGCCAACTTTACTGCTGAATTGGATAACGCCAACCTGCCGCATGGCGAGGTGGTTTGGTATGCTGCGCCGCGCCGTCTGGCGGTAAAAGTGACCGATTTAAGCGCTGCTCAGGCGGATCGTGAAGTTGAAAAGCGCGGCCCTGCTATTGCGCAAGCCTTTGATGCTGAAGGTAAACCGAGCAAAGCCGCCGAAGGCTGGGCACGGGGTTGTGGTATTACAGTCGATCAGGCCGAACGTCTGGTTACTGACAAAGGCGAATGGCTGCTGTATCGCGCCCATGTCAAAGGCCAATCAGCACAATTACTGCTGGCAGGCATGGTGAATACCGCGCTGAGTAAGCTGCCTATTCCTAAATTGATGCGTTGGGGTGATAAAGAAACCCAATTCGTTCGCCCGGTTCATACTGTAACCCTGCTGTTAGGCAGCGAATTGATCCCTGGCACCGTGTTAGGTATCGATTCAGATCGTGTTATCCGTGGTCACCGCTTTATGGGTGAAGCGGAATTCACCATTGATAGCGCTGACCAATACCCGCAGATTTTGCTGGAGCGCGGTAAAGTCATTGCTGACTATGAATTACGTAAATCTATAATCAAGCGTGATGCGGAACTGGCAGCGCAGAAGATTGGCGGTATTGCTGATCTGAGTGAAAGTCTGTTGGAAGAAGTGACGTCGCTGGTTGAATGGCCGGTGGTGTTAACTGCCAAGTTTGAAGAGAAATTCCTGGCAGTACCTGCGGAAGCGCTGGTCTACACCATGAAAGGTGACCAGAAGTACTTCCCGGTTTACGATGCGGCCGGTAGCTTGCTGCCCAACTTCATTTTTGTTGCCAATATTGAATCTAAAGATCCTCAACAGATTATTTCCGGTAACGAGAAAGTGGTTCGCCCACGTCTGGCCGATGCGGAGTTTTTCTTTAAGACTGACCGTAAAAAGCGCCTGGAAGACAATTTGCCACGCCTGGAAACCGTGCTGTTCCAACAGCAATTGGGGACGTTGCGTGACAAGACCGACCGTATCCAAGCATTGGCGGGCTGGGTTGCCGCCCAGATTGGCGCGGACGTTAACCATGCTACCCGTGCAGGTCTGTTGTCCAAATGTGACCTGATGACCAACATGGTGTTTGAATTCACCGATACTCAAGGTGTGATGGGGATGCACTATGCCCGTCACGACGGTGAAGCTGAAGATGTTGCTGTTGCGCTGAATGAGCAATATCAGCCACGTTTTGCCGGTGATGATTTGCCGTCGAACCCCGTTGCTTGTGCATTAGCGATTGCCGATAAGATGGACACATTGGCCGGTATTTTCGGTATTGGTCAACATCCGAAAGGTGATAAAGACCCGTTTGCGCTACGCCGTGCGGCGTTGGGTGTATTGCGTATTATCGTCGAGAAGAACTTGCCGCTTGATCTGCAAACGCTGACTGAAGAAGCGGTGCGCCTGTATGGCAGCAAGCTGACTAATGGCAACGTGGTCGATGAAGTGATTGAGTTCATGCTAGGCCGTTTCCGTGCCTGGTATCAGGATGAAGGTCACAGCGTTGACACCATTCAGGCGGTACTGGCTCGTCGCCCAACCAAACCGGCTGATTTTGATGCCCGGGTGAAGGCGGTGACCTATTTCCGTACCCTGGATGCTGCGGCGACATTAGCTGCTGCTAACAAGCGTGTATCGAATATTCTGGCGAAATCCACGGATACCCTGAATGACCATGTTCATGCCTCGGTGTTAAAAGAGCCGGCAGAGCTGAAACTGGCAACACATTTAGTGGTATTGCGCGATAAGCTGGAGCCGGTCTTTGCTGCGGGTAACTATCAGGAAGCGCTGGTGGAACTGGCTGCTCTGCGGGAAACTGTCGATGAGTTCTTCGACAGTGTTATGGTCATGGCAGAGGACGATGCAGTGCGGGTCAACCGCCTGACATTGCTGAGCAAATTACGCGAGCTATTCTTGCAGGTTGCTGATATTTCGTTATTACAGTAATTCTGCCCTTGATTGGCAACAGGGGAGCGTATTTATCCAACGAATTTGGCGTTGCAGGCAGGTAAACCCCTGGCAACGTCAAGTAATTAAGGGTAAAGCGCTCCCCTTAGCTATTCTTAACACTGGAGTTGGGTGATAAGAATAGAATTTGTGAAAATAAGTACTTACTACAGGAGCAGTTTCACATGACTTTTGCACTGAATACAGCCCGATATTCACGTTGGTTAGCGCCATTACTGGCGTTACTGGTGGTGTTCCAATTGACCGCCTGCGGGGATAAAGAGCCAGAACAACGTAAGGCTTTTATTGATTATCTGCAAAATACAGTGATGCGTAGTGGAATGAAACTGCCAACACTGAGCGAAGATCAAAAGCAGAAGTTTGGCCCTTATGTCAGTGATTACGCGATTTTAGTCACTTTTTCACAGCAACTTACCAAATCTGTCGATGCCAGCTTGACCCCGGCGATTACTCAAATCAATGAGATTCGTGTGGCGCAGGATTATCTTGCCAAGCGTGATGCGTTACAGCAGTCCGCAGGTGCATTGAACTTGTTAGTGCAACAGATTCGTACGGCAAAAACGCAAGCTGATAGTGCTGTTGCTGTATTGAAGCAGCCCGATGATTTGAAAGTGGTATTTAATAAAGCTTTCGACAATATTGTGACTCAGCCAGCCAATGTATTGATCCCAGCAGTGCCGGTGATTTCTGCTTTTGTGCAGGATCTGGCGCAAGTTGGCGATTTCTTACAGCAGCAGGGTACGCAGGTTACCTTCAATAATGGCGGTGTTCAATTCCAGACCCCACAGCAAGCGGCGCTATATAACACGATGATGGCTAATTTAGTCGCCAAGTACCCGGCGATGATGACAGCGCAGAAGAGTGTAGCGAGTGTCATGCAGTGATGGTTTTGGTTGATTTAGGTTGATTTGATTTGGTGATCGGTTCGGTTGTTAAAGCAACTGAGTTTACTTAACCTGCGATGAACCAACCGGCAAAGGGGCCATAAGCGTGGTCCCTTGTGCAATCCCGCGCCTGCGCGAAATATTGCCCTGCGGGTAAACCGCCCGCGTCTTTCGGGCTGACGAGCCAGCGCGATTCGCTCCTGCTCAAGCGCGCTTTTCGCGGGCGTCCATGCCCGCTTACTCTACCCTCACTCCTTGCCGGCAATATTCCTGATTGCGCTCAACGTCAAAACCATCGCTTTAGGTTTTGATTTTCTCTTTTGACTTTAAAAGCACATTTGAGCTGCCGAGTGAAGAATGAAGTCAGGGAAATCCGCCATGGACGGCGGATTTAGGCGTCATGAGCAGGGATGCGAATAAAGCCGTCCCGCCAGCGTAATGATGAGCCGAGGGAACCTGCGCAGCAGGCAAGCGATACGTGCGGAAGCGCGGATTGTTAAGGCCCACGCTTATGGGCCTTAACTCGGTTGAGGCGACTGAGCTAAAATGACCTCTGAGCGTTTATCAACCGAAACCTGATCCGAACCTAAGCACTAAACTCATATCAACCGAAACCCGCTCCAATAGTGTGCCCCTTCCCCCTGTTATTTTATTACACATTTCTACCAAGAGTTGAGTCTGAGAGGTTATTAGTCGAGTGAATGTCTCATCTCCTCTCTGCGCGCAAAAATAACTTGTGATTAACATCACATTTTCAAAACAAACTAACCCACACAAAGAGTGATATACATCACTCTTATTGGGCTTTATAGATTAAAAATTCGCCTTCGTGGTTTTCTTACAGCCATTTAGTGTGATCTGCGTCAACAAATACACCCCTGTGATGGGTGTTTTGGTGTGACATTGATCACACAAAGGTGGTGAGCTACGCGTGAATAAAGGAGCATGCTAGAGTTTGTTTTGCATACAGCGTGTTTGTATTCGATAACACCGGCGGGTTTTGCAGAACTGCCTCAACAAAACAATTATATCGCGCTCTTATTGTTAGCGCGTACCAATAGGGGTGTTTTATGTTTTCACCAGACGCAAAGGTCAGAATTCAAAATTTTGGCCGATTCCTCAGTAACATGGTTATGCCCAATATCGGGGCATTTATTGCCTGGGGTATTATCACTGCACTGTTTATTCCAACTGGCTGGCTGCCAAATGAAACGCTAGCCAAACTGGTTGGCCCAATGATCACTTACCTGTTACCACTGCTGATCGGTTTTACCGGTGGCCGTTTGGTGGGTGGCGATCGCGGTGGTGTGGTAGGTGCTATCACCACCATGGGTGTTATCGTTGGTGCCGATATGCCAATGTTCCTCGGTGCGATGATTGTGGGTCCACTGGGTGGCTGGGCAATCAAACACTTTGACCGTTGGGTTGAAGGTAAAATCAAAAGCGGCTTTGAGATGCTGGTTAACAACTTCTCAGCCGGTATCATCGGTATGCTGTTGGCGATTTTGGCCTTTATGGCGATTGGCCCATTTGTAGAGGTGTTGTCTAAAGCACTGGCTGCTGGTGTGCATATCATGGTGCAGCTTAACCTGCTGCCATTAACGTCTATCTTCGTCGAACCAGCCAAAATCCTGTTCCTGAATAACGCGATTAACCACGGTATCTTCTCACCTCTGGGTATCCAGCAGGCGACTGAAACCGGTAAATCTATCTTCTTCCTGATCGAAGCAAACCCAGGCCCAGGTATGGGTGTGTTGATGGCTTACATGTTCTTCGGTAGAGGCAACGCTAAGCAATCTGCTGGCGGCGCGGCTATCATCCATTTCTTCGGTGGTATCCACGAAATCTATTTCCCATATGTGCTGATGAACCCGCGCTTATTGCTGGCGGTTATTCTGGGCGGTATGACCGGCGTGTTCACTCTGACTATGCTGAACGGCGGTCTGGTATCACCTGCATCTCCTGGTTCTATCCTGGCAGTATTGGCGATGACACCTAAAGGTGCTTATTTTGCCAACATTGCTGCAGTTGCTGCTGCGTTTGCTGTGTCCTTCGTGGTGTCTGCTATCTTGCTGAAAACCTCTAAAGTCAAAGACGACGAGGAAGACAGCCTGGAAGATGCGACTCGCCGTATGCAAGATATGAAAGCGCAATCTAAAGGCGCACAAGCAGCGAATGCTGCCGCTGCCGCAGGCGACCTGACCACAGTGCGTAAAATCATCGTAGCTTGTGATGCAGGTATGGGTTCTAGTGCGATGGGCGCAGGTGTGCTGCGTAAGAAAATACAAGATGCAGGCTTGAAGCATATCTCTGTGACTAACTGTGCTATCAACAACTTGCCAGAAGATGTGGACTTGGTTATCACCCACCGTGATTTGACTGAGCGAGCCATGCGCCATGCGCCACAAGCGCAACATATCTCGCTGACCAACTTCCTTGATAGCCAGTTGTACACCAACCTGACAGCCCGTTTGGTGGAGGCGGCTAACACGACAGCGAGCACTCAGAAAGTGATTGAAACGCTGGACGATAGCTTTGAAGCCTCTGAAGCCAATTTGTTCAAGTTGGGCGCAGGGAATATCTTCCTCAATCAACACGCAGCCACCAAAGAGCAAGCTATTCGCTTCGCCGGTGAGCAGTTGGTGAAGGGGGGCTATGTTGAGCCGGAATATGTTGAAGCGATGCTGGAACGTGAAAAACTGACCTCCACCTATCTGGGCGAATCTATCGCGGTACCGCACGGTACCATCGAAGCGAAAGACCGTGTGCTGAAAACCGGGGTGGTATTTTGCCAATACCCTGACGGCGTGCGCTTTGGCGACGAAGAAGATGAAGTGGCGCGTTTGGTGATTGGTATTGCGGCCCGTAATAATGAGCACATTCATGTTATTACCAGCCTGACAAATGCGCTGGACGATGATTCTGTCATTGAGCGTTTAAGCAAAACTACCAGCGTGCAGGAAGTATTGGACTTATTGGGTGGCAAAAAGTAACCCAGCAATAACTGAATAGGGCCGTTGGGAGAAACGGCCCTTCTACAGCAAAAGGTAAAAAACATGAAAGCATTACATTTTGGCGCAGGTAACATTGGCCGGGGCTTCATTGGTAAACTTCTTGCTGATGCCGGTGCGCAACTGACCTTCGCAGATGTTAACCAGCCGCTGCTGGACGAACTGAATAAACGTAAAAGTTATCAAGTCAATGTGGTCGGTGAGCAGGCGCGGGTTGAAGAAGTCAAAAACGTAAGTGCGGTAAACAGTAGTAGCCCAGACGTGGTGGCGCTGATTGCTGACGCCGATATTGTCACCACCGCGGTTGGCCCGCAGATTCTGGCACGTATTGCCGGCACTGTGGCACAAGGCTTAGCCGCTCGTCATCAACAAGGTAATACTCGCCCGCTGAATATTATTGCCTGTGAGAATATGGTGCGCGGAACCAGCCAGTTAAAACAACATGTCTTCGCTGCGTTACCGGAAAGTGAACAAGCGTGGGTTGAGCAGCATGTCGGTTTCGTTGATTCTGCGGTAGACCGTATAGTGCCGCCATCAGAAGCAGGCAGTACAGATATTCTGGCAGTGACGGTAGAAACCTTCAGCGAGTGGATTGTTGATGGCACCCAGTTCAAAGGGCAGCCACCGGAAATCGCAGGTATGGAGTTGACCGACAATCTGATGGCGTTTGTGGAGCGTAAACTCTTCACCCTGAACACCGGTCATGCGATAACGGCCTATCTGGGGCAACTGGCAGGCCATCAAACCATCCGTGATGCCATTCTGGACCCAGCAGTACGCCAGACAGTGAAAGGCGCAATGGAAGAGAGTGGTGCGGTACTGATTAAACGCTATGCTTTTGATCCACAAAAACATGCCGCTTATATCAATAAAATCATCTCCCGTTTTGAGAACCCTTACCTGCATGACGATGTTGAGCGTGTTGGCCGTCAGCCATTACGTAAACTGAGTGCCGGTGATCGATTGATCAAACCGCTATTGGGTACACTTGAGTACCAACTGCCACACACCAATCTGGTAACCGGTATTGCGGCGGCCATGAGTTATCGCAGTGAGCAAGATCCACAAGCTCAGGAGTTGGTTGAATTACTGGCGAAATTGGGGCCGAAAGCTGCTTTAGCGCAAATTTCAGGCTTACCCGCTGATGGCGAGGTTGTCGAACAGGCGGTGAATGTGTATAACGCCATGCAGGACAAGCTGGCGCACTAATTTTGTTTCGTTATGAACAAAACGAGTTTGCGTTAGGTGATATACCCTAAATAATTCGAGTTGCGGGAAGGCTGTCAACGCACATGCGGCTTGAAGTATTACAGGGATAAATACCGTGTCAGATTGCGCGGTATTTATCTTTTCATAGCCCGATATTCTGAAACCACCTCAGTGACAAGCGATGATTGAAAAAACACAGGCATTTGAGAATCGGGTACTTGAGCATCTGAACGCAGGCAAGACCGTTCGGAGTTTCTTGATGGCTGCTGTCGAATTATTGGCAGAAGCGCTGAATATTCTCGTGGTGCAGGTTTTTCGTAAAGATGACTATGCGGTGAAATATGCCGTGGAGCCATTGCTGGTTGGCGATGGGCCGCTTGGTGAGCTATCTGTCCGGCTAAAGTTGGTTTATGCCTTGGGTGTGATCACCCGTCATGAATATGAAGATGCTGAGCTATTGATGGCACTACGTGAAGAGCTGAACCATGATGGCACCGAGTATCGCTTTACTGACGACGAAATCCTCGGGCCATTTGGTGAATTACATTGTGTGGCTGAATTGCCGCCAGTGCCAACTTTCCTGCGCCCAGATGAAGCAGACGCGTCGCTGATTGCCATGCAACGCCAGCGTTATCAGCAAATGGTGCGTTCCACTATGGTGCTCTCGATTACCGAATTGCTTTCCCGCATTAGCTTAAAACAGGTTTCTAAACTTTCACCACTCGGCCATGCCTGAATTACTGCAACACACTGAGCCATTCGTCAACTAACAGCCACAATGCTGTTATTGCCATCAAGCCCCCCATCACTCCATTGAATAATCGTAGTTTCCAGTTAACTCGCAATGCATGGCGTAGCTGATCCCCCATCACCGCCCACACGGCCACACAAGGCAGATTCAACAAAGCAAAACCACTAACAATCAGTAGGGTGTGGCTCAGCGTAGCGCCTTCACGTGGTGTAAATAAGATGGCGACATTCATAGCCATCAGCCAGGCTTTTGGATTAATGGCTTGAAATAATGCCCCCTGGATAAATCCCATTGGTTGTTGTCCATCCCTTGACTTCGGGCTACCGGAATTAAAAATTTTCCACGATAACCAGAATAAGTAAGCACATCCCAACGTCACCAGTGGTAGGCGAATAACCCCCAGCCAACTGAGAATTAATGCCAGCAATGTGGTCATTAATGCACATTGCAATGCGCAGCCAAAGGTAATCCCCAGCATCATCGGCAAGGTGCGACGTAAGCCAAAATTAACACCAGATGCGGCTAATAACAGGTTATTTGGACCTGGCGTGATCGACATAACGGTAACGTAACTGATGAAAGCACTGTCTAGCATGGGATGTCCTCCCCTTCGTACTCGAAGTTGCACGGGCTTAGTCATCTCATCGGCCTGGCGGCAACTCCAATTACTGTGGGTATTATTTATGTTATCAAGGTATTCAGCTTAAACAGCAAACCGCTGTGGCGTTAGAAGCAGAAGTTATCTATTGTTGTGGGTACAGTTTGCATAAGTTTGAACTGTACCTATTGAACCTGCGGAGAACTGTCACCATGCCTGTTGTTATGAATGAAATTCGCTACTTGCAAGTGGCTGAGAATTTGGCGCAGGCCATTAAAAAAGGCAGTTTGCTGGCGGGTAGCCGCCTGCCATCAGTGCGCGGTTATGCCAAAAACCATCAGGTGAGTATTAATACGGTGGTGGCAGCTTATCGTACGCTGGAGGATCGTGGTTTGATTGAGGCGCGTCCGCAGTCAGGGTTTTATGTCTGTAGTGCGTCAACGGCGGTGGTGCCGACAGCGACAGTCGGCAAACCGGTGAATGAGGTGCTGGATTTAATTGATACGGTATTTGCCGCACAACAAAACCCCCGCTTTACTAATATCTCGCTCGCCTGCCCGCAAACGGCGGATTTTTACCCCAGTGCCAAGTTGGGCCGCATCATGGCATCGCTGTTGCGTCGCGAGCCACAGTTAATCAGTCAATACGCGTTGCCACCGGGGTGCCAGCGCCTACGTCAGCAAATCGCCCGTCGCGCCATGACCCTAGGTATGCTGGCTAATCCGGCTGATATCACTATTACGCATGGTTGTATGGAAGCGTTGCAGTTAGCGTTGCGGGTCACCACCAAACCGGGTGATTGTGTCGGGCTGGAATCGCCAACCTATTTCTATCTGATGCCTTTGCTTGCCAGCCTTGGCCTGAAAACAGTGGAGATTCCAACCGATCCACAGCAAGGTTTATCGCTGGATGTGTTGGAATTACTGCTTCAGGAGGGGCGGTTGAATGCATTGATCGCCATGCCAACGGTGCAGAATCCGTTAGGCTTTACGATGCCGCTGGCGGCGAAAAAACGCCTGGCGCAGTTGATGAACGATCATCAGGTGCCACTGATAGAAGATGGTTTATATGCAGAAATACAATTTGGTACAACGTTGTCCCCAGCGGTAAAAGCCTTTGATCGCGATGGCTGGGTGCTGTTCTGTTCCAGTTTCACCAAAACACTGGCCCCGGACTTCCGCATCGGCTGGATTGATGGTGGCCGCTTCGCGGAGGCATTACATAAGTTAAAAGCAGTGTCGTCGATGGCAGAACCGGCATTATTATCAAAAACACTGGCACTGTTTCTGGAGTCTGGCGGTTACGACCACCACCTGCGCGGGCTACGCCGACGTTATGCGCAACAGGTACAGCAGGCGCAGCAACTCATTGCACAGTACTTCCCGCGTGGGACCAAAGTGACCCAACCAGCAGGTGGTTTTGTTTTCTGGGTGGAGTTCCCTGCCAGTGTCGATACCGTGGCGCTATTTCATCAATTGCTGCAAGAACAGATATGCCTGACCCCCGGCACGCTTTACTCGCCGAGTGGCCGCTATCGTAATGCTTTTCGCCTCTCGTGTTGTTATCCGTTCAACCACCACTATACCCAGGCTTTGGTCAGGCTCGGGGCGGTAGCTTGTGAAATTAGCAGCCTGCCGGCGGGAATGCAGTGGCAACCAATACAGGAGGCTGCTGCTGAAAAGCCCGCATCCTGATACACTCTCTATCTTGATGCACAATCAGTGCTATCCTATCCCCAACTTTAGCGAAATATCGTGCCCATCAGTGGCATGTACGGGCCAATACTATGAAAGAACATGCAGAAATCAAACGTCTAAGCGACATGCTGGATGCGCTGAACCACAAAGACCCTATCGTGATCCAACAGGGCAATATGGATTTGATCGCGCAGCATATGAAAGAAAAAGAGAAACTGGCGGCTGAAATTCAGCGCCTGAAAGAAGTGCGGGTCAAAAACCTGAGTGCTGAAGCACAAAAGCTAGCTCAACTGCCGTTCAGCCGTGCTATTACTAAAAAAGAGCAGGCGGATATGGGCACGTTAAAGAAAGCGGTACGCGGCATTGTGGTGGTACACCCAATGACGGCATTAGGCCGTGAAATGGGCCTGAAAGAAGTGACCGGCTACGCGAAAAAAGCATTCTGATTAATCGCAGCGCTAAATCCGGGTGGGTGGCATGGCCGCTACCCGGTTTGTTTTTGTAAATATTATCAATCAAACAGTTCTGAGTGGGTGCCTGCGCGAACAAAGATAATCTGGCTTATTTTACTGCTGCTACTTAATTTATAGATCAGTAAAAAATCTCCTCCGATATGGCATTCTCGGAAATTTTCCCAGTCTCCTTTAAGTGGATGGTCTAACCATTCGGCACCTAACGGCGTATCATTTGCAATAAGCAGTAACATGGCATGTTTGAGTCGATACATATCATAACGACCACTGCGGGACAGCCTTTCCCAGTCTTTAAGGAAGTCTTTGGTATAATCTGCCGTCCTTGGCATTGTCGTTCGTTTACTTACTGTTGTCTTTTTCAAGTTCAATAAATAACTCATCCGAAGTAGTAAAACGTGCGCTATGGGCTTGAACTATCTCTTCTGCTTCCTGCATCGCCGCACGAGTCTGGGGGTTAGGTACTTTCAATTCGAATGGAAATGCCTGATCAGCGACGACGCGATTTAAAAATAAACGCACAGCGTCGGAAACCGAAAGGCCCATTGCATTGAGTGCTGCTGTTGCCTGTTTTTTGACGTCATCATCAATACGGACATGCAACATTGTGGTGTGTGTAGCCATTTTTGCCTCCTCATCAATAAACTGAGTTTGTATCTCAATTGAGATACAGTCAAGTTTATCAATAAAGATCGGCATATTTTGCTATTCAATAACCTCTATCATTAGGTATTCCCTAATAACCGCCGATTGAAATCCTCGATCTTTCCTTGCGACAGGCGCGTTAGCATGGTTTTACTCCAACTGGCTGACAACCCCGATACGGACAACAAGCGGCGATACTGTTCTTCATCGAACGGCATATGCCAGGCGATGGTAATAGCCTCTGCCACTGAGATATCACTGGTGCGCGCCAACAGCTCTAATGCATGGCCCTCACTGACAATACCGGTGGAAATTACGCGATACAGCCAGCCGCAATAACCGGTTTGTTGCATCAGTGCCGACATTTCCTCGATAGCGAAATGGAAGTTGAGTTTGTAACAAGGTGAACGCGGTTGGGTCACCTGAATGATAGCCCCTCCCCAGCGGTAGATATCCCCCATATAGACATTTTGTTCCGTCATGCCCAGAGTTGAGATGTTTTCACCATAGGCTGGTGCTACGAAAATATCTTCCTGTGCAGGGAATCGCTCTATCCAGTGGGAATAGTGTTCTCGTGGATAATGGCATAAGGCGCGGTCTGGCCCGCCGTGAAAGCGGGTTTCGGCTTGTTCATCCCCTTCCAATCCCAGAGCTGTAAGCATGATGCCACCCTGAACCTGGCGTTTTCCAATCGCGCTCGGGGAGCTGCCGTTATAAGGCTCAATTTTACCAATATAAATCTGTGGATACTTCATCTGCTCTCCTTGTCTGCGTTTCGAAGGGAGAATCAGAATACCCTGCCTGACCGCAGGGTTCCAAGGCTAAAGAAATTAACAATGAGATAAGCAGGAATAACCGCAATGGCTATCCCTGCCGGGTACTGAGGTTTAGCAGCTAATCAGAAGGTTTCCCAATTATCTTGCTGAGCGGTTCGACTGCTTTCTGTGCCAGTGCGAGATGTTGGCGTACTTTTATGTACCACGGATGCGCTCGTGTTTTTCTGTGCCGATTCTACCTCGGCATCGGATAGGCGGAACACGGCGACGGCCTGTGCCAGTAAAATGGCTTGTTCAGCCAGTGAGTCGGCGGCGGCAGCAGACTCTTCCACCAGGGCCGCATTCTGCTGAGTGGTGCTGTCCATTTCAGAGATAGCTTGGCTAACCTGCGTGATACCACGGCTCTGCTCATCGGATGCTGAGGCAATTTCCGCCATAATATCGCGCACATGCGTTACTGAGCGGACAATATTTTCCATCGTTTGCCCGGCATTTTGCACCAACGTGGTTCCGGCATTTACCTGAGTCACTGACTCACCAATCAGGCCTTCAATTTCTTTCGCCGCTTGTGCACTGCGTTGTGCCAGATTGCGAACTTCACTGGCGACTACGGCAAAACCACGGCCTTGCTCACCGGCACGGGCGGCTTCAACCGCCGCATTCAGGGCCAAAATATTGGTCTGGAAAGCAATGCTGTTAATGACTGAGGTGATCTCAGAGATACGCTTCGAGCTACCGGAGATATCGTTCATGGTGCGCACCACATCGCTAACCAGCTTGCCGCCTTGCTGTGCGGTATCTGAAGCCTCTGTCGCCAACTGATTGGCGTGATGCGCATTATCGGCATTCTGTTTAACTGTGGCATTCAATTGCTCCATGCTGGCAGCGGTCTCTTCTACGGCAGCGGCTTGCTGTTCGGTACGGGAGGATAAATCGGTATTACCGGCAGCAATTTCGCCGGAGGCATGGGACACCTGACTGACACCAATGCGGATCTCATCAATCATGGCGCGCAGATTTTCATTCATCCGAGCGACGGCATTCATCAACAGGCCCAACTCATCGGTACGGTGTGATGTCGTCGTCGCAGTTAAATCACCGGTAGCGATGCGTTCTGCCATCGCCAGTGTGGTGCGTAGTGGCACCGTGATCTGGCGGGTCATACGCCATGAAATCAACAGGCCAAACAGCAGTGCGGCAATGGCCGCAATGGTTAACTGCAATTGTGCATTATTGATTTCTGCGTGGGTCCCTTGCAGCTCTTGGGTGAACAGATGAGTGGCCAGCTTACTCAATTCGTTGGCATTAGACTCCATCACTTTACCCACTTCCAGCTCTTGCTGATAAGCCGGTAAATAGGCCAACACGTTATCTTTATAGGTACTCAGGCTGGAAATCACCGGAGCCAGTAGTTTTTGCTGTTCGGCCGATAACACCGGCATAAACGCGTTGGCGGCACTATTGGCGATATTGATTGAGGTAATCAGCGAGGACTCTGCATCTTGGTTGCGATCCAGCAATAAGCCGCGTGCGTTGTAGCGTACGGTCATCAACTTCTGGTTCATCTCTGCCAGCAGGATTTGGGTATTGGTATCCGCCCCTTCATTGAGCAGGCTTTGTTGCAGCTCGTTGAGGTTTTTCTGGGTTTCAGAAATATTCCAACTTTTGCGCACATCATCTTTATGGGCCACGGCATTGACAAAGTTACTCCGCTGTTGCTGATACTCTTCTACCACATCGGAAATACTGCTAATGGTTTTACGGTTGTTTTCCGACCAGCTAAGGCTTTCGCTTTGGGTTAATAGATTTTTTATATTATTGATATGTTGGGAGTTTTCTTTAATGTATTTCAGGTCATAGGTACGTTCATATAACGCACGGTTATATTTCGCCTGATTGGCTTCATCGTTGATTTTGTAGCTCAAATCGACTTTATAAGCATGTTCTTCAATGACGGAGAAATGATAAGCTGCGGTACCAGCGATGATCCCGACCAACAACAACATCAGGAAAAAGCTTAATCCCAGCTTTTTACCGACTCTCACATTTTCAAATCTACCAAAAACGTTGCTAAATATTGCCATGTTCTTCTCCGTTATGCGGTGTCTCTGATGCAAATCAATCAGCGTAGGTGAGTTTGGGGAGGTCTAGTTATTAGAAGATTTTGGGGAACTGGTGGTACGCGGGGCAGCCTTGGCAAGAATGCTTTTCCCAAACGATATACCCGTCATACTTCAAGTTGCATGTGCGTTGGCAGCCTTCCTGCAACTCGAATTATTTAGGGTATAGTTCATGAGTTTTATATCCATGAATACCAGTGACCATCTTGCACATTCTATCGGCAGAAATTGGCTAAACTTTAGCAATAAAAATGCCAGCAAGATGGCCTTGCTGGCATGTGTCTTTCGTACTTGAAGCTACAAGGTTGTTAGCTGCAACTCCACGTTCTTTGGATATGCAACATACGGTTTATGCGGCTTATTTGGCTTGAGCGAAACGTGCTGCTGCTTCGTCCCAGTTAACCACGTTCCAGAATGCTTTGATGTAGTCTGGGCGGCGGTTTTGGAATTTCAGATAGTAAGCGTGTTCCCACACATCCAGGCCAATAATTGGGAAGCCTGATGCGCCAGAAACCGCTTCGCCCATCAGTGGGCTATCTTGGTTAGCAGTAGAAACAACCGCCAGTTTGCCGTCTTTCAGAACCAGCCAGGCCCAGCCAGAACCGAAACGGGTCGCCGCAGCTGCTTCAAATTTCTCTTTGAAGCTATCTACGCTGCCGAAATCGCGCTCGATAGCGGCTTTCAGGTCACCCGTCAGGGTAGTGTCCAGCTTCAACCCTTTCCAGAACAGGCTGTGGTTAGCATGGCCGCCGGCGTTGTTACGCATAAAGGTGCGTTTTTCAGCAGGGACTTTGTCCAGATCTTTGATCAGCTCTTCAACGCTCAGTTTAGCCAGCTCAGGGAAGCTCTCCAACACCGTGTTTGCATTGTTAACATAGGTCTGGTGGTGTTTGGTGTGATGGATTTCCATCGTCTGCTTATCGAAATGGGGTTCCAGGGCGTCATAAGCATAAGGCAGGGATGGCAGTGAGTAACTCATATTCATCGTCTCCGTAGTGTAGGGCGGCGCAAAAAAGTAAGCGCCGCGTAAGCATTCGGATCATTATAGTTAATTAAATGATATTGAAAATGATTATCAATGCCGTACTAATTATATGGTCTTTCTATTCGCTAATCCGTTGTGGATGGGTGTAAACCGTTGCTCTGCCGGGTTTACTGAAGCCAACCAGCGTCAGATTACAGCGTTCTGCAACGTCAACCGCTAAGGTAGTGGCCGCAGAAACAGCAAATAAAATCTCTGCACCACACATCGCAGTTTTCTGCACCATCTCATAGCTGGCACGGCTGGAAACCAGCACCGCGCCTTGCTGCCACGGTTGTTTGGCCCGTATCCCCAGCAGCTTATCCAGTGCGACATGGCGGCCCACATCTTCACACCCCCCCAACAGCTCACCTTTCGGATTAATCCAGGCCGCAGCATGAGTGCAACCCGTCAACTGACCCACAGTTTGTACCTGTTTGAGCTGTGCCAGCGCATTATCGAGTTGATTCAAATTAAAGGTCTGAGTGAAAGGCAGAGGGGCGATGGGGCGAAAAATATCATCAAGTTGTTCAATACCACAGACGCCACATCCGGTACGGCCAGCCATCGCCCGACGCCGCTCTTTCAACCCGGCAAAACGGCGGCTGGATAACTCAATGTTAACTTCTATGCCATTACAGCTCGGTGTTACATCAATGGCGTAGATATCTTGCGGGGTGCTAATAATGCCTTCTGACAACGAAAAACCCAGCGCAAATGCTGCAAGATCTTTCGGGGTTGCCATCATCACCACATGGGAAATGCCGTTGTAGACCAGCGCTACCGGCACTTCCTCCGCTAGCCAATCCAATTGCGGCTCGGCCATTTGATGGCGCTGTAGCACGTTAAGTTGTTTTGCACCGCAGATTCCGGTGGAGAGGTCAATTGTTGAAGGTTTGATCTGGCTCACTATGCGGCCCTGAAAGTTATAACCCATAATCACAATGTGGTAACATTCACATTAAGAATGGTATGGGTATAATTCTATTTCCAGAAGAATGTATCCCACACCGATAAAGGTGATATCGCGTAAGCGATTTTAGCGCTTCCGGTTTCGTTGAGGGAAGTGTGAACTGAAATAATGTGACAATGAACGAAGGAGAGACCCATGCAGGTCAGCAGAAGGCAGTTCTTTAAGATCTGCGCTGGCGGTATGGCAGGAACCACGGTCGCGGCACTCGGCTTTACGCCGTCAGTGGCGCTGGCGGAAACGCGCAATTACAAATTGCTGCGCGCCCGTGAGACGCGGAATACCTGCACATATTGCTCCGTTGGTTGCGGGCTTTTGATGTATAGCCTCGGTGACGGCGCAAAAAACGCCAAAGAGAGTATTTTCCATATCGAAGGGGACCCGGACCATCCGGTAAACCGTGGCGCGCTGTGCCCGAAAGGTGCAGGGTTAGTGGACTTTATCCATAGCGAAAGCCGCCTGAAATATCCTGAATACCGTGCTCCGGGTTCAGATAAATGGCAGCAAATCACTTGGAATGATGCCTTTGACCGCATTGCCAAGCTGATGAAAGAAGACCGGGACGCTAACTTCATTAAGACCAACGGCGCTGGTGTTACCGTCAACCGTTGGCTGAGTACCGGTATGCTGTGTGCCTCGGCATCCAGTAACGAAACGGGTTATTTGACCCAGAAATTTAGTCGCGCTCTCGGCATGCTTGCCGTAGACAACCAAGCACGTGTCTGACACGGACCAACGGTAGCAAGTCTTGCTCCAACATTTGGTCGCGGTGCGATGACCAACCACTGGGTTGACATTAAGAACGCAGACTTAATTATCGTCATGGGCGGTAATGCGGCAGAAGCGCATCCGGTGGGGTTCCGCTGGGCGATGGAAGCCAAAATCCACAACAATGCCAAGTTGCTGGTGATAGACCCACGCTTTACTCGTACTGCATCGGTGGCGGACTTCTATACGCCAATCCGCTCCGGTAGCGATATCGCGTTCCTGTCCGGCGTGTTGTTGTACCTGATGACCAACAACAAAATTAACCGCGAATACGTCGAAGCTTATACCAACGCCAGCTTGCTGGTGCGGGAAGACTTTACCTTTGATGACGGTCTGTTCAGTGGTTATGACGCCGAAAACCGCAAATACGACAAAACCACCTGGAACTACCAGTTGGATGAAAACGGCTTTGCCAAACGCGATGTCACGCTGCAAGACCCGCGCTGTGTGTGGAACTTGCTGAAAGAACACGTTAGCCGTTACACGCCAGATGTGGTCTCCAACATTTGTGGTACGCCAAAAGAAGATTTCTTGCAGGTTTGCGAATATCTCGCCGAAACCAGTGTGTCCAATAAAACCGCCACATTCCTGTATGCGTTGGGCTGGACACAGCACTCGGTTGGCGCGCAGAACATCCGTACCATGGCGATGATCCAGTTGTTGCTGGGCAATATGGGCATGGCGGGGGGCGGTATTAACGCCTTGCGCGGTCACTCTAATATTCAGGGTTTAACTGACCTGGGTTTACTGTCACAAAGCTTGCCGGGCTACCTGAGTCTGCCGTCAGAAAAACAGCCAGATATTGACACTTATCTGAAGGCCAACACGCCGAAAACCCTGTTGCCGGGCCAGGTTAACTACTGGAGCAATTACCCGAAATTCTTCGTCAGTTTGATGAAAAGTTTCTACGGTGATAAAGCCCAGAAAGAGAACGGCTGGGGCTACGACTGGTTGCCGAAGTGGGATAAAGGCTACGACGTATTGCAGTATTTCGAGATGATGTCGCAGGGCAAAGTGAATGGCTATATTTGCCAGGGCTTTAACCCGGTGGCATCGTTCCCGAACAAAAACAAAGTAGTAGCATCACTGTCGAAACTGAAATTCCTGGTAACTATTGACCCGCTCAATACTGAAACCGCGAATTTCTGGCAAAACCACGGTGAATTTAACGATGTCGACCCATCGAAAATTCAAACCGAGGTGTTCCGCTTGCCATCCAGTTGTTTTGCTGAAGAAAACGGTTCAATTGTTAACTCCAGCCGCTGGCTGCAATGGCACTGGAAAGGTGCTGATTCGCCGGGCGACGCATTGAACGATGGTGCCATTTTGGCGGGTATCTTTAGTCGTCTGCGTGATATGTACCGCCGGGACGGTGGTGCAGTGCCAGAACAGGTGCTTAATATGACCTGGGATTATCTGACGCCAGACAATCCAGAGCCAGAAGAAGTGGCACAGGAAAGCAATGGTAAAGCACTGGCTGATATCACCGATGCGGACGGCAAAGTGCTGGCCAAAAAAGGCGAGCAGCTCAGTACCTTTGCTCATCTGCGTGATGATGGTACTACCGCCAGTGGATGCTGGATCTTTGCCGGTAGCTGGACACCCGCCGGTAACCAGATGGCACGCCGTGATAACGCCGACCCATCCGGTCTTGGCAATACACTGGGCTGGGCGTGGGCATGGCCGCTTAACCGCCGGATTCTATACAACCGTGCCTCTGCTGACCCACAAGGTAAACCTTGGGATCCGAAACGCCAGTTGCTGGAGTGGGATGGCACCAAATGGGGTGGCGTTGATATCCCAGATTACAGTGCCGCTGCACCAGGTAGCGATGTCGGGCCGTTTATCATGCAGCCAGAGGGCATGGGCCGTCTGTTTGCCATCGACAAAATGGCAGAAGGGCCGTTCCCGGAACATTATGAGCCATTCGAAACGCCGCTGGGCACCAACCCGTTGCACCCGAATGTTATCTCCAACCCGGCTGCTCGTGTCTTTAAAGACGATTTGGCCGCAATGGGTTCCCATGAGCAGTTCCCGTATGTCGGTACCACTTATCGTCTGACCGAGCATTTCCACTACTGGACCAAGCATGTGTTGCTCAATGCCATCATTCAGCCGGAACAGTTCGTGGAAATTGGCGAAAAACTGGCCGCGAAGAAGGGCATTAAGCATGGCGATACCGTGAAAGTCAGCTCCAACCGTGGCTATATCAAGGCCAAGGCAGTTGTGACCAAACGTATTCGTACGCTGAATGTTCATGGGCAGGAAGTGGACACTATTGGTATTCCGATCCACTGGGGATACGAAGGAGTGGCGAAAAAAGGCTTCCTGGCCAATACATTGACGCCGTTTGTCGGTGATGCCAATACGCAAACGCCAGAGTTTAAGGCGTTTCTGGTCAACGTGGAAAAGGTGTAACGGAGAGAACCTATGTCACTGCAAACTCAAGACATTATCCGGCGCTCCGGCACCAACTCCCTTACGCCGCCGCCACAGGATCGTAACCATCAGCAAGAGGTGGCTAAGCTTATCGACGTCACCACCTGTATTGGTTGTAAAGCCTGTCAGGTGGCGTGTTCGGAGTGGAATGATATTCGTGATGAAGTCGGTCATAACGTTGGGGTGTACGATAACCCCGCTGATCTGACCGCCAAGTCATGGACGGTGATGCGCTTCTCTGAAGTTGAAGACGAAGAGAGCGGCAAACTGGAGTGGCTGATCCGTAAGGATGGCTGCATGCATTGTGCTGACCCCGGCTGCCTGAAAGCATGCCCGTCGGAAGGGGCAATCATTCAGTATGCCAATGGTATCGTCGATTTCCAGTCAGAACACTGTATCGGTTGTGGTTACTGCATCGCCGGTTGCCCGTTCGATGTACCGCGCATGAACAAAGATGACAACCGGGTGTACAAATGTACCCTGTGCGTCGATCGTGTTGGTGTCGGCCAGGAACCTGCCTGTGTGAAAACCTGCCCAACCGGAGCGATTCACTTTGGCACCAAAGAGTCGATGAAAGAAGTCGCTGCTGGCCGGGTTGCTGAATTGAAAACCCGTGGCTTTGATAATGCGGGGTTATATGACCCCGCAGGCGTGGGGGGTACCCATGTGATGTATGTACTGCATCATGCGGATAAACCGCAGCTCTATCATGGCCTGCCGGAGAACCCGACCATCAGCCCGACAGTCACCTTCTGGAAGGGGATCTGGAAACCACTGGCGGCGGTTGGCTTCGCGGTAACCTTTGCGGCCAGTATCTTCCACTATGTTGGTGTCGGCCCGAACCGGGTTGAAGAAGATGAGGGCGAAGACGATAAGCCGGATTCAACGCCTGCTGACACGTCATTGCCGCCACCGGAGCAGACCACCGCTGAGCACTCAGACGACGGGGAGATGCCCAAATGAAAAAAGAAAAACGGATCCAGCGCTACAGCGCGCCGGAGCGCATCAACCACTGGATAGTGGCTTTCTGCTTTATACTGGCCGCTATCAGTGGCTTGGGGTTCTTCTTCCCGTCATTTAACTGGCTGATGAATATTTTTGGTACACCGCAGTTGGCGCGCATCCTTCACCCCTTTGCCGGGGTGATTATGTTCGCCGCCTTCCTGATGATGTTTTTCCGTTACTGGAAACATAATCTGATCAATAAGGAAGACCTGGAATGGGCTAAAAATATCCATAAAATCGCCATGAATGAGGAAGTCGGCGATACGGGGCGCTATAATTTCGGTCAGAAGTGCGTATTCTGGGCTGCTATTATCAGTCTGGTGTTGTTGTTGGCCAGTGGTGTTGTTATCTGGCGGCCTTACTTTGCGCCTTCCTTCCCGATCCCGCTGATTCGCCTGGCACTGCTGGTGCATTCGCTGGCGGCGGTTGGGTTAATTATCGTGATTATGGTGCACGTCTATGCCGCCCTGTGGGTGAAGGGCACCATTACCGCGATGGTAGAAGGCTGGGTACCGGCGGCGTGGGCGAAAAAGCATCATCCACGCTGGTACCGTGAGGTTAACGCCAAAAGTCAGCGTCAGAAAAAACAGGAAGAGAAACCCTGATGAGTATTCGCATTGTCCCTAAAGATCAACTAGGAAAACAAAGCGAAAAAGGCACAACGGCGGGGAATATCCCGCCGTTACTTTTCGCGAATTTAAAAAGCCTGTATACCCGGCGTACTGAACGTTTACAGCAACTTGCGCTGGATAACCCGTTGTCCGATTATCTGGATTTCGCGGCTAAAATTACCCAAGCGCAGCAAAAAGCGCTGCATGACTATCCGCTGGTGTTGGATATGCAAGCGGTGTTGGAGCAATCTGCTGTCAGCGGTAAACCGCCTTTGGATCTGAGTGTCTTTCCTCGAACTGAACATTGGCGCAAGCTCCTGTCAGCACTGATTGCTGAACTGCGCCCTGATGCTCCTGATCACATTGTGGCAGTATTGGATAATCTGGATAAGGCGTCGGTACATGAGCTGGAATTGTATGCCGATGCACTGTTAAACCGCGAATTTGCACAGATCGGTAGTGAAAAAGCGCCATTTATCTGGGCTGCCCTATCATTATATTGGGCGCAAATGGCCAGCCAAATCCCCGGTAAGGCACGAGCTGAATACGGTGAACATCGTCAGTTCTGCCCGGTTTGTGGCAGTATTCCGGTCTCCAGCGTGGTGCATATCGGTACGCAAAACGGTTTACGTTATCTGCACTGCAACTTGTGTGAAAGCGAGTGGCATGTGGTCCGAATCAAATGCAGTAACTGTGAGCAGACCCGTGATTTGAACTACTGGTCACTGGACAGCGAACTGGCGGCAGTAAAAGCGGAAAGTTGCGGTGATTGCGGCACTTACCTGAAAATTCTGTATCAGGAAAAAGACCCGCAAGTAGAGGCGGTTGCTGATGATCTGGCCTCGCTTATCCTTGATGCTAAGATGGAAGGTGAAGGATTCGCCCGCAGCAGTATCAATCCCTTTGTGTTTCCAGGGGAATAGGCTCCCAGGTAACCAATGGTAGTTACGGTGGTGACTAACCCGCCGGGCGTTGAATTGTTGGATACCAAGCAACAGTAAACGTTAGTTAACAGCGTGGTGAACCCTATCGCGCTACACTAATTACTCAGACAGAGCGCCGTGCCGTTATTATGGCGCTCTTTCCACCCTATTACCTGAGTGAGTATGAGCGTAGAACTCCATCTGTTATACAGTCAGCTTCCCGCAATTGATCGCTTGTTACGCGAGCCAGACGTTGCCCCTTTGGTGGCTGAATACGGCCCTGTTTTATTGACTGATACTTTGCGTCAAATGCAGGTTGAGGCTCGTGAATATATCAGCCAATTTCATTCGCTGGCTGATTGGTGCAGTGACTGGCCAATGGCATTGAAGCAGCGTCTACATAACCGCCAATCCGCGTTAAAACCCGTCTTCAACCTTTCCGGTACCGTATTGCATACCAATCTGGGTCGTGCCCCATTGGCTGAATCAGCCATTGCTGCGGTGAATGATGCGATGCGTGGTGCGGTAACGCTGGAATACTCTTTGAGCGGCGCAGGGCGTGGTCACCGTGACCGGGCTATCGCTGACTTACTGTGCGAGCTGACTGGCGCGGAAGATGCCTGCATTGTGAATAACAATGCCGCTGCGGTGTTTCTCATGCTGACGGTAATGGCGGCTGAGAAACAGGTAGTAGTTTCTCGCGGTGAGCTGGTGGAGATTGGCGGTGCTTTCCGCATCCCGGATGTGATGCGGCAGGCGGGGTGTGAATTGGTCGAAGTGGGCACTACCAACCGCACGCACCTTAAAGATTACCGCCAAGCCATAAATGAACACACTGGCCTGTTGATGAAAGTGCATACCAGCAATTACAGTATTGAAGGTTTCACCGCCTCGGTTGCCGAAGCGCAACTCGCAATATTAGGCAATGAATTCTCCATCCCGACTGCCACGGATCTGGGCAGCGGTTCATTGGTGGATATGACCCGTTATGGTTTGCCAGCAGAACCAATGCCACAACAATTGATTGCGGCAGGTATCGATTTAGTCACCTTTTCGGGCGATAAATTGCTGGGTGGCCCACAAGCTGGGATTATTCTCGGTAAAAAACGGTGGATTGAGCAATTACAGCAGCACCCACTTAAGCGGGTGCTACGCGCTGATAAAATGACGCTGGCGGCACTGGATGCCACCTTGCGCCTCTATCAGCAGCCAGACCGGCTGACGGAGCTGTTGCCAACCATGCGGTTACTCACCCGCCCAACACAGGTTATCGCCGAGAGTGCACAACGGGTATTGGTTGCCCTAACCCCTCGTTATGGCACCGATTTCACGCTGGCGGCAGAACCTTGCTGGTCACAGATCGGTAGCGGTTCGCTACCGGTAGACCGCCTGGCCAGTTGGGCGGTAACGTTCGCACCAAAAGAGGGGGGCGGAAGTGCTCTGGAAGCTCTAACGGCGCGTTGGCGTGGTTTGGCTAAGCCGGTCATTGGCCGCGTGGCTGATGGGCGTTTGTGGCTCGATTTGCGTTGCCTGGAGGATGAGGCGGCGTTGCTCAGGGAATTGGCTCGATGATTATTGCAACAGCAGGCCATGTCGATCATGGCAAAACGACACTCTTACAGGCGATTACTGGGGTGAATGCCGATCGCCTGCCGGAAGAAAAACAGCGCGGTATGACCATTGATCTGGGTTATGCCTATTGGCCCCAGCCCGATGGCAGCGTTATGGGTTTTATCGATGTCCCCGGCCATGAGAAGTTTTTAGCCAATATGTTGGCGGGCGTGGGCGGCATTGATCATGCTTTGCTGGTGGTTGCCTGTGATGATGGTGTCATGGCTCAAACCCGCGAGCATCTGGCGATTTTACGCCTCAGCGGTCGCCCAACTTTGACAGTGGCACTGACTAAAGCTGATCGGGTTGATGATGAGCGTATCGAGCAAGTTCGCCAGCAGGTTCTGGCTGAGCTGGTGGCGCAGGGCTGGCAAGCAGAGCAAGTCACCTTATTTGTGACGGCAGCGGCGACCGAGCGTGGCATCAACGAATTACGTGAACATCTGGCGCAATATCACCAACAAAATGCACAGCACAGCCGGTTATCGCGGCGTTTTCGCTTAGCTATCGATCGCGCATTCAGTGTGAAAGGGGCTGGCTTGGTGGTAACGGGCACGGCGTTGGCAGGTCAGGTGGCGGTAGGCGATACCTTATGGCTTACTGGCGGTGATTGCCCGGTACGGGTGCGTGCTATCCATGCCCAAAATCAAAATACATCACAGGCGCAAGCTGGTCAGCGTATCGCCCTGAATATCAGTGGCGATATCAGCAAACAGCAGATCAACCGGGGTGACTGGCTATTAACGCGACAGCCGCTGCAGGCCACGGATCGAGTACTTGTTATTGTGGATGCCGATACGCCGATCCAACATTGGCAATCTTTACATTTGCATCATGCCGCCAGTCATATTACCGGGCGTTTTTCGCTACTGACGAATCCACAACCCGCCGACGAGAACCCCCAACCGATACTTGCTGAACTGCTGTTGGATAACCCGCTATCGCTGGCTGAAAACGATCGTCTTATTCTGCGTGATATTGCGGCGAAGAAGACCTTGGGCGGTGCTCGGGTGATTCATCTGACGGCCCCCAAACGCGGCAAACGGCAACCTGCGTATTTATCTTGGTTAACCGCGCTGGCTCAGGCAGCCTCCGACCGTGAAGTGCTAGATTTACATTTGGCCCAAGGGCCGGTTTCTTTGTCTGACTTCAGTTGGGCGCGCCAGCTAACTGAACGTGATATGGCGGACTTACTGGCGCAGACCGACAGTGTTGTCGCCGGTGATATCGCACTGTCGCGCCCTCATGCTCAGCAGGCGCAACAAACCTTATTACATGTCTTGTGCCTGTATCACCAACAGCATGGTGATCAGTTGGGATTAGGGCGGGCGCGCTTGCGGCGCATGGCTTTACCAACGCTGGATGAGGGGCTGGTATTCCGTTTGATTGATGATTTGCTGGCTGAAGGGGTGTTAAAGAATACCCGTGGCTGGCTACATCTGTCAGCTCATGGCCTGGCATTTACTGACGAGGAGCAAGCTCAGTGGCAGCAGGTCGCATCCTATTTTGCCGATGATCCTTGGTGGGTGCGCGATTTGGCGGCACAGATGCAGATTGAGGAAAGTGAGATGCGCACATTATTGCGCAAAGCCGCACAACTGGGCTATATCACGGCAATTGTTCCTGATCGCTACTATCGCAGCCAGCGTATTGAGCAGTTCGCTGATTTGGTACGTGAGCTGGATGCCAGCCAGGGCAGCGCCTGTGCCTCAGATTTCCGCGATAGACTGGGTGTTGGCCGCAAGCTCGCGATTCAAATTCTTGAATTCTTTGACCGCAGCGGATTTACCCGCCGCCGTGGCAATGACCATTTGTTGCGTGACTGCGGACTGTTTCTCAATACATCTCCTAATGTGTAATTTTTACGATATCCAGCGCATGAGATGTATTAATTGTTGGGTGCTGCTTTTGGCGCTAACCTAATTCGCAAGGATAGTTATATGGCGTGACAGCTTTTCAGCTTTAAAGTTACGCTAACAAAAATATTTAGCGGGAGAAAAGCGCTGCCTCTCTCCCGCTTTAAAACTACTCCGCAGTAACCGCCTCCGGCTGACGGCGAATAAATATCATCACCAAGCCCAGCCACAGCAAGCCACTGATCAGATTGAACAGGTTAAAGATACCGCTGTTGCCCCACAAGTAAGCTACCTTGGCAAACTCGATGCCGAAGGTGAAGACCATCATACTGATCATCCCCATGGCGGCAGATACCGTACCTTTACTGATATCACTGGAGAACAGTGTCAACCGCACCAAACCGGCGTTAGCCAAGCCAATACCAAAGGCATACAGGCTCAGCCCTGCGGTCATCCACAGATAAGCATGAGATGAATAGAGCGTTGAGCCTGCGGCAATCAGTAAGCCCATAATCATCGGGCCAGCACCGTAGCGGATAAGGCGTGGAATACTGGTTTTGCCGCTCAATCTCGCCAGCACCAGGTTACCAATAATCAGTGCGCCGAAAATCGGCACCTGCAAAACACCATACTCAACAGTGGATAACTGCTCACCGCTGATCAAAATGACGGGTGATTGCGCAATCCACGCCAGTAATGGCAGGCTGGCAAAGCCCAACGCCAGGGAACCACACATGAAACGGCGGTTGGCGAGCACCAACTTATAGTCATGCCACATCGCTGCCACAGATAGTTTCTCCCCTTTCAGAGCGGCGGTTTCCGGCATGGCGCGCCATAAGCCCACAAATGAAATGGCACCCAGCACCGCAAACAGCACAAACATTGCCTGCCACGGGGCGACATGAATCAAGGCGGCACCGGCCAACGGGCCGAGTAGTGGGGCAATCAAGGCGACATTGGCCATTAACGCGGTAATTTTAATACAGACCGCTTCTTCAAATGATTCCTGAATAGTGGCGTAGCCGACGGCACCAATAAAGCATAAGCCGATCCCTTGCAGGAAGCGCATGGCAATAAATTGTTCGATGCTATTGACCAGCAAGATGGCAAGGCATGTCACCACAAAGAATGCGACACCGAACAACATCACCGGACGGCGCCCACGGCGGTCTGATAGTGGCCCAAGCAACCATTGCAAGAACATCCCGCCAGCCAGATAGGCAGTCATAGATGTCGGAACCCACTCAATACTGGCGTTAAAATCAGCCACTACCGCGAGCATACCTGGCTGGATCATATCGTTAGCGATATAAGCGGCAAATTCGAACAATACTAAACAAAGAGGGAATAAAAGCGCCCGCCGACCTAAACGTGTCGCGGGTGAAAATGAAGTTTGCATAGATTAAGCTATTAATAATAAACGTAAAAAAGGATGCGGCTCAGACAGGATGTGCATTCAGAGCGCGTCAGGTCGGTTATTTTGCCGTCAATATAACGTTATAGCAACAATTACCCTTCGTCCTTGACGCTACAGCATTGTTAGCTGCGCTCATTCACCCGAATCACTTACCTTGTGTAAGCTCATACCTTATCCTTGATGCTGTTTCATTTACTTTGGGTATAAATCGAATTTACGTTATTGTTTGCAACCTGATTATTGATACCGTAAATAGATCAGCGCTTTTAGTATGCTGACAGGTGATAGAGAGTATGCATGACCAATAAGATTGGCTGGATTGATAATTTGCGGGCGGTGGCCTGCATTATGGTGGTCATGATCCATGCCACGACCTATTACGTCACCAGCGGTGCTCAGGTGGGTGAGGCTAACTGGGATATTGCCAATCTGCTTAATTCGGCTTCTCGTGCATGTGTGCCCTTGTTCTTTATGATCTCCGGTTATCTGTTTTTTGGTGAAAAAAGCGCACAGCAAAAGCACTTTACTCGAATCGGGTTATGCTTGCTGTTCTACAGTGTGATTGCCCTGATTTATATTTCGATCCTGACGCCGATCAACGGTTGGGCCTCATTACAGAATATCCTGCAAAAACCGGTGTTTTACCATTTGTGGTTTTTCTACGCCATTATCGTGGTTTATCTGGTTTCACCGCTGATTAATGTCAAACCGGTATCAGGCCGCTATCTGGCGGTAGTGATTTTGCTGCTGGCAGTGTTTGCCAATCCCCAAGCTAGCAAGTATTCGATTGGCGGTTTCCATTTATTGCCAATCAACCTCTATATCTATGGTGATACGTTCTATTACTTGCTGTATGCGCTATTAGGGCGCGCAATCGGCATGTTGGAAACAAAAGGCAGAGCGACCAGTTGGGGGGCGGCATTGCTGTTTATCGCCAGCGTAATATTTATTGCTATCTCAACTGAAAAGCAGACGCGGATTAATGGCAGTTTTGCGGATACTTTCTATATGTATTGTGGCCCGTTGGTCTTCGTTGCGTCGGTATCACTGCTGGTGTGGTTTAAAAACTGCATGAACCAGCAAATTGGCTGGTTAAGCTGGCTCGCCGGGCATTCATTGGCGATTTACGGTTTCCACGCGCTTATTATTCACTTTATCCGCACCCATCATTACGACTTTACTGATTATCCGATACTGGATATTTTCTATGTTTTCGCACTGGCTCTGGCCTTAAGCACTTTGCTATCGATGGGGTTACAGCGTATTGACCGGCGGCGTCTGGTTAGTTAACTGACCTTTGCCCACGCTGTTGTGCGCGCCGAAGCTGACGGCCGGAGGAGAACCCGGCAGCCAGCGCGGCTTTCTCCAGATTAAACCCTTCTTGCAGGCGAACTTCAGCTACTGCGACCCGTAATTGTTCGTGAAATTCACGCACACTGATCCCGACATGTTCGCGGAATAACCGCGTTAAATGGCGGCTACTGACATGTGCTTTCTGCGCGACCTGAAGTAGTGACCATTCGGCTTCAGGTTCAGCCGATATCACATCCTGCGCACGGTGTACCGCAGGATGCAGGTGATTACGGTAACGTAACCAGGGTGAAAGTTGCGGGTCATCGCCTGATCGCCGAAAGTAAACCACCATCTCCCGCGCGACATCTAATGCAGTTTGTGGGCTGCAATAGCGGCTAATCAGATGTAAAGAGAGGTCAATACCCGCCGTAATTCCGGCGCTGGTATACACGCCACGGTCTTCAACAAAGATACGGTTTTCTTTTGTCTGTGCGGCAGGTGCCTGCTGGCGTAATCGCTCGAGTACATTATGATGAGTGGTACATTGATAGCCGTCCAGTAGCCCCGCTTGCGCTGCCAGTAATGCACCGGAACAGACACAAACCAAGATCGTTTTTTGCTGTGTAATGGCTATTTTTTGCTGTTGTAACCAGTGACGGGCCACTGCTGCCGTTTCAGTTGCAAAGTAGTGGCGTGAATCACTCACCCCCGGCACGACCAGCAAACTGCCTTCCGGTAAGCTATCCGGCAGAGGGTGTAAATGGCCTAACACCATGTCAGTGGAGGCCGTTACTTGCGGTAATGGGCTGATATAGAACAAATTAAACGACCCTGCCAGTCGTAAAGTTTCAGCAGGGCCAGTTAAATCCAGCGACAGCACGCCGGGAAGCAATAGAAAATAGACATTTCGTTGCATGGTTAATCCACAGTTACCGTCAGATAACGGTTCAGGTAAGCCGGAATATCCGGGGTATGCTGTAGCAAAGTAGCAACAAAAGCATCGCGTTCAAAGGCCATGACCTGTAAATCCCACACACAGAATGATTCATCCCGCGCCGCGCGCCACACTCCCTGCTCTTGCACCCAGACTTTCACGCGCAGTTCGTTTTCATTATCCCACCATCCGACAATCAGGTAATTCAGTGTTTTCCCCTGATGCTCAATTACAAAACCAATACCTGGGCGGTTCACTGTTTCTGCTTCATCAGGTAACCACTGCCCAACTAACTGATAAGCGGGGGCGTAATCTGGCGTGTCACCTTGAGCCTGCGAGTAACGGATAACATAGCGCTTCAACTGCCACTGCTTAAGATATTTAACGCCGGCAGAGGTGATATCTCGTGGCAAATAAGGCTGTGGTTGCCAGTTTACTGTTTTTTCTGCAAGCACGGCTGACGGCAGTGTATCAAGGGTATCGAGTGTTTCCGCGACAGTACGGATAGTGGCAAACCGATCGACTAACACGGTTTCAGTACGCAGCTTCAATTCTTCGCTGCTCAATACCACGCCATTAGGTTGTGTCATTGGGAAAGTTAGCGTGGCCTCAGTCACGAAGGTCACCTGATAACCTAAATCCGATGCCACACGGGCGGTGGTTTCGCAGCATTGCTCAGTACGCATACCGGCAATAATCAGATGATCTATCTGCCTTTCCTTTAGCCATTGATCCAACCCTGAATCAGTTAGCGCGTTATGTACCCGCTTTTGCACGGTAACATCCGCCTGATGGGAAACCAGCGACATCGGTTTAACATAGCCAGAAGCCAGTGAAAACGGCCCTTCTGGGGCGACATGGAAAACGTCTACCAGTGCCACTCCTCGCAGCTTACAGCCGTTAATTAACTGATTCAACGCCGCAGAGAAGGCGGGCAAATCATGCTGCTGCCAAAAATCTTTATGTTCGAAAGATTGTTGAACATCAATAATCAATAATGCGCTGTTAGTCATTTCCGGCCCTCCATCGTATGAGTGTGACTCCATAATGGGCGGGTTTTAGATAGAGAGGAATGCCAAATCCGGCCATCATAGGGAGTAAAAGGGACCAGTTTCTATTGGTTTATACCTGTTATCCTTCAACTTACAGGTGTGTTAGCTGTGCTCATTACTCGCCACCTACTTGTATATTGAAATCTTGGTGTATGTATTGTTCTGTATCCAACCTCTTTTGTATCAACAAAAATTGACTTAAAAATTCATTCACTGCCTAGAATATACAATTTGAAACAATGAAAAGAACAGTTCCATTGATACTGTATGAATATATTCCTGCATTTTTGTAGGAACTTTCCATTTAGCATGTCGATACCTCTGATTTGTCGAATAAGCACAGATAAGATTTATTGCTGATATTGTTAATATATTTGAAGCATAACCTTGATTAGCTAGTGAAATTTGGCGTAAACAGCTACAATTAAGCTATTTATATAGCATAAAAAGCTAAATATATTATGGATAACGATCGATTTGGCTGATAAATGCGTATTTACTAGATAAAAAGATCGCGTATAGTCCTATTCATGTCCAGTCGGGGCGAGAACGGCTAAGTAATATAAATACATGGAGGTTTATAAAGTATCGACTACTATTTAATATAAATTACATTTTGATGGTTAAAATTTAAATTTTGAAACTTAATTCTGGGATTTTTATTCTGGAATGCATTTTTACAATTTAATTTCAGCATTATTTTGTGATTTCATTTTTTATTAAATTACTATCTCCATGGTTTTGTTTATTTTATCGTGGTATAGCCATCGGTAATGACGTGAGCCGCTGATGGTATTCCATTAGCGTATTTTTTAAATATGGTGTCTAAATAAAGGTTTTTTAATATGTCTAACTTTAAGAAAAGTGCATTTATTATTGCGTTAGCATCTTCCGCTTTCATTTCCCAGGCATTTGCTGCTGATGAAGGTAATGGCCGTATTCATTTCACCGGTACTGTTATTAATGCACCGTGCTCTATCGCGCCAAACTCTACTGATATCAGCGTAGATCTGGGTCAGGTAGCGAATAAAGTATTAGAAACCGGCAATAAATATTCTCAGAACGTTCAATACAGCATTGATCTGCAAGATTGTGATCTGACTGAACAAACCGCAGGTTCAGTAACTTATCCAGCAATGTCTAAAGTTAGCGTAACTTTCGGCGGCGTTTCTGATGCAACCTCTCCTGCATTGCTGGCAAACACCGGTAGCGCAGGTGGTGCAGGTATTCGTCTGATCGACACTAACGGCGCATTGCTGAAAGTGGGTGATACCGGTGCCGATGTCAACTTGGTCACTGGCCCGAATCAGATAGTATTCGCAGCTCGCGTTGAAGCAACCGGCGCACCTGTAACAACCGGTACTATTGTGTCTCAGGCTACTTACGCGCTGAACTATAAATAAAATTACCCTTCGTACTTGGCGTTGCAGCAGCGTTAGCGGCACTCATTCATCCGAATCACTGACTGGAGTCAGCTCATCGGAATTCATTTGTTTGCTGCCTTGCTGAAACACCAATTACTTTGGGTAATACCCTTGGTACTTGACGTAACAGCAGCGTTAGCGGCACTCATTCATCCGAATCACTGACTGGAGTCAGCTCATCGGAATTCATTTGTTTGCTGCCTTGCTGAAACACCAATTACTTTGGGTAATACCCTTGGTACTTGACGTAACAGCAGCGTTAGCGGCACTCATTCATCCGAATCACTGACTGGAGTCAGCTCATCGGGATTTATTTGTTTGCTGCCTTGCTGAAACACCAATTACTTTGGGTAATACCCTTGTACTTGACGTAACAGTGGCGTTAGCGGTGCGTACTTGTTCGGGTTACCGGATATATAGCTTCAATTTAAGGGGAGGAGACTCCCCTTTATTAATACTTTGCCATAAGACAGTGATTTATTTATGCAATATAAATCTAGAAGAAAAGAAATGATCTTTCGAATGGTGCAAATATTAACGTTGGCCGGTATATGTTTATTCTTGCCTGGACGAGCGGTGGCTGTAGAGTTCAATACCAATATTATTGATGCAAAAGATCGCAGTAACATTGACCTATCTCGCTTTGAAGTTGATGATTATACCCCTGCAGGTAATTATCTACTTGATGTGCTGATTAATGGCCGACTGTTGCCTGAACGCGACCTAATAGCCTATTTATCTGTTGATAATGGGACGTCAACTAAATTATGTCTGTCGCCAGAATTAGTTGACCTGTTGGGCTTATCTCCAACTGTTCGCGAGTCGCTAACATTATGGAATGATGGCAAGTGCGTTTCTATTGATCAAAAAGAAGAAATTACGGCAAATTACGATAAAGAAAAACAATACTTAATTATTTCTATTCCACAAGCATGGCTGGCATATAGCGACCCTAACTGGGTGCCGCCTTCTCAATGGGATGATGGTGTTCCCGGCGTTATATTAGATTACAACCTGTTTGGTAATCGTTATGCGCCGAAAAGTGGTAGCAGTAGCACTAATTTTAGCAGCTATGGAACTGCGGGTGCCAATATGGGGCCATGGCGGATTCGTGCTGATTATCAATATACCAATAATGAAACAGAAGGCTCGCACTACAGTAATTTTGACTGGTCGCAAGTGTATGCTTTTAGGGCTATCCCGGCGATAGGGGCTAAATTTGTTGGCGGCCAAACCTATCTCAGTTCCAGTATTTTCGATTCATTTCGTTTTCTGGGGGCATCACTTTCCAGTGATGAACGGATGTTACCACCGACAATGCGTGGCTATGCACCGCAGGTGATCGGGATTGCTCGCACTAACGCCAGAGTTATTCTGAGCCAGAATGGTCGTACCCTTTACCAAACCAACGTCGCTCCGGGGCCGTTTGTTATTCAGGATATCAGTGAAGCGGTACAGGGGAATATTGATGTCCGCGTAGAAGAGGAGGACGGTCGTGTCACTACTTTTCAAGTCAGCGCCGCGACCGTACCATTCTTAACTCGGAAAGGTGCTATCCGTTATAAAACGGCTTTGGGCCGCCCGATGCAGGGTAATAATAACGCGGTAAGTGATCCCACGTTCTTTAATGGCGAATTCTCGTGGGGGGCATTTAATGATGTTTCCTTGTATGGCGGGGTGATAGCAACTTCACAGGATTACACCGCGGTAGCCATGGGTGCTGGGCAAAATTTGCATGACTTCGGTGCGTTGTCTGTCGATGTTACGCATTCTCGCTCTCAGTTACCGCATGACGGCAAGCAGAGTGGCGAAAGTTATCGGGTCAACTATTCCAAGCGCTTTGACCAGACTAATAGCCAGATTACCTTTGCCGGATATCGTTTTTCCGAAAAGAACTTTATGAGCATGAGCCAGTATTTGGATCGGCTAAATGGCAATAATTATCTACAAAATGATAAGCAAACATACACCGTGACTGCGAATCAATACTTGGCCTGGCCGGATATCACAATGTACTTATCGGCCACCCATAAAACTTACTGGAATGATGTATCCAGTAATAATTACGGTGTTTCTGTCAGCAAAATTTTTGATATTGGCTCTTTTAAAGGCATTTCGACGACAATCTCTGCCAATAAAGTAAAATACCAGTATGAAAGCGAAAATCAGGTGTTCTTCTCATTCAGCGTCCCGATTGGTGTTGGGCAGCAGGTCAGTTATGACGCGCAACATGATAAGAACAACGGTTACTCACAGAATATCTCCTATTTCAACAGCCAGGATCCGAGGAATATCTGGCGCGTTAGTGCTGGGGGGGCCAGCCCTGAAATACAGCAAGGAAATGGCGTGTTCCGTGGTGGCTATCAACATAGCTCCCCTTATGGTGAGTTTGGTGTCGATGCCAGCCATAAAAATAATGAATATAACTCATTGAATACCAACTGGTATGGCTCGATAACGGCGACAGCGAAAGGTGTTTCAGCTCACCAGAATAAATCCGGTAACGAGCCAAGAATAATGATTGATACCGGTGATGTTTCAGGCGTGTCACTGAACAATAATTCGGCTATTACCAACCGGTTTGGTGTGGCGGTAGTAAATGGTGTCACCAGTTATCAGCAGTCTGACGTGCGGGTCGATGTGCAAAGCCTGCCGGAAGATATTGAAGTTTATAGTACAGTTATCCAAAAAACTCTGACTGAAGGGGCAATTGGTTACCGTGAAATTAGGGCAGTAAAAGGCCAGCAAATTATGGCCATAATCCGCCTTGATGATGGTAGTTTCCCGCCACTTGGGTCATCGGTTCTTGCCGATAAAACCGGGGCTGAGGTGGGTATTTTAGGTGAGAGTGGGTTGACCTATTTAGCAGGTTTAGACGATGCCGGGAAACTGACGGTTCAGTGGGGTAAAAAACAGTGCAAAATAATATTGCCGGAAAATAACGGCATGAATTCAGGGAAGATTCTCCTTCCTTGTCAGTAGACTAGACTACAATGTGGGCAAGTATTAATTAACACTAAACTGTTACTTACTTAAAACAGTTATTCACAGCATAACGATACAAATTAGAGCGGAACAGAGCATGAAAGACCTTAATAATATGATGCCTATTAGGAAAAACCAGCCGATAAATAAAGCCCTGGTAGGGATAGCCTTATTGTTTACCTCAATAGTCAGCGAGGCGGCGATTAACCTTGATCGCACTCGGATTATCTTCAACGGTAACGACAAGTCTGCCAGTATTATTTTGCAGAACCAGAGTAAAACATCACCTTATTTGGCGCAATCATGGTTAGAAAATGCCGCCGGTCAGAAAATAGATAGCCCATTGGTTGCTTTGCCACCGATGCAACGGATTGATGCGGGCCAAAAAAGCCAAGTGCGTATTATGAAATTGCCTGATGCTGAAAAGTTAGCCACTGATCGTGAGACGTTATTCTATTTTAACGTGCGGGAAGTACCACCGAAAAGTGAAATGACTAACGTGGTGCAAATTGCGATTCAAAATAGAGTGAAGCTATTTTACCGCCCTACGGCGATAAAAGCAGATTACAACGAGATCTGGCAGGAGAAATTACAGCTTAGCAAGCAAGGTGAAAGCCTGAAAATTCATAACCCGACACCGTATTACATCACGTTAGGGTACTTAAGCCAGGATAATCGCGGTAATTTCCCCGGTTTCGATAGCTTAATGATCGCGCCTTTTGGCACTGAGATTGCGAAGACGCCAGGTTATAGGGGCAACCGCTATAGTGTTGGTTATATGGATGATTTTGGTGGCATGGTCATACGTATTTTTAACTGCTCGGCTGTTGATTGCCAAATTCTACCAGCGGAAAAGAAAAAGTAATGCGCACAACCTGTTCCGGTACCGGTAAAGGAATGACAATGACTCATTCTATGTTAAATAAAACGGGCCGGATGGGTGGCTCGGTAGTTATTTTATTGGTGGCGCTGCTGTTATCGCAGGCTGCTTATGCCCTTGATTGTGTTGAAAAGGGGACTGGGGTTGTGATTAAGCCCGCGATACCTATCGGGCAATTAGCGATACCATCGAATGTTGCAGCAGGGACGAAAGTCTGGGAATCGAACGATATTACTGTTACAGCCTATTGCGATAACGTATTAGGCTCGACGGTTGACCAAGTGTGGTTCTATTTTAACCCGCTACATCAATCGTTGGGACAGGGTTTGCAATTAGGTGTCAGCTATAATGGGCAGGAGTTAGAAACTAACGCGGCCCGTTTAAATACTAATTCCCCTGCGATAGTTAGAGGGCAAAACGTTACCGTTACGGTGACTTTCCGACTCTATATTAAAGTGACCGGTAACCCACCTTCGAGCGGTTATTATGTCGGCGCAGATAACTTCACGGTATTCCAACTTGATGGTTCAACCGGTCTGAACTTGACTGCTGGGGCAAAGAACTTGCGTTACGCCCTATCAGGGTTAACGGGTGTGCGGTTTATCGCCTGCGGTGCAGACTTGGTGGTATATCCAGAATCACAGATTGTGAATTTTGGCGTATTTAATAAAGCGTTGCTACAAAATAGCGGCAACAATATCAGCCAACCGTTTTCCATTACCGCAGTCAAACAAGGTTGCTTGTCCAATTTTTCTATTCAGGCGCAGTTCTCAACCACTAATCCGTTAGTGGGTGATAATGCCATCGATATGCAGAATGGCACAAAATTGACGATTTACAATGATGCCAGCCAGGCGATTGTATATAACCGTTATATAGAATTTGCGCAGTTGAACAATGTGACTCAGGTAACAAGAAACTATACGGCCAGCCTGAATGCTATCGCCGGGCAATCAATACGGTTGGGCCAATTTGATGCCACTGCCATCGTAAAAATCAACTATTACTAATACGTTACTTCGGGGTTGAGGGATATTATCCCCAGCCTCGAAGTGTTATTTATTTACATAACGGCAGTAATTGCTGATAGAGCTTTTTGAAGATTACTCGCTGAGCAGTGTAATGGTGATGCCGCTCTGCATCAGGTAAATGGGTTTGTTCCAGCACCAGTTCTGGTAATAAGTTCGCTAATGGCGTTTTTGGATTTAGTGCAATTTGAGCTAACCGGGCTGCGCCCAACGCTGGGCCGACATCACCTCCGGTACGATATTCCAGCGTTTGGCCACTGATATCAGCCAGCATTTGCCGCCAATAGGCACTGCGAGCCCCCCCGCCAATCAATGTGACTGAAGTCGGCTGTAATCCGCTGGCATGCACCGCGTCCATCCCGTCAGCTAAGGCGAATCCCACACCTTCCAATACTGCACGGGCTAAATCTGCTCTGCCATGTTGGTGGGTAAATCCCCAAAAAGCCCCTTTAGCATTGGGGTTGTTATGGGGAGTCCGTTCGCCAGAAAGGTAGGGCAGGAACCATACCGGGGTAGCAGCAAGCGGTGCTTTCTCGACTTCTGCTATCAGCGCCGGAACGTTATCGACACCGGTGAGTTGGCAAGCCCAGTCAAGGCAGGACGCGGCACTTAGCATCACTGACATTAGATGCCAGGTATTCGGCAATGCATGACAGAAACTATGAACCGCGCTGGCGGGGTTGCTGAGAAAGCCATCACTGACGGCAAAATAGACGCCGGAGGTACCCAGTGACAACATTGCCTGCCCGGCCTGATACAGGCCAACACCAACGGCACCGGCAGCATTATCGCCCCCCCCAGCCACTACCGGTATGGTGCTGATGCCCCAGCGGCGGGCAATAGCTGTACTGACATGGCCGGTAATCTGGCTACCTTCGAACAGCGCTGGCATGTGCTGGCGGTTTAAACCGCAGGCGACCAGCATCTCATCACTCCAGTCACGCTGCGCAACATTCAGCCACATAGTACCGGCAGCATCGGACATATCGCTGGCGAAATCACCACTGATCAGAAAGCGAAGATAATCTTTTGGTAACAGTACTTTATCAATACGACTAAAAATATCTGGCTCGTGCTCAGCCAGCCATTTAAGTTTTGGGGCGGTAAACCCAGGCATCATCAGATTACCTGTAATCTGGCGCGACTCGGGCACTGCGTGTTCCAGCGCCTGACATTGGGCAAAACTGCGGCCATCATTCCATAAAATAGCTGGGCGCAGCACCTGATGTTGTTTATCCAGTAAGGTCGCACCGTGCATTTGGCCGGTTAACCCAAGGGCTTTTACCTGTTGCAAATCATGTGTTGCGGCCAGAGCTTGCATGGCCTGATCGGTTGCCTGCCACCAATCAGCCGGGTTCTGTTCTGACCACAACGGGTGCGGGCGTGAAACGGATAAAGCGGCACTTTGGCTGGCAACTACTTGCCCATTTTCGGCCAGTAGAATTGCTTTGACGCCGGAGGTGCCTAAGTCGATGCCAATGTACATATGCCTTCCTTATAGGTGAAGTTGGGGCAGCGAGTGCCCCATCTTAAGCATCAGCCGAATAAATAGCGGTTAACCAGATTTTCTAACTGTTCCTGATGACCACTCTGATGTTGCGGGTTCAGGTTATGCTGCTCGGCATAGCGTGCCAGCTCTTCCAGCGACAGTTTACCTTGCAGAATTTGCTGGCCCAGCTCAGTGTTCCAGCCCGCATAGCGCTTGGCGACGCGTTGAGCCAACTGACCATCTTCAATCATTTTGGCGGCAGTTTTCAGTGCCAGCGCCATCGTATCCATCGCACCAATATGGCCATAAAACAGGTCATATTTATCAGTACTTTGGCGGCGTACTTTTGCATCAAAGTTCAGCCCACCAGTAGTAAAACCACCTGCTTTGAGGATCTCAAACATCACCAGCGCATTCTCTTCTACACTGTTTGGAAACTGATCGGTATCCCAACCCAACTGCGGATCACCACGGTTAGCATCCACTGAACCGAAGATACCTAATGCAATGGCACTGGCGATTTCGTGATGGAACGAGTGCCCTGCTAATGTGGCGTGGTTAGCCTCAATATTCACTTTAATCTCTTTTTCCAGCCCAAACTGCTTGAGGAAGCCATAAACAGTCGCTACGTCATAATCGTACTGATGCTTGGTTGGCTCCTGTGGTTTAGGCTCAATTAATAGCGTGCCCTGGAAACCGGTCTTGTGTTTATGCTCAACCACCATCTGCATAAAACGGCCAATTTGCTCACGCTCCTGGCGCAAGTCGGTGTTTAACAGGGTTTCGTAGCCTTCACGCCCGCCCCATAACACATAGTTTTCACCACCGAGTTTTTGGGTGGCATTCATGGCAGTAAAGACCTGAGTTGCAGCCCAGCTAAAGACTTCTGGATCAGGGTTAGTCGCGGCCCCCGCGCCGTAGCGTGGATGGGTAAAGCAGTTAGCTGTACCCCATAATAATTTTATGCCGTTGCTCTCTTGTTTCTCGGCCAATACATCGGTCATAACAGCAAAATTATTAAGATACTCTTTCATTGACGCGCCTTCTGGCGAGACATCAATATCATGGAAGCAGTAATAGGGCACATTCAGTTTATGAAAGAATTCAAACGCGACATCGGCTTTGCGTTTTGCCAGAGCCAGTGCATCACCTGAGTGCTGCCACGGGCGATCAAAGGCATTGCTGCCAAACATATCGGCCCCGCCCCAGCAGAAGGTATGCCAATAACAGGCCGCAAACCGCAGGTGGTCGGCCATTCGCTTACCAAGGATAATCTCATCCGGGTTGTAGTGATGAAATGCCAGCGGGTTAGCGCTCTGGCTGCCTTCGTAACGCACTTGTTCTAATTCATCAAAATAAGATTGCATGCAATACTCCTTGGAAGCTGGCCCTGCGTTTGCCGGGCTGGTGAGCTTTTATCTTCGGAGTTGTTAGCTATTCTCTCAATTACGTTATTTCACACTTAAATTCAGAGAATTATTAATTGTGGCGTAGATCTCATAAATACCGGCTTAATTATAGAAACGCTTAGATATTCATTGCGCGGATAACAACTTCCGCTGGAATCATGCATTTTATGGTGAAGAAAACATGATCGTTATCATAAAATTAACATTAAACCAAAAAACATAATTGGCGGATTAAAATCTGTAATTGCCGATGTGCAAATAAGCGTCAACAATCCCTATTGCAGTTGATGTTTACCGTTTCTCTTACCCTGCTTGCACAATAAGAAAGGTACCGAAAGATGAAATTTAAGAACATTTTACTCTCCGCATGTGCCGCGCTGGTGATGATTAGCCAGCCCGGATTCAGTAAAGAAATTAAAATCGGTATGGCGATAGATGATCTGCGCCTTGAACGCTGGCAGAAAGACCGCGATATTTTTGTTAACAAAGCTGAATCACTCGGCGCTAAAGTATTTGTTCAATCTGCAAATGGCAATGAAGAAACACAGATGTCACAAATTGAAAATATGATTAACCGTGGCGTTGATGTGTTGGTTATTATTCCCTATAACGGTCAAGTATTAAGTAACGTTATCGCCGAAGCTAAACGGGAAGGGATAAAAGTATTGGCGTATGACCGTATGATAAATAACGCTGATATTGATTTTTATATCTCATTTGACAATGAAAAAGTGGGTGAATTGCAGGCGAAAAGCCTGGTTGAGCGGGTGCCGCAAGGCAATTACTTCCTGATGGGGGGATCACCCGTAGACAACAATGCCAAGTTGTTCCGTCAAGGGCAAATGACAGTGCTTAATCCACTGATAAAAGACGGGAAAATAAAAATTGTCGGTGACCAGTGGGTTGATGCATGGTTACCAGAAAACGCCTTGAAAATCATGGAAAATGCACTCACTGCCAACAATAACAAGATTGATGCTGTGGTGGCATCCAATGATGCAACTGCTGGCGGGGCGATTCAGGCGTTAGCCGCACAAGGGTTGGCAGGGAAGGTTGCTATTTCCGGCCAGGATGCTGATTTGGCTGCAATAAAGCGAATTGTTGCCGGTACACAAACCATGACCGTATATAAACCAATCAGTAAATTAGCCAATGATGCGGCAGAAATTGCTGTCACACTAGGTAAAGGTGAAGAGCCAAAAGCTAACAGTAAATTAAATAATGGTATAAAAGATGTTCCCGCTTATTTATTAACACCTATTCAAGTTGATAAAAGTAATATTGATAGCACTATCATTGCTGACGGATTCCACAAAAAAGCAGATGTTTATTGATTGGCATATTGCTGATTGGACTTTGTAATAAACGGCCAGTTATTTAATTTATTAACATGGCCGTTATTTAATGTAGCCGCAATGCTATAAAATCAGCGGTATTAAGGAGGGGTTATGCCCTACCTGTTAGAAATGAAGAATATTACCAAGCAATTCGGTGTGGTTAAAGCCGTAGATAATATCAGCCTGACATTAGAGGCTGGGCAAGTATTATCGTTATGCGGTGAAAACGGTTCGGGAAAATCCACACTAATGAAAGTGTTATGTGGTATTTATTCCACCGGCTCTTACCAAGGAGAAATATTTTTTTCAGGTGAAATGTTACAGGCCAAAAATATTCGTGAAACAGAGCAAAAGGGCATTGCAATAATTCATCAGGAACTGGCGTTAGTGAAACAAATGTCGGTACTGGAAAACATGTTCCTCGGTTCTGAATGGGGGCGTTTTGGTATCATGGATTACGATGCCATGTATTTACGCTGCCAGCGGATGCTGGCACAGGTCAAACTGCTCGTCGACCCTCACACTCCCGTGGGTGAGTTGGGCCTTGGGCAGCAACAGCTCGTTGAAATTGCGAAAGCGCTGAATAAACAAGTGCGGCTACTGGTGTTAGATGAACCTACCGCCTCACTGACTGAAAGTGAAACCGCTATTTTGCTGGATATTATCCGTGACCTGCGAAACCACGGTATTGCTTGTATCTATATCTCGCATAAATTGAATGAAGTTAAAGCGATATCCGATCATATCTGTGTGATCCGCGATGGTCGTCATATTGGTACCCGCCCGGCGGCGACCATGAGTGAAGATGACATTATCGCTATGATGGTAGGCCGCGAGCTTAAAGAGCTTTACCCCCATGAAGCCCACCATATTGGCGAAGAAATTCTGCGAGTGGAGAATCTCTGTGCCTGGCATCCAGTCAACCGCCATATTCGCAGGGTTGATGAGGTCTCTTTCACATTAAAACGTGGCGAAATTTTAGGTGTTGCCGGGTTGGTAGGTTCAGGTCGAACCGAAACAGTGCAATGTCTGTTCGGCGTCTATCCGGGCCGTTGGCAGGGAGATATCTTTATTGATGGTAAACCGGTGACCATCAACACTTGCCAGCAAGCAATGAAGCTGGGCATTGCAATGGTGCCAGAAGATCGCAAAAAAGATGGCATCGTACCGGTGATGGGGGTGGGTGCTAATATCACACTGGCGGCCTTGGATGATTTTACCGGCGCTTTTAGCATGCTGGATGATGCCAAAGAGCAATCCACCATTGTGCAGTCCCTGGCCCGATTGAAAGTGAAAACGTCCTCTTCGGAGCTGGCAATTGCCCGCCTTAGCGGCGGTAATCAGCAAAAAGCGATTCTGGCTAAATGCCTGCTACTGAACCCGCAAATTTTGATCCTCGATGAACCAACGCGCGGTATTGATATCGGCGCAAAATATGAAATTTATAAATTAATCAATCAATTGGTCCAGCAGGGGATTGCGGTCATTGTGATTTCCTCTGAATTACCGGAGGTCTTGGGATTAAGTGATCGGGTGTTGGTCATGCATCAGGGGCGCATCAAAGCTGATCTTATTAACCATAACCTGACCCAAGAAAAGGTCATGGAAGCCGCACTCAGGAGTGAAACCCATGTCGCAAGCTAATCAGTCAGAACTGAACTCGCCAGATAATGGCGCTAAAAAGCCGCTATTTCGGCTAAAATCAGTTAATTTGCAAGTCTTTGTCATGTTGGCTGCTATTGCCATTATTATGCTGTTTTTCACCTTTACCACTGAAGGGGCGTATCTCAGCGCCAGAAATATCTCGAATCTTCTGCGCCAAACGGCGATCACCGGCATCTTGGCGGTGGGGATGGTGTTTGTCATTATCTCCGCGGAGATTGATCTGTCTGTCGGTTCGATGATGGGGTTGCTTGGCGGTGTGGCAGCGATTTTTGATGTGTGGCTTGGCTGGCCGTTGCCGCTAACCATTGTGGTTACGCTAGGCTTGGGGCTGGTGTTGGGAGCATGGAACGGTTGGTGGGTTGCCTATCGGAAGGTTCCTTCATTTATTGTCACCCTTGCAGGGATGCTGGCTTTCCGTGGCATCTTAATCGGTATCACCAACGGTACCACGGTATCGCCAACCAGCAATGCGATGTCACAAATCGGTCAAAGCTATCTGCCTAATGGATTCGGTTTTGGTATCGGTGCTATTGGCCTGATGCTGTTTGTGGCCTGGCAATGGCGTCGGCGCAGTCACCGTATTCGGCTGGGTTTGCCCGTTGCGGCACCACAAGGAGATGTTACTCGCCAATCTATTACCGCTGTAATAGTTCTTGGGGCTATATATTTATTGAATGATTATCGCGGCGTACCTACCCCGGTATTGATTCTTACGGCATTGATGCTGGCCGGTATATTTATGGCTACCCGGACTGCTTTTGGCCGCCGGATCTACGCCATTGGTGGCAATATTGATGCAGCCCGTTTATCTGGGGTCAACGTAGAGCGCACTAAACTGGCGGTATTTGCTATCAATGGATTGATGGTGGCCATGGCCGGTTTGATTCTTAGCTCCCGCTTGGGGGCTGGTTCACCTTCTGCCGGTAATATTGCCGAACTGGATGCTATTGCAGCTTGTGTGATTGGCGGTACCAGCCTTGCAGGGGGAATTGGCAGTGTGGCGGGTGCCGTGATGGGGGCATTTATTATGGCTTCTCTCGATAATGGGATGAGTATGCTGGATGTACCCACGTTCTGGCAGTACATTGTCAAAGGTGCGATTTTGTTGCTAGCTGTATGGATGGATTCCGCAACCAAACGCCGGGTTTAGTCCATCCTTCCGCTGGGAGATCAATGCCATACTGCATTGATCTTTCTGCTTATTGAGCCTTGATATCCCACCCATTTCAGGAGCCATTTCCATGTTTGAGAAACGCTACCGGATCACCTTGCTGTTTAACGCTAACAAAGTGTACGACCGGCAAGTGGTGGAAGGGGTCGGCGAGTATTTGCAGGCTTCACAATGTGATTGGGATATCTTTATTGAAGAGGATTTTCGCTGCCGTATCGATAATATTCGAGATTGGTTGGGCGACGGTGTTATTGCTGATTTTGATGATCGGCAGATAGAGCAATTACTGGTAAATGTTAACGTGCCAATAATCGGCGTGGGGGGTTCTTATCATCAACCGGCAGATTATCCACCAGTCGATTATATTGCGACTGACAATGCAGCGCTGGTTGAGGCTGCATTTATGCATTTAAAAGAGAAAGGGTTAAACCGTTTTGCGTTCTATGGTTTACCGGCCAGCAGTGATAAGCGTTGGGCACAAGAGCGTGAATACGCTTTCCGGCAGCTAGTAGCGGCGGAACAATACCAAGGGGTGGTTTATCAAGGTATGGCTACCGCCCCGGCTAACTGGCAATACACCCAAAACCGCCTGGCGGACTGGGTACAGGCCTTACCGCACCAGACCGGTGTTATTGCTGTGACGGATGCACGAGCGCGGCATCTGCTACAAGTGTGCGAGCATCTGGATATCGCGGTGCCAGAGAAGCTGAGTGTTATTGGTATCGATAATGAAGAGTTAACTCGCTATTTATCGCGGGTGGCACTCTCTTCGGTGGTACAGGGGACGCGGCAGATGGGCTATCGGGCAGCCAAGTTGTTGCATCAACGCCTTAATCAGCGCCAAAAACAACAAGAAGCACCGCCATTACAGCGCATTCTGGTGCCACCCGTTAAAGTCATGGCCCGTCGCTCAACGGATTTCCGCTCGCTACGGGATCCGGCAGTGATTCAGGCGATGCATTATATCCGGCATCACGCCTGTAAGGGGATTAAGGTCGAGCAGGTATTAGATGCGGTAGGAATGTCGCGCTCAAATCTGGAAAAGCGCTTTAAGGATGATATCGGGCAGACCATTCATGGTGTTATTCATGAAGAGAAGCTTGATCGGGCGCGTAACTTATTGGCTGCCACTTCCTTGCCTATCAATGAAATATCGCAAATGTGTGGCTATCCATCGCTACAATACTTCTATTCGGTATTCAAAAAAGGCTATTCCATTACCCCGAAAGAGCATCGTGATAAGTATGGCGAAGTGAGTTATTAACTGATTTGGCGCTCCCACTAACATCTCTTACCTTCCCCCCACTTGAGGGGATTATTTATCATGTTTATTGAATGGCTAGCACCATACAATAAACACGTTATAATCACCGCCTTACATCCTCTTCCAAATGGAAGATCATCGTCCCCGGTGGGGCGGCTGGACTTCAAATCCAGATGGGGCCGCCAGCGGTCCCTGGCAGGTTCGACTCCTGTGATCTTCCGCCAAAGCCTATCTCCTGCTTTCTCTCTTCGTCAATAAATCCTTTTATAATCCTATGGTTATAGAGAAAGTAGTCTGTCTGAATCTACCGTGGTCTACTGGTTTCTACCCTATACAGGGGGCATAAAAATACTGTTATTTTAGAGATGCCCCCAAATGAAACTCAATGCCCGCCAGGTAGAGACTGCAAAGCCGAAAGAGAAATCCTACAAGTTGACTGATGGGGGAGGGTTATATCTCGAAGTCAGTGCCAGTGGGGCGAAATACTGGCGTATGAAATACCGCTATGCAGAGGGCAGGCTTAAACTGGAGAACCATCATGAAAGACATTGAATTCATTGGTATCGATCTGGGTCTGGGTAAAAAGTTTACCAGGCCAAAGCTCTTTGAATTTCTGGCAAACACGCTGACAGAATAGCCTGGGCACTGACGGCACGGCAACAGACGTTCCATGCCTAAAGCCAACGAGGATAATAATTTTAAACAGCCAATTATCTAGTTTTGCGAATACTGATTATTGATGATATGAACGGCCAACTGGCCTGTTGAAGAACCTGTAAAACGGAAAGGCTCATCTGAAGCCGTATATTTTCTAGAGGTTCATCAGGCCAGAACTCATCAAGGTGCGGGCAATTAAGCTCATTCAGACGCCGGATAGATTCAAGCAAGCCAACAATATCTTCAAAATCAGTGTTGCAAAAACGGGAGTGACTATAGATTCCGTTTTCCAAGCGGACCCGTTTATCACCAGTGGAACCATTTTATTTGTTGGCTACCTAAAAATGTGGCCACGAAATTTTGCTAACTTTCCTATCCTAATGCGACAGAACCCACTGATCGCCATCACCATCAACTTACCAATATTTGTTTATCTCACAACGCAGTGCTTCTGCGGTTGCCTGTCCGCTTTCAGAGGCCAACGCGCGCCCCGCGATAAACGTTTTGGCTTGGATCCCTTCAAACAGATGGATATCTTCCGGCACAATGCCGCCGGTGATCGACAGCTCCAATCCCAGCTCGGAGAGCGCTCGCATCTTGCTCAAATCTGCCTGCGTCCAACTGATACCGGCCAGCTCGGCATCCCGCGAACGGTGATAAATAGCCTGGGTGATCCCCATATCGACCCACTGTTTGGCATCATTGAGCGTCCAGTTACCATAAATCTCGATCTGGATCTCCCCGCCAAACTCATCGGCCACTTTTTTACAGGCTGCAATGGTGGCAACGTGCGCGGCGGCCGAAACGGTGATCCAGTCTGCTCCTGCAGAGAAGGCCATACGCGCCAGAATGGCACCACCATCGGTGGTCTTCATATCGCAAACAATAATGTGGTTCGGGTGGCGCTCTCGCATAGTGCGTACAGCAGACATCCCTTCAGCGAAAGCCAGAATAGTACCAACCTCGATTACCTCTACATAACCGGCAACATGATCGGCAATATCAACTGCTGTAGCAAGGTCGGTTGAATCCAGAGCGATTTGTAACATTGGCTTGGTCATAATATATTCCCCTTTATTTAAAACCTTGTGGTGATTAAATGGCTTATTGATTTAAATCCGAAGAAAGGCCGTAACAAAAAGTCACTAAAAATAAATAGCAGTTCGGTTTAAATAATTTATCGACTAATTAACGCTGGCCGTAATAGGCATTTTTTACCATGTTTTCTGAAATAGTGTTTGTCAGACAGTTCCTGAGCGATATGTATCGCCGGATTCAAGATCCTAGTAGCAAGAGCCATCGTGGCAACTGCCTCCAAGACCAGTGCGTGTTGCACTCTTGCCCCTGCAAAGTAGTGCATGCCCCGTAATTACCGCACCAGGCAACGTCTGCGGGCGCGTGCAAGGAATATTCCCATAAAAATAATCAGCATGCATGGTTCCCAAGGCGGGAATAACCAGACCGTATCGGGGTAACAGCAGGTTGGTCTCCAGTACAGCCTCTTTCAATAACTTGTACATTGCGTTCTCCTGAGCCGCTTTGGGCACCTCAGATAATTTTAGCCAACGCTTGGTCAATGACGTTAAATACTTCAGCCTTGCTGTGGCATTTTCTTAGCTTGTCAAGATTGATCCCGCTCTCGCTATTTTCATCTTCCAGTACCTGAGTGACCTCCATCAGCCCCTCCATGTGCTCATCCGAAGTGCTACCGGCAAGAGTCACCAATACGTCCACCAACTCATCTTCCCCCTCAAACTTGACCGGGATAGACAGCGTTACTAACGCGAAAGCCGTACGATTTACGCCATTTTCTGGCCGTGCATGAGGCATCGCAAACTGCGGCGCTATCACGATATATGGGCCCATTTTTTCGATGCTGCTGATGATCGCATCGTGATAGCAAGGCTCAACGGCACCCGAGCGTATCAGCATGTCAGTGCCCAGTTTGATGGCACTGCGCCAGTCGGTTGCTGTAGCGCCGAGCAATACCGAATCATTTTCGATTAAAGATTGTTTGAATTTCATATTTTTCTCCTTGCCCACTGCTTTTTGCAGAATGCTCTCTCTGGATTAATTTGCAAAGTTGTGCTTGATGATGCCCAGCAGTTCATCACCAAATGAATTGGGGTTAAGCATATTCTGCACACCCAGCACGAACTTGCCCTCACCGGGAGTCATCTCTCCAGCCAGATGCTTGGAAGAGACGATAATGTCGGTGGTCTGAAGCTTAGTTTTGTAATCTGCCACGGCGCAGGAGTCCATGACATGTGGCACACCATGTTGTTCAAGAAACTTGCCGATCTTCATCTTCATCATCATGGATGAACCCTGTCCGTTTCCGCATACTGCCAGGATCCGTACCGCATTTCTCCCTTTGACAATTTCAGGTTTCCCCTCTGTTGTGATCACTCCGGGTGCTGCCATATCCTCTTCCATACGCAGGGTGCGGGATGCGAAGTACATATAAAGCCCAGTACCAGCCAGCAACACAAAGAAGAACAGAGAAGAGAGCGAGAGGCCCTGCATGATCACCGGGAATACCAGCGCCCAGTCAGCCATGCCCATCCAGCCATTGAAGCTGGTACCGTTGACCGCAAACAGATGAATAGCCCAGGCAGAACCCAAGACTTCGATAATCCCCATCACAAAGCAGATCTTCATCACCGCTCGCCAGCCGCCAAAGTGGTTGGCAAACACCCCAATGGTGGCATTAGAGAAGAACATGGGAATAAAGCCCGGAATGATCATGATCGGCGCCTTGAAGGCCAGCAGTGTCAGCACGGCAAGGAACTGGCCAATGGCTCCCCACATGAAGCCAAATACCATGGCATTGGGCGAGTAGGCGTAGATGGCGGCGCAGTCGATAGCAAGCACGGCATTAGGAATGACGCGCTCGGAGATCCCCTTGAATGCCTCGGATAGCTCGGCAACGAACATACGTACACCAACAACGATGATCTGAATCGCGACCGCAAACTTGAGACCGGTCTCAAGAATGTAAATTGACCAGTGGGTCTGGCCCGCCATCTTTTGCAGGTTATCTAGACCAAACGAAAGTAGGATTATGCCGAAGAAGATGGTCATCACGATGGCTGTCGCCGTGATGCTGTCGTGGAAAATGTGCAGCCATTTGGGCAATTTCAGATGGTCGACACTCTCCTCCTTGTTGCCAAGTCTGGGCGCAATCTTAGTGGCGATCCAAGATGCAACCTGTTGCTGGTGACCAATCGAGAAACCAGCCCCCCCTGTAACTTCTTGGGTTGGCTTAAACATGATGTTGGAGGAGATCCCCCAATAGAGCGCCATGATGACAGCAGAGTAGAGAATGGTTTCCCACATCGATGCCCCTATCACCATGTAGAAAACCGCGATCAGACCAACTTGCTGAAACATGATGTGGCCGGTCAGCATGATGGTGCGGATCCCGGTATAACGGCGCAGCAATACCAGCAGAATATTGAGCGCCAGGGCCAGCAATACGGCATAGCCGACCCAAGAGTAGTTTTCTCCCATCGTCTCCATGGTGGCCATCATGGTGGTATAGGGATCAATCACTGAACCGGTGAGATGATGATACTCCGCAATCTTATCCACTACTGGCTTGAAGCCTGCCACCAGGGTGCTGGCACCGACCTGGACAAGCATGAAACCAACAATGGTCTTCACCGTGCCCTTGATGACAGTGGTACCATCCTGTTTGAGTAGCAGATAGCCAATACAGGTCACCAGCCCCAACAGCAAGGGGGCTTTGGTCATAACTTGACTGTAAAAAATGAAAAAAACGTTGTAGAGGGTTTCCATATTTATGCTCCGTCCAGATGAGGACAACTCATTGCTATTGGATTGGTGTGTACATATAACCGTTCATATGGGCATTGCTTTACCTGACTCCCCGCGAGCAGATTCAACTGTCTCCACTCACTACAAGATCTGAAATAATCATACATGCTCATTATTTGATTTATTGTGATGAAGATCTTGGTCGAGATAATCTATTCCCTGCATTATCCGAATGTAAAATTTAGGTTAAATGGATGATGGCAACCATACAAAAAATCCGCATAAGTCAAATAAAAATGTTAAACAACAATTAATTCAATGTGTTGAATGATGCTGTATTTCTATATCGAGATAAACTGTTGCAGTTGTCACAAAAAAATCACGCCAATCATTGATAATCATATTGCGCAGATATATAGTCATTAGAAATCAAAACAAATCATTGGCTCGCAACCATGTAGGCCATGTCATCACCTGATGAATCACAACTGTGTGAATCATCCAAACCAGAAAGGTATGTCAGATGAGCAAGATTGATGAAATCACCCGTGAGTCATGGATCCTCAGCACCTTCCCCGAGTGGGGCACCTGGCTGAATGAAGAGATTGAGCAGGAAGATGTAAAACTGAACACCTTCACCATGTGGTGGCTGGGCTGTACCGGTATCTGGTTAAAGTCTGAAGGCAATACTAATATCGCCATCGACTTCTGGTGTGGCACGGGCAAGAGAACCCACGGCAACCCCCATATGAACAAGCAGCATCAGATGATGCGGATGGGAGGAGTCCGCAAGCTGCAACCTAACCTTAGAACCTCTCCGTTCGTGCTCGATCCTTTCGGTATCAAACAGATAGATGCAGTACTCGCTACCCATGATCATGCCGACCACATCGACGTCAATGTGGCTGCTGCCGTCCTGCAAAACTGCGGTGAGCATGTGAAGTTCATCGGCCCCAAAGCCTGTGTCGAACTGTGGCAACGCTGGGGAGTCCCTGCCGAGCGTTGTGTGGTGGCTCATGTCGGTGACGAGATCCCGGTGGGGGATATCATTATCCAGGTGCTTGATGCATTTGACCGTACTGCCTTGGTCACTCTACCGGCAGGCGTATCTTCTCAAGACAAGAGCATCCTTGATGGCATGGATGATCGAGCGGTGAACTATCTGGTCAAGACATCAGGCGGTAACCTCTACCACTCTGGCGACTCTCACTACTCTAACTACTATGCCAAGCATGGCAACGACTACCAGATCGATGTGGCTCTACTCTCCTACGGTGAGAATCCGCGCGGCGTGACCGACAAAATGACCTCATCAGACATCTTGCGTGCCGGGGAATCCCTCAATACCAAAGTAGTGATCCCATTCCATCACGATATCTGGGCCAACTTCCAGAGTGACCCCCGTGAAATCGAAGTACTTTGGAACATGAAAAAAGAGCGTCTCGGCTATCGTTTCAGCCCCTTCTTCTGGCAAGTCGGTGGCAAGTACACCTTCCCGACCGACCAGAACAAGCGACACTACCAGCACCCGCGCGGTTTCGATGACATATTTATTGACGAGCCGGAATTGCCTTACAAATCCTTCCTGTAAATCCTCCGAGTAACACCAGGGAAGGTGATTGATATGTACCAACAAGGTGTCATATCAATCACCGCTGCTTAACCACTCACCAGGAAGAACAGACGATGAACTATCTCGCCCTGGCCCTCGACCTCGATGGCACCACGTTGACCAGTGCTCATCCCATCATCCGGTTCATTACATGGACGCACTGCAACAATGGGCTACCAGCTTTCCACCTCCGCTCCGGCCACAGATGGCCTGCGTTCACTCCTTTGAAGATGAGTTGGCAAACAGTCTCCATGTCTGGAAGTTCGTCGCAGAGGAAGATATCGCGACCATTCAGGCTTTCTCAAGCCATCCTTGGGTTCGTGAACACTTCAGTGGCGAGCAGTCTTGGTCCAATCGGATTGACTTTGCCCGGATGCGACTGCGGGAATATCTCGAACAGCAAGGGATCAATCCTGCCCAGTTGGTTGCCATCGGAGACAACCATAACGATACCTCCATGCTTTGCCTCGCAAGCATTGCCATGGCCAATGCCGAGTCACAGGTCAAGCGGATGGCCGATCGGGTAACCTCCGAGAGTAACGACAAACTCGGGATCCTTGATGTGCTGAACACCTATTTTCCTATCTGAAATGCAGGAGCTTGTATGCATAACTTTGACCATACCTTTCGCCTTGGCCTTTATGAAAAAGCGATACCATCCACACTAGCTTGGGAAGAGAAAATTCTTTCGGCCAAAGAGCTTGGCTTCGATTTTATCGAAATATCCATTGACGAGTCAGACGAAAAGCTGCAACGGCTGGATTGGTCAGATGCCGAGATCTATCAACTTAGACACCTATGCGAGAAGCACAGCTTCCCGCTGCAATCCATGTGCCTGAGCGCCCATCGCCGATTTCCATTTGGCTCACGAGATCCAGCTATCCGCGAGACGGCGGCGCTCATTATGCAAAAAGCGATCAATCTGTCGTATAAACTTGGTATTCGCTGTATCCAGTTGGCAGGCTATGACGTCTATTACGAGCCACAAAGTGAAGAAACCCATCAACATTTCATTCAAGGGATGAAAGCGGCGACCAAAATGGCTGAACGGGCTGGTGTCATGCTGGGTGTGGAGATCATGGATACCCCCTATCTTAACTCTCTGAGCAAATTTGAAGTGCTGAAAAAGATGATACCGTCCCCCTACTTTATGGCCTATCCGGACGTCGGCAATATCACGGGCTGGAACTATGACACCTGCACCGAACTGCAATTGAGTGCAGATCATATTGTGCAGATCCATCTCAAAGACACTCTTAAGGTATCGGGCAATAGCCAGGGACAGTTCCGTGATCTGGTCATCGGGGAAGGAGAGGTTGACTTTGCCGCCATTTTTAAAACCTTGGCAAAAATGGGTTACAGCGGGCCATTAGTGCTGGAGATGTGGGCCAAGGATGCGCAATGGACCAACAACCTGAAAATAGCCAAAGCGCGACTGGTAACGATGGGACAACAAGCCGGTCTGTCACTTGCCTGATATCTAGCCACCAAAAGAATTTGCAAGGTAGCTGTCATTAAAAATTATGCGCGATATAATCATACTCCAATCAAGTTAAATCATAATTAGGCATGATATGACAGAAGCACATCGCCATAACGCCATTTTGGAATTGCTCGATCAGAAACGTCACCTTTCGGTCAGCAGTATAATGCAAGCCTTTGATATTTCGCCGGCAACCGCTCGTCGCGATATCAACAAGCTCAATGATTCCGGCAAGCTGCGCAAGGTGCGTAACGGTGCTGAAGCATTGATGCAAGTGAGAAAGCCACACTGGTCGCCCCTTGACAGCAACGAGAGCCTGAATCATAACGAAAAGGTGCGCATCGCCCAGGCTGCCGCAGCCCTGATCAAACCGGGCGAGAGCGCGGTAATCAACTGTGGATCCACCGCTTTCATGTTGGGTCAGGAGATCTGCAGGCAGGATGTCCAGGTCATCACCAATTACTTCCCACTTGCCAACTATCTTATAGAGAATGACCATGACGGCGTGGTCATCATCGGTGGTCAATACAATAAGTCACAATCCATCACCCTGGCTCCGCAAGACGAGATATCTTCCCTCTATGCAGGGCACTGGGTATTCACAAGCGGTAAAGGTGTTACCGCAGATGGTCTCTACAAGATGGATGTGCTGACCGCCATGGCAGAGCAGAAAATGCTCAATCATGGGGGCCGACTGGTGGTACTAGCCGACAGCAGTAAGGTGGGGCAACGGGCAGGCATTCTGTTTTGTTCAGCCAGCAAGATAGACATTCTGATCACCGGCAAAGATGCGGATCAAAAGGTCGTGCAGCAGCTCCGAGCCAAAAACGTACAAGTTATTCTCGTCTAGGTATGTCAGTAACCCATTCAGGACTTAAACATTGGTGCCGACATACTGACCTTAAAACCGAGATTAGACAGCTTAAACAGCAATTATCCTCCTCACAACAGAACATGATTGCCCGCAATGCCGGACACTTTGTTAGAGATATAATGAGCAACACTAACGAGGTGAAAATGCGAAAAAAAATCATTTACTCATGAGTTTAAACAGGAGTGCTTCAATCTGGCTCTTCAGCATAAGAACCCGGTGACTCAGGCTGTTGAAACAATGAATGTTGGTTTTTCAACCGTTCAACCTTACAACACTGGCTACGGCAGTATCACGGAGAGATTCGCGGGAACACACTGATAGCCAGTGCTATAAAACCGGAACAACGGCGAATACAGGAACTTGAAAAACAGGTACGGCAGTTGCAGAGCGACAATGACCGGTTAAAAAAGGCTTCGGCCTTCTTCGCCATGGAAATGAACAACGACATAAACGCCCTGGGCGTCGTCGCTATCCACGCGGTAGAAAACCCGAAGTCAGGGGAATATTGATGTTATTGATTATACTGACATTTTTTATAATCTGAAAAGGCGGCATTATCGGCTGGGAAATATGCCGCCGGATGAATATGAACGCCGACTACAGCAATGTGCCTAAATCCGTGTCCGGCTTTAGTTGACTGAATACCCTGAATCAATCCTATCTGCCCGTTGAAGTCCGTACCGCTGTTTATCGTCGTGCTCTGGCCCATGCCTATCTTGATACCTGTGTGTTGTGCTTTCCTTGTATAAGGGAAGTCATGGTGAATAACAGTATTTTGCTGCGCGTAAAAGGAATTTAGAGTAAATCCTTACCAAGGGTTATCGATTTTATAGTATTGCTGTTAAGTAGATCTTCAGCGCTGAACGCGGGCCAATACCAGCCTTGTAAGGCCCAAGCCCCGCTCTGACTCAGTTCTGCAAGATGTTCCGCTGTCTCCACTCCCTCTATTACTAGTCGCGTACCGACTTCAGCAGCAGTCTGACGTAGAGCGTCAATGAATAAATGACCGCTCAATGAATTATTCAGGCGGCGAAATACACTGGCATCAAGTTTGATTGCTTCAAACTGTCGAGTCATTAATGCCTGCAAGTTGGCGCTCCCAATGCCAAAATCATCGAGCCACAATGGACAAATACGTGCCAGTGAATGTAGTAATGGGTCTTTGTCTGGAACGATTTTTTGGGTGAAAAAGTGTTCGTTAATTTCCAAACGCAGCAGTGGAGACAGGGTTTTCAACGTATCAGCCTGGTCTATACAGGCATGTGCAAGAACCCGGTTTACGTTTAAGCTAACTCGCACACCACGATGTTCCAACCAAGATTTGAGCATCATTAGGCATTGTAGTTGCCAGTCAAGGATTTGCGAGGCTACATTTGAGGTCACGGCCATATAGAAATCAGTAGGTAGTAGAGTGTCCTTACTCGTATCATGACTTCTCAGGCGTGTTAGGGCCTCAAGCGCGATTAATACCCCTTTAGGTGAATAGAGTGGTTCAAAAACCAGATTCAATGAATAGCGTACGCCACTGATAGTCACCAGTAGCGTAGAACCGTTAGACTCTTGGTGGTGCTCATCCGAGGAAAGTGCAGGTGATAACTCTATATCTGAAAGTTTTTTTTCGTTGGTTGTGATTTCTAACATAGTAAAGGCTGTATTATCCTGAATACCGTCCTGATTCATGTCAAGGACACGAATGTGTGCGGGTTCTTGTGTATGTAACCTCCAGTGTAAGGAATTGTGGAGGCCGTGAGGAACCAGATCAACGAGACCCTCATTCGTTAGTTTTAATAAAAGATAGCGGGCTTTATAAATTGTCAAATCGCAAAGTTCTGCCACCTGTCGAGTATTTGGCCAAAGTTCAGAGTCTGAACCAGGGAGGATATTTCTGTCTTGAGATAATGAAATAATGGCATTAAGAACGTCAATTTTCTTACTTTCATTCGCGTTTTTTTTCATTATGCACCCTAACCCAAATATTACAGTTAATTAAAATTTACTGGATAAGTAAGCTTCTTCTTACACTCAATAAACCCATTAAGAATTCAATAATTCACTTTTTTGGGGAATATGGCTTTCCGTCTGGTGCTCGTGTTTCAGTATCATTAATGTAGTAATAAAGACAATTCGCAGATTATTATATCGAATTTTAAAGTTGTACGATCGATAAATTTAAAAAAATGAAAAATTCAAACTTAAGCTCTGCCTTGTTATTTTAATGCGATACTAAAAGTCGCAAATTCAATATTTTCATATTAAAGGTGTGCTTATATTTTTTATAAATTTCAACCTTTTTGGTACTTATATTTTATATATCTTTATGTAGGGTGCTTTTTTCGTTAGTTGCGACTCGTACAAGTGATTTTTTGAGGTTTTTAAATAATAAATCAAGAGGAGATATAGCGATTCATAATGGGTATTATTCCTGTTAGTAATAGGGAGTTAGCAATAATTAGAATGAAATGGCTAAGGGAGTTGTTAGTGGTTTATATATTTAATTTATGATGGTTAGCTCTACTTACAAGTAAATGATCTGCAGGTAGGGTTATATTATGATGTTAAATAAAATTATGATATTTTAGATGGAACATATTTTTATGAATTTATGTCAAAAAATTATTATTTTATAGCATGACTAGTTGTGATAATTTAGATTGATTCTTTGGTGCAGTAAAGTTAGATGAATTACACATGTTAATATTGTTGGTCTTATTTTTGTCATAATTTTTCAATTTGACTTCTGCAACACAATAAATAACCAAAACAATTATTCCCGTACTGGTTACTGATAGAAAAACTAAGTATCAGGGTAAGCCTGAATCTGAGTTCATATATAAAAATAAGTGCGTAAAACATCGACTTCAAGTAATAATATGTATATGAGACATTATATGGTTCATATTTACAGTGTTTTTACTCATATGTCATAGTGAACGTTGCTGTTGAATTTGCTACGCCACCATTACTGATAGCTGATGTTTTAATATAGCGTGCTTTGAGTGGTATACTTACTTGACCACTCGTAGTTGTGGCTACTGCAGTCGGTGTGCCGATAACGATAGGTGAAGAACCTGTGATAATCTGAACACCATAACCACTGGCAGCACCATCGGTGCCGCTATTATTTAGACTCAACGCAGTGGTTGAGCCATTCACGGTGTTGCCATCCAATTGCATCTTGACTTGTACCCCTGAACTTGGGCAAGTGAGAGGGATAGTGAATGCCGTTGCATTACTTGTGCTTCCTACCGCGGTAAATATGGACGAATTCACATTACCGATAGGTACAGTGATATCAGAAGAATTAACTGTACAGGCTGAGTCAACAATAGTGACAGCACTTAGATTTATTGCGTTATAGATATTAGTACTCGGACTTCCACATGATAAAGTGGCGATCTGGCCTGTTGTAATAATGCCACTTTGTACGCTAGCGGCTGTTTTATACAACTCTACTATATAAGGAGCTGGTTGCGTGTACCCAGTTCCATTCCTAACCTCTTCTTTAGGAAACATATTGGCACTACTCGTATTTGCAACGTACACTCTAATACCGATCCCAGGGATGTTTGTATCATAAATACCATTTCCCAAACTGCTCAGAGAGGTAAATCTGGTTAAATTATAATAAAGTGTTCCCACAATATTGAGTATATTACCACTACCAATAGACACTGTCTTGGTGGCAATAAGACCACCAACTGCTGTTGAGGTGACAGTCTGCGTACCAAAGGTAACTGTTCCTGTCGATGTTCCCTTGGCGGGGCAAGCTGCGTATACATTTACCGATAGTATTACTCCGACTATTGCAAGAAGAGATAAAATAGATATCTTACTTAATCTGTATGCGATCGTATTACAACTACATATTACATTTTTCATCATGCCCCCTGAAATAGGCTATTATTGACAAATAGATGTCAGTTTATATATCACTGTTTTTTTCGTTGTTTGTTGTGTGGGTAGAGTAACATTTGCAATACATTGGTTTTTACCCCAAGTTACTTTCAATACACTCTTATCCGAAACGCCACTAAGGTAAACTTCTCCATGCTCATCCACGATACCGGTAATAAGATTTTTATCACTCTGAAGTGATACTATTGCACCAAAAGGCACTGTTCCATTTTTATAGTGGAGGGTCATTAATACTCTATTCCCCACGCGGGTATTAAAATCAGCTAAAACCAAGGCTCCTTGAGTTGGTACAACCGATTGTGTTGCTGTATCAATATCAATATCGTCATTAAACGTCTCTGGATTAAGCGCAATGCGGTTTTCACGATAGGCACTCACGTATGGTACTATTGTGTATCCCCGCCAATCCGTGGCAACCCCTGTTTGATTCTGAATGCTGACATCTTTGGCTTTTGGAGCACGGACTAGCGCAAAGGTATCACCCAGAGGTTGGCTCAATGTCACACCATATGGATGGACTACAATTCCACCAGATACACCATAATTTTCCTGCTGAGAATTCCGATTGTAGTTATATCCTCCACGGAGTTCCCCATAGCTCCCTTTATAATCTGCATTTATATTACCACCATTGCCTTCCCCTTTATTGCCGTAGCTCTCTTGTACGGAATAACTCAAGTTATTATTCGCCAGCATAGTTCCAGCAATACCAACCTGATTGCGTGTCGTTCCATTCTTACTGGTATTAACGTTATAGCTGGCCCAGCTATTAGGAAGCCATTTACTGAGTGGGATCTGCACACTGAATGCAATCTGTTGATCTGAGTCGTGACCCTTTATTTTTGTATTAGTATAGTTCAACCCATAGCTGATATTGTTTAACGTTAAGTTATAACCAGCATTAAAAGTGCGCTCGTGCCCTTCTTGATGCCAATAATCTTGCTGGTAGGCTGTAATATAGGCACTGCCAAAACTGTCCAAGGATTGGTTTATTTGAATCTGTATTTTACTGCGCTTGTTGTATTGATACACTTGATTATTTGTATCCCATAACCCTATTTCATTTGCCTCTTTGAAGTCATAGAATCCCTCAGTAGAATAGCGATAACCGGCCAGAGTAAAAGTTGTCCCGCTCTGGAAAACATCTTTTGCATATTGCATACGATAGGATTGGCCGTCGTGCTTACTATTATCTTTCAATGTAGTATTCGCTTGAGTTATATCGAAAGAAAGCGATCCATAGTCACCAAAGCCTTGTCCCCATCCAAACAGGAATGAACTATAATTATCTGAAATCTCAGTACCCGCATAAGCGGTACTTGAACTAGTGAGGCCGTAAGCTGCATAAGATTGAATAAATTTTGGTGTACTAGCCCCTTTGGTCAAGGTTCGATATTCCCCACCCGTAATAGCATATTTTATTTGCCCTTCCCGTTGCATCACTGATACTGCCGAGAAAGGTTGAACAAATGTATGTTCACTACCATCCATTTCACGAATGGTGACATCAAGGTTGCCACTGTTTGCCGTCGGATACAGATCGTGAATAGCAAATGCACCAGGAGCTACATAACTTTGGTAAATGATATAGCCGTTCTGACGAATGGTAACTTGTGCATTAGTTCGAGCAATACCGCGAACAACAGGAGCAAATCCACGCATGCTATCGGGTAACATGTTGTCATCAGATGCTAACTGAATGCCGCGAAACTGCACGCTATCAAAAATGTAACCTGGTGTGGCACTCTCCCCTAAGACCATCTGGGCACGTAAGAACTGAATATCACGCTGAAGATAAGTGTTAATATTTTGCCAATGACGTTCACGTTTCGGGCTGGATGTGTTTTCGGTAGTTGCGTATTGGCCAGCATTGTCAGTGTAAGTAGAATAATTACGTAGCCGCCAAGGACCTATATTTAGGCCACTATTCAGATTCAGATAAATGCTGTTATCAGTAGTCTTATCGTCATTGTTCTTCTGCTGGGTATTTGCACCGCTCAGGTTATAGTTAGTAAATAAAGCGGGTAGCCCCTGATCCCAACGAGCTGGATCTACCATATCGCGGGGGCGAAGATCTAATACAGCCTGTGGAATACTGATATCTAATCGCTGTTGACTAAAATCAAAGTTTGTATCGGCTGAAGGGATAATTTTATTTAAATCAAGAATCACTGCATCGGGATTTAATCGATCAAATGCGGCGATATCATGAATTTTGACACCTATTTTATCTAATTCAGCCACTGTAATTTCTGGGACCAGTTTTTTTTCTTGTTTAACAAACATGACATCACGTGAGGTGTCATAAAGTTTACCATTAAGATAGATATCTACCCGATAAATACCAGGTAACTGCTCATTTTGAGAAAAGATACTTAGATCAACTGATTTTGAATTATCTTGTAAATCAATAGCATTAGGATCAAAGTAATCCTCTGACCAAACGGGAGAACATAGAATTACGCCTCCGATTAATACTGTAATATGTAAAGCGTACAGGCGCGGAAACGTTTTTATAAAAAAATAAAACTTTCTGTTCATGAGCAAGCCCTTCCATATTTAACGTCATTGCTGCGCTGTTTCACTGGTGCCGCCATAATCAGTAATTGCTTTCCAAGAGATCGTTCCTGATTCTGACGATGAAAGAGGCAGGCTAGTCGTGCTTTTAGGCGCAATCATTCCAGGGTTATTGATTTCATACTTGCCCACATGTAATGAATAAAAAGAAACAAAATAGGGTGTTGGATTAGTAATAGTCAGGAGTCCATTGGAATGGACAAAGGTTAAGCGCTTATAGGCCTCTTGAGGATTACCATCAAGTTTGGCTGGTCGGAAAAAAAGTTTGATACGAGTTCTGACTGAAATCTGCAAGCGATTGATTAATTTTTTATCTGTGGCTGCAATAGATTTAATGTTAAGCCAAAAGACGGATTCACGATCGGTTGGTAACGAGTCATCGGTATAGATAATACGTAAAAGATTCTCTTGTCCCATATTTAAACGAAACAATGGTGGTGTAATAATAAATGGCGGTTTTTTACTGTCTTTTTCTGATGAATTATCTATCCATGATTGAATGAGATAAGGTAAGTTATCGGGGTTTTTTACCGATAAAGACACTTCCTTTTTATTAGCGTCATATATTATTCGCGTACCACCAACGATAACACCAGCATGAGAAATGGTTGCAACCATAAATATCAAATATAGAAATATAAAAATTTTTTTAGAATAGTTCATGATATGCATCGCTTATAAAAATCGAATAATAGGGAGTGTTGACCCCCTATTATTTACTTAATAAACATAAGTATCACAGTGTTAAATACACGAATACTTAGTTGTATATGACGGAGAATTGGGTCACTCCATCTGCTATACCTGCGGTCGATTGACCCGTTGCCATGTATTTTGCGATGTAGTTTAGAGTGGCTGTTCCTGTAGGACTGCTACCGACGATAGGTTTTGCAGCCGAAGCCGTATTCAGTGGAATCTGTGTTGTGCCATCTTGTTCATATAATGCGATGCCTACATTAGTTGCTACACCAGCACCGGATGTTATGGCCAATAAATCTGGATTACTGGTATTGTGTGTACCGTCGAATTTAACACTAACATTTCCAGCGACAGCACAATCTGTTAATGCAATCGAAAATGCTGTTGGCGCAGCTGTCGCTCCTGATGTTGCAAGAGCATTACTACTCACTGTACCAAGTGCAATTGTTTGAGAGGCTGATGCAGGGTTTACTGTACAAGCTGGATCAATAATATTCCCTGTAAAATTAATTGTACCATCGGCAGCATTTGCTACTGATAACGTAGAGCCGCTAACTATCATTATTGATAAAGCGATCAATTTACTTTTCATAAAATCCTCTTGAGAGCATAGATAAATAGTCTTTATTTCTGAGAGTAGTTGGGGTTATTGAAATATATTCATCACCTAAGAAAAGAATATACAACTTCCTCTCATTCACGATTTTATTCCAAAAATTGCAATAACGATAAAGGGCTTTTAATTAGCCACAAAAATAAGCCATAATTTTTAACAAACCATGAAGTAATTTTGTGAGTTCTAATTGCTACTCATAAAGAATGAATTATTCAGTCGTCGTATTGCGTGCTTATTATGACAGCCTGCCAACTGATAATTAAAGGGGAAAATTGATAAAATATAAAGCACGTAGCGAAATACTTAATGACTGGATTATTAAATATGTTTGCGACTCCATATGTCGCCATATGCATTATCATCAAATTAAATCCCTAAAAATGATCTTTAATCAAAAAATCTTGATAGATGTTGTGTACAGGAACTATAGGTGATTTTTACACTTCTTTTATTCCTGTAACTCATTGTATTTATTTAATTTTTAATTATTAAGACCGATGGTTGCCGTTTCTTTATGACTGCATCAGGGTCAATAACCGCGGGGATGAAGCTCATCCATTTCGATGTTGTCGGGTTCGCACAATGAGTGGTGATTCGATGTCTGAAGGTTTTTTGGCTAGGCGCTATGAAGTGTGGGCGGCATACGCAAGGTGACGTTATCGCGATCAAGTATGTAGATGATGTTGTGCTTGAGTTCTAGGTACATAATAGATGTATGGTGTTTGTGCTATGCCAGTTGTACCAGCAATAGTCCCATTATATTAATGACGCTTTTGCAACATGCCAGAACTGCGAGCCGCTTGTATTTGTCCAGACTGACTGGTGTATGAGTAAAACTTTTTACGCCAATGAATCACATCGACTAATGTGTCGAAAATTATCTTAAAAATGTACACGATAGCCCCCTTCTTACGGACTCACGGACCAACCGCGGCCCGTTTCAATTCAGCACCCTAGCTATCAAGCAACAGTATTTGGGGACATATTTCAACAGTAAATTTTTAAAACATAATGGATACAGATGGTTATCTTGTAATACCTACTCCGGTGATCTTCCGCCAAAAATTTTTTTTGCCGATTCCTCAGCACTTACAAAATATCTCTATTTTAAGTAAGTATTAAAAATAAGCAGAATCAGTTTGTTGAAGTTATGATGATTCGATACGGATGATTTTGTATGATTCTAACTCAATAAAATCACAGGTTATCTTCAGTAGTACTGATAATAAAAACATGTTCTTAAAAACAGTATTGACATCTGGTACAGAACACGTAGATTGGAATTCAACACCGGTGCAATTAGTAACGAACTCTTTATTTAGCCGGTGTCCATGTAGTTGATTTAAAATAATGCGATAAAGGTCACGAAATATTTTTTTATGTGAGATTCGCGATGGGTTTTTAGTAATTGACTCGTGCGATGACGATTTCAGGCCACGTAATAAATTTTTACGATCGCATATGTGGACGATAACGCGATGAGTTAAGGCTTTGTTGTTAATAGTAATGTTCGCGATTTGTGTACGTAAGTATGAAGTCGAGGATATCGCGAAGAAAGTAAAGCCATGTAACAAGAGTATATATCGCGAGGGTGATGTACTAATTTAGTCAGTCTTATCATAAGCATGGCTAAATGTAACAAACGGGAAATGTTATCATTCAGTTAATATATTGGAGGATATAGTTAGTTGTAAGCACCAAATATTCCTGTAGAAATAGGTACATCTTTATAAATAGTACTAAGATAAGTGTCACGTTATTAAGTTGATTAATGTTTAATTTTAAATCTGTAGTACCTTAAAAGCCCTGACTGCAATAGTCGGGGCTTTTATCATTGCGCCTTTATAAGGTTTTGTATTGTCGAATTTTATCGGAGTGAGCCAATGCTTTCAGCCCGATAAGAATAAAGTAACCGCCATGAGGGCGGCAATTGCCCCCCCCCCCAACCCCATCAATAACTGCAGATTTTAACCCGCATCAGCATATGCTCCCTACCGGCATAGTAAGTGATGTACATCCTATGTAATTGCCAACTAACCCCAGAAAAGCGTAAATGCTCTGAAAGTTAACTGGTTGATTTATCACATTTTAAATTTAATGTTATGCGGTTAAATTATTTAATCGACGTGTTTAGTCATGTTGTTAAGTGCTTTTTTATTGGAAATAAATGTCTTAAATACATCGATGGCTTCGTTTAATATTGTTTTCTTTCATTTTATTCGATGGAGCCACAGATGATCGTAGTTATCTTTGAAGTTGAACCGGCAGACGGTGAATACCACGCGTATCTGGATTATGCTGCGGCACTGAAACCTTTATTAGAAAAAATGGACGGTTTTATTTCGGTAGAACGTTTTCAGAGTTTAACTAACCCGCAGAAGTTGCTATCGCTATCATTTTGGCGCGATGAAGAGGCGGTTAAGCAGTGGCGGAATATTGAACAGCATCGTTGCGCACAAGCTGCGGGGCGTGCGAGCGTGTTCGCCGGTTACCGCCTGCGGGTGGCCGCAGTGGTGCGGGACTACGGCTTAACTGAGCGGGAGCAAGCGCCTGTTGATAGTCAGACCCACCATAAACAATGAATTATAGATAACTACGGATATATTTTATATTTAGCGGTTCCTGGTTGGGTCAATCGCTAAGCTGCGTAATACACACGGTGCGATATCGCATATTTAGTGTGTCACAATGTAAAATCCATGTGACATATATGTGACTTCGTGCGCAAAAACACACCAATTTTATGCTGATTTCATTAGCAAAACCACGTTGAAAATCCTCCCGCTCTGCCTTAATGCAGAATGAGATTAATTATAACTAATTAATTTTAAACACTATTAGTATTATTGTTTTTTAAAGGCACGGCAGAATATGACCGTTTTCCCAGAGCTTGATTGTACTTGTCTATACGAGTATATGTTAATAAATACCTATGCTAAGTAATGTCGTTGATACCTGAAAAACTGGTTGAAGGAAATTGCCGTGACTGCCCAAAATAGATTCCGTGATACTGAGATTCGTGCCCCGCGTGGTACGAAACTTACGGCCAAGAGTTGGCTGACTGAAGCTCCGTTACGTATGCTAATGAACAATCTTGATCCAGACGTGGCCGAGAATCCAAAAGAATTAGTGGTTTACGGCGGTATCGGCCGCGCTGCCCGCAACTGGGAGTGCTATGACAAGATTGTTGAAAGCCTGACCCATCTGAATGACGATGAGACGCTACTGATTCAGTCTGGTAAGCCAGTCGGTGTATTCAAAACCCACAGTAACGCCCCTAGGGTATTAATTGCTAACTCGAATTTGGTGCCTCATTGGGCCAACTGGGAGCATTTTAACGAATTGGATGCCAAGGGGCTGGCGATGTACGGCCAGATGACTGCAGGCAGTTGGATTTATATCGGTAGCCAAGGCATTGTGCAGGGTACCTATGAAACCTTCGTCGAAGCCGGTCGGCAGCACTTTGGTGGTAGCCTGAAAGGGCGCTGGGTATTAACGGCCGGTCTGGGTGGAATGGGGGGCGCACAACCGCTGGCTGCAACCTTGGCGGGTGCATGTTCTCTGAATATTGAGTGCCAGCAGAGCCGCATCGATTTCCGTCTTAAAACCCGCTATGTCGATGAGCAAGCCACAGATCTGGATGATGCGTTAGCGCGAATCAAAAAATATACTGCGGCTGGTGAAGCTGTTTCTATTGCACTGTGTGGCAATGCGGCTGACATTTTACCTGAGCTAGTTCGTCGTGGCGTTCGCCCAGATATGGTGACCGACCAAACCAGCGCACATGACCCGCTAAACGGTTATCTACCAAAAGGCTGGAACTGGGAAGAGTATCGTCAGCGCGCCCAAAGCGAACCGGCACTGGTGGTTAATGCCGCTAAAACTTCAATGGCGGAACATGTTGAAGCGATGCTGGCCTTCCATAATATGGGTATCCCTACCTTTGATTACGGCAATAATATTCGCCAAATGGCACAAGACATGGGGGTCACTCATGCTTTTGATTTCCCTGGTTTTGTCCCTGCATATATTCGCCCGCTATTTTGTCGCGGTATTGGCCCGTTCCGCTGGGCGGCACTTTCTGGTGACGCCGAGGATATTTATAAAACCGATGCCAAGGTTAAGGAGCTGATCCCTGATGATGAGCATTTGCATCACTGGTTGGATATGGCCCGCGAACGTATCAGTTTCCAAGGGCTACCGGCCCGTATTTGCTGGGTAGGCTTGGGGCAGCGCGCTAAATTAGGTTTGGCTTTTAACGAGATGGTTCGCAGTGGTGAACTGTCGGCTCCGATTGTGATTGGTCGCGACCATCTGGACTCCGGTTCAGTTGCCAGCCCTAACCGAGAAACTGAAGCGATGCAGGACGGTTCTGATGCCGTATCTGACTGGCCGCTACTCAATGCATTGTTGAATACGGCCAGTGGCGCAACGTGGGTCTCTCTGCACCACGGTGGTGGTGTTGGGATGGGCTTCTCTCAGCACTCCGGCATGGTAGTGGTTTGTGACGGCACTGATGATGCGGCTGAACGCATTGCCAGAGTACTGCATAACGATCCAGCCACGGGTGTGATGCGCCATGCTGATGCTGGTTATGATATAGCGATTAATTGTGCACAAGAGCAGGGGTTAAATCTGCCGATGGTTGCTGCAACTCAAGGTAAAAAATCATGAAAACAATCAATAAAAAAATGATGCTGCACCCTGGGCAGATGACGCTGGCAGATTTGCGACATGTTTACCAATATCCGGTCAATATATTGCTAGATGAAAGTGCTGATGTGCCTATCGAGCAAAGTGTGAAGTGTGTACAGACAATATTGGCAGAAAAACGTACCGCCTATGGCATTAATACCGGGTTTGGCCTGCTGGCATCTACTCGTATCGCCACCGAAGATCTGGAAAACCTGCAACGTTCGATAGTCCTGTCCCATGCCGCCGGTGTTGGCGAACCAAATGATGATGCTATTGTTAGACTGATTATGGTGTTGAAAATCAATAGCCTGGCCCGTGGATTTTCAGGCATCCGGCGGGAAGTCATTGATGCGTTGATTACGTTGGTTAATGCCGAAGTCTATCCACATATTCCGCTAAAAGGCTCCGTGGGTGCTTCCGGTGATTTAGCGCCGCTGGCACATATGAGCTTGCTGTTGTTGGGTGAAGGTAAAGCGCGTTATCAGGGCGAATGGCTTGATGCGCGCACGGCTCTGTCGAAAGCGGGTTTGGAGCCTCTTACCCTGGCAGCTAAAGAAGGGTTAGCATTACTCAATGGCACTCAGGTTTCGACAGCTTATGCGCTACGCGGCCTGTTTGAAGCCGAAGATCTCTATGCTGCGGCCTCTGTCTTTGGCAGTCTCACCGTGGAAGCGGCATTAGGCTCCCGTAGTCCGTTTGACGCTCGTATTCATGCAGTGCGGGGCCAGCGTGGTCAGATTGACGCAGCCAATACTTACCGCCACTTGCTGGGAAGTCGTAGTGAAGTCTCTGAGTCTCATAAGAATTGTGACAAAGTACAGGACCCTTACTCTCTACGCTGTCAGCCGCAGGTGATGGGTGCATGCTTAACTCAAATGCGTCAGGCGGCAGAGGTTCTGGCTATCGAGTCTAATGCGGTATCAGACAACCCGCTGGTGTTTGCTGATCAAGGCGATGTGCTGTCGGGGGGGAATTTCCATGCTGAGCCGGTGGCTATGGCGGCGGATAATCTGGCGCTGGCATTGGCTGAAATCGGTTCATTAGCCGAGCGCCGCATTTCGCTATTAATGGATAAACACATGTCGCAGTTACCGCCATTCTTGGTGGAAAATGGCGGCGTAAACTCTGGCTTTATGATTGCGCAAGTTACTGCTGCGGCATTAACCAGTGAAAATAAAGGGCTGGCATTCCCGTCCAGTGTTGACAGCATTCCTACTTCTGCCAATCAGGAAGACCATGTTTCTATGGCCCCACGTGCAGGCAAACGTTTATGGGAAATGGCCGAAAACGTGCGCGGCATTCTGGCTGTTGAATGGTTAGCTGCATGCCAAGGGTTGGATTTGCGCAAAGGTTTGAAAACTTCGGATGCGTTGGAACCTGCGCGCCAGCTATTGCGCCAACATGTGGCCTACTACGAGAAAGATCGTTTCTTTGCCCCCGATATTGAAGCGGCAAGTCAGCTTATCGCGCAGCGTCATATGAATGAACTGATGCCTCCGCATCTGCTACCAAGCCTTTAGCAGCAATTTATCCGCTAATAACAGTTCATCAACTAATAACAATTAATCTACTAATAACAACGATAACCAGCTATTACATCAACTTATGGGTGGTCCCGATTCACGGGATCACCCTCTCTGAACCCCTGCCTGAAAGGGCACAAATTTTGCGAGAATGTACCATGAAGAATGATCCATCCACGCTCAAACGAGGCCTCAGTGCCCGGCATATCCGGTTTATGGCGTTAGGTTCTGCCATCGGGACCGGCTTGTTTTATGGATCGGCCGAGGCGATCCGCCTGGCAGGACCAGCGGTTTTGCTCGCTTATCTTATTGGTGGCGCAGCCGTATTTATGGTGATGCGGGCCTTGGGTGAGATGGCAGTACATGACCCCGTTGCCGGCTCTTTTGGTCACTATGCCAGCCGTTATCTCGGGCCACTGGCTGGTTTTCTCACCGGATGGACCTATACCTTTGAGATGATTATTGTGGCGTTGGCTGATGTGACCGCATTCGGTATCTATATGGGGTTATGGTTCCCTGATGCACCGCAGTGGGTTTGGGTATTGAGTATTATTTTCTTTATCGGTGCGTTGAATCTCTGCTCGGTCAAAGTATTTGGTGAAATGGAATTTTGGCTATCGCTGCTAAAAGTGACAGCAATTATTGCCATGATTGCTGCTGGCTTAGGCATCATGATGTTTGGTTTTGGTGCGGGTCATGAGAGTACCGGTGTCAGTAATTTATGGTCTCATCAAGGGTTTATGCCGAACGGTATCACTGGGGTGGTTGCATCCTTTGCCGTAGTGATGTTTGCCTTTGGGGGGATCGAAATTATTGGCGTCACGGCCAGTGAGGCGAAGAACCCAGAAAAAGTGCTACCGCGTGCCATTAATACCGTGCCGGTGCGCATTCTGCTGTTCTATGTTTTGACCTTGTTTGTGCTGATGGCTATTTATCCGTGGAATAGCATTGGGCAAAATGGCAGTCCTTTTGTCGAAATTTTCAGTAGTTTAGGCATTAGCTCGGCCGCTAATATTCTGAATCTGGTGGTGATTACTGCCGCTATTTCAGCCATTAACAGTGATATTTACGGTGCTGGCCGCATGATGTACGGCATGGCGCAAGAGGGGCTGGCACCGAAGTGCTTTAGCCGCCTGACCCGTAATGGCGTACCATGGATGACTATTTTGGTGATGGCGATCGCACTGTTATGTGGTGTGGTACTGAACTATCTGATCCCGAAAAATGTGTTCCTTATTATTGCCTCGATTGCCACCTTTGCCACCGTCTGGGTTTGGTTGATGATCTTGATATCGCAGGTGGCGATGCGCCGCTCTATGAGTAAAGAGAATATTGCCCGGCTGACATTCCCGGTACCGTTCTGGCCAGTGGCACCGATTCTGACCATTATCTTTATGGCGTTTATTATCGCAGTCTTAGGTTATTTCCCTGATACCCGTATCGCCATGTATGTTGGGGTGGCGTGGGTGGCCTTAATGACACTTGCCTGGTGGGTCTGGTTACGCAAGGCTCCACCACAATCCCTTCAGGAACCTATAGAGAGTCTGCAAAAACAAATAGAAAGTCGCGAGGCCTAGCAACGACTGGCCGCTGATAATCGGTTCAGCGGCCATACTGCTGCTTTTTAGCTCTGTGGGGGGCGTGCCAGTAAATTGATCACCAACTTTTGGTGTAATTCTACCGCCATCGTTTCGAGGCGAGTGGTTAATTGATTGGTCAAGGCGGTGAGTTCTGTATTCTGCCGCAGTAACTCCAGCATTTGATCCGCATTTTGCGCAGCCATTTTTTGCCTTTCTTCATTCGCAATGGCTAATGCTTCACGATGTTGTGCATCGGCTAGCGCATTCGCTTTATCGCGCTCTGCCTGACGGGTTTGTGCCAATAAAATAAGGGGTGCCGCGTAGGCTGCCTGTAAGCTAAAAGCCAGGTTCAGCAAAATAAACGGGTAAATATCAAATTTGACTATACCCATCACATTCAGGCTAATCCAGATCACCACAATGAGTGTTTGTGCACCAAGGAAGATTGGCGTGCCGAAAAAACGTGCAAAAGCCTCTGCTTTCTGGGCAAACCAACTGTTACCGAAAGGGGTTGATAAGTGTTCATAAGCGCGATGGAAGCGAAGATAGTCGACTTTACGTGTTTGTAGTGGCGACTGTTCGGTCACGGGTTCGGTTTTTTTCATAATATGTTACCCCGGTAGATGAATGATTCTGTCGAGATCGGTTTACGACAAAATTAAATCACGTTATTTAATGCTTCAGGCTATTTAATCCTAGAGTGGCTCCAATGAGGAATGGATAATTAACCGTATTTAAAGATGTTGAGTAAGCGGTAATAATCATATATTCATTTTATTGTGATCGACTATATACCAAGATTAAGTTTTGCGTTTAAAGTAGCGGTGTAGCCAGATGGTGATAAACTAATCTCAATTGTGAAAAATTATATACCTACGGAGTAGCAGCCCATGACTGCCATAGCTGTTAAGCGGTGGATTAAACGGATTGTACTGGTCTTGGTGGTAATGTCAGTTACCATACTGGCGATTCGAATTTACGATACACAACGTGGCCCTAAGCTCGAGCTTTGGCACACTTTTGTTCCTCATGATATGCGTGCGGCTGAGATTGATAAAGCCAGTTGGGCGGATTACCTCAAAGCTGAAAATAACCTTTTCGATGAAGTGCGGATTAATGTTACCGAAAAACTAGAACCAAGAAATGAAATTCCATTAAATCGCTATTACTCTGGTAGCTCGATTTACCCTCCACATTTTAAAAATGACTGGAATCGTTCATATATTCTTGAACCAGAAGGTAAACCTAAAGGTGCGGTGGTATTACTGCATGGTTTAACTGATACCCCTTATAGCCTGCGTCATATTGCTGAAAATTATCGTCAGCGTGGATATGTTGCTATTGGTATTCGTCTGCCCGCTCACGGAACAGTCCCTGGGGCACTGACTGATGTTGAATGGCAGGATTGGTTGGCGGCAACGCGCTTAGCCGTGCGTGAAGCTAAGGCACTGAGTGGCGCTGATTTACCGCTACACGTAGTTGGCTTCTCCAACGGCGGTGCGTTGGCAATGAAATATACGCTGGATTCACTGGATGATCCTACACTGGCGAAACCGGCGCGGGTTATCTTGATCTCCCCGATGATTGGCGTAACCAGTTTTGCGCGCTTTGCCGGTATTGCTGGTTGGCCCGCTATTTTCCCGGCTTTTGCTAAAGCCGCTTGGTTGGGGATTGTGCCGGAGTTTAATCCTTTCAAATATAACTCGTTCCCAGTGAATGCTGCCCGCCAGTCGTATTTACTGACATCTGTGCTGCAACAGCAAATTGCTCGTGATGCCAGAAATAATAAGATGGCGGAGTTGCCACCAATTCTGACCTTCCAGTCGTTAATGGATTCAACGGTCAGTACTCGTGCGGTCGTTACTGCTCTTTATAACCACTTGCCAAAGAATGGCAGTGAAGTGGTGCTGTTTGACTTGAACCGTGCCGCCAGTTTCGGCCCGTTATTGAGAACATCGTCTTATACTGCTCTGGCGCGTTTGTTACCTCCGCCACCGCGTAATTACAGCGTAACGGTGATTACTAACGTTTCGCCGCAAAGTAATGAAACCGTGGCACTGACTACCTTGGCGGGTGAGACTAACGAGACTTCAGTACCCACTGGTTTGATTTACCCACCGGACATCTTCTCGTTGTCCCATGTGGCATTACCATTCCCAATGAGTGATTCGCTGTATGGTCGCTATCCAGAACCGCGTGACCAATACGGTATTAGCCTGGGGACGTTTGCCGCTCGTGGTGAGCGTGCCGTACTGGTTGTTGGGTTAGATTCACTGATGCGTATTTCATCAAATCCATTCTATCCGTATATGTTGCAGCGGATAGACGACAAGATAGGCGCGCCAGCGAAATAAGATTGTCTTAAAGCCTCCGAATCGGGGGCTTTTTCATAATAAGTGCCATACTTTCAAGTCGTATCTGTTCTTCATATTTACTGATTCGGGAAGGAAAGTACTATGTCTATTGAAAAAGTCGTATACCGAGCCAAAGCTAAAGCCACTGGCGGGCGTGATGGTCGGGCAACCTCCTCTGACGGCGTATTAGATGTGAAATTGGGCGTCCCTAAAGAGATGGGCGGGGCGGGTGGTGCTGTGACTAATCCAGAACAGCTATTTGCTGCGGGTTACTCAGCTTGTTTCTTGGGTGCTCTGAAATTTGTGGCAGCAAAAGAAAAGGTGAAAGTGCCTGATGATGCCAGCATTGAAGGTACCGTGGGTATCGGTGCTATTCCAACGGGCTTTGGTATTGAAGTTCAACTCGATATCAGCTTGCCGGGTATCGAGCGTCACGTTGCCGAAGACTTGGTGAAAAAGGCGCATGTTGTCTGCCCATATTCCAATGCCACTCGTGGCAATATCGATGTGACATTAAATATCAAATAAACCAATATCCTATCTCAGAAGCCCATAAGAATTATCTTGTGGGCTGAATGTCATTACCCCGACTTTTCTGCTGTAAATTCAAATAAATATACCAATATATCCTTTAGGGGGTATGCAGTAGTTCGCGTATTTCTTGGCTAAGAATTGCTAAGATAATTCTTGTAATTAAAATCAATAGCGTGCTTATTGATATCGCACTGAACCTGAGGAGGGGTTCACTGTCTGATTGATTCAAGTAGCAAATAGTGTCTCTGGAGACCTGGCGTTATATGGACAGAGTTAAATATTTATCACAGCAAAGCATTTCTTTGTTGTTGGCTGTTTATATTGGTATTTTCCTGAATATATCTGTCTTTTATCGTCGTTTTGACTCCTTTAGCCAAGGTATCCAAGGCATAAAAGTCGTATCTGCTATCATCGAAGTGATGGCCATTATTCTGTTTACCTTTTTTGTTATGAGGGTGGTTTCCCTCGGTGGCCGATGGTTTTACCGTGTTATTGCCACCCTGCTGGTACTCATTTCTGTCGCCGCCAGCTATTACATGACTTTTTTCAATGTGGTCATCGGCTACGGCATTGTTATTTCGGTGTTGACCACCGATACAGATTTGTCAAAAGAAGTCATCGGGCTACATTTTGTCATTTGGATGGTGCTGGTCAGTGCATTGCCGCTGCTACTTATCTGGAAAAACACCCTACGGCTCACCTTACTTGAGCAATTTTTGACGCCAGGGCAGCGGATTAAACCTGTTTTGTTGATGGCGGTTACTGTGGCGCTGGTTTGGTTGCCATTGCGCTATCTGGATAATGTACAAGATGCTAATGAGCAACTAAAAACGGTGGATTTACCAAGTTACGGCGGCGTAGTTGCTCACTCATATTTGCCCTCTAACTGGTTGGCGGCATTAGGTTTATATGCTTATACCCAATATAATGAGAGCTATGATGCGGCAACATTATATAACCCGACTGAACACCATACTTATGTTGCTCCAGCTGGCATTGATGACACCTATGTTGTGTTTATCATCGGTGAAACGACGCGCTGGGATCATATGGGGCTGCTGGGATACCCGCGTGATACCACCCCCCGCTTGAGTAAAGAGAAAAATTTAGTCGCTTTCCGTGGCACATCTTGTGATACCTCAACCAAACTTTCATTGCGCTGTATGTTTGTACGTGAAGGTGGCACGGAAAATAATCCGCAGCGCACGCTGAAAGAGCAAAATGTATTCACGGTGATGAAATCATTGGGCTTCACTTCTGAACTGTTCGCCATGCAGAGCGAAATCTGGTTCTACAACAATGCGAACACTGACAATTACTCGTTCCGTGAATTGATTGCTTCAGAGAAGCGTAACGATGATAAACCGGTAGATGACATGCTACTGGTTGATGAATTAAAGGAATCACTTGGGCGCTATCCGATAGGTAAGCATTTGGTAATATTGCATACCAAAGGCTCACATTATCTCTATTCCCAGCGCTATCCTCGCAGTTATGCCCGCTATCAGCCTGAATGTATGGGCGTTGATGACTTTTGCAGTAAACAGCAACTGGTGAATGCTTTTGATAACAGTGTGTTGTACACCGACTCGTTTATCGCAAATGTGATTGATCAGGTGCGTGATAAGAAGGCTTTGGTGTTCTATGCCTCGGATCATGGCGAGTCAATCGACGATAACTCCCACTTCCACGGAACCCCCCGTGAAATGGCACCCCCTGAGCAGTTCCGGGTGCCATTGATGGTCTGGGCCTCGGACAAATTCCTGGCACAACCGGATCACCTCACGGCTTTTGAGCAACTACAGGCTGAGCAGCGGGTGGGTAAGACCCATCGTCAGGTTGAATTGTTTGATTCTATTATGGGTTGTTTAGGTTATACCTCACCAGATGGTGGCATTAATGCCCAGAATAACTGGTGTCAGGCACCGGGGCGGCCTGCAAAATAAACATTTAGCACAAGTATAATCTGATACGGAATGATTTTTGATTCCAATCCCATCGTCACTTTTAGGTTACGGTATACTCCAGTTCTAATCCCTACTGGCTGGAGTCTTCCATGACTTACCGTGTTGCCTTTATTGATGATCATGACATTGTGCGCTCAGGTTTTGCCCAGCTACTTTCTCTGGAAGACGATATTCAGGTGGTAGGAGAGTTTAGTTCGGCAAAACAGGCACGCGTCGGGTTACCTAGCCTACAGGCGAATATCTGTATTTGTGATATCTCGATGCCTGATGAGAGTGGTTTAGATTTACTGAAAGACCTCCCCTCAGGAATGGGGGTCATTATGCTCTCGATGCATGACAGCCCGGCACTAGTGGAAATGGCGTTGGAGCGCGGTGCGCGGGGGTTTCTATCCAAACGTTGTAAGCCAGAAGATCTGGTTTCGGCTGTCCGTACCGTGGGCAGTGGCGGCGTCTATCTGATGCCTGAAATCGCCCAACAATTGGCACGTATTGCTGTTGATCCCTTAACTCGACGTGAGCGAGAAGTTGCTTTGTTGTTGGCGCAAGGAATGGAAGTGCGCGAGATAGCAGAGTCACTGGGCCTGTCACCGAAAACCGTGCATGTCCATCGCGCTAATTTGTTTTCCAAGCTCGGTGTCAGTAATAACGTCGAGTTGGCTAAGCAGGTATTGAATCTATGATGCAGCGTTTTATTATGCTGCTGGCACTATTCTTTATTTATATCACTGCAGCTTTCTGTTTATGGTCCGTTGGCACTCAATTGGTTGATCGGCCATTGCAGGCACTACTGCTATTCCCGTTTGGCTTGCGGATGGGCATTTTATTGCAAAGCCCACGTCAATATTGGCCGGGCATTTTGTTGGGGGATGCTCTGCTGTGGTGGCTGCTGACCGATCAGTTTGGCTATCCTTATAGCTTGTTGTGGGCTGCTATTCCCTTACTGTTAGCGACCACTTTATTGGCGGTTATCGCTTCCCCTTGGCTGTTGCGTAATCAGAAAAGCGGCAGTGAATGGCAATGGCCGTTGATGCAAGGTGTGGTGATCTTTGGTGCTGCATTGATACAAGCATTAGGATGGCAAATTAACAGTGAACAGGGTGCTATGGCGCTGTTATTGGGGTTGGTTGGTGGCTTTACCATCGCGCCGATTTGCCTGCTGTTGTGGCACTATTTGGCGCGTCAAATCTGGACTCCCCTGGAACCGGGGCTGATTCATAAACCTATTAATCTGCGTTTGCGTCATATCCTGTGGTATCTGCTGCTATTTGCCTTGAGCATTTGGCTGCAACATCATGTCACCGAGTCAGATTTGTATCTGTTTGCGCCGTTCTGTTTGGCAATCCCGATTGTATTTATGTCTTATCGCTATGGTTGGCAAGGGGCGGTGGTCGCCACATTGCTCAATGGCATGGTGTTATTGATCAATACGCCAGCAGAATTAGACTCACACCGTGATGTGTTGTTGTCGTTATTGGCGCAGAGTTTGACCGGCTTATTATTAGGCGCGGGGATCCAGCGCCAGCGCGAGCTAAATTACCAATTACAGTTACGACTTAATGAAAATCGTGAGTTGGCTAAAGCATTGGTGGTGGCCGAAGAACATGCCCGCCGTGATGTTGCACGTGAACTGCATGATGAGGTTGGGCAGACTGTGACGGTTATCCGAACTCAAGCCAGTATTATCAAACGGTTAACTACCCAACCACAGGTTTTGACCAGTGCTGAAATGGTCGAGACGCTGGCGTTGCGGGTTTACGATGGTGTTCATGATGTTTTGGCGAAACTGTGGCCGGCGGCATTAAATAATCTGCCCTTATCGGCGGCCATTGCTGCATTGATGCGTGAGCTTATTCCGCAGGACCAGTCGGTGATAGGGGTGCTTAACTGGCAACTCAGTGATACTGATATGGATGAAACACTGAAAATCACTCTATACCGTATCTGTCAGGAGGGCGTGACCAATGCCTATCGTCATGGTACTGCCAGCCGGATTGAAATTGATGCACAGCAGAATGATCAGCGGATAACACTGACTATTCGCGACAATGGAAAAGGTGTTGATTTAGCCACATTAACCCCAGGTTATGGGTTAAGAGGCATGCAGTCGCGCGTCAGTGCTTTAGGGGGCGATTTTACGCTGAGTGTCGATAACGGGACGTGTTTAAATGCGACCTTGCCCACAGTTTCTTCGTCTGCTAATGAAAACTAAGAAATATTCTCGTTTTCAGTGGGTGTTTTTCCCATCGATTTTCTGTACGTGGGGAACATGATGAATGTACTTGTAAAATTCTCTGAGGTTCACATGTGGTCTTTCCTCAAAAGCCGCGATAACGTGCCGCCAGTCACGGATCAAGCGCAAATTGATTCGTCTTATAAATATTGGCGTATTCAACTAATGTGGACGATGTATATCGGCTACGCCGCATTCTATTTCACCCGTAAAAGCTTTAACTTCATCATGCCCGCAATGCTTAGCGATTTAGGGCTGACCATGTCGGATGTCGGGATTTTAGGCACACTCTTTTATATAACGTATGGGTGCTCTAAATTTATCTCCGGCATGATAAGTGACCGCTCAAACCCGCGCTACTTTATGGGCATTGGGTTGGTTATGACCGGGGTTATCAATATTCTGTTTGGCATGAGCTCGTCACTGTTAGTGTTTGGCTCTTTGTGGATCCTTAATGCTTTCTTCCAAGGCTGGGGTTGGCCACCTTGTTCCAAAATCCTAACCAGTTGGTATTCGCGCTCAGAACGCGGCGGTTGGTGGGCGATGTGGAATACTTCGCATAACTTTGGTGGTGCGCTGATTCCCCTGCTGGTTGGCTTTATTTCTCTGCACTTTAGCTGGCGCTACGGCATGATTATCCCCGGTATTATCGGTGTAGTGATCGGTTTACTGATGTGTTGGCGCTTGCGCGACAAGCCGAGCACGATGGGGCTGCCGAGTGTGGGTAAGTGGCGCAATGACGCGATGGAATTGGTTCAGGAATCTGAAGGCCAAGGTCTATCAAATAAAGAGATTGTGAAGCGTTATGTGTTAACTAACAAATATATCTGGTTGCTGGCGGTATCTTACGTACTGGTTTATATCGTTCGTACTGCTATCAATGACTGGGGTAACCTTTATTTGACGCAAGAGAAAGGTTATTCATTGATGACGGCCAACTCGGCGATTTCACTGTTCGAAGTCGGGGGCTTTATTGGTTCGCTGGTGGCGGGTTGGGGTTCTGATAAGTGGTTCCGTGGTAACCGTGGGCCAATGAACTTGATATTTGCTATTGGTATTTTCCTCTCGGTGGCATCGTTGTGGATTATGCCCGGTGTCAGTTACATCTTGCAGGCAGGGTGTTTCTTTGCCATTGGCTTCTTCATTTTCGGCCCGCAGATGTTAATTGGTATGGCTGCCGCTGAATGCTCACATAAGGATGCTGCGGGAGCTGCTACGGGCTTTGTTGGGTTGTTCGCCTACTTAGGTGCAGCTTTATCCGGTTACCCGATTGCCCGCGTGATGGAGGTTTGGCACTGGAATGGTTTCTTTGTGGTTATTTCCATTGCGGCCTGTTTATCTGCTTTCTTCTTGCTACCATTCCTGCGGGCGCAATCGCCAGAGTTAAAGCAAGCGCAAGCCTGATTTACGCTCAAGTGTGTTAGTTTTAGCCGTTGATGATGCTTTTAACAACAGTCACTCAACGTTTGTTAAAAAGTGATTGACGGCCAAAAATCGTAGCAGTAAGATGCGCCCCGATTCGGCGAGTAGCGCAGCTTGGTAGCGCAACTGGTTTGGGACCAGTGGGTCGGAGGTTCGAATCCTCTCTCGCCGACCAAATTTAAGAACCCTGACTTTTCAGTCAGGGTTTTTTTTCATGTTTTTTCTGCCAAATTCGCATATCCATATCGCTTCGCCCCTCAACTGAATTGCCCCTGATTTACGTGATTTGGTCACCGATAATATCTGTTGCGCGACAATGCCCTCATAAGGGGCACCATTATGGTGCGCTTTCGTATGAAGCCTTGCTATCTCTTGGGCGGTGAGAAGGAAGGCAAGCTGATTTTGCTTTTTTAACGACACGCAAGATGTCTAAAATTCTGGCTGGATGTGACAACGAACACGTCACTTATCGGCTGTCACGGCAGCATTTCCTTCTGTTTTCTGTCGATATTACAAAAAAATCCGACCAGATATGCATCATTTAGCAACAAAGTTTTTTCGTTTGTCACTGGATGTTGCGACTGCTTTATTCTATTTAGCCAGTCAATATCGCTGGCATATTGTCGCTAGCATAATTTTTCATGCTAATAATGTTAATGAGAAGTTTTTTTTATGTTTGCATGCTGTTTCTCATTGTCTTGATAAATCCTTTCAGACCGTATTGACGTTGCCACCAACTGTTGCCAAATTGGTACCCTCAGGGGGAGTCATCGAGAGCAGTTTGGGTGATTTAATGCATTCAAAATTGCCGTCGTGATAGCTTTTATCCGACATCTCAGTCCCGCATCCCTGTGGCTAATGAGCCAAAACGGTACAGTCCACGGACGAAAAAATTATAGGGGCTGGCCGTACACACAACACACATCACCATAATGGAGCACAAGCGATGACGATTTCCTTGGGAAAAACAGGGATACTGAAATTCGGTATTGGGCTGATTGCACTGACCGTGGCGGCCAGTGTTCAAGCAAAAACATTAGTCTATTGTTCTGAAGGTTCACCTGAGGGTTTCAACCCGCAGCTCTTTACCTCTGGCACAACGTATGACGCCAGCTCAGTGCCCATCTATAACCGTCTGGTTGAATTCAAACTCGGTACTACCGAAATTGAACCGGGTCTGGCTGAAAAGTGGGAAGTTAGCCCAGATGGTAAAAGCTATACTTTCCATCTGCGTAAAGGCGTGAAGTGGCAAGATAATAAAGACTTCAAACCGACCCGCGATCTCAATGCTGACGATGTGATCTACTCCTTCATGCGTCAGAAAGATGACAAACATCCGTACCATAAAGTGTCTGGCGGCAGCTATGAATACTTCCAGGGTATGGGGATGGGTGATTTGATCACCAATGTGGTTAAAGTTGACGACAACACCGTGCGCTTCGAATTGGCGCGTCCTGAATCGCCATTCCTGGCCGATTTGGCGATGGACTTTGCCTCTATCCTGTCTGCTGAATATGCCGACAAGATGCTGAAAGCGGGCACCCCGGAAAAAGTCGATTTGAACCCAATCGGTACCGGCCCATTCCAGTTGCAACAATACCAAAAAGACTCCCGTATTCTGTACAAAGCCTTTGACGGTTACTGGGGCACCAAGCCGAAAATTGATCGCCTGGTGTTCTCTATTACGCCAGATGCGTCAGTCCGTTACGCTAAATTGCAGAAAAATGAATGTCAGGTTATGCCTTACCCGAACCCGGCTGACATTGCTCGCATGAAAGAAGACAAAACCATCAACCTGATGGAGCAACCGGGCTTGAACGTCGGTTACCTCTCCTTCAACGTTGAGAAAAAACCATTGGATAACGTGAAGGTTCGTCAGGCGTTGACCATGGCGGTTAACAAAGAAGCGATTATCGATGCGGTTTATCAGGGCGCTGGCCAAGCTGCTAAGAACCTGATCCCACCAACTATGTGGGGCTACAACAACGACGTGAAAGATTACGCTTACGATCCGGCTAAAGCGAAAGAGCTGTTGAAAGAAGCGGGCCTGCCAGACGGTTTCGCTATCGATCTGTGGGCAATGCCAGTTCAGCGTCCGTACAACCCGAATGCCCGTCGTATGGCTGAAATGATCCAGTCTGACTGGGCGAAAATTGGTGTGAAAGCCAAGATAGTGACTTACGAGTGGGGCGAATACCTCAAGCGTGCTAAAGACGGCGAGCATGAAACAGTGATGATGGGTTGGACCGGGGACAATGGGGACCCAGACAACTTCTTCGCCACTCTGTTTAGCTGTGATGCGGCCAAGCAAGGTTCCAACTACTCCAAATGGTGTTATAAGCCGTTTGAAGACGTGATTCAGCCTGCTCGTGCTGAATCTGATCATGACAAACGTGTCGCACTTTACAAACAAGCTCAGGTTGTTATGCATGATCAAGCTCCGGCGCTGATCGTTGCTCACTCAACCGTGTATGAGCCAGTGCGTAAAGAAGTGAAAGGTTATGTTGTCGATCCGTTGGGTAAACACCATTTCGAGAACGTGTCACTGGATTAATTTTAACCGTGCATAAGACCGGTGAGTATGTGTAAAAGCATGTTCGCCGGTTTCTTATTGATACCCAAAATAATTCGAATTGCAGGAAGGCGGCAAGCGAATGAGTCCCGATGAGCTTACTGAAGTAAGTGATTCGGGTGATTGAGTGTAGCCAACGCACATGCAGTTTGAAGTATGAAGGGTATAGGTTAAAACAGATACAGATGTGAGCCATATAACCTCTCCCAATAAGTGTCATTGTCGCAGGAATTTTGAGCATGGACAGCGCGCAAGCACTGGAGCGGACACCATGACCTTGTAAATCATGGCTACGTAACAGTGATGAGCACTGCCCTGTCTCAACATGCCCCGTAAAATAGCTGATTGGGACGGTTTAATAAGCCTGGTTGCCCACGAGCAGCCCGGCATTCTACACAGAGAGTTCGGGATATGTTGCAGTTCATACTCCGACGTTTGGGGTTAGTTATCCCAACGTTTATCGGCATTACTTTGCTGACCTTTGCTTTTGTCCATATGATCCCGGGTGACCCGGTGACCATCATGGCTGGGGAACGCGGTATCTCCACCGAGCGCCATGCTCAAATCATGGCGGAAATGGGGCTGGACAAGCCTCTCTATCAACAATACTTCCATTATGTGAATGGCGTATTACATGGCGACCTCGGCATCTCGCTGAAAAGCCGTATTGCTGTCTGGGAAGAGTTCGTCCCACGCTTTAAAGCGACACTGGAACTGGGGATCTGCGCGATGCTATTTGCTATCGCGGTGGGTATTCCGGTGGGGGTGCTGGCGGCAGTTAAACGCGGTTCAATATTCGATCACACCGCTGTTGGGATCTCCCTTACCGGCTATTCGATGCCTATCTTCTGGTGGGGCATCATGCTGATTATGTTGGTCTCGGTCCAATGGAACCTGACCCCGGTATCCGGGCGCGTCAGTGATACGGTGTTCCTTGATGACAGCCTGCCGTTGACCGGTTTTATGCTGATTGACACCTTTGTTTGGGGTGAACCGGGTGATTTCAAAGACGCGGTGATGCATATGATTTTGCCTGCCATCGTTTTAGGGACTATCCCTCTTGCCGTTATCGTGCGTATGACTCGCTCCTCAATGCTGGAAGTCTTGGGTGAAGATTATATCCGTACTGCGCGGGCGAAAGGCCTGAGCCGCATGCGGGTGATTGTGGTCCATGCACTGCGTAATGCCTTGCTGCCGGTGGTTACCGTGATTGGTTTACAGGTTGGTACCATGCTGGCTGGTGCAATTCTGACCGAAACCATCTTCTCCTGGCCGGGGTTAGGGCGCTGGCTGATGGATGCCTTGCAACGCCGTGATTACCCCGTGGTACAGGGGGGCGTGTTGCTGGTCGCAATCATGATTATTTTAGTTAACTTGCTGGTAGATGTGCTCTATGGCGTAGTTAACCCGCGTATTCGTCACAAGAAATAAGGGGCGCAGAATGTCTCAACTTACTGAGTCTACAGTAAAAAGTGCGCCGAAGCCGATGACTCCATTGCAGGAGTTTTGGCACTATTTCAAGCGCAATAAAGGGGCTGTTATCGGCCTGTTCTACATTATTATCATGCTAGTGATTGCCGCCGGTGCTACCTGGCTTGCCCCGCACGGCCCGGCAGAGCAATTTCGTGATGCGTTACTGAAACCGCCGGTCTGGGAAGAGGGGGGCAGTTGGAAATTCCTGCTGGGTACCGATGATGTGGGTCGTGATGTCTTATCTCGCCTGATGTACGGTGCTCGCCTCTCGTTGCTGGTGGGTTGCCTGGTGGTGGTGCTGTCACTGGTGATGGGCGTGATTTTCGGTTTATTGGCCGGTTATTTTGGCGGTATCGTTGATGCCATCATCATGCGTGTTGTCGATATCATGCTGGCACTGCCAAGCCTGTTACTGGCATTAGTGCTGGTGGCGGTATTCGGGCCTTCCATTGTTAACGCCTCATTGGCACTCACCTTTGTGGCCTTACCGCATTATGTCCGTTTAACCCGTGCCGCAGTGCTGGTTGAAGTTAACCGCGACTACGTAACAGCCTCAAGAGTGGCTGGGGCGGGTGCGATGCGCCAGATGTTTATCAATATCCTGCCAAACTGCCTTGCGCCGTTAATCGTGCAGGCTTCTCTCGGCTTCTCTAACGCCATTCTGGATATGGCGGCTCTCGGCTTTCTCGGCATGGGTGCGCAGCCGCCAACACCGGAATGGGGCACCATGCTCTCTGACGTGTTGCAGTTCGCCCAAAGCGCCTGGTGGGTCGTGACCTTCCCCGGTGTGGCGATCTTGCTGACGGTTCTGGCGTTTAACCTGATGGGGGACGGCCTGCGTGATGCTCTCGACCCCAAACTCAAGCAGTAACAGAGGTAGAGAGAGATGGCACTTTTAAATGTAGATAAATTGTCGGTGCACTTCGGTGACGAAGGTGCGCCGTTCAAGGCCGTAGACCGTATTAGCTACAGCATTGAGCAAGGGCAGGTGGTAGGGATTGTGGGTGAATCCGGTTCCGGTAAGTCGGTCAGTTCACTGGCGATTATGGGGCTGATTGATTACCCCGGCAAAGTGATGGCTGACAAGCTGGAATTTAATGGCCGTGACCTGACCAAGATTTCTGAGAAAGAACGGCGTCAGTTAGTGGGTTCGGAAGTGGCAATGATCTTCCAAGACCCGATGACCAGTTTGAACCCGTGCTATACCGTCGGTTTTCAGATTATGGAAGCGCTGAAGGTGCATCAGGGTGGCAACCGTAAAACCCGCCATCAGCGGGCGGTAGATTTGCTGACTCTGGTGGGCATTCCTGATCCCGCTTCACGGCTGGATGTGTATCCGCATCAGCTTTCCGGTGGGATGAGCCAGCGCGTGATGATCGCCATGGCCATTGCCTGTCGGCCTAAACTGCTGATTGCCGATGAGCCTACTACCGCACTGGATGTGACCATTCAGGCCCAGATCATTGAATTGCTGCTGGAGTTACAGCAGCGTGAAAATATGGCGCTGTTGTTGATAACCCATGATCTGGCACTGGTGGCCGAGGCCGCTCATCATATTATTGTGATGTATGCCGGTCAGGTAGTGGAAACCGGTAAAGCCTCGGAAATCTTCCGTGCACCGCGTCATCCGTATACGCAGGCATTGCTGCGTGCACTGCCTGAGTTTGCGCAGGATAAAGCGCGGCTGGCGTCATTACCGGGTGTAGTACCAGGTAAGTATGACCGCCCTGACGGGTGCCTGCTGAACCCACGTTGCCCGTATGCCAATGATCGCTGCCGCCGCGAAGAACCAGAACTGCTGGGGCCAGCGGGGCGTCAGGTTAAATGTCATACACCGCTCGATGATGCGGGGAGGCCGACCTTATGAGCCAACCAACTGATATGAAAAAAGAATCACAGATATCCAAGCCGCTATTACAGGCTATCGACCTGAAAAAATACTATCCGGTCAAAAAAGGTTTATTTGCGCCAGAGCGTCTGGTTAAAGCACTGGATGGGGTTTCGTTCACCTTGGAGCGGGGCAAAACATTGGCGGTAGTTGGGGAGTCTGGTTGTGGTAAATCCACACTGGGCCGCTTGCTGACCATGATAGAGATCCCAACTGGCGGTGAGCTTTACTACCAGGGCCAGGATTTGCTTAAGCCGGATGAAAGTGCGGAAAAACTGCGGCGTCAGAAGATCCAGATTGTGTTCCAGAACCCTTATGGTTCGCTGAATCCACGTAAGAAAGTGGGGCAGATTCTGGAGGAGCCGCTGCAAATCAATACTAAGCTCAACAGCAAAGAGCGGCGTGAGAAAACATTGGCGATGATGGCGAAGGTCGGCCTAAAAACCGAGCATTATGACCGTTATCCTCATATGTTCTCTGGTGGTCAGCGCCAGCGTATCGCCATTGCCCGTGGGCTGATGTTGAATCCCGATGTAGTGATTGCCGATGAGCCGGTTTCTGCACTGGATGTGTCAGTGCGGGCGCAGGTATTGAACCTGATGATGGATTTGCAGCAGGAACTGGGGCTGTCGTATGTCTTTATTTCCCATGATTTGTCAGTGGTTGAGCACATTGCTGATGAAGTGATGGTGATGTATTTGGGGCGCTGTGTTGAGAAAGGCAGTAAAGAAGCCATTTTTAATAATCCCCGCCACCCTTATACGCAGGCGTTGCTATCTGCTACCCCTCGGTTGAACCCTGATATGCGCCGTGAGCGAATTAAGCTAACGGGCGAGTTACCTAGCCCCATGAGCCCGCCACCGGGTTGCGCGTTCAATGCTCGTTGCCGTCGGGCATTTGGGACTTGTACCCAGTTGCAGCCACAACTGAAGCAATACGGTGATCAAATGGTCGCCTGTTTTGCGGTTGATCAGGATGAAGCTGAAAAAGCCAGTTAATACAGGTTAAGGCTTCAGCGCTGTTGGTTGGGGCCAAACCTAATGAAGATGATATCAATTATAACAACGCCGATAATTCGGCGTTTTTTTATAACTAAAAATAGATTTCCACGGACTATTTATAACGTTATTTGAAAAGTAATTGCTGTAAATGTGATCGTTATCTTGTAAATAAATAATTACGGGACAATTAAATATTGCTGGGGATGAGTTAATAACTGAGTGCTACGGTTATTTAGGCCGAGGCTGACATTACCTTAAAATGATATAGATCACATTTTTTTAGTTAAATTGGGCAATGCAATCCTACCATTGTAAACATTTCCTGTTTGGATATGAATGATAAAGGGTGCAATAAATGCACCCTTTATCGAATAGCTACAGGTAATACTGTTCGGTTTTTATTGTGGGTAAGGTACCCAGTCACCGCCATTTAATCGAATATAAGGTTTTCCCTGATATTGAATCACAATAGCATTATCGTTTTCAGATATTACGGCTGTTTGTGGCAATCCTTGTGTCAGGGTCTGCCAATCGATAGTTGGCGCAGTAAATACTTTGCCATCGACCATGCGTGATACTAATTCAGAGAGAGCCAGATAACTGCTTGGCGTGTTGATAGTCACCGGGCTGGCGGGCTGTGGCGCTTTGATACCTATTAGCTTAATCCCAACAGGGATATGCGTGATGCTTGGGCTGGGGATATCTCTCAGGCCGGACATCTGCATTTTATCGCCTACCAGCGCAGCACCGTGCTCCGGTACGATTACCACCATGACTTTGCGACCTGATTTTTCCAATTCCTCTAAAAACGTGTTCAATTGGTCAAATAGCGTTTGGGCGCGAGCGCGGTAATCAGCCGTTTTATTGGTACCGGCGAAGCGGTTACCATCATGTAACGGTATGATATTCATGAAGGTTGCGCTACGGGTATCTCCGCCTTTCTGCTGCTGTTCCAGCCAGCGGTTGAGCAGTTCCAAATCATTGTAAATTGGCTCACCATCGAAGGATGCCAATTGATTACTGATACCTTTTTGTGACATGAGCGGCGCGCGCATATTGCCGTCGTCTTGAATGTTTTGCAGATAATTACCAAATACCCCAGAGTGATCCAGCATCAACTGAGATGTGAAGCCAAGTTTCGCCAAATTATCAAATAGATAACACTGTTGCTCTTGCGGCTGATAGAGATCTTTGTGCGATGATTGACCACAACTGGCGCGCAGTAACCGTATCGATGCCGGGCCACTGTAGGCGGTGGCAGAGTTGAAATTCTTGAACAGAATATCAAACTTATTCCACAGCGGATGTTTATCCTGTTGGATGGCTTCAATATCTGACCAAGACAGTGAGCAGATATTAATAATTAATAAATCAAAAGGTTGTGCATCTGCTGGCAGGGAGGCCGGGAAAGCCGTACGGCGGGTCTTCTCCTGCTCATAAAATGCATTCAGATAAGCCGTTAGATTGGCATCGGTTGGCGGGGCACTGGCTACTACCTGACTGCTACTGGGCGCTGGCGGCTCGCCCCCCGGTGTTATCGCGGCTGATGTTATCGCGGCAGCGGTTACCGGCGTTTCAGCCGCCGGTGTTAGCGAAAATGCGGGGCCAGCGATGCTGGCAATATTCAACCAAATAATGGCTGCAACGACAAAAACAGTCACCCGAATCCATTGTGAAATAAACAGGTAGCCCACCAAGATAACAAAGGCAGTTCCTATCATGGCCCAGTTAATAAAACGGCCAAATAATTCAACCAGATAGCTAAAACTAAAGCTCGTAACCTGCGATCCTTGGCTTAGAATACTGTTAAGCCCCGGCAGCCAGGTGTCGTGATACAACACGCCAATACCTATCGGTATCGCAATCCAGTGACGCCAACGGTGGACTCTGTATGCTGGGATCGGGAAGAGTAGGAAAGCAATAAATATCAGGTTAGCCAGCGGATGGAAGTTCAGGTACCCAAACCATAGCAGGGCAAATTTTAGCAGGAAATAGTAGTTCCATGCGCCAAGGCCACGCCAATAACGCCACGGGTTTGGCGATTCTTGCAGTTTATTCTTTGCATTCATGGTTGTTTCTTCGTCTGTGAAGAGGAGCCATTACGCAACCAAACCCCTTCTGATTTTAAATATCGTGCCGATAAGAACAGATGTTGTCTTTTTTCCCACCAGCGTGGAAACCAACGGTGCGCCACATACCCTAATGGGAAAAAGATAACCGCACTGAACAGCAGGAGTTGCCAAATATCGTTGAAATTCATTGTGTTCTATCCTTGTTCTGCCCGACATCCAGCGCCAGAGGCACAGGTATTCGTCGGCTAACTTCGGCTTGCTCAGGGGCATCAACTTCTTGCGTATAGGATTTTTTGTCACCGGTCATTTGCCAGGCATTGGGGGTATTCATCCGGTTAATCTCAGCGATAATGGCTTGATCCTGATACCACACCCGTTGATTACTGAAAACTTCAGCAGCCGGCAAACGGAATATATAATTCAGAGCAGTGTCTAAGTCATTGATACGGCAGGTGGAAAGAAATAATACTAAGTGGTTATCAGCTACTGTTACCACATCACCATAGCGGCGTAGATGGCACAGTGTTAGGGCTTGCTTTGCCTGTAACCCAGGGACTGCCCGCAGAGCAACCATGACACCTTTGCCATTTTCGGGCAGCAGCGTGTTGTTCATCAGTTGCAAAACAGAGTGGCAGAACTCGGCAGGAGGTAAATAACCTTTAAGCTGGAACGGGCGTAAAGCCTCTAATAATGTATTGATATCTTGAGGAACATGCCGAGAGAAACGTTGGCCCTGAATACCTTCCAGCATAGTAAGAAAGCGTGACAGCGGTGCGATGTGAGGCACAATCAGATTCGCGCCGCAGGCCAGCAACAAACGTTCATCGCTGTAACGCAGGCTGGCGTTCATTTCGCGCACTACAATTTTGACAGCATCACCGCGTTGGCGGCGAATGTTATGGATCTGATGTGCTAAGTCGTCTATTTGTTCACTTTGATCAAGAGCAAAAATCAATGTGGCGGTATGGGCATTGATTGCCCGTTGAGCCAATACAGCGTTGCTATCAAACAATTGCCAGTTGGCAGAAAGTGGTGGTGCTCCCTCCAGAATGGTGGTTTCCGCTAAGTACAGATGCTCATCATTACGTGAAGGCGGTAGTGCCTGTTGAACTTCATCCGCCATGCTCCAGCCTTGTTCATCGGCTTTCAACAGAACTAACTGATTGGCAGTAACCCCTTTTTCAGTGCTCCACCAAGAGACAACATACTGCGCATTATCTTGCTGCCATTGCAGGCAAGCTAACCCTTGCAAATAACGATGCTGGCTAACTAGTTGATTCTTAACTTTATTAATGCCAGCACTGTGGCAAATCACGATTAACGTACAGTTCTGTTCGCCCAACCATTGTTGAATATGTTGTAGCCACTGCTGCATCTCTTCGCCAGTGAATGTTTGCCATAAACTGGCCGGCGCCAACAGAATGAACAGTCGCTGTTGCGGCCGTAATGAACGCATTAAATCGTGAGTTAAATGGAGCAATGCTTTTCTTTGCGCAGGGAGCGTAAAGAGTGGCAATTTGTTAGGGCCATAACCCACAAGACTTGCCAGTAACTTCTCCGGTTTTAGCCCGGAACAAATCAACGCGGCCCGCGTATTTTCAGGCTGGTTACGAATAAGTTGCTGACAGAATAAATTAGCATCAATTTGACGTTCAATATTGACCCAATAAAACCCAGGCGCCTGCATCACGGCTAATTCATCCCAGATTTTTCGAACACCTAATGTGAAAGATCGTGGCATAGATTTTTTATCTGCTTGGTTAAAATACGATTGGGCCAATTACTGGATAAATTCATTGAACAATTGTAACATTGCAATAATCATTAACCAATGTCTTTACCGTGATAATAATCTAAGACTCATCCTGTTGGGAGAAAGTATACTCTAATTATCGGTATAATTAATTACCATAGCCTATTTTCTGAAGGCGGATAAAATGAAAGCCATAATAAATCGATTTCACGCCAAAACATTACTCGAATCTCAGGATGATCTACTAGCATTAGCTCAGGCTTTCTCATTACCAACGTTAAGTTATATTGATATCGTTCGTCAGGAACGATTAACTCAGATGATGGCTCGCTGGCCATTGCTGGCTGAACTGGCCCAATCTACAGGGAGAGAATAGTTTATGCCGGTACTGGCATTACAAGGGATAAGAGGTGGGGTTGGTACTACATCGGTAGCCGCCGCTCTTGCTTGGGCATTGCAGCAACTGAAAGAATCAGTTCTGGTGATCGATTTTTCACCGGATAACTTACTGCGGTTGCATTTCAATATGCCGTTTGACCAACCTCGTGGTTGGGCCAAAGCTGAAATCGCGGGCGAAGGTTGGCAGCAAGGGGCGATGCGCTATTCCGAACGGTTGGACTTTCTGCCTTTTGGCCAGTTAACCCTCACTGAAACTGAGCAATTGCACACCTCTTTACAACAGCATCCCAACCTGTGGCGGGAAAATCTGGCTGTGTTGCAGGCCAGCACGCCCAGTTGCTGGATTCTATTGGATATCCCTGCGGGGGACAGCACTTTCACGCGTCAGATGTTAGCGCTGGCTGATAAGGTGCTGGTATTGATCCATGCCGATGCCAGTTGTCATATTCGCTTGCATCAGCAAAATCTGCCTGCTAACTGCCATTTCCTGCTGAACCAATTTTCTGCCAGCAGCCATCTACAACAGGATTTACATCAGCTTTGGTTACAAAGCCTGGATAACTTATTACCCATATTTATTCATCGCGATGAAGCGGTTGCTGAAGCGTTGGCGGCCAAACAGCCATTGGGTGAATACAGTGCGCAAAGTCTGGCTGCCGAAGAGGTCATCACACTGGCAAATTGGTGTTTGATTAATATGGCGAAAAAAGGCCATGAATAGCCTGATACGGGTATTATTTCTGACCCCCGTTTATCAAGGGATGCGTCGACGCTATCATCTGTATATGCAGCAAGGCTGCACCGTGCTCACTGCTTTTCTGACCACATTAGCTCTGCCGTTGTGCTGGATTTTTCTACGTTTTGAGTCACCCAGTTGGCAGCGTGTGATACAAAACCGCACTTACTGGTTCCCACAGATTTCACCTACTCGCCCACGGCTTGGCGATGGCCTACGGTATCTCTTGCAAGGGCTTTGGCTGCTACTGACCTATCCTGAATCGCGCGATGAGAAGAGGCACCAACCTGCCACCGCCGGCAAGAAATGGGTAAAACATAAAAGACAAGGTTATATCCGTTGGCTGGGGAACATACCTGAACGCTTTGAACTCCAGCGGCTGGAGCAATCTCTGATCACCCGATTAACCCCGTCTTCAAAGCGCACCCGCCGGGTTATGTTTATTATTTTGGGTATCTTCACCGGCATATTAGCGCTGCTGTGTATTTCTCAGCCGTTTGGCATGATGGCGCAGTTCGTTTTTGTGCTGCTGCTTTGGGCGTTGGCGATGGTGATGCGGCGCGTGCCGGGGCGCTTACCGACTTTAATGCTTATCGTGCTGTCGTTGACCGTCTCCTGCCGCTATCTATGGTGGCGCTATACCGAAACGCTGAACTGGGATGACCCGGTTAGTCTGGTATGCGGATTATTGTTGCTGTTTGCTGAGACTTACGCCTGGGTGGTGCTTGTCTTAGGTTACTTCCAGACTATTTGGCCGCTCAACCGCCAGCCGGTGGCAATGCCAGATGATATCAATAGTTGGCCGACCATTGATTTGATGGTGCCGACCTACAACGAAGACCTCGGCGTGGTCAAACCAACCATTTATGCCGCTCTTGGTATTGATTGGCCGAAAGATAAAATCAATATCTATATTTTGGATGATGGTAACCGGCCTGCGTTTAAAGCGTTCGCCGCTGAGGTTGGGGTGCATTACATTGCCCGACCGACTCACGAGCATGCCAAAGCCGGGAACATAAACCATGCGTTGAAACAGGCTCACGGGGAGTTTGTCGCCATTTTTGACTGCGACCACGTACCGACCCGCTCTTTCCTGCAATTGACGTTGGGCTGGTTCTTTAAAGATACCAGGCTAGGCATACTCCAGACGCCACATCACTTTTTCTCTCCCGACCCCTTTGAGCGAAATCTGGGGCGTTTTCGTCAGACACCGAATGAAGGCACGCTGTTTTATGGTTTGGTGCAAGACGGTAACGATATGTGGGATGCCACCTTCTTCTGTGGTTCTTGTGCGGTGCTGCGCCGCAGTGCGTTAGATGCTGTTGGCGGTATTGCGGTAGAAACAGTGACTGAAGATGCCCATACCTCGCTGCGTATGCACCGTAAAGGCTACTCCTCCGCCTATATCCGTATTCCGCAGGCCGCTGGGCTGGCGACCGAAAGTTTGTCGGCCCATATTGGTCAACGCATTCGTTGGGCGCGGGGTATGGTACAAATCTTCCGGTTAGATAACCCGTTGTTTGGCAAAGGGCTGAGATGGGTACAGCGTCTATGCTATGTCAATGCCATGTTGCACTTCTTATCTGGCGTACCAAGGTTGATCTTCTTAACCGCTCCGCTGGCTTTCCTGCTACTGCATGCTTACATTATTTTTGCTCCAGCATTGGCGATCGCACTCTATGTGTTGCCGCATATGATCCATGCCAGTCTGACCAACTCACGTCTGCAAGGGAAATACCGCCATTCCTTCTGGAGTGAAATCTATGAAACGGTGCTGGCGTGGTATATCGCCCGGCCGACCACCATAGCACTCCTCAATCCGCACAAAGGGACGTTTAACGTCACGGCGAAAGGGGGGCTGGTTGAAGAACAGCATGTGGATTGGGTGATCACCCGCCCGTATATGACGCTGGTTTTGCTTAACCTTGCGGGTTTGATTGCGGGGTTGTGGCGTTTAGGTCATGGCCCGTCGAATGAAATTATGACGGTGGTTATCAGCCTGGTGTGGGTGATTTATAACATGACGATTTTAGGCGGTGCCGTTGCGGTGGCGGTTGAAGCCAAACAAGTGCGCTAATCACATCGGGTCGAAATAGCCATGCCAGCCGCAGTCGCACGCGCTGATGGTCACTTGTTCTCCTGTACACTGCGCGACTATTCCGATGGGGGCGTGGGGATTGAGATGCGTGACGTTGGATTACTGCAAGAGGGTGAGGCGGTACACTTACTGCTTAAACGTGGGGCGCAAGAGTACACCTTCCCCTGTGAGGTGACCCGTGCCTTCGGTACTAAAGCCGGGATGCGAATGCATCAACTGAGTGTGGCCCAACATATTGATTTTATACAGTGCACATTTGCCCGCGCCGATACTTGGGCGCTGTGGCAGGATGGTTTCCCTGAAGATAAGCCAATTGAAAGTCTGCGTGATGTGTTGGCGCTGGGCTTTAGAGGATATGTCCGTATGGCCAGCTATGCACCGCCGGTAATACGAAATGTATTGGTAGGATTTACTTCCCTGATTGCCTGGATAGCGTCATTTGTACCCCATGGCGTAGGTAAAAATCAGGTTCCGAGCAGCCAAAGCCAGACAGTGGCTCAACATTGATGATGATATGATGACGAGAAAAATAACCTGGTTTACCGCATTGGCTTTGGGACTGACGCCATTCACCCATGCTGAAACTCCGGCTGCGCCACCAACTCAATCGGCGGTCATGACCGGTGACGCGGTGCTGGTTCCCGCAGCATTGGGTGATGCGCCGCTGCGTGACGTGAAGTACCCGTTCGCCAAAATCGCTCCGCCGCCGGGGACATTTTCCTTGCGTGGTACTAACCCTGAAGGCCAACTTGAGTTCGGTGTGCGCAGTGATGAGGTAGTGACTAATGCGACGTTGAATCTTGAGTTTACGCCGTCACCTTCACTGATCCCGGTGGAGTCGCAGGTGAAGATCTTCCTGAATGACGAACTGATGGGCGTCACGGCGATCACCAAAGATCAGCTTGGTCAACCCACCCATCTGCAATTACCGATTGATCCACGTTATATCACTGATTTCAACCGGTTGCGGTTGGTTTTTGTCGGCCACTATCAAAATATCTGTGAGAACCCGGCGAGCAATACATTGTGGCTGGATGTCAGTAAATCCAGCTCGCTGGATTTGCGCTATCAATCGCTGCTGGTTAAAAATGATTTGTCCCACTTCCCTGAGCCATTTTTTGATGGCAGGGATAATCGCCCGCTGACTCTACCCGTGATATTTGCTGCTGCACCTGATGTGTCACAACAGCGGGCTGCCGCTATTCTGGCATCATGGTTTGGTGCTAAGGCGCAATGGCGTGGGCAGAGCTTCCCGGTATTGTACAACCAACTGCCTACTCAGCATGGCGTGGTGTTCGCGACCAATTCACAACGGCCTGATTTCCTGAAAGATTACCCGCCGGTGAAAGCGCCAACGGTGGAAATCATCAGCCATCCGAATAACCCGTATGTGAAATTGCTACTGATTCTAGGGCGCGATGATAATGATCTGATTACTGCCGCACAGGGGATCGCGCAAGGCAATATTCTGTTCCGTGGCCAGAACGTCACCGTGGATAAGGTTGAGCAATTAGCGCCTCGCCTGCCTTATGACGCGCCAAATTGGGTACGTACCGATCGCCCGATGACGTTTGCTGAGTTACAGCAATATCCTGATCAACTGCAAACCTCGGGATTACTGCCACCGCCGATTTCATTAGCGATGAATCTGCCACCGGATTTGTTCTTGATTCGCAGTGCCGGTATCGATATGCGTTTGAAATATCGCTACACCTCAACACGCCTGATGGATGGTTCCCGCTTAAGTATCAGCTTGAATAATCAGTTTGTGCAGGATTACCCACTGTCACCGAATATGCCAGAAGACAGTAAGATCCTGCGCATGCCACTGTTACAAGGCTTACAGGATGCCACCAAAAGGCTAAGCATTCCGGCCTTGAAACTGGGTGCTATCAACCAACTGCGCTTTGATTTTGATTACAGCACCTTGTTGGCAAGCGGTGTCGAAGGGCGATGTGAAACCTATTCTACCGCGCCGAATCACGCGGTGATTGACGGTAACTCTACTATCGATTTTTCCGGCTACCGTCACTTTATGGAAATGCCTGATCTGCGGGCATTTGCCAATGCTGGATTCCCCTTCAGCCGCATGGCTGATCTCTCTGAAACGCTGGTTCTGGTACCACCAAAACCGGCTCCGGCACAGATAACAACCCTGCTCAATGCAGTGGGTAATATCGGGGCGCAGGTGGGCTACCCAGCCGTCGGTATTAACATCACTGATAATTGGTCACAGGTGAAGGAAAAAGATGCCGATGTGTTGATTATTGGCACAATTCCGCCAGAACTGCGCAATGATCGGCAGATTAACGTGCTGGTGGAACAGACGCTGAGTTGGCTGAAAATGCCAAATCGGCAAACGGACTTACCGACCATAATGGCACCACAATCAGACTGGATGGCAGACAGCCAAGCGACGATAAGCTCTGAAGGCGCAATGTCCGCTATCATCGGCATGCAATCACCTCACTTCTCTCAGCGCAGTATTGTGGCGTTATTGGCGGATGGCTCGCGTGGCTATAGCTTGTTGAACAATGCACTGCTCGATACCGGCAAGCGCGAGGCTATCTTTGGCTCGGTCGCGGTTATTCGTGAGTCAGGTGTCAACAGTCTACGGGTTGGCGAGACCTATGAGGTCGGCCACCTACCGTGGTGGGAACGTATCTGGTATGCCTTATCTACCCATCCGGTGCTGCTGGCTGGCGTGGCAGTATTGGTTGTGGTTATGGCTGCAATGATGGTCTGGCGCGTATTACGTCTGATCAGCCGCCGCCGGTTATCACCCGATGAAAGAGATTAACGCTGATGGTCGTGATGTTTAAACGGCGGCTCTGTGCCCTGCTGCTGCTGGTCAGTTTTGGTAGCGCGGCAACATGTGATTGGCCGGCATGGCAGCAGTTCAAACATGACTATGTCAGCGATGCTGGGCGAGTTATTGATCCCAGTAGCGCGAGGAAAGTAACCACGTCTGAAGGGCAGAGTTATGGGTTGTTTTTTGCTCTGGTTGCCAATGATCGGGACGCTTTTGACCAATTATTGTCCTGGACGGAAAACAATCTGGCTGCGGGGGATTTGACTGCACGTTTGCCCGTATGGTTATGGGGGCAACGTAAGGATAATAATTGGGACGTTCTGGATCCAAACTCGGCCTCTGATTCGGACTTATGGATTGCATACAGCTTATTGGAAGCGGGGCGGCTATGGGATAGTCGCCGTTACCAGACGATGGGCACCTTGTTGCTACAACGTATTGCCCAAGAAGAAGTGGTGAATATTCCGGGCCTTGGCGAGATGTTATTACCGGGGAAAATTGGCTTTAACGATAATGACCGTTGGCGGCTCAACCCGAGTTATCTGCCGCCACAACTGTTGGCACGCTTTGCCTCTTTGGCGGGGCCATGGAAAGCGATGGCTAAAGTCAATCAGCGCTTATTGCTTGAAACGGCACCCCATGGTTTCTCCCCTGATTGGGTCGTTTGGCAAGAAGGGAAAGGTTGGCAATCTGATGAAACACGGCCCGATATCGGTAGCTACGACGCGATACGTGTCTATTTGTGGGTTGGCATGTTGTCCAATAACAGCCCACAAAAGGCGGCGTTAATCCAGCGATTCCAGCCGATGGTGGCGGTAACTCAACAGCAAGGAGTGCCACCGGAAAATGTGGATACCAGTAACGGCAAAACCAGTGGCAAGGGGCCGGAAGGGTTCTCGGCAGCATTACTGCCATTTTTAGCCAGCAGTCCTCAACCCTATAATCAGCAAACCTTTAATGGGCAACAACAGCGTGTGCAAGATACTCCACCGTCCGCGAATGCTTATTACAGTACTGTGCTGACGCTGTTTGGTCAGGGATGGGTACAGCAGCGCTATCGTTTTAATCGTCAGGGTGAGCTTCAGCCCTCATGGAATAGTCAATGCGCAACATTAAAAGATACTGGCTCTTAAGCCTGGCGCTGTTGCCTCAAGCCTTTACCGGTATGGCTCTGGGCGCGGAACCGGTCTCACCAACCCAGTTTTTACTGGAACAGGTACGGTTAGGGGAAGCGACCAATAGAGACGAATTGGTTAAGCAATCATTATATCGCCTGAATATGATGGACCCAAATAACCCAGATGTAGTGGCGGCAAGTATGCGCCAAGCCCTGAGACAGGGTAATTTGGCCGAAGCACAACAACAGTTGGATAAACTGCAACAACTGGCACCTGATTCAGATACTTATCAGCGAGCGAAACTGATGTTGGCGCTGACTAAACCGGAGGTGCGGCAACAGTTGCAACAAGCGCGTCTGTTGGCGACTGCCGGGCGGATTGCTGAGGCCAAAGCGCAATATGATCAATTGTTGCAAGGAAAACCGCCGACGCTGGATCTTGCTGTGGAATACTGGCGGTTGGTCGCACGTGTTCCGGGGCAGGAAGCCCTCGCTACCCAGAAGTTAGCCGCACTTGATCAACAATACCCCGGCAATGTCGCGCTGCGAATGGCCTTGGCCCGCCTGTATTTCAGCCAGCAAAACGCCACGCAAGGCTATGCCATGTTGGAGAAAGTGGCCTCGGACCCTGTGGGAGCTTCACAAGCCGCAGATTTGTGGATGGAAACAATCAAGGCAATGACTGTTAGCCCACAAAGTGTCGCGGCACTGACTCATTTCCTCGACGTCTTCTCGTCTGGCCCTCAAGCTAATCTTGCCCGTCAGGCATTGGCAAACCAGCAGGCCATGCTGGCTTCACCGACTTATCAAGCGCGTTTAAACGGATTGGCAAAAGTAGATAGCGGCAGTGGTGTGGCAGCGATCCCTGCGCTAAAACAGGCACTGGCTGCCTCACCTAATGACCCCGAAATACTCGGCGCGTTGGGCCTGGCATATGCCCGTAGCGGTGACCGCGCACAAGCGCTGCGCTTGTTTGAGCAGGCGCAAAAATCAGATAAAGATGGTCTGAAAAGCGACAAGTGGATCAGCCTGATAAAAACCAATCGCTACTGGCTGCTAAATGACGAGGGAGATAAAGCGCTGAAAGCGGGTAATACCGGCGTGGCGCAACAGAAATACCAGCAGGCACGGCACATTGACGGCAGCGACAGCTATGCATTGATTGGCTTAGCTGATGTTGCCGTGGCCCGCCATGATGATAAAACAGCCGAACAGTATTATCAGCAAGCGCTACGTCTGGACCCATCAAACGACAGTGCAGTGCGTGGGCTAAGTAATATCTACCAGCGTGAATCGCCGCAAAAAGCATTGAGTTACCTGAACAGTTTGCCACGCAGTCAACAAGCCAAAATGCGTGACACATTAGATAGCCTGCAAATAGATATGCTGAAACAACAAGCCGAAAATCTGGCGGCGCAGCAACAATGGCGTCAGGCGGCAGAAAAATATCGGCAGGCGCTAAAGATGGCCCCGGACGATGTCTGGATAACTTATCGGCTGGCACAGGCGTTAGCGCAAGAGGATCATTTGGCGGAGGCTGATGCCCAGTTCCACCGGCTAGCAAGCCGTAAGCCGGGAGATCCCGAACAGGTATATGCCTATGCACTGTATTTCTCCAGCACGGGGCGTGATAGTCAGGCATTGGCGCATTTGGCAACGCTGCCAACCCTGCAATGGACTGATAATATCCGCGCTTTAGACCAGCGCTTGAAATTGGAACAGGTACTGGCCGCGGCCCGCCAACTGCGGGCAAGTGGTGATGAAGCGGGCGCGGTAACCGTATTACGTCAGCAGCCAGCCAACACCGGAATTGACCTGACGCTTGCCGATTGGGCGCTGGAGCGTGGCGACTATCAGGAAGCACTGGCGGGTTATCAGCGAATTCGGGCGCGCGAGCCACAAAACCCTGATGCCATACTGGGTGAGATTGAGGCTTATATTGCTGAAGGCCGCCTCAGTGATGCTCATCAAAATTTACAACATAAGCCACTTTCCGATGAAGGGGCCAGCTTGAACACTCAGCGCCGGATAGCCAATGCGTGGCGCAGCGTAGGGGAGCCACAAAAAGCAGCAGATATTTTCCAACGTTTGAAGCTGGTGGCTGCCAAAGGTGTTCCTTCACAGGATAATGCCTTGATATTCCGTGACTCAGGCCGGTTAGCCAAATTACAGGGGCAACCTGCTGCGGCGCAGGATGATTTCAAACATGCCATGGTAGCCAGTGGTATCACACCTACGCTCCCGGCTGATAACGACAGTTATACCTTGCTGACCCGCAATCAGGCCACGGATGACTGGCTTAAGCGGGGTGTTCGTTCTGATGCCGCTGACCTTTATCGTCAGCAGGATACCCGCATCACTCTCGATCACGACTATCTGCGGTCAAGTGGCACTGAAGGGATTTCAGACCTCCGTGCGCACAACACGATGTTGCAGGTCGATACCTCGTTAGCTGATGGTCGGGCGTTCTTCAGAACGGATACGGTGCAGATGGATGCCGGGACCTTTGACAAGAATACTCGATATAAAGCCGGTACCTGCTACCAGACAGAAAATCCATGTCAGACTAATCTGCATCAACAGGCAACGGGCACCAGTGTTGCTGTGGGTTGGCAAAATGACAGTTGGCAAACCGATATCGGTACTACGCCGATGGGGTTTGACGTTGTTGATGTGGTCGGTGGGCTGGCATACAGCAATAGTTGGAATCATATTGGCTGGACTGCCACGGCATCACGTCGACCAATATCCAGCTCGATGCTGTCTTTTGCCGGAGCCAAAGATCCGAATACCAATGTGACTTGGGGGGGCGTGCGTGCTAACGGCGTCAGTCTGGGAGCCAGTTACGATCGTGGTGAAGCCAACGGAGTGTGGAGCGATTTAAGCTATCATTATCTGACTGGCAAAAATGTAGCAGATAACCAGCGCCTGCGTTTTATGACAGGCTATTACTACAAGCTAATCAATGAAGATAACCGCCGTGTTACCGTCGGTTTGAACGGTATGTGGTGGCATTATCAAAAAGACCTCAGCGGTTATACGCTAGGCCAGGGCGGGTATTACAGCCCGCAAAAGTATTTGTCACTGGCTATTCCGGTAAACTATCGGCAGCGGACAGATAACTGGTCGTGGGAGTTGGGTGGGTCGGTGTCTGTTTCACATTCTGCAACCAGCTCACGAGCGCGTTATCCACTGCAAAATCTGCTTAATAACAGCATCCAACCTATTCCAGATCGGTATGAACCCGATGATGGTGGTAGCAGCAATGGGGTGGGTTATACCTTGCGCGCCTTGATCGAACGCCGTTTGAGTTCGCATTGGACATTGGGGGCCGGGGTCGATATCCAGCAGGCGAAGGACTATACCCCAAGCCATGCGCTTATCTACCTGCGTTACTCTATGGCTGGCTGGCAAGGCTCACTGGATATGCCACCACAGCCCTTGGTGCCTTACTCCGATTTCAAGTAGCCACTGAGTCGCACAGATTCGCATGGAAAAACAACGTTAGAGTGAGAAATAGCACTCTGACGTTGCGATCCTAATAGGAAAAGACTGAAACCCACGGTATTCTTCCCCTCCGGTTTGGTTTCACAAGATAAAATCTGAGCGCGATCGAGTATCATACACTCGAAGTCACTGGCCGCTGCGAGCGAGCCATGAGCTGAGGCTGGTTAGTGCTTCGTGAGTGAGGAGTCGCTAACATCGCAACAACTTCAAGCAAGAAGGGTATACTCAGACAGCATCGGTGAGTCGCCATATCATAATGGCACCATTTTATTTTATTCAGTCGGCATTGGCGGAGAGCGAGTTTGCAGGTAAGGCGTTCATTAACGATTAAACAAATGGCAGCAGTGGCAGTTGTAGCACTGGTAACCATTTGTATTTTTATCGTCCTTCAGTTGTTCCACTTTGTGCAGCAGCGCAAAGATGACTACGCCAAGCAGTTGGAGAGCATCGCATATTCAGTTCGCCAACCGTTGTCAGCAGCCATATTAAGTGTCGATGTCCCACAAGCCAAAAAAATCCTCAATAGCTTGTTACCGATTGGTATTCTCAGTCGTGCTGAAGTGATATTGCCGAATCAGATTCAGGTATTACATGCCAACTTCCCCACGGAACGGCCTGTTCCTCGCTGGGCTAAGCGCATTTTTTCCCTGCCAGTACAGATAACCGTGCCGTTGTATGCTCTGGAGCGGGTATCCGCAAATCCGCAGCCGCTGGCACATTTAGTGTTGCGTGCCGACTCATTCCGTATGTATCAGTTCATTCTCAGTGCGTTGTCGGCCATGTTATCGACCTATTTGTTACTGGCATTGGTACTTTCAGTCTCTATCGCCTGGTGTATTAACCGCCTGATTATCCATCCGCTACGGGCGATGGCTAAAGAGCTGGAAAAGATCGGTCAGCAAGGTGTACTTAACCACCAACTGACCTTACCTGCCCACCATCAGGATGATGAATTAGGCGTGCTGGTACACAATTACAACCGTAACCAGCAGCTATTAGCCGAAGCCTATACGGATATGACCCGTATAAATACCCGTTTCCCAGTAACTGAACTCCCCAACCGCCCGTTGTTTATGGCTCTACTTGAGCAGGAAATTGCGGCTGGTATGCATGCTGAGAAATTCCACCTGCTAGTTATTGGCATTGAAACATTGCAAGAAGTTTCCGGCATAATGAGTGAAGAGCAGCACCGGCAGCTCTTACTGACGATGGCACAGCAACTTGAGCAGTGTATTGATGAAAACAGCCTGCTGGCGCAACTGAGTAAAACTGAGTTTGCAGTACTCGCCAGAGGGATCAGTCGCCCGTTCCCGGCAATGCAGTTGGCACGGCAGATTATGCTGCAAATTACCCAACCCTTGGTCTTTGGCAATATGCAATTGCGCCCCAGCGCCAGTATTGGGATTACTGATTACCAATACCAGGATGAGACAGCCGAGTCTCTGATGCGTAATGCCAGCACTGCGATGATGGCTGCTCACCATCAGGGGCGAAACCAGATTATCGTGTTTGAGCCGCATTTGACTGAGAAAACGCAAAAGCGGCTGACTCAGGAGAATGACATTTTACAGGCAATTGAAAATCACGACTTCCGGCTGTTTTTACAACCCCAATGGAATATGCAAGATCAGCGGGTTATCGGCGCAGAAGCGTTGTTACGCTGGCCTCAGCCGGATGGTAGTTATCGTTCCCCTTCAGAGTTTGTCCCTGGTGCGGAAGAGGGGGGCGTGATGATGCCACTGGGTAACTGGGTACTGGAAGAGGCATGCCGTATTCTGGCTGACTGGAAAGCGCAAGGGATTACCCTATCGCTGGCAGTGAATATTTCTGGGTCGCAGGTGCAGAGTGATCAGTTTTTACCGCATCTGAAAACCATCATTAATCAGTATCAAATCGATCCGCGCCAGTTATTACTGGAAATAACCGAAACCGCCCGTATTCAGAATCTGGATGAAGCTCTCGGGCTACTGCGCGAATTACAGGGGCTGGGTTTGTCGATCGCTTTGGATGATTTTGGTATGGGGTATTCAAGTCTTCAATATCTCAATCATCTGAAAGGCCTGCCAATCAGCATGATTAAGCTAGATAAATGTTTTGTGAAACACTTGCCAGAAGATGACGTAATGGCGCGCATTATCGCCACTATTTCAGAAGCATTAAAGCTGCGAGTAATGGCCGAAGGTATCGAGACAGATGAGCAACGTCAATGGTTGCTAAAACATGGCATCTACTGTGGGCAGGGGTTTTTGTTTTCAGAGCCGTTACCGCGAGAGGTGTTTGAGGCGCGCTACATCCTTCGTCCTTGACGCCGCAGCGTTGTTAGCTGCACTCGTATACTCGGCCCATCCTTGGGCCTCGCCTCGTTGAGGCCGCTGCAAGCAGCGTTCAAATCTGCTCCCGGCAGATTTGTCACCCGAATCACTGACTTGAGTCAGCTCATCGGGATGAATGAGCCTCATCCTTGAGGCTCACCCTACGGGCTAGCATAAATGCTGTCCAAATCGGTTCCCGACCAATTTGTCGTTTGCTGGCTGCCTAGCTGCAACGACAATGACTTTGGCTGTTTCCTTCGTCCTTGACGCCGCAGCGTTGTTAGCTGCACTCGTATACTCGGCCCATCCTTGGGCCTCGCCTCGTTGAGGCCGCTGCAAGCAGCGTTCAAATCTGCTCCCGGAAGATTTGTCATCCAAATCAATGACTTGAGTCAGCTATCATGGAAAGGATTCCTGAACTGTCCTTTCCACCAAAAGAACGCTGAGTTTATCACTACTGGCTATTTGCTAATTACCAAAAAAGTTAGCCTTATGTCTTTATAAAAAGGCATGACGTTAGTTTGTATTTATCGAGAATTAAGTGGGGTGAGTGTAGTGTGAATGTACTTACACCGGCAAATAAAAATAAAATTCCCACACCGGCGTAGGAATTTTATTTTTATTTGTAGCCTTAAATACGGGGTGGTTCAGATTGTTTACTCCCCGCAAATAGAAATGGACTATTTTATTTATTAAAATAAAAACATGATAATCTACTAAAATGATCTTAATCCACATTAACGATTACTTTTTTATATGTAGACGATCTAAAAATCTTCGTCAAAGATAGTATTTAGCATAATGCACTGAAAGATAATATTGCATGTAGACCATTGATCTGTGATATCGGTGTTTACTAGATGAATCGATCGCGTATACTTTAATCCATAGCAAGTGAGCACAGCGACAAGGATGTTTTAGGTTTAATATACAGCACGGACATTGTGAATATTAGAAACCCGCCTTACTCCCACTATATAAAAGATATTTAAAATATCGTCTTCGCTACCAAATATATACATTGAGCTTTGACATTAATTGGATTATTGAAATAACTCATTAACTGGACTTATTGCCCAGCAGCGATAAATAAATATCTAATGAATTCTTGTGGAATAGCCACAATCGAATTAACACATAACAGTACCGAGTTATTTAACTCATACATCTATTATTAATCGGAAATATAAATGAAAAAATTAGCTATTATTGCCTCAATCGTTGCTGCATTCGCTGGTGTTAACGCTGCTCAAGCTGCTTCTACCGGTACCATCACCTTTAATGGTGAACTGACGGCTTCCACTTGTGATGTATCCGTTGATGGTCAAGGCGCAGACGCAACAGTTGTACTGCCGACAGTAGGTACTAACCAACTGACTTCTGCTAACCAGGTTGCAGGCAGCACCAGCTTTGGCATGGCACTGAGCAACTGTGCTGGCACTCTGAAAACAGTTTCTGCTTTCTTTGAAGCAGGCCCAAGTGTCGATGTGGTTACCGGCCACCTGAAAAATGTAAGCGGTACTGCCGGTCAGGTTAGTCTGGAACTGCTGGATGCGTCTAACGCAATGACACCAATTAAAGCCGGTAACAGCAACCAGACTACCAGCACGACGTATATTGATGCTACTACTGGTTCTGCTTCACTGCCGTATGCAGTTCAATATTATGCTGATGGTGCAACCACTGCCGGTACAGTTGTCAGCAACGTGGTTTACTCTATTCAATACAAATAAGTATTAACGAGTAATATATAAATTTTAAAGGGCAGATATCTGCCCTTTTTGACGATAAGAACTAAAATTAAGCATGCACACATTCAATAAGTGTCGAGGTTGTTATGAACAGCACTAACCGTCTTTTTTTCACTGTATTTTCAGCCTTGCTCTTGATTTTATTTGTCGGTCACTCTGTTCAGGCCAGTGTTGTTATTACCGGAACCCGGGTAATTTATCCCGAAAAACAAAAAGAAGTGACGGTAAGAGTCAATAACACCGGCACCGGCCCAGTAGTATTACAAAGCTGGATTGATAACGGGGATGTGAATGCCCGCCCAGAAATGCTGAAAGTGCCTTTTGTTCTGACGCCACCAATTAATCGGGTTGAGCCGAATAAAAGCCAGACACTGCGAATCAGTTATACCGGTTCTGCTTTACCAAAAGATAAAGAATCTGTTTTTTGGTTAAATGTATTAGAGATACCGGCTAAAGCGGATACGAGTAGCAGCCAGAACTATTTACAGATGGCATACCGTTCCCGTATTAAATTGTTCTTCCGTCCCACAGGTTTGGTCGGTAATCCCAATGATGCCGCACAATCTTTGGTCTGGACCAGAACTCCCGGCGGACTTAAAGCCACCAATCCGACACCGTTCCATATTTCTTTGGTCACGGTGGGGATGACCGGCAGTAAAACAGCGCCGGTTGAAGGCCAAATGATTAGCCCTAATAATTCGCTGACTTTTTCGTTACCGGGAAATACCACCGGTAATAGCGTTGAATTTGAATTTATTAATGATTATGGCGCACTTAATAAACTGAGTCAGCCCATTAAGCATTAATTTAATTTTTCTATAACAGCTATACATAGCATCCGCTGATGACCACATTTATTTCGTGGGGGCGGAATACGTCTGTACGCTACGGAATCATTGAATAATGAAATACCCCGCAATGCCTTTTTCAGCAGAACTACCTACCCGTAGTGGTCGTTTAACGCCCGTGGCGGCGGCTCTTATTGCTGCTTTTTTATCGCCGGCTGTTTTTGCTGTTGATAGCATTGGAAAAACAGAGAGTCCTGTATCTCTTGAGCCTAATAAACCCCAGGCTGTGGAGTTTGACAATATTTACTTAAATACTGAACACGGTGGCTCCGGTATTGATTTAAGCCGCTTCTCGAAAGAGGGAAGCGTGTTACCCGGCACCTACCGTGCTGACATTTATTTAAACAATACCCTGATTGGTAATGAGAATGTGGAGTTTAAGACCCGCGACGATAAGAGTGTCCATGCCTGTTTATCCTCGTCGGTCATTGCCAGTCTTAATCTCAAGACTGACGTTTTACCGCTTGAATCACTGGCCCCACTGAAAAAAGAGGCGGGCTGTGTCGATCTGGAGTCATTACTCCCCGATGCCCAGGCGGTCTTTGACAGTGGCGAACAGCGGCTGGATATTACTATTCCACAAGCGCTGTTACTCCGTACCGCCCGTGGCACCGTCAATCCGGCTTTGTGGGACAGCGGGGTGACGTCAGGGATGCTGGGTTATTCACTCAATGGCTACAGCAGTTCCTCCAACGGGCAGACATTTAACTCGGCTTTTGCTGGGATTAACACCGGGTTAAACCTCGGTTCATGGTATTTCCGTCATAACGGCTCGTATAACTGGCAAGAGAATGGCGACAGTAAATACAGCAGTATTAACAGCTATGTGCAGCGGGATGTCCCGGCGGCGCTGGGCCGTGTGTTGTTGGGGCAATCCAATACCACCGGGCAGTTGTTCGATACCGTGCCTTTCACTGGCGCGCAATTCAGTACAGATGACCGCATGTTGCCAGAGTCTCTGCGTGGTTATGCGCCGGAAGTGCGCGGGATTGCCCGCACCAATGCGCTGGTGACCGTGCGCCAAAGTGGTCAGGTATTGTATGAAACCACGGTTTCGCCGGGCGAATTTATCATTGATGACCTCTATCCTACCGGCTACGGCGGCAATCTGGATGTGACGGTACGTGAAGCCGACGGCAGCACACAGAACTTTCAGGTGCCTTTTGCGGCGGTGGCGCAATTGCTGCGCCCCGGTTCGCAGCGCTACAGCCTGACGGTGGGTAAAGTGCGCAATGACTCACTCTCCTTTACACCGGGTCTTTATCAGGGAACCTATCAGCGTGGCCTGAACAACAGCATTACCGGTTATACCGGTGCACAGGCCAGTGAAGACTATTATGCCTTGCAGGTTGGGACCGCGTTCAGTACCCCGATTGGGGCGGTGGCGGTCGACGTGACACAGGCGAATACCCGCCTGCGCAACGGCAATGAAAGTGGTCAGAGCTATCAGGTCAGCTACAGCAAGGTCATTGCAGAAACCAACAGTAACCTGAGTGTGGCGGCGCACCGCTTTTCGACTCAAGGCTACCTGGATTTCTCCACAGCGATGCAAACCCTTGATGCCGAACGCCAGGGCTACGATGCCAACAGTATCTACCGGGCGAAAAACCGCTTAACTGTTACTGCCAATCAGGGGTTACCGGACGGCTGGGGTCAGATGTATATCAGTGGTTCTTTGCAGGATTACTGGAATAAAGACGGCAGTGACCAGCAGTATCAGGTGGGTTACAGCAATAATTATAAAAGTATGACCTACGGTGTCAGCGTTAACCGCAGCCGTTCTGGGTTTGGTGAGATGCAAAACACCTATCTGCTCAGTATGAGCTTCCCGTTGGGGCGTAATGACCAGACGAATGTGCCGCAAATGCGGCTGGAAATGAACCGCAATGGTCAGGGCAACTGGGGCGAACAGGCATCGGTTTCAGGCAGTGCTGGCGAGCAAAGCCAGTTCAGTTATGGGGCGACCGCCATGAACAGCAATGGCGGTTCGGGTGCCAGTGGCAGTGTCAATGGTCAGTACCGTGGCGCTAAAGCGACCACCATGGCCTCTTATGGCGGTGGCAGCAGTTATCAAAGCGGCTCTTTCGGCATCTCCGGCAGCATGATTGCTCACCCCGGTGGCGTGACGTTAACGCCGTACAGCAGTGAGACCTTTGCGGTGGTGGAAGCCAAAGGCGCTGAGGGGGCTGAAGTCTCCGGTTACTCTGGTGTGAAAATTGATTCACGGGGTTATGCCGTGGTGCCGTATCTGAGTGCCTATCAGATGAATGAAATCACTATCGATCCGAAGGGCACCTCTTATGACGTGGAGCTGGAATCCACCAGTCAGAAAGTGGCCCCGAATGCCGGTGCGGTGGTGATGGTGAAATATAAAAGTACCAAGGGTTATCCAATATTGGTCAATGCCACCCAGTCAGATGGCGAACCGGTGCCGTTTGGCGCACAAGTGTTAGACACCAAAGGTCAGGTGGTGGGTTCTGTCGGTCAGGGTGGGCAGATTTATGCGCGGGTGAGCGAAGAGCGTGGTCGCTTGCAAGTCAGTTGGGGTGAAGGTACCGGCCAGCAATGTTACCTGAACTATATTCTGCCGCCGCAATTAGCCAACGGTAAAGCCAGCGCGATGATGCGGTTTACCTCGACCTGTGTGCCTCAGGGACAAGTCAGTGAGCATCGAACCATCACAAACTGAGAAGAACGGCATACAGAACTAAAGGGGTAATAACTTGTGCGTAAAGTATATTTAAATCAATTTTGTGTTCTGTCGGTGACCGCCAAAATAGCGAAAGTAATGCGTAGTTGTGCCAAAGGTGAACGAATGAAAAAAATAATACAAAGTACCGTCGGGCTTGTTTTACTCATGATGACCAGCCATAGCGTTTGGGCTGAGGTGGTTTGTGCGCCGCAGAACGGGGCCCCCCGCACGGATACGGTGCAACTCACCCCTCCGGCGATTTCAGCCGGTGCAGATATTCCAGTCGGAACGGTGATTTATCAGGGGCGTTGGAATAGTGGGTCAACCGGCCTTAGCGTGATGAAATGCACATCCCCAGTAGATACTACTATGTGGTTCAATATTACATGGGGGATTGAGCAGGCCCCTTTGCCACTGGCTAATTGGACGGGTAGCCCCTTTAGCGGTGCGGTATATCAGACCAATATTCCGGGTATCGGGATTGCCATATCCCGTAACAACAATGCTGATGCGGCTATTTTGGGCCAGGCTAACTATCAATATCCTGCTGATGTGCAAAGTCCAGTGACAGGTGGGTCATATGAACCTTACCTGACGGGTAGAACCCTCTATGTCTCATTAATAAAAACCGGCACGATTACACCTGGAAGTTATAGTCTTGATGCCTCAAAACTGCCGTCTGCCAATATCTCTATTGTTAACCCACTGGTTCACCCTGCAACAGCAGGACTTCCCGTCAAAGCTTACGTGATCAAGTTTCAGGGGCAGTTAACAGTATCTACCCAGACCTGCACGACACCGAATGTGAATGTGAATATGGGGAGTTATGAGAAACGGCAATACTTTACGGCTATTGGTGCCACAACGCCGTGGGTAGATGCCTCGATTACCTTGACAAATTGCCCTACTTTTTATGGCTTCTATAATGCAAACAATAGCACACTGATGTTTGACTACAGCACCGGTACGGGTGCTGTAGCAACGTCAACCAGTAACAGTATTGGTGTGCGATTAACACCAACGAGCAATGTTATTGATTCGACAAATGGAGTGATGGCTATCGATTCAACGGTACCGGGAGCTGCATCGGGTGTAGGCATACAAATCGGTTGGGGTATGAGCAACCAGGCGCCAACATTCTTTGACTTTGCCGCAGAACAAACGTTAACGCTGCCAAAAGACGGCAGCTCTACGATACGCGTTCCACTGGTGGCTCGTTATATTCAAACCGAAGCGAACGCCGTACCGGGTAAAGCAAATGGTAAAGCCGTATTCTTGATCAATTATTATTAACTAAATTGTTATATCAAATTTAATTAAATTAACAACATGGCCTTTATGGGAGGCAACGGTGCCGCTGAAGATAAAGCGGTACCGTTGCAACGTTTGTTTTGGTGCTTACCAAAAAACGGGTTGAGGTAACCGGTGGTATTGTTCATTCGCTGGTTGCCCCTTTTGGTCTACAGATTATGCTGGTGTAATCACTACAATATGGCTAAATATCAGAATTTTCATCTATGCAGGGAATATCAAGATATTATCTTTTCTTATATTAAATTACCTTAATTTTTAATAAGAAATATCCGTCACACCTTGGTTTGGCGTGTATATCTACCAATCCTTTGCCTACAAGAAAATAGCAAGTATCATCTGCAGTGTAAAAGTGATTAAAACTATCAATAATACCCATATGAAAATATTGGACTGGGATGTATTTTCCTTATATTCGCTTGTGCCTACAATATTATTGCCTGCCACGTCAAGACTATTTATCCCTCACATTATCCTCTTTAAAATAGCGACAATCCCTTGCTGCGCCTACGTTACAGCAGAATAATTACAGGCGATAGACATTAGTTAAAACTATTTACTTTGAACCGTGTCACATAAATGGATATTTGTTTTATTAATTTCAAACTATTAGTCATGGATCCCGGAACTTAATATCAAAATAAATAAAATGACGTTCCATAAGTTGCTTTTGTATTTATCATAATAATACTTATCTTTATTAAAATAAGGGAAATTGGAATGAAATTTAAATTATTATCTCTGGCAATGGCATCACTTATCAGCACGAGCGCAATGGCAGTAACTATTGACTATCGCCATGAAATGCAAGACCAAAGTGGTAACACCCACAAAGATCGTTTATTAATGTCACACCGCTTCGCAAATGGTTTTGGTTTGTCATTGGAAGGCAAATGGAAAGGGGCTCAGGACAAAGATAAAGCATTTAATGAAACAGTCAGCAATGGTACTGAAGTCGTTGCCAGCTATGTATACAAAATTGATAATACATTCTCTATTGAACCAGGTTTCTCATTAGACTCAAGCTCGACAGCCAATAGTTATCGTCCTTACCTGCGTGGTAAGGCTAATATCGTTGACGATCTCTCTGTTTCCTTCCGTTATCGTCCTTATTACAAACGCACCAGCGCCAATATTAATACGCCAAAAGATACGTCTGAAAATGGCTATAATCTGACGAGCGTAGTCAGCTATAAATTCTTTAAAGACTACCAATTAGACTATGAGCTGGACTACAAACAAGCCAATAAAGCTGGCGTTGTACTGGCAAATAAGGAGAACTACGACTGGAGCCACGATTTTAAATTGACTTACAAGTGGGATAAGAACTGGTCTCCTTATATGGCAGTGGGTAACGTTGCTGGCAGCAAATATACCAACGAACGTCAAACCCGTTATCGCGTTGGGGTGAAATACAGCTTCTGATCTATCATTGACATAATCAGATTCTGACCTCAGGGGTCACACCTCACATAACGATTTTTGACAGGTAGCAAGTAATGAAAAAAAGAGCGTTATTCTTGAGTATGGCAGCACTGGCAACGCTGTATATACCCGCCGGACAGGCTGCGGATACTGATCGTCTCACTGTTGTGAAACAGTATGTCGATAACGTGTTAAGCAAGGCTTCAGATACTTACCACGGCGATAAGCCCAGCCCGTTGTTGGCGGATGGTGTTGACCCCCGTACTGGCCAGCAGATGGAATGGATCTTCCCCGATGGCCGTCGGGCTGTGTTATCAAACTTCTCAGCACAACAAAATCTGATGCGTGTCATGAGCGGCTTGAGCCAGCTTACCAATGATGCCCGTTATCAAAAGCGAGCTGAAGATATCGTTCGCTATCATTTCCAGAATTATCAAGATCCGAGCGGTTTACTCTATTGGGGCGGTCATCGCTTTGTTGACCTGAAAACGCTGCAACCAGAAGGACCGAGTGAAAAAGAGAGGGTGCATGAACTGAAAAATGCCTATCCCTACTATGATTTGATGTTCAGTGTTGATAGTGATGCAACTGCCCGCTTTATTCGTGGTTTCTGGAATGCCCATGTCTATGACTGGCGTATCCTCGAAACCAGCCGCCATGGCGAATATGGCAAGCCAATGGGGGCCTTGTGGGAAAGTAAATTCGAGCAGCAACCGCCATTCTTTGCCACCAAAGGTCTTAGCTTCCTCAATGCGGGCAATGATCTGATCTATTCCGCTTCCCTGCTTTATAAACATCAGCAAGAGCCAGGAGCATTAGTGTGGGCTAAGCGTTTAGCCTCGCAGTATGTATTACCACGTGATGCAAAAACTGGCCTTGGTGTTTATCAGTTTACCCAAGCACTCAAACGGGAAGAACCAACGGATGACGCCGATACCCACTCCAAGTTCGGTGACCGCGCACAGCGTCAGTTTGGTCCTGAGTTTGGCCCAGCAGCGTTGGAAGGCAATATGATGCTCAAAGGGCGCACCAGTACGCTTTACTCTGAAAATGCGCTGATGCAGTTGCAATTGGGTAAAGACCTGGGCAATCAAGGGCAAGATTTATTGAAATGGACCGTGGATGGTCTCAAAGCATTCGCGCAATATGCTTATAACGATAAGGACAACACCTTCCGCCCAATGATTGCCGATGGGCAAGATTTGTCCAATTATACACTGCCGCGTGATGGCTATTATGGCAAAAAAGGTACCGTGCTCAAGCCGTACAAAGCGGGCAACGAATTCCTGATTTCATATGCCCGTGCTTATGCTATCGATAATGATCCATTGTTGTGGAAAGTGGCTCGCGGTATTGCAAACGATCAGGGACTAGGTGATCTTGGCACCGCACCAGGTAAAGAGGTGAAGATCAAGTTGGATACTACCAACAGCGATCCATACGCTTTGTTTGCTTTATTAGATCTCTACCATGGCAGTCAGGTGGAAGACTATCGGTTATTAGCAGAGAAAATCGGCGATAACATCATTAAAACCCGCTATATCGACGGCTTCTTTATGGCGTCACCAGATCGTCAATATGCAGATATAGATGCCATTGAGCCTTACGCTTTATTGGCACTAGAGGCTTCATTACGCAATAAACCACAGGCAGTACCCCCTTTCCTGAATGGTGCTGGTTTTACTGAAGGCGCTTACCGAATGGACGACGGTTCGGCCCGGATCTCAACCCGTGATAATGAACTGTTCTTGCTCAATGTGGGTGAGAAGCTGCAACCGAACGGCCGTAAATAGTCCCGACAGCGGCCCGTGCTGGGGCCGCTGTTGGTAAAGTGCCGGGCAGTGGCTTCCCAGGGTTGCTTGTTCCGGCGCTTTTCCTCTCGGGTTCTCTGTGTCGTGATACAAAGGATAGGTTGATGAAAAAACAAGTTTTAGCCACACTGATACTAGGTTCGCTGGTCTGCACATCGGGTTATGCCGCGCAGATTGTCGCTGTTACCGCCTCAGGTTATGACAGCGAAAAAGGCCATGTTCCGGCGAATATTGCCGATGGCGATGTAAAAACGCGTTGGGCGGCATCGGGAGATAGCTGGATTCAACTGGAGTTGGATAAAGAACAATCCATTGAAAACATCCTCATCGTTCCATTCAAACCCACTGAGCGTAAACTGAAATTCTCCATCGCCTATTCCAGTGATGGGAAGAGTTGGCAGCCGTTAGCGGAAGGGTTGGAAACCTCTACGGCGGACAAAAACGGTGAGAAGCTGACTTTTACACCGGTGACAGCCAAATATATCAAGCTGGATACTTTTGGTACGGATATCAATAAGTGGAGTGCCATCAACGAAGTCGCCATTAACAGTGCAGCCACTGCCCCTACTCGGGCAATCAAGTAAGTTTGTTGGACATGAGCCACTCGCCCCCTTGATACACCACCCTAAAAGGGGGCCACTTCTGCCAGATATAGACGATTCACTCGGTTAAAAAAACTGCTATTTCCCTACGCACCCAGGCTATTAATCACCTCTTTTTTTGCCCCTTCTGCGGACTCATCATTTTTGGTTAATTGTCTGGTTGATCTGTCTGTATTTTCGTTGTTACTTCCGCTTGAAGCGTTTCAGTTCTTAATTTCGCGTTAAGGGTGCAATCCAGTGCAACTAATAATTTCCATATTGTTATGAGGGTGTTATTTTCCGCGCAAGCACGGATAAAAAAGAAGTGTCACTCAATCATCACAAAGAGTTAAGCGACAGGCTGCCGTGTACTTACCCAAAAGGACATAGTCATGAAAGTTTCAATATTTAAAAGTCTTTATTTTCAGGTGTTAACGGCAATTACCTTGGGCGTATTGTTAGGGCACTTTTACCCCGACATCGGCGCGCAGATGAAACCTCTGGGTGATGGATTTGTTAAACTAATTAAAATGATTATCGCACCCGTGATTTTCTGTACCGTGGTTACCGGTATCGCGGGCATGGAGAGTATGAAGGCCGTTGGTCGTACTGGCGCGATTGCACTGCTCTATTTTGAGATTGTCAGTACCATTGCACTATTGATTGGGCTGGTGATTGTGAACGTGGTGCAACCTGGTGCTGGTATGAATATCGACCCAGCAACTTTGGATGCCAAAGCAGTTGCACTTTATGCTGAACAAGCCTCGCAACAAGGGATCGTGCCATTCTTGCTGGATATCATCCCAGGTAGTGTGGTGGGGGCGTTTGCCAGCGGTAATATTTTGCAAGTGTTACTGTTTGCTGTTCTGTTCGGTTTTGCCCTGCACCGTTTGGGTGAAAAAGGTCAGCTCATCTTTAATGTTATTGAGAGTTTCTCCCGCGTTATCTTCGGTATCATCAACATGATTATGCGCCTGGCGCCGATCGGGGCTTTCGGTGCGATGGCCTTTACTATCGGTAAGTATGGTGTGGGCAGCTTAGTGCAACTGGGTCAGTTGATTATTTGCTTCTACGCGACCTGTATTCTATTTGTGGTGGTCGTGCTTGGGTCGATTGCGAGATTCAATGGCTTTAACATCTTCAAGTTTATCCGCTATATAAAAGAAGAACTGCTGATCGTATTGGGGACGTCATCTTCTGAGTCCGTGCTACCGCGCATGCTCGATAAGATGGAGAAAGCAGGGTGTAAGAAATCCGTCGTGGGGTTGGTTATCCCGACCGGTTACTCATTTAACCTGGACGGCACCTCTATTTACCTGACCATGGCTGCGGTGTTTATTGCGCAGGCAACCAATACCCATATGGATATTATTCATCAGGTCACATTGCTGGTGGTATTGTTGCTTTCCTCCAAAGGTGCGGCCGGTGTCACAGGCAGTGGCTTTATTGTGTTGGCGGCGACCATCTCTGCGGTTGGGCATTTGCCACTGGCTGGACTGGCGCTGATTCTGGGTATCGACCGCTTTATGTCCGAAGCTCGTGCCCTGACAAATCTGGTGGGTAACGGCGTTGCAACTATTGTGGTTGCCAAGTGGTGTAAACAACTGGATAACGACCAGTTGCAGGCAGTGCTATCAAACAAAGTACCGCCGAATAGTGAGATAAAAAACGGTCTTTCTTCTTCGTAGCATTAACGATCAAGACTCGGTCGATTTGTACGACCAAATTACTACCGGTGGCTTGCTGTCACCGGTAACACCTCTGCACTCTATCTCGAAAATAATGCCCCACCCTCGATCTTCTTGTGGTAAATACCCTTTAGATACTATTTTTTACTCTGTTGAGTGACATCGGCAAAAGCATGCGGTCTAACAGAATGGTACACTTCCACCTCCGGGTTTCACGGTGGTGTTGACCGTTGATTTTTCGCCCAATAATGACGGCAAAGCGATCAGTTTGTGATGGCTGGATTGGTTTATGCATGTCTTTATGGCTGCCATATCGATGGCGCTGACAAGTTAAACACGGGCAGTTGGTGTGAAAACACGGCTGGCTTATGTCAATTTGTATCGTTTTAAAATTGGATAGTTTATTAAGTAGGGGTTCACATGCAGGGCACCAGAATTCGTCTCATAGTTGGTGGATTATTGTTGGCTGCCGCCAGCAGTAATGTGCAGGCTGAAGCACTACAACCCGATCCTGCCTGGCAGCAGGGGAAGTTAGAAAACGGGTTCTCATGGCAGTTGCTGGCTACGCCGCAACGCCCAAGCGATCGGATCGAGTTACGTCTGGTTGTTAATACTGGCTCATTAGCTGAAAGCGCACAGCAAGTTGGTTTTGCCCATCTGCTACCACGCCTGGCATTAATGAGCAGCGCGAGTTTTACTCCCGCCCAACTTCAGTCGCTGTGGCAGCAAGGGGTCGATAACGAACGCCCGTTGCCACCGGCGATTACATCTTATGATTTCACTTTATACAGTCTAAGTTTGCCCAATAACCGCCCGGACCTGATGAAGGAAGCGCTGTCCTGGTTATCGGATACCAGTGGCAAGCTGGCAGTAAATGAACAAACTGTTAATGCAGCACTGAATGGTGCCACCGATCCTATTGCCACTTTTCCGCAAAATATTCAGGAGCCTTGGTGGCGTTATCGGCTCAAAGGTTCTTCTTTGATTGGGCATGATCCAGGCCAACCAGTGGCGAAGCCGATTGATGTCGAAAAGCTAAAACAGTTTTATGAACAATGGTACACCCCAGATGCGATGACGTTGTACGTGGTCGGTAACGTGGATAGCCGCAGCATAGCCGCTCAAATTGGTAAAACGTTCTCTGAGCTGAAAGGGAAACGGACTACGCCTGCATCGGTTGCGATGTTAGCGCCATTGCCGCCAGAACCGGTAAGCCTTATTAATGAGCAAGCGACACAAGATACGCTATCGCTGATGTGGGATACCCCATGGCATCCTATTCAGGAGTCCATCGCATTGAGCCGTTACTGGCGCAGTGATTTAGCGCGTGAGGCGCTGTTCTGGCATATCCAGCAAGTGTTGGATAAAAGTGATCAGAAGAACCTGAAACTGGGCTTTGATTGCCGGGTGCAATATCAGCGTGCGCAATGTGCTATTCATTTGAATACACCGACTGAAAACCTGACACCGGGGATGAGTTTTGTCGCCCGTGAACTGGCTAGTTTGCGTGCTAATGGTCTGAGCCAGGCTGAGTTTGATGCGTTGATGGCGCAGAAAAACGATCAGTTAAGTAAGTTGTTTGCGACCTATGCCCGAACTGATACTGACGTTTTGATGAGCCAGCGCCTGCGTTCGCAGCAAAGTGGCGTAGTCGATATCGCGCCGGAACAATATCAGAAGTTGCGCCAGGCATTTTTGTCGGGTTTGACGCTGGCTGAGCTTAATCAGGAATTGAAACAACAGTTATCGCAAGATACCACGCTGATTCTGACGCAACCGAAAGGCGAACCGGAAGTGGATGTGAAAGCGCTGCAGGCGGCGTATAACGCCATTATGACACCTCATACGGTGGTGCCAGAGGATGCAGCACTACAAGCCGCCCCAGCAAAACCAGCGACAGCACAGTAATCAAAAAAACGGTGGTATGTGCCGGGCTGTCGTTAATGGCGATTAGCGAGTAGCAATGAGTTACTAGCAAGTCGTCAGTGGCAATATGAAGCAGGGGAGGCGGGCCGCCGTGGCGTGAGTCAACGGAATGCCTAATCCCCTCCTTCGAACGCGATTAAACTGCGGGCATTGCCGCCAGTGGGATAATCGCGCCACGATATTGAATCACTGTGCTGGCCGTTAAATGGCCACGCACCGCTGCGTCGTGGGCGCTGCCACCGGTTAGACGAACGGCCAAATAACCCGCACTGAAGGAATCCCCGGCAGCCGTGGTATCAACCACTTTATCTTTCGGCAGTTTGACTGCTGGAACATCATATTGACGGGCTTCAAAACCGTCTTTTTCCCAGACGATACACGAGTCTGCACCGCGCTTGATAATAATCTCGCTCACGCCCAAAGCCTGAGTGCGATCAATCACCTGTTCCAGTGGTTTCTCGCCCCACAGCATATCTTCATCATCCAGAGTCAGGAACGCGATATCAGTACAGGCTAACATCGCGCGGTAGGCTTCCTGTGTCTCTTGCTTGCTCTGCCACAGGCGTGGGCGGTAGTTGTTATCAAAGATAACTTTGCCACCGTTAGCGCGGCAGGCACGCAGTAATTGCAGCAGACGTTGGCGCGATGCGCTGTCTAGAATGGCTAAACTGATCCCACTGAGATACAGATAATCAAATTTTTCCAGTCGTTGGCAGATTTCATCGGCCGCCGGGCTGGTCAGCCAGAAACGGGCTGCGGCATCATTGCGCCAATAATAGAAGGTCCGCTCACCCGTGCTGTCGGTTTCGATGAAGTACAGCCCTGGCAATTTATTATCCATACGCTGAATGAGATCAGTGTGGATTTGTTCTTGCTGCCAGGCAGCCAGCATCTCTTCACTGAAGTTATCAGTTCCCAATGCGGTCACGTAATGTACATTCAAAGCCTGCTTTGATACCTGACGGGCAACATACACCGCAGTATTCAGCGTATCACCGCCAAAACCCCGGCTAAGGTCGGTACCTTTTTGTGACAGTTCAATCATGCATTCGCCGATTACGGCAATATTTTTGCTGGTCATGGAAAGCGGCCTATTCCTGAATGATGAGTCAGTGATGGGAATGATATCGGGTTATCCCCTGCTAACTTGACGACGTTGTGGCGTTGTTTGCAGCCGTGCAATAACGCCAATGACTTTGGCTATAGTCTCACTGCTGGCTTAGTTGGAGTCAATAGTATTAAAACGACGTTTTAAATTTTTTATGATGTAAGTCGGGAAACTGACAAGTTTCCCGCTGTTCAGAACAGAATTATGACGATTTCCGCAGTTCGGTGACGCTTTGGCCACCAATACCCCAGTTATCGGTATCCACTTCATCGATCACGACGACCGTAGTGGCGGGGTTTTTACCTAAGGTGTCGACTAATAGTTGGGTGACGCCGGCGATTAGCTGTTTTTTCTGCTGCGCCGTCGCCCCTTCGCGAGTAATTTTAATATTTACATAAGGCATACAGACCTCCATTAACATTAATGACATTATTGAGTTAACTACTGTAGATGGCTTTAATGTACCGTGCCAGCCCGCTTGGGAGCGATAATCTGTCATGCCGCTATATAAAGTTCTGGTCGCTTGAGTCGATAACATCTCCAGAAAGAAAACCGTTTTCCACAGGATGCTAGCAGACTGGCAGCGATGTACACTGCCATTACTGTCTGGTGTCTTACAACATGGCGACTAAACTGATGATGACCAATAAAGTATCAGGTTTACTTGCGCCATCCTTTGCCGCTATTGATCGAAATAAAGGACAGAGCTTCTGGCGGCAATGTCAGCGTCGGTACACTTTTCAACCTATCTATCGCACATCCGGGGTGCTGCTGGCGATCGAGTTACTCACGGCTGTTTTTCATCCTTCATCCCCGGATACGCGTTTAAATCCAGAGGATTACTTCAGTGCCATCAGTATCCGTGCTCGTTTGGATGTGGTACTGGAGCAGTTGAATATGATTAAGCAGTGGCACGCAATATTTGTCCATCACTCGGTACTGGTTTCGATCAACATTGATGGTCAGGCATTGATGGCGATGCAAGATGATCTCCAAGCCAAACGGCTGATCGACGCTATGCCTTACATTCGTTTTGAGTTACTCGAGCACGTCGACACCTCTTTTAATACTCCTTTTGCCCGTATTGCTGAAGCCGACCGACTCTGGTTAGATGATTTTGGCAGTGGGTTGGCGAATTTCACTTCATTTATCAGTTGGCGCTATGAGTACATCAAAGTCGCCAGAGATTTGTTTATTGTGTTGCAAGAAAGTGAAGTGGGAAATCAACTGTTCTTCACATTGGTCACCTTAATGGGGCGCTACTGTAAAGGGGTCATCGTTGAAGGGGTTGAGACCTCGCAGGAGTGGGCTATGGTACAACGCTCTGATGCTGCTGCCGCACAGGGTTATTATCTGTCCCGACCAACTTCATTTGATAGACTACAGACGCTGCCTATGTTGTTTTGTGGCTAACCTTTTCTGATAAAAAGACTTCCCTGCCGTGTTGCCTCTGCGCATCACTGGATTCAACTACCCAAATAATGGATTCTAAGCCATCATCAACTATGGTTAGTATAGTCTTCTGAATCCGCACTATTAATCAGTTAACTATTTTCCTGGCTGATTTTTCGATAAAATTACCGCGAACTGATGTCCATTAAATACGCGCCTGATGTCGGGTTTAGCTTTATCTATTATGAATATAGACATGGAGCTGTTATGACAAAAACCGGGAAAGTGCTGACCGCTATTGGTGGTCTTATCGTGCTGCTACTGGCCGCCACGGTGATATTCGTAATGACCTTTGACTGGAACCGTTTGAAACCAACCATTAATGATAAAGTCTCTGCTGAGTTGCAGCGGCCTTTTGCTATCCGGGGCAACTTGGGGGTGGATTGGTCACGTCAAGGGGATGAGCCGGGTTGGCGCGGTTGGGTGCCATGGCCACATATCTATGCTGAAGATTTGGTATTGGGTAATCCGCCAGATTTAGTCAGTGATAAAACAGACAATAAAGATAACCCTCCCGCTACAGATTTTCCGGCTGGGGAAATGGTCACGTTAAAACGAATTGATGCCAGTATTGCGCCGTTAGCCCTATTGGCGCAGAGAGTCTGGATCCCTCGTATCTGGCTAACACAACCGGATGCCAAGCTGCTTCGTCTGGCTAACGGTAACAATAACTGGACCTTCAATCTGGCCAATAGCCCCGTTCAGGGGGAAGCACCACCTTCAGCTTGGTCAGTGAATATCGACGATATTGTCTTTGATCGCGGTGAAATAAGCCTAAGTGACGCCACCCTGAAAGCTGAGCTGCACGCCGTGATCGATCCACTGGGTAAGCCGTTGCCGTTTGCTGAGGTGACGGGTAAGCGTAATGAGAAAAAGGATAAACCGGTCACTGATAAGGCGCAAAGCAACACGCCAGATTATGTTTTCGGCTGGAAAATTGACGGTAAGTATCAAGGCCAGCCACTCTCCGGCAGCGGAAAGATAGGTGGCATGTTATCGATGAGTGATGCGAGCGTGCCATTCCCGTTGCAGGCTGATGTGCGTTCTGGCTCTACCCGTGTGGCGGTAGTCGGTACGTTAACTGACCCTGGCAATCTGGCGGGATTAGATCTGCAACTGAAGTTTTCCGGTACCAGTTTGGATAACCTCTATCCCCTTATCGGTGTATTACTGCCCGCGACCCCACCTTACAATACCGATGGCCGTTTAATTGCCAGCCTAAAGCAAACTGGCGGCGCGGTTTATCACTATCAAAACTTTAACGGTAAAATTGGTGACAGTGATATTAATGGCAGCCTGACCTATACCGCCAGCCAGCCACGCCCGAAGTTAACGGGTAAAATGTCATCAGAAAAATTGCGTTTTACAGACTTAGCGCCATTGATTGGCGCTGACTCTAATCAGGAAAAAGCCAATCGCGGTGAGCGAAACCGGCAGCCCGCAAACAAGGTATTGCCGACAGATAAGTTTGATACCAAAAGTTGGGGAGTGATGGATGCTGATGTCACGTATGCGGCTAAGCGTATCGAACGGGATAAATCATTACCCTTGAGTAATCTGTCCACCCACGTGGCACTCAATGAGGGGGAATTACTCCTCGATCCCCTGCGTTTTGGCATGGCGGGCGGTAATCTTAATGCCACTTTGCGGTTGAATGGCAACAAAGATCCGATGACCGGTAAGGTTGATTTGCATGCCCGCCGCCTGCAATTGAAAGAGCTATTGCCGCAGGTAAAAGCGATGCGCAACAGTCTGGGGCAGTTGAATGGCGATGCATCATTTACCGCTACCGGTAACTCCGTGGCTGCGTTGCTGGCAACCAGTAATGGTAACCTGCGCTTGCTACTGAATCAGGGGTTAATCAGCCGTAGCCTGATGGAGTTGCTGGGGCTGAATGTGGGTAACTATCTGGTGGCAAAGCTGTTTGGTGATGATGAGGTAAAAATTAACTGTGCCGTGGCCGATGTGCAGTTGCGCAATGGATTGGCCACACCGCGCTTGTTTGTCATTGATACCGAGAATGCCATTATCAACATTACCGGTAATATCAATTTTGCTACTGAGCGGTTGGACTTATCGATCGATCCAGAAAGCAAAGGGTTGCGTATTCTGACCCTACGCTCTCCGCTGTATGTGAAAGGAACATTTAAACAGCCTGATGCTGGTGTGAAAGCAGGGCCGTTGATCGCCCGTGGTGCAGTTGCTGCTGTATTGGGTGTCGCACTCACGCCTGCTGCGGCATTGCTGGCACTGATTTCGCCCAGTGAGGCTGATGGAAATCAGTGCACCCCTTTCCTGCAAAAAATAAAGCAAAAGAAATAGAGTAATAAAAGCGTTATCGCCAGGCTAATGGGAGCCAGTAACCCACTCAATTTGAACAGGATACTGGCGAATGACGGTGAGCGCGAGTAGCTAACTGCCGGTTGTTTTAACTCTACGGTGAAGAAACCAGCGGCGGCGGCGGTGGAGATAGCAAATTACAGTCGTGATCCTGCAATTCTTCCACTGATGCACGGTGCAGTTTCGTCAGGCTCGCCTGGCTTGCCAGTAGTAAAAATGCCCCATCAGGTAATGCGGTCATGGCTAAACCATAGCGGCCCATATTATCTTTCGCCCCAGCCACCTCATCGGCTAACAGGCGGAATGCACCTGAATGCTGCAATTCAGCGGCTGTTGTGCGCCGCACCAGATAGTCATGACCTAACAGACCCGCCGGCAGGGGCTGCCACTGCTGACGGAAGTTTGCTTCTTGTGCCGCCAGCGCCGCTTTTACCTGTGGTTTCAGGCAAGAAATATGGATATGTAAATGATCCTGACTACGCCCGTATTTTGAATTAATGGTCAGTGAGATATCCGCATCATCAATCGGTGCGCCGTATTTATCTGCCATAAAGTGACGGGCTTGCCAGGCATCAAGGAAGTAGTTTGGGCTGCTGCTCGTTAACAACTGTGGGCTTTCCATGCCGCTGATTTTAGCGGTCGGCATCAACAAATACTGCAATGGCCCAACATTCGATTTATACACCACAAAACCAGCCGGTATATCAGCCGCGACACAAGGCTGCGGGTTATGTTCTGCGACCATATGGGGAACACATTGCTGGCTAACGATTTTCCACAGGGCATCCGCATTGCTAAAACGCAATTTATACACCGTGGCCAACAGCGCAACTGCGAGTAATATCAGTAAAAACCACGGCTTTTTTATATAACGTGACACGGATAGCCCTCTGTTTTTTTGATAACGGCGACCAGTGTAGTGATAAGTCAGTGAGGTGGGCAAACGCCATAATGCTTATTTATCATTAATGGGGTATTAACCTTATCAGGTAGGGCTTATTTCCCTGTACCTTGCGGTAAGGTTTCATCCTCTACATAGCGGGCTGTCGCTATCCAGGCGGCACAAAATAACGTTAGTCGGGCAAAAAAGTAGAAAAATGCCATTAAACCAATAACGGAACCAAAAGCCGCTCCGGACGGCGAACTGGCAAGGCGTGGCAGCATCATGGTCATAACAAATTTAATTATCTCAAAGCCAATGGCGGCAACCAAGGTCCCGCGCAGTAACGCTTTTTTCTTGGGCTTATGGCGCGGTAGAATCCAGAAAATCCATAAAAATAACAAATAATTAGCCGCAATAGAGATCGACAGCGCAATCAGTGTCATCACGGGCCGCAACCAATCAATCCCCCCCAACCCTAATGCATCAACAATGGCAGATTGTGCGGCACCGGCAATTGACGTCAGTGACAGGGTGATAATCAGTGCGATAACCAACCCAGTCAGCGAGATAAAATCACGGGCATAGCGATAGTAGAATTTCTCCTGATCCTGTGGGTTACGCTCCCACACATCCCGTGATTGAGCACGAATCGCCTCGCGTAAGTTCCCCATCCAACTGATACCGGAATACAGCGCAATCGCTAAGCCAGTCAAGCCGACGGTGGTGCGCTGCTGGATCGCGGTATTTACCGTGTTTTTAAGTGTAGTGGCCAGTGTTGGATCACTGATGGTATTAACAATTTTATTAATTAATTCAGCTAATAAGTCAGGATTGGACGCCAGTACAAAACCGACTGCGGCGAAAGAAACCATCAAAATAGGGATCAATGACAAAAACGAAAAATACGTAATAGCTGCACCAAACTGGCTGCCCATCCGGTCATTAAAACGATCGGTAGCACGGATAATATGGGCAACTGCTGGGTAAACTTTGATGTGGTTACTCAGCCGGGTCATATAGGAAATGGCTTTTTTGCCGGTTTCAATCCCTGCCGCCAGTGGGGCTGATTTGTCTTTCGGTGCGTTTGGCATAATTCTCCTCAGTGGCCTTAATCCATGCCTTATGCAGATGATTACCTTACAAAATATGACATACGAATGCTTGTGACCTGTGGATAATAGCAGAGTCGAGGCCTATCACAACCTGACCAACGGTTATGCTGGGGTTAATGTCGGTCGGGATGCTGTATGACCACGGATATTTCAATATCTTATGTGTGCTCAATCATCATCACGGCCGTGGTATCCACGGCCAGTGCTTCAAAAATATGTTCCACATCAGCAGAATAGCTAATGTAGTCGCCTGCGTTTAACTCTACAGCTTGGTCAACCGGCCCGATCCTGGCTTTTCCTGAACCGATAATCACATGTTCAATGGTACCGGGCATATGTGCTCGGGAGCGCCGGAGTTCACCGGGTTGAACGTTAATCCGATAGATATCCCGCTGTACCCCTGTAGGGCAGGCAGCCAGTAAAGTTGCGGTGTAGTTCGCCTGTTCAGAAACAGCGGCAATCCCTTCATTGGCCCTGATCACCTGAACATGCATGCGCGGCTGGGCGATAAGCCGACTGACCGGAACATCCAGTGCCATGGCTAACGACCAGAGTGTTTCCAGGCTGGGATTACCCGCTCCGCCTTCCAATTGCGATAACGTTGATTTTGCGATACCTGCGCGTTTGGCTAATTCCGTTACCGTCAGCCCTAACTTCTCACGTTCCCGGCGAATAGAAGCAGAAAGCAAGCCAATCGGGGTTGCTGCATGGTCTGAATTATCGGGCATAAAGTGAGTCATTGTTCACCATATCATTCATTTGTTCATCTTGACGAACGATTGATTGTCGTTCACTATAATAATCACTTGTTCATTTTAATGTATTGTCTGTTGAGTGCCAAGCACTCAAATACAAAAGCACCCTGGCAGCGATTACGGAGAGAGAATGATGAAAATGAAAGCTCGCGGGGCAATGGAAATGATCGCAGCTATGCTTATTTCCGGTACTGTAGGTTGGCCGGTTATCGCATCAGGGCAGCCTGCAGTAACGGTTGTGTTCTGGCGCTGCGTATTTGGTGCATTCGCCATGTTTATCGCTTGTGCCATGCTGGGTTTACTCAAACGCGGTGTGCTCACGCGACAACATATCGTCATTGCCGTTATCGGTGGTATTACGCTGGTATTGAACTGGGTTCTACTCTTTGGCGCTTACTCTTATGCCTCCATTTCGGTGGCAACCGTTACCTACCATACTCAACCCTTTATGCTGGTTGGGCTGGGGGTGCTGTTTTTTGGTGAGAAATTAACAGCAAATGCGCTCTGTTGGTTGCTGGTCGCTTTTGGCGGGATGCTGTTTATCATTATCGGGCAAACGGGGGCCATCACTTCAGGTTCTGATTACCTCTTCGGCATTATTATGGCGCTGGGGGCGGCATTTATGTATGCAGTAACGGCCGCGATTATCAAGCGGCTAAAAGGCTTGCCACCACATCTGATTGTACTGATTCAGTTGTTGGTTGGCGCTATTTTGCTGGCACCCTTCGTTTGTTGGTCTGATTTACCGCTATCAGGTAGCACATGGGGATTACTGTTCATTATCGGCGTGGTTCACACAGGGCTGATGTCTGCACTGTTGTACGGCGCGATTCAGAAAATCCCGACCAGCTTGGTGGGTGCGTTATCTTTTATCTATCCGGTTGTGGCGATTATTGTCGACTGGCTGGTATTCGATCACCGCTTGAGTGCCGTGCAATTGGCTGGGGCGGCCGCCATCCTACTGGCTGCTGCGGGCATGAATTTTGGCTGGAAACTACTAAGGGATCACCCGTGCGAAAGTAAAAAACATTCATGAGGATAGAATTTCAAACAATAAAAAAGGCTACCAACCCTGCGGTCCATAGCCTTTCTGCTTTTTTACCAAACCTTAACGCATGGTTACAAACTCTTCTGCGGCGGTTGGGTGGATAGCGACGGTGTTGTCGAAATCTTTCTTGGTTGCGCCCATTTTCACGGCGACGGCAAACCCTTGCAGGATTTCATCCATACCGAAGCCGATACCATGGATACCAACAATCTTCTCTTCCACCCCTACGCAGACTAATTTCATCCGGCATGGCTGGCGGTGCTGAGTTACTGCGCTGTACATGGCGGTGAAGGAAGATTTGTACACTTTCACCTGATCGTCGCCAAACTTCTCGCGTGCTTGCGGCTCAGTCAGGCCAATAGTACCGATTGGCGGATGGCTGAATACGACGGTTGGAATATTACTGTAATCCAGATGCTCATCCGGCTTGTTATTGAACAAGCGTTCAGACAAACGGCGACCCGCAGCTACAGCTACAGGAGTCAGTTCAACCGCACCGGTGTTGTCCCCGACGGCGTAGATACCTTTGACGTTAGTATTTTGGAACTTATCAACGTCGATATAGCCTTTGTCATTGGTTTTGACACCGCTGGCAGACAGATTGAGGTTGTCAGTTGATGGCTCACGGCCAATGGCCCAAATCAGGTGGTCAACGGTGACTTCAGTGCCATTTTCCAGTTGCAGCGTTAGGCTACCATCGGCGTTTTTAATCACCGCTTTTGGTATCGCTTCGGTATGCAGTTTTGGCCCTTCGGTGTTCATCACTTCAAGCAGAGTTTCAACAATCAGCGGATCAAAAGTACGCAATGGTGCATGTTTGCGGACAAACAGATGGGTTTCTGTACCTAACCCATTGAGCACCCCGGCGATTTCTACCGCGATATAACCTGCACCGACTACGGCAACTCGCTTTGGCATCTCGTCTAATTCGAAGAAGCCATCGGAGTCGATCCCGTATTCTGCGCCAGGGATATTCGGGTGACTTGGGCGGCCACCGGTGGCGATCAGGATGTGATCAGCAGTGATTTTTTCACCGTTCACTTCCACAGTATGCGCATCAACAAAACGCGCGAAACCATGAATAACATCCACTTTGTTATTACCTAAACCGCGTTCATAAGACTGATGGATACGATCGATGTAAGCAGTACGGTTAGCGATCAGCTTTTTCCAATCGAAATGATTCACCGTGGTATCGAAGCCGTAATCTGGGCCATACAAATGAATCGCTTCTGCAATTTGCGCGGCATGCCACATCACTTTTTTCGGCACGCAACCGACGTTGACGCAGGTGCCACCAAGCTGTTTAGCTTCGATCAGCGCACACTTTTTGCCGTACATGGCAGCCCGGTTGATCGACGCGATCCCACCACTGCCACCGCCAATTGCCAGATAGTCGTAATGTTTGGTCATCAGAATCGTTCCCACGTTGTTTAAAATTTGCCTAACAGTTTAACGCTTACCCGCGTTTTGTCGCAAAGGTTGCGTCAATGGCTCTGATAGGCAATTTATTTAGGAAAGAATTATTCCAGTGCTATCTATACCAAAATAATTCGAGTTGCAGGAAGGCAGCCAACGCATCTGCAACTTGAAGTATGAAGGGTATATTATTCTGGCACTACCCATTTCACCAGTGTATGACCATGGCCCGATGGCACCAGCACGTTGTGCAGCCACGGCAACAAGGTATTCATTTGTTGTTCCAGCTTCCACGGCGGGTTAATCACAATCATGCCAGATGCGGTCATACCATGTTGGTCGCTGTCCGGGCGCACTGCCAGCTCAATTTGCAAGATACGGCGGATGCCAGTGGCTTCCAGATCCCGTAGCATGCGTTTGATTTGCTGACGTAAAACCACTGGATACCATAATGCATAGGTACCTGTTGCAAAGCGTTTATAGCCTTCCTGAATACCTTTCACCACATCCTGATAATCCGTTTTCATTTCATACGGTGGATCAATCAGAACAAAGCCCCGGCGTGATGATGGGGGTAATTGTGATTTAAGCTGTTGATAACCATCGGCACGCTGAACTTTAGCTCGCTCATCTTTAGCAAATTCATTGCGCAGCAACGGGTAGTCGCTTGGGTGCAGTTCAGTCAGATGAATTTTGTCATCTTCACGCAATAAATGGCGAGCGATTAACGGCGAACCGGGGTAATAACGCAGTTTTTCGCTACGGTTAAAGTAATTGATAACGCTCATGTATGGCGCTAGATCAGCAGGTAAATCATCACGTTGCCACAGTAAGCCGATGCCATCAAGGTACTCCCCCGTGCGCTCGGCATGCTCACCGCTTAATTGGTAGCGACCGGCTCCGGCGTGGGTATCCAGATAAAGGAACGGTTTTTCTTTTTCCTTCAAAGACTCAATAATCAGACTTTGAACGGTATGTTTAAGAACGTCGGCATGGTTGCCGGCGTGAAAACTATGGCGATAACTTAACATTTATGGCTTCTCCTGAGGCTTAGGTAGCATTATCTATCAAAGGGATTGATGTCGCCAGCCATTGATTTTCGCAGCAGCAGACCTCATGTTAATGATTCATGCATAATCTATTATCCTCCGCTGGACAGGCTCTGGCGTTGGCATTCAAAACTATAATCAGGACTGCCCTATGACAAATCCGCTGTTGACCCCGTTCTCCCTGCCGCCATTTTCTGCGATTCGCCCCGAAGATATCGTGCCTGCGGTGAAATCCGCGCTGGATGAATGCCGTCAAGCGGTGGAGCGGGTAGTTGCCCAGCCAGGACCTTTCACTTGGGATAACCTGTGCCAGCCATTGGCTGAGTCTGACGATCGCTTATCGCGTATCTGGTCGCCTATCGGGCATTTAAATTCGGTCAAAAATAGCCCAGAACTGCGCACTGCATATGAACAAAGCCTGCCATTGCTGTCGGAATACGGTACTTGGGTGGGTCAACATAAAGGTTTGTATCAGGCCTATGTCAGCCTGAAAGAAGGCCCGGGGTTTGATGCATTGACAGCCCCACAGCGCAAAGCGGTAGAGAATGCGCTGCGCGATTTCCAGTTATCCGGTATCGGTTTACAACCCGATCAGCAGAAACGTTATGGCGAAATTGTCGCCCGCTTATCTGAGCTGGGTTCCACTTACAGCAATAACGTGCTCGATGCCACTATGGGCTGGAGCAAGTTAATTACTGAGGTTAACCAACTGCAGGGCTTGCCAGAAAGTGCCCTGGCTGCGGCTAAAGCTATGGCTGAAGCCAAAGAGCAGGATGGCTGGTTGCTGACGCTGGATATGCCAAGTTACCTGCCGGTTCTGACCTATGCTGATAACGCTAAATTGCGCGAAGAGATGTACCGCGCCTTCGCGACCCGCGCCTCTGATCAGGGGCCAAATGCCGGTAAGTGGGATAACAGTGAAATCATGGCGGAAATTCTGACATTGCGCCATGAGTTGGCACAACTGTTAGGTTTTGGCAGCTATGCCGATAAATCGCTGGCGACCAAAATGGCAGAAAGCCCGCAACAGGTGCTTGGTTTCCTAAACGATTTGGCGAAGCGCGCTCGCCCGCAGGCTGAAGAAGAGCTGGCGCAATTACGTGCTTTTGCTGAGAAACACTACGGCGTCAATGAGTTGGCTGCCTGGGATATCACCTATTATTCAGAGAAACAGAAGCAGCATCTGTTCTCCATCAGTGACGAGCAATTGCGACCTTACTTCCCGGAACAGCGGGTGGTAGAAGGGTTATTCGAAGTCGTTAAACGTATTTACGGTATTAGCGCCAAAGAGCGCCGCGATGTGGATACCTGGCATCCAGATGTGCGGTTCTTCGAACTCTTTGATGCCAGCGGTGAACTGCGCGGCAGCTTCTATCTTGACTTGTACGCCCGTGAGCACAAACGTGGCGGTGCCTGGATGGATGATTGTGTTGGTAGCCTGCGTCTGGCGAATGGCCAATTGCAAAAACCCGTCGCTTATCTGACTTGTAACTTTAATGGGCCAGTCGGCGGTAAACCGGCGCTGTTCACCCATAACGAAGTCACCACCTTGTTCCATGAGTTCGGCCATGGTCTGCATCATATGCTGACCAAAATTGATACTGCCGGTGTATCGGGCATCAATGGTGTCCCTTGGGATGCGGTCGAATTGCCGAGCCAGTTTATGGAGAACTGGTGCTGGGAGCCGGAGGCGCTGGCGTTTATTTCCGGCCATTACCAGACGCACGAGCCATTACCGCAAGAGATGCTGGATAAACTGCTGGCGGCCAAAAACTATCAGGCGGCGTTATTTATTCTGCGTCAATTAGAGTTCGGCCTGTTCGATTTCCGCATGCATTATGAGTTCGATCCACTGACTGGTGCACAGATCCTGCCGATCCTGTATGAAGTGAAAAAGCAGGTGGCAGTGGTACCGTCACCAACATGGGGCCGTTTCCCACATGCTTTTAGCCATATCTTTGCTGGTGGCTATGCGGCGGGTTACTACAGCTATTTGTGGGCAGAAGTGCTCTCGGCAGATGCGTTCTCGCGTTTCGAAGAAGAGGGGATTTTCAATGCTGCCACCGGGCAGTCCTTCCTCGATAATATTCTGTCCCGTGGCGGTTCTGAAGAGCCTATGACGCTGTTCAAGCGCTTCCGTGGCCGTGAGCCGCAGTTGGATGCTATGCTGCGCCATTACGGTATTAAGGGCTAGAACGTGTCACAGGTAAGTATCTGTTTATTGTCCGAAGCAGGCGCCGCCCCCGGCGCCTTGTCTATTTTGGCTGAGCGCTGGGGGTTGGTGTCTGACGAGCAGGCCATTATGGCGCTGGTGCTGACACCTGAGCGCCTTGAGTTGCGCAAGAGGGATGAGCCGAAGCTCGGCGGCATTTATGTCGATTTTGTCTCCGGTACGTTGGCGCATCGCCGCAAGTTCGGCGGTGGGCGAGGGGAAGCAGTAGCCAAAGCCGTCGGTATCAAAAAGGGTTATCTTCCCCGCGTGGTCGATGCCACCGCAGGCTTAGGGCGGGATGCGTTTGTTTTGGCAGCGCTGGGTTGCCAGGTGCAAATGCTGGAACGCAATCCAGTGGTGGCGGCATTGCTCGATGATGGTTTGTGTCGCGGTTATCAGGATGCTGAGATTGGCCCGTGGCTGCGTGAACGGTTGACGCTGTTGCACGCCTCCAGCCTGATAGCACTGGCAGATATTGAACCCCGGCCAGAAGTGGTTTACCTCGATCCGATGTACCCGCACCGGCAGAAAAGTGCGTTGGTTAAAAAGGAGATGCGGGTGTTCCAATCGCTGGTGGGTGCGGATGAAGATGCCGATGGTTTATTGGCACCGGCCCGTGCGTTAGCGACCAAACGGGTGGTGGTGAAGCGGCCAGATTATGCCGAACCGTTGGCAGGAATAGCTGCGCAAGCGGCTGTCACCACTAAAAGCCATCGTTTTGACCTCTATATGCCACTTCCTTGATGCTATTACAGTGTTAGTTGGCCCTGTTGCTGTAATGCCAATGACTTTGGATATGTTGGCTTCAATCAGGCGGCTGCGCGTTATTGCAGCCACCTGAATCATCTATTCTACCTGGATAAATAGTTATGAAATAAGCGGTGAGCTGACAATAAAATCATTGCGTGTGAATTGATGTTTGCCGGTGAATTTTATCATCATATCGACTTTGCTTATTTTTGGATCGAAATCAATCATCAGATAGGTAATATTAGCGACATCATCATATTTCTGCATTAATTCTGTTTGACCATTCGCGCTAAATTGATTGACCAGATCAATATTGTTACCAGCCATAATGAATGATAAATCAATTTTATCTTCACCAGATGTAAAGTCGATGATGGTATCGGTATATTTTTGGGTGGAATCCCTGCTATTACGGTATTGGAAAATATCACGGCCCTCTCCCCCTTTCATCCGGTCAGCGCCACGCCCGCCGAATAACCGGTCATCGCCACTCCCGCCGGCGAGCCGGTCATTGCCTGCGCCCCCAGATAAGAAGTCATCGCCCTTACCACCGGATAGCCGATCATTGCCACGGCCGCCAAATAGCCGATCATTTCCCTCCCGGCCCCATAATCTGTCATCACCATCCCCTCCGTTTAGGGTGTTATTTGATCGGTTACCGTTGATTTCATCATCACCGCTACCTGTGATGGCATTTTCAATCACGACTTTATCTGCAATTGAGACATTGCCTCTCAAGCCGCCAATATCAGAGAAACCACGCTTAGTCAGTGTGATTCTTTGATTTTGATGATAACCCGAAAAATCAAACGTATCGTTACCACCGGCGTCCCACACACAGAATACCAACTTGTCGCTAGCGTGGGTTGCAGTAAAGTAATCCCTATTACTATTGGAATTGAAACCATAAGTCGTATTGCCGATACGGGTACGATTATTGGTTCCGTAAAGGTATTGAAGTGCTAAAATATCATGGAGTTGTGGGGTTGATGCAAAGTTATTCCCGTAGATTGCTCCTGAGTAGAACTCAGATAAATAGCTCATTACACTGGTTTTTTGTGTCAAGCCCATCGAGTCATGAGTATGCTCCAAGCCTAGTGCATGGCCAAATTCATGCATAAATACCCGACCACCATAGTTTGATTGCGTGGGGGCTAGATTCTCCTCTATTTTCGCATTAATAAATATGGGGCTGAGGTTATCAGGATTCGGGCGATAGGCATAACCGCCAAGAGATCCCTCGAGTAAAGCATTCGTGATGGGAATGTTAGCTACAACATCATTTTCAGCCTCAATAAATTTAATATTCGCCACATCAGAAGTGGCGAGCATAGCGGTTCTTACCTGGTGAATTTGCGCTGCATTAAGAGAATAAACCTGAATACCATCATTCGACTTATAATGATGGTAATCTATTGGTATTGTTTGGCTAAACGAATACGTTACAATACTTATTCCATTTTTATTTTTATGTTCCCATTTATTTCTGCTGGTTATCGCTAATAGGTCAATCTCTTTTAATTTATAATTAATATTAATTCTTTCATTCGTATCCAGAATTCTGATGTGATTTTTAGTCTCGTCCTTGAACATTCTTATCCCTCATAATTTTGCTAACGACTCATGTGCCGGAGGGATGTTACTGGTATAGGGAATATTTAAAATAAGCACGTTCTTAAAAACAACCAGGGATTTTATATATTATCTGTCGGGGTATATTATTTTAAAATCTATGAAAATAAATTTCCCATATTCTCCAGGTATTATTACCTCAAAGAATATGGGAATAGAGTCTTACTTACAACACACCTTGGGCCAGCATTGCGTCTGCCACTTTAACAAAGGCCGCAATATTCGCGCCGTGTACATAGTGGGTTTGCTTACCTTCGCCGCCGTATTCAACACAAGATTGATGAATATCGAGCATGATGTGATGCAAACGGACATCAACTTTCTCGGCCTTCCAGCTCAGGCGGGCTGCGTTCTGCGCCATTTCCAGACCTGATGTGGCAACACCACCGGCATTGGCGGCTTTACCTGGTGCAAACAGCACACCTGCCTCAAGGAAAGCATCAGTTGCCTGAATAGTCGTAGGCATATTAGCGCCTTCGGCAACGGCTTTAACGCCGTTGGCAATCAGTTGACGTGCCGCTGGCAGGTCCAGTTCGTTCTGCGTCGCACACGGCAGTGCGATATCAACCGGTACACTCCATGGCTGCTGATCGGCTAAATAGACCAGATTACGTTCACGGGCATAGTCTTCAATACGACCATAACGTTTGTTTTTAATCTCAGCCAGATGCGCCAGTTTTTCTGGGGTAAAGCCTGCTTCATCAACCACCGTACCACCTGAGTCAGAAGCGGTAATCACTCTGGCACCCAGCTCCATGGCTTTTTCAATGGTATATTGCGCGACATTTCCGGCACCGGAAACCGAGACTTTTCGGCCTTCAAAACCTAAGCCGTGGCGTTTTAGCATGGCGTCGGTGAAATAGACCAAACCATAACCGGTGGCTTCCGGGCGAATCAGGCTACCGCCGAAGGAGAGACCTTTGCCGGTGAAGACACACGCGGTGTTATTCGACAGTTTTTTCATCATGCCGGACATAAACGCCACTTCACGACCACCAACACCAATATCACCCGCAGGAACATCGGTATCCGGGCCGAGATGACGATACAGTTCCATCATCAGTGCCTGACAAAAGCGCATCACTTCAGCCTGGCTTTTACCTTTAGGATTAAAGTCAGAACCGCCTTTACCACCGCCCATAGGCAGGGTCGTCAGGGCATTTTTAAAGGTTTGTTCAAAACCAAGGAACTTAAGAATCGATAAGTTTACTGATGGGTGAAAACGCATTCCGCCCTTATAAGGGCCAATCGACGAGTTAAACTGAACGCGCCAGGCGCGGTTAACCTGAACGTTACCTTGGTCATCAGTCCAGGCAACACGGAATTGAATAACGCGTTCTGGCTCGACTAAGCGCTCCAGTAGACTTTGTTCACGGTAATGTGGGTTTTGCTCCAGAAAGGGCCAAAGTGACGTGAACACTTCACGTACTGCTTGGAGATATTCTGGTTGGTTGGCATCACGTTGTTGTAAAGATTCTAAAAACGACTCCAGAGAAGTTAAACCATTCATCACTAATCATTCCTTGTACCAATTAAGACTCTCCTGACGGTGTTTTGTGACCTATTATTATTATCCAAAATAGTGAGGAGACGATGTTGTGCATCTTCGACTATATCATTGGTTTATATTCATGCTACAAGGGATTTTTGACAAAAACTTAGCAGGGTTACTAATGTGTGGAAATATAGGGTGGGCGTGGGATTCAGCATAAAAAAACGCCCGCTAAAGGCGGGCGTCAGAGGTGATGATGCTAATCTAATAACACTTAGGCAGCTTAATCATCTTCACCATTTTCTTCATCACGCAGTGGCACGATAAGCATATCGACATGTACGGTATTGATCAGTTGGCGTGCTGAAGACATCAACTTGCTCCAGAAATCCTGATGATGACCGCATAATACCAAGTCCATATCATATTTCTTAATAGCATCAACCAGTACCTGACCCAAATCGCCGCTACCACTCAGGGTTTGCTCAATCGGGTAGCCTGCATTTTGCGAAAGCTCAGTTAATGCATTATGGGTTTCTTCAGAGATACGTTTTTGCATATCGCCAAGATTAACGTCGATCAGACCGGTATAGAGATCTGAGTAGTTAACATCAACATGGATCAGGGAAACTTTGGCATTGTACGGTCTGGCCATGGAGACCGCCTTTTCCACCAATACCTTACTTTCTGGAGATAGGTCAACCGCAATCAGAATGTGTTTGTAAGCCATAAGTAAACTCCTTCCATAATGTTAATTAATGGGTAAGCAAACATTCAACCTGTTGAACGGGTGCTAACACGGTATCTGTATAGTACCATTATGACCCCTAACTGAAGTGTTTCACGGATCACAACGCACTGTTTTGATGATGATCACTAAAGCATCCGTATGTCATTTTGCCGCCAATTACATCAACAAGTGATGAGATTCGGCTATTCATTACCTTGGCACACGGTTAGGTTACTTAAATTTAAAGCAGATCATTATCTTAAGTATAGCGCTGATAAACCATCCTGATTAACGGAATTTCATATTTGTGATGCAAATATAACTTACAAAGAACGGCGGCCAAATTTATATAATTTAGTTAAGAAAGATTAATATTTCATCGCTATTGATGTGTTTTATGAACATTTTTCAGTGAGTAATATTAGATATAAGTTAACGCTAATCGATACTTAACAAATGTCTAAATAGGCTTAATTTAGAGATTATCAGGCTATTTTCCATTTCATTTCCTACACTCATAAAGGGAGTCCTACACGTTCGGATACTGTGTCGAGTGAACAACGCATCGAACCAGAATCAGAAAGCGGGCGATAGGGGGTGGCGTTTGAAGCCCTGGGGGTGTTTGTATCGGCTAGAGTGAGCGATGGCGCAGAGGTTCAGGTGACTGACCTTATGTGCGAGATATCGCTGGGAGGATAATTATGATCAGTACCGTCGCGCTTTTTTGGGCTTTGTGTGTGGTATGTGTGATTAATATGGCACGTTATTATTCATCTCTGCGTGCTTTGTTAGTGGTATTACGTGGCTGCGACCCGTTGCTGTATCAATATGTTGATGGTGGTGGATTTTTTACCTCTCACGGTCAGCCGAGCAAACAAATTAGATTAGTGGGTTACATTTTTGCCCAACGTTATCTTGATCATCATGATCCAGAATTTATCCGCCGCTGTGAGAGACTACGTGGGCAATTTATACTGACCAGCGCATTATGTGGCTTGGTAGTGGTCAGTCTGGTGGGCTTAATGTTGTGGTATTAGTATGAATTCTTGGCAGAAAGACAATTAAAAAAGGCGACCTAATCAGGCCGCCTTTTTATTTACCGTGACTGTTCAATATGTTCACTGCCCAGTCTTATCATCATGCTACGTTAAGGCACTATGATAGTAATACGTTTCGCTGGGTTTAAATAAATTTCAGTGCCACCCAGTACAGCCCACCGGAAAGAAGAATAGAGATTGGTAAGGTTAATACCCAAGCCAACATAATGTTCTTCACGGTTTTACTCTGAACACCACCGCCATCAACCAACATGGTCCCGGCAACGGCGGAAGAGAGCACTTGCGTTGTCGATACAGGCATACCGGTATAACTCGCAATACCGATGGAAACCGCCGCAGTCATCTGGGCTGAAACCCCTTGCGCGTAAGTCATGCCTTTCTTACCGATTTTCTCACCGATGGTGACTGCCACACGTTTCCAGCCAATCATGGTACCCAAAGAGAGGGCCAGAGCGACGGCAACGATGATCCAGGTCGGCGCATATTCCACAGTTTCCAACAAATCTGTACGCAGATTATTGAGGAAACGACGGTCTTGAGCACTGGTTTCAGGCAGTTTGGCAACCGTCCCTGCGGTTTCGGCAACACACATCAGCAAGCGACGCATATGGCTGCGTTGATCGACCGTCAGGTCGTCATAGCTTTGCAGGTTAGCCAACAACGTTTGGGCATGATCAATAGCAATCATGGCGCGTGAGCTATCACAATGGAACTGTGCGGGTGTATTCGGTAATGTTTCTGGTGCAGGTACCAGCGGTTTTAGCGCAACGGCATGAGGTAATACCTCAACATGTTGCTGATAATATTGTTGCAGATGGGTCACTGCATCGCGGGTGCGGGCAATATCATAACCGGTTGCACTCATATTCACGACAAACCCAGCCGGAGCCACGCCGATTAATACCAGCATGATCAAGCCAATCCCTTTCTGACCATCGTTAGCGCCATGAGAGAAACTCACACCGATAGCCGATAGAATCAGCGCAGTACGGGTCCAGAATGGCGGTTTACGTTTACCGTCTTTCTTTTCACGTTCAGCGGGTGTCAGGTGAATACGTTGCTGCTTTTTAGACCCGTTCCAGTAACGACGTAACAGGAACACCATCAACCCGGCAATAACCAGACCCACAATCGGGGATAAGATTAATGACAGGAAGATTTGAATCATCTTAGGAACGTTCAGTGCATCTACAACAGATGTACTGGTCATTAATGCATTGGTTAAACCAATACCGATGATTGCACCAATTAGCGTATGAGAGCTGGAAGCTGGGATACCGAAATACCAAGTGCCCAAATTCCAGATAATCGCCGCCAGCAGCATAGAGAAGACCATAGCCAACCCATGTGCCGAACTGACGTTTAACAGCAGATCAGTAGGCAATAAATGAACGATGGCATAAGCCACGCTCAAACCGCCCAGCATCACGCCGAGGAAGTTAAACACCCCTGCCATCACAACAGCAACCTGTGAACGCATGGCACGGGTATAGATTACGGTCGCAACCGCATTGGCTGTATCATGAAAACCATTGATGGCTTCGTAAAACAGCACGAACAACAAAGCAAGAACTAACATTAGGCCGGTATGGAAATCCAGGCCAGCGAAAAGATGTAGCATAAGCGTTACGCCAGTTTGTGGACATGAACGCGGCGCATTATCAGTGACAATGGGGGGTGGGGAAAAGGAAAATATGACCTTTTTTTGACATGACCGCAGACGAATTAGTCTTTTTGATCAACATATGTATGTTATATCAGCAAGTTACTTAGTTTTACCGTATGAGACATTTTCTTACTATAGCGATATTCCTGCGGGCGACTTACAATCTCCCGCCGCCAATTTGTCGGTTGAATGCACTAAATAATATAATAATCAGCCAAAAGCGGGCAATTTTGCAGCGATGATGATTTTACTCAGTGAGGCCCAGTGTGGAACAGTTTGATGTGGTAGTGATAGGTGCAGGTGCTGCGGGGCTATTTTGTGCCGCTCAGGCCGGGCAAGCAGGATGTCGGGTGTTACTGGTCGATAACGGCAAAAAGGCTGGGCGCAAAATACTGATGTCTGGTGGCGGTCGCTGTAATTTTACCAATCTCTTTGCGGAACCTGCCGCTTACCTGTCACACAATCCCCATTTCTGTAAATCCGCCTTGGCTCGTTATACCCAATGGGATTTCATCGATCTGATGAATCGCTATGGCATTGCCTGGCATGAGAAGGCGCTAGGGCAGTTGTTCTGCGATGACTCTGCTCAGCAGGTGGTTGAGCTATTACTGAAAGAGTGTGAGTTGGGGCAGGTCACGATTCGGTTGCGTAGTGATGTTTTGTCGGTTGAAAAAAGCGATACGGGGTTTGTATTACAAATTAATGATTTGAAAGTGAGCACTAACTCACTTGTTGTCGCTTCTGGTGGGCTATCTATGCCTGGACTAGGCGCTTCACCGTTCGGCTATAAGCTGGCGGAGCAGTTTGGTTTGAAAGTCCTCCCGACTCGTGCAGCATTAGTCCCCTTTACCTTGCACAAACCGCTGCTGGAACACCTGCAAACATTATCTGGTGTTTCAGTGCCTGCGGTGGTCACCGCCGAAAATGGCGTTAGCTTCCGTGAGAGTATTTTGTTTACTCATCGTGGGCTTTCTGGCCCGGCAATTTTACAACTTTCAAGCTATTGGCAGGCTGGTGAGTATGTGAGCATTAACTTACTTCCTGACACTGATTTAGACGATTTTCTCGACAGTGAGCGAAAAGCACACCCTAATCAGACACTGAAGAATACTCTGGCTCAGCGGTTACCTAAGCGGCTGGTGGAGTGTCTTCAAACCTTAGAGCAACTGCCAGACGTTACTCTGAAGCAATTAAATGCGCCGCAGCAGGCCGCGTTAGTCGCCAATCTTCAACAATGGCGAGTGCAACCCAATGGCACCGAGGGTTACCGTACTGCTGAGGTCACTCTTGGTGGTGTTGACACCCAAGAGCTCTCATCTAAGACAATGGGGGCCCATAAAGTGCCTGGAATGTACTTTATTGGCGAGGTCGTTGATGTCACTGGCTGGTTGGGTGGCTATAACTTTCAATGGGCCTGGAGCTCTGCCTGGGCCTGTGCGCAGGCATTGGCGGCTGAGAAGCAAAAATAAAGTTTGTACGCTCAGTTAAATTTCATCCATAAAGTCCGGCGGTGATAAAGGTTCTTGGCGAGGATGTTGCGTCAACGACTTTTACTGGCAGTTGAAGATACGCGATAGTTGAGATAAAGCCTCTTAACCAGATATACCTGATCAAGAGGCTATCATGGGGTCAGTGCGGCATGATTCTCAACGCAATGCCTGAAGAATATTATAGGCAGCTTGCACGCGAACAGGATTAGGGTAATTCTTGTTAGCTAACATCACGATGCCAATATTTTCCTCTGGGATGAAGACAATATAAGCCCCAAAGCCATTGGTAGCACCGGTCTTATGCACCCAGGATGCCCGTGTTGCTGAGTGTGGTGGCAGCAACTCCTCAACTTTACGCGGTTTCAACGCGATATCATTGCCACTGTCGGCGATGACCCGCTGCGGGTTGATAGGCCAGTTATACATTTCCCATCCCAACCCCTGGAACATCTCCCCCGCCTGGAAATAGCGAGACTGAGCCGCGATGATAGCTTTCTTTAACTTATCGTTTTCGGTAGGTAGGCTGTCTGGGTCCATATTGGCCTGCATATATCTCACCATATCTTTCGTGGTGGTTTTTACCCCATAAGCTTCCTCACCCAGCATGCCCAACGTGACGCGTACTGGCTGACCATCCTTATATCCCCATGCATAGCTTGACTGCATCGATTCAGGGACAGTGATAAAAGTGTGTGTCAGTTTTAAGGGCTGGAACACATACTTCTTCATGTAGTCTTCGAAGGTTAATTGGCTTCTTTTTACCGCCAACGCCCCGAATAAACCAATACTGGCATTGGAGTAATTGCGCATCACTCCAGGTGCCCATTGTGGCTGCCATTGCTGATAATATTGCCATAATGATTTTTGGTCTGTAACCGAATCGGGCAGTTGAAGAGGTAGCCCCCCCGCAGTGTAGGTCGCCAGATGCAGCATTTTCACATCTTGCCACTGACTGCCTGTTAGCTCAGGAGCGTATTCCGTCACTGGATCATTAAGGTTCATAATGCCGGTTTGCATGGCATATTCCCCAGCTATTCCGGTAAAGGTCTTACTTACTGAACCGAGTTCAAACAGCGTATTCTCAGTGACTGGGATATCTGCTTTTATATCCGCTACGCCATAGTTAAAAAACTGTGGTTTTCCATCATAAAATACAGCGACGGCCATACCGGGGATATTCTGTTGTTCGATCAACGGCTTAAGGGTGTTATTGACGATAACCGCAACCTGTTGCTCCGTAAGTATAGTTTGTGCCGAGGTATAAAATGGCGAAGTTGCGATAGCGGTAAAGACCAAGGTATTGATTACAGACTTTTTCAACATTAGAAAATCTTCCTTAGATTGATAAACAACAAGCAGTGTGTCTCCTTCTGCGTCGCTGATTCTGCGGTGATTGACTATGGATAACAATCGATTATATTTAGTGTTTGATAATAGAAAATCTAACAGATAATCCTATGGTACGTAGTTATATTCCACTAAATTCACTTCGCGCCTTCGAAGCCGCAGCCAGACAGTTAAGTTTTACTAAGGCTGCTATCGAATTAAATGTGACTCATGCGGCAATAAGCCAGCAGGTCAAAGCGCTGGAACAACGCCTCAATTGCCGTTTGTTTATTCGTATTTCACGCGGATTAGTGTTAACAACAGAAGGTGAGAATCTACTACCGATCCTTAATGATTCCTTTGATCGTATAGCGGGCACGCTAGACCGTTTTTCCGCTGGGGTAATGCGTGAGAAAGTCAGAGTGGGGGTTGTTGGGACCTTCGCTACCGGCTATCTCCTGCCGCGCCTGAGGGATTTTCAACAACGTTATCCACATGTAGATGTTTCACTTTCCACACACAACAACCGTGTTGATGTGGTGGCTGAAGGGCTGGATTATGCTATTCGCTATGGCAATGGTGCTTGGCATGATACTGAGTCGCAATTTTTATGCGATGCGCCACTTGCTCCTTTGTGTGCTCCCTCGTTAGCGGGATGTTTACGCAATCCTGATGACCTGCAAAAATTTACGCTGCTTCGTTCCTATCGCCGCGATGAGTGGTCGGCATGGTTTAGTGCTGCTGGGGGATGTGTCCCTTCACCTTCTCAGCAAATAATGGTGTTCGATTCGTCAGTGAGCATGCTGGAAGCGGCACAGGCAGAAATAGGTATCGCACTGGCTCCACCGTCCATGTTTACGCACCTGTTACTCAGAGAACGTATCATCCAGCCATTTAGTACGACGATTAGCCTGGGTGGGTATTGGTTAACTCGGCTACAATCCCGCACAGAAACTGCCGCGATGCGGGAGTTTTCACTATGGTTATTGTCTGAGATGAAATCTGAGTGAGTGGAATACTAAATTTGCTGACGCCATCGATTATATCGATAGGAGCAGTGTGCTGGAGAAGGCTCTCTTTTTATATTCTCTTATGCCAATTGTCATGGAATAAGTTAGAACCTGCCGGGTTGGTACCATCTTGTGCCCTGGCCAGGAATTCCCCCCGAATTGGTCAATAATAAGAAATTGTGCTTCACAATAGTGAGAGTGATAAACCAACATTACTTGGTGGTATTTTTGCGTTGCTGCGCTGGGGGTTGCGTACCAGCCAGACTCGGCATGGCGTGGCGCATAATATCTAAAAATGCCCGTAATCTTGCTGGATAAAAACTGGCATGGGGATAAACCAGATAGATGGGCAAAGGTAATCCGTGCCAATCTGGCGTTAGATGCACTAACCGCCCTTGTGCAAGATCTTCGCTCACGACCCACGTTGAGGCGATTCCTACCCCGACCCCCGCGAGTGCGGCATTACGTAAGGCATACAGACTGTCGGTACTCAATTGCGGCTGGATAGAAAAACGATGTATGTCACCACTCGTCTGATGATTTAGGACGACCTCATTACGGTAAAACGAACTTAGCGCCAGCCAGCGTAAATCCTGCAATTGGTCAGGATGTAGCGGTAGCGGCTTATCATTGAGCAATTCAGGGGCGGCGACGACAATACGCGGCACCTCAGCCAGCAGAATCGCAACCACTGAAGGATCGGTGACGGCTCCAACTTGAATGGCGCAATCAATTCCCTCCACGATGAAATCCGGGCGGCGATCATTTAGCATCCATTCCACGGACATTTTCGGATAACGGCCTAAATAGTCTTTAAGCGGTTTGATTAATTGATCTTGCCCGAACGCGTGCGGCACTAAAACACGTAGTATTCCCCTGGGTTCGTCCGTGGCCCCGCGCAGGTCATCCTCCATCCTATTCCAGTTTTCAACCAATGCCTTAGCATGGGAATAGCAGCGTTCGCCATCGTCGGTGAGCTTCATAACATGCGTGGTGCGCTGCAATAATTTCAGGCCAAGCAGGCGTTCCAGTGTTTGTAACCGCCGGCTAATCGTCGGCTGGCTTGTACCCAAACGTGCTGCTGCTGCCGATAAACTACCGGCCTCAACGATACGGATAAATGTTTGCATTAACTCTATACGATCAATGCCAATCAAACTGGGTTCTATCATACGTTAAGCGTATAACAGTTTTACTCTTTAAGCGACTACCAACACCTATCTACTCAGGCAAAAATACTGACTCAATATCATTATAGGTAGCCGCCATGTCAGCCATTCAAACCATACCAAGCCCTTTAGATAGTCCTGAGAAAACCCTTTCCGGCCGGACAGTTTTTATGTTGGCAACCGGCGCTGGGCTTAGTGTCGCCTCAATTTATTATAGTCAGCCATTATTGGGTGTTATAGGTACCGATCTGCATGCCAGTGTAGGCACGGTTGGCATGGTGCCGACACTGACACAGATTGGTTATGCTTTAGGTATCTTGTTGCTCGCCCCGCTAGGTGATCGCCACGATCGTCGGATTGTCATTTTATTGAAAGGTCTTTTGCTTACCGCAGCGCTGCTGTGCAGTGGTTTTATCTCTGGTATCAATGGGTTGTTAGTCACCAGTTTTGTGGTCGGGATTGCCGCAACTATGGCGCAGGACATTGTTCCTGCATCAGCGACGTTGGCTTCAGCGGCACAACGGGGTAAGACCGTCGGAACTGTAATGACGGGCTTATTGCTGGGGATTTTACTGTCACGGGTGCTGAGTGGTTTTGTCGCCGAATATTTTAGTTGGCGGGTGTTGTATATCGGTGCGGCGCTATCAGTTATTTTTATCACGCTGGTGATATGGCGTGGTTTACCTCGGGTTCCCGCAGCGTCAACACTGAGTTATCCAGCACTACTTACGTCGATGATTCACTTGTGGCTTCAGTTTAAAACCTTGCGCCGTGCTGCGCTATCACAGGGGTTGTTATCGGTCGGATTCAGTGCTTTTTGGTCAACACTAGCAGTGATGTTACAAGATACTTATCATCTTGGTAGTGCTGTTGCCGGTGCGTTTGGCCTTGCCGGTGCCGCAGGTGCTTTGGCGGCACCTCTTGCTGGAGCGTTGGCGGATCGCCGTGGGCCACATAGGGTTACTTTGATGGGTGCAGGTGTGGCAACTCTCTCATTTGCAGCGCTATTTCTTCTGCCGCTACTGCCACTTCAATACCAGATTGGGCTTATGGTCATCAGCGCGATTGGTTTTGATTTCGGTGTTCAGGCGACTCTGGTAGCACACCAAACTATTATTTACAGCCTGGAACCTGCGGCCCGCAGCCGGCTCAATGCCTTGTTATTTACCGGTGTGTTTGTTGGGATGGCGGTTGGTTCAGCTTTAGGTAGCCTGATGCTGGAAAAAATGGGGTGGACAGGTGTAGTTAGCCTGATAACCCTCGCGGGTGCAGCTAGCCTGGTCGTACGTTGGAGCAATTACAGCACCAGATAGCCGTGATCCTGCTCATAATGAGCAGGGAGGATGGCAATTTCCCCAATGTGGTTAGCATTTCGGGATGCCTGAGAAAGCAGGCACCCCGAGCAGATGTCTTAAGTTCTGCGTCACAGCGTTAAACTCAATAATCAGTTATCAGCCCCAGTAATCTGTAGTGCTTATTAGCTTTGTAAGTAAGCAATACTTTGGCGAATCTCTCTTTCAATATCTGCCTCTGACCAAATATTTAGTTGCGAGGAAAAGGGTTCAAAAGCATAGATTCCCTGATAACCCAAGCGTTCAAGATTTGCGACTTGTTGTTTACTGTTCAGCTTATCTTGCTCACTAAGCATAATGCGGTCTTCATCCGTCAGTGTGGATTTCAACCGATTCTCTTCGACGCCGGAAAGATGCACCAGACCAATCAAATTAACATCTATATGTGCATCAAACTCGGCCTGAGCGATATCACTCAGATAGTAGTGGAAAGTATCCAGCACCATTTGGTAGGGGGCGGCCGATTTACGGATCAGTGATTGTGTTAACAGATGAGAACGCAATGAACTGATCCCAAAACCTAAAGGCTCAACTAACCCAGTGACTTGATATTTCTTAAACAGAGGGGCGAGTAGTTGTAGTGCATCCAGTGTGTCTTGCTCTTTTTGCTCCGTTGAACGCTTGTCACTGGCATTACAGTTTGGGCACAGAATGACTCCGCGACAATTGATATCCCGTGCCAACTTGAGCATGGTTTCCGCTTCTTGTAGTAGCTCGCCTCGGCGCTCCGGCAGATTAAAATATTGCAATGCATTGATAGTAATAATTTCAATTTGATGTTCATCAGCCAGTGTATTGAGCTGGGTCGTGGTTAGCTCGTCAGTCACTTTTCCACCGGCCATATCATTACGTAGCTCAACTTTATTTAAGCCACATTTTTTAACCAGGCGGAAAAAATGCTCAATACTGAGATTTGGGGCAATTTTGCGATTAATACAGAAACGATCTTGCGCGATGGACATGGTGCACTGCTCCTGCTGTGGTGAGTACGGGGGAAAAGTCTCATCTAGACATGGCTAAAATAAGAACATTTATTTCATTTATATTAAATAACGAAACATTGACTTTTAGATGTAGCTCAAAAATTAGTCTAAAAAGGTGACTCAGTTTTCATTTAAAACCAATAAAAGCGAGTTGGTACCGTTGTTTTTTTAACCTTAACAATTTATTTACGGCAAAAGAATGAGGTGCTTTAGTCTTTTTAGCGCGTTGCGTGGGCTATCTGGCTTTTTTGATTACGGTGTAAAGGCTTTGCAGGAACTTGCGATACATCGCACAAAACAAAATTTCTAAAAGAAGTTATTTGAAACTTTTTTTTCAATGGCATAAAGTCTGCGTATCGGCTGGTTTTTCGCCTCTCTGGCGGCTGGTCGCTTTGCTGGCTATTTTTGTCCCATTACAAGATAGCCCTTATTGATTGAGCGTATGGTCCGTTAGAAATGGTCAGGTTAAAGCCACTTTGAACGAACCCTGCGATAGCAGCTATTGAGAAGAGGGTTAGACATGAAAATCGTGAGTAACTTTATTGGCGGAAAAAATTCCCTGAGTTCCAGCAATCAGACTGCCGATATTCATAATCCAGCCACCGGTAAAGTTGAAAGCCAGGTTACGCAAAGTTCTGCCGAAGAAGTTAATCAGGCTATCGGCGTGGCCCATCAAGCTTTTGCCGACTGGTCTCGAACCACTCCACTGCGTCGCGCCCGTATTATGTTCAACTTTAAAGCACTGATTGAGCAACATCGTGATGAGCTGGCTGAGTTGATTGTCCGTGAGCATGGCAAAGTTTATTCCGATGCGTTGGGTGAGATCACTCGTGGGTTGGAAGTTGTCGAGTTTGCCTGCGGTATTCCACATCTCTTGAAAGGTGAATATTCCGCAGATGTTGGTACGGGGGTGGATTGTTTTTCCATGATGCAACCACTGGGTGTGGTCGCGGGTATAACGCCATTTAACTTCCCGGCAATGGTTCCGATGTGGATGTTCCCTGTCGCTTTAACTTGTGGCAATACTTTTATCTTAAAACCACCGGCACTGGACCCGTCAGCCTCTGTTCGTATGGCTGAGCTTCTGACAGAAGCTGGGTTGCCGGATGGAGTATTCAATGTTATTCACTGCTCAAATGAAAATGCGGCCCAGCTCTGTACTGACCCACGAATTCAGGCCGTCAGTTTTGTTGGTTCTTCTACTGTAGCTGAGCATATTTATACTACTGCCAGTGCACACGGTAAGCGTGTACAAGCGTTTGGGGCTGCTAAAAATCAGGCAATTATCATGCCTGATGCTGATCTGGATGCCACAGTAAATGCATTGATGGGCGGCGCATTTGGTTCGGCGGGTGAGCGTTGTATGGCTTTGCCTATTGCGGTTGTCGTGGGTGATGACACCGCAGACAAATTGATTGAGAAGCTAAAACCACTCATCACTCAATTGCGTGTCGGCCCAGGCTTGCAGCAAGGCGGTGAAGAAAATGAGATGGGGCCGTTAATCTCAGTCGCCCATCAGAAAAAAGTGCTCGGTTATATTGATCAAGGTGTTAAAGAGGGCGCAACGTTAGTCACCGATGGCCGCAATTATAAAGTTGCAGGTTATGAGCAGGGATATTATGTAGGTGGCACTCTGTTTGACCATGTTACGCCAGAGATGAAGATCTATCGGGAAGAGATCTTTGGGCCGGTACTGGGTATTGTCAGAGTCCCGGATTACCAAACAGCCATTGATACAGTTAATAGCCATGAATTCGGCAACGGCAGCGCTATTTTTACCAGTAGCGGTCACTATGCGCGGCTATTTGTGCATGAAGTTCAGGCCGGAATGGTTGGCGTCAATGTTCCAGTGCCCGTCCCAATGGCGTTCCATAGTTTTGGTGGCTGGAAGCGCTCGGTATTCGGTGCGTTAAATGTTCACGGTACCGATGGTGTGCGTTTTTATACCCGGATGAAAACAACCACCGCCCGTTGGCCAACCGGCCAGCAAACGGTTTCAGAATACAGTATGCCTACACTTGGCTAAGGCTGTCTGCGGGTGTTCATAGGGCTAATTTCATGTGTTAACAGGAGAGTCATTATGTCTTCACTGCTTGCTAAATGTCAGTTACCGGATGTGGATGGGCGCATTCAACACATTTCACCGCAAAATGCGGGTTGGCGTTTTGTTGGGTTTGATGTTTATCGCCTTACTGCGGGTAAAGCATTAGTTCTGGACAGTGGTGACAATGAACTCTGTCTGGTATTGGTTGCGGGTGTTGCTTCGGTTTCAACACTACGGGCTGAATACCCACATATTGGTAAACGTATGAGTCCGTTCGAGCGAACGCCGCCTTATTCTGTTTATGTCCCACATCATGATCATGTGAAAGTGGTGGCAGAAACGGATCTGGAATTGGCGGTATGCCGTGCCCCTGCACAGGGGCATTTGCCTTCCCGCCTGATTACGCCGGCTGATGTCGGGGTCGAAAGGCGTGGTAAGGGGCGCAACCAGCGGTTAGTGCATAATATTCTGCCTGACAGTGAGCCTGCGGACAGTTTGCTGGTGGTCGAGGTCTACACTGACGAAGGGAATACCAGCTCATATCCAAGCCATAAACACGATCAGGAAAATGCTACAGATGAAACTTATCTTGAAGAAACCTACTATCACCGGTTGAACCCTGAACAGGGGTTCTGTATGCAGCGTGTTTATACTGACGACCGTTCGCTGGATGAGTGTATGCCCGTTTATAACCGTGATGTAGTGAAAGTTCCCAAAGGTTATCACCCGGTGGCAACATTAGCAGGCTACGACAACTATTATTTGAATGTGATGGCAGGGCCGGTACGGTTATGGAAATTTACCTGGGAGAAAGACCACGCATGGATCAACAGCGATAACTATCCAGTCAATAACAGCTAACTTAATCTGGTTAAAAAACAAACAGTAGAGTGGGCGGAACCCTACCCTACTGGATGTGAGCAGAAATGATTTATGACGCAAAACGAACCGAGACTCCTATTGGCGTGTTTACTCTTTCGCGTTATTCAGTGCCAGTGAAACTGCCAATGTTTGTGCCAGGCACATAGAGGCTACTTGCGAACGGAAACCGTCAACTTGAGCCTCTCGCACGACAAAACACACATCGCTAAACGCCGCTAATGGGCTGACCTGGCTATCTGTAATCGCAATCTGCTGTGCGCCACTCTTCGCCCCTAACTCCACCAGTTCTAATGCCTCTTGCGCATAGGGTGAATAACTAATGGCGATCACTACGTCTTTGGGTTTCACCATGCTCAGCTGTTCCGCGAACATTCCTCCTAAACCATCGATCAGAAAAGCACGACGCTCCAGATGGCGCAACGCATAGGTGAGATAAGAAGCAACACTGAAGGAGCGGCGTAGCCCAATCACATAAATGTTCTCAGCGTTTTTTAACAACTCAACCGCTCTATCCAACTGTTCTGCACTGGTTTGTACTGCCAGTTGTTGCAGCGCTTGCGCATTTACCATAGTAAATACATTCAGTATTTCAGATGGGCTTTCGGGGGCAGTGTTGCCATCCGTCGAGGTTTGGCGGAATAACCTGGCGCGTTCAGTATAGTTAACCGTCTCCTCCATCAGATGCTGGCGAAATACCTGTTTCATTTCGTTAAAGCCACTGAAACCAAAGGCATTAGCAAATCGAATCAATGTTGAAGGTGGCACACTGGCTTGAGCTGCAATCGACGCAACCGTATCAAATGCAATACTATTACTGTTATCCAATATATAACGAGCAACTTGTTTTAAGCGTTTACTTAACGTCTCATAGCGATGACGAATTTGGTCTTGTAACAATGAAAGTTGAGTAGGGTTGTTCATCCATTCGGCCCACGGCAGAGGAAATTTCAGGGGTTATTCCCTTTGGACTTGACGTTGCGAGGCTGTTAGCTATGGTCACTCACTCGAATGATTGATATGTGTCAGCTCATCGAGGCTTGTTCGCTTTGCCTGGCTACAACGCCAAGTTCTTTGGGTATATCTGTAAGTATTCTAACAGGTGGTTGGAAAATTTCATTTATTGATGTTGGTATTTGCTTTTATTTCATCGAAACTTAAATCAATTCACAAAACCATATTAATAGAACTGGATGAAATCTAAAGATATTCCTTTATTAACTTTGATAGAAATCAGGAATTTTTCGGCTTTATGAGTAATAAACAGCGTAGATAGCAGCATGATGGTGGCGCTGAGGCAGTATCACTTCAGCGCCGATAGGGCAGTTTTTAATTCAAACAGCAGGGCGATACTCACGCCAATAACTGATCAAGGTTTGGTAATTTTGTTTCACTTGCGTCATCAGCTCGGCATCATTCAGTTCACCTTGCAACCAGTGGCGTGATGCCTGGCCAAAAATGGTCCGGCCAACAGCAAAACCTTTAACCCACGGAGCTTGGGCAGCAGCGGCAAAACCCGCTTTTAACTGTGCCTCTGGCGAGTCCAGCCCAAGAATTAATACACCACGGCAGTAGGGATCTTGGGTTTCAATCAGTTCGCCAACGCGTTGCCAGTTTTCTGTGCTTAGCGGTGGCAGCTTCCACCAATCTGGCTGAATGCCTAGCTGATAGAAATGAGCCATGGTTTCAATATAATAGCGCTCATCTTTATCTTTATTATCTTCAGGTAGAATCACTTCCAGTAGCAATTCATGCCCTGATTTACAGCATGCACGGTATACATCCAGAATCAGTTCATCCTGCTGTTGGCGCAGTTCTGCACGGTCTTGAGGATGATAAAAAACCAGGCACTTAACAACATGTTCCAGTGGCCAGTCAATAAGCTGGGAACCAATATTACCGTGTTCGAGCCGTAGCGGTCTTGAACTGGGCAATTCTATTGGGCGACCTATCCACCATCCTTGGCCGGTAATGGTATTGAGCGCTTCCTGACCGTATGTCGTATCAGCCAAAATACCACTTTTATGCACCAGCCCAGACTCCAAAGCGGCTTGCTGCGCCGCTTGTAGCAACAAAGTCTTGAGTTTTGGGATACGCTCTTCATCCACACCGGCTTCACGGGCCATATCAGCCAATTGTTTGCGGTGGTCAAAGGCAAAAACACAAAGTTCAGGCCACTGTTGCTTACGGGTAGTCACCCGATGTAAATGATTAAGGCGGCTATCTTTGTCAGGGCGCGGAACCGAATGCTCGCGGCTGAGGTAATCATCCAGTTCAATTTTTGTTGGCATCGCTGGGGCACAACCGTGGCGTGAAACAACGAGTGCTCCACAGGCATTGGCATAACGGCAGGCTTGCTCCCAGCCTTCATCATTCAGATAACCGCGCAACAGGCCAGACATGAAGGCATCGCCAGCGCCCAATACGTTGAGAACCTCGACGCGTACACCGGAATGCAGTTTGATTGACTCCCAACGGGTGGGAATATCCCCTTCAAAGACAGAGCAACCTTGTGCTCCGCGTTTGCAAACCAGTGTCGCTTGCGTGGTTTTACGCACATTTCGCAGGGCTGTCAGCGTATCTGTGCTCCCCCCCGCAATGTGAAATTCTTCTTCTGTACCAACGATTAAATTGAAATGATGAAGCACTTCCTGCAATTCCTGAGTCACTTTTTGTGACTCAATAAACCGCGTTTCACCGTCTCCAAGTGAGGTTAGACCCCATAGTACTGGGCGATAATCAATATCGAGCGCTGTGCGCAACCCATGCTTATGTGCATAGTCCAAGGCTTTTAGTACTGCGGCTCGTGTATTTGGATGCGAAAGGTGTGTCCCCGTGATGGCCAGTGCGCGTGATGAAGCAATATATGTCTCGTCAATATCATCTGGCACGAGGGCCATATCAGCGCAGTTTTCACGGTAAAAGATCAGTGGAAAAGTCTCTTGATCTTTAATTCCCAGAATGACAAGACCCGTAAGGCGCTGTTTATCAGTAATAAGAAAACGGGTATCAGCCCCAACACGCTGTAATTCCTCACGTAGAAAGCGGCCCATATGTTCATCGCCAACTCGTGCCAGCATGCCTGACTTCAAGCCCTGAATCGCCGTGCCATAAGCAACATTACCTGATGACCCGCCCAAATATTTAGCAAATGTACTGGTGTCTTCCAGCCGGGCACCAATCTGTTGCCCATAAAAATCGACGGCAATACGTCCGATACATATGACATCCAGCGCTTTGTGTTGTGTACCCATCCCCATTTCCTTCTGTATTGAACCAAGCCCCGACAATGACCGATGAAATAAGTCTGTAATGACGTTTCTAAAGTCAGTATGAGGAATAAAAATTTCAAATTCAAGGTTAAATGAAATTTATTCCCCAGTTGTGTGACGAAGATAAAAGCCGCATATCACCCCTAAAAGTGGGACTTACACCAAAGGCTTAAGCCGGTTATTGGCGGTATTTCCGAGGGATGACAGAGAAGAATTAAAATCAAAATAATATAATTATATCAATATATTATATTTCTTCATTGTTGATTAGAAATGAGCGATAAATCGCATGGTAAGACGGAGAAACGTTACTTCAGTGTTTATGAGAATATTTGATCTTCATCGCAGAATGAAATGTTTCTTCTGTAATGTGATTTTATGAAAAAAATATTTGTTTATAATCCCTGCTATGTTTCACCTTACTGTCGTCAGCTTGGCGAAAGATAACAAGCCTGCTGCTTCTCTCCGGCATACGTATCTTCAGGGGCTGAAAATCACTTGGCCACCATGATGTAGCGCAACAGAGCAAAGGATGGGTAAATGAATAAGATTCGGCTAACCACTGCACAGGCATTAGTCCGGTTTTTGGACAACCAATACCTACAAGTTGATGGTCAGGAAATCAAATTTATCAAAGGGATTTTTGCTATTTTTGGCCACGGTAATGTGCTGGGAATGGGGCAGGCATTGGAGCAAAACTGCGGCGATTTAGTGGTTCATCAGGGGCGAAATGAGCAAGGGATGGCCCACGCAGCTACCGGTTTTGCCAAACAAAAACTGCGCCAGCAAATTTATGCCTGCACCTCATCTGTCGGGCCGGGTAGCGCTAATATGATTACTGCCGCCGCAACAGCAACGGCCAATCGTATTCCTCTATTATTGCTCCCAGGCGATGTGTTTGCATCCCGCCAACCGGATCCGGTGTTACAACAAATAGAACAATCTCATGACCTTAGCATCAGCACCAATGATGCATTCAAACCGGTTAGTAAATACTGGGATCGCATTATGCGGCCAGAGCAACTAATGAGCGCTTGTATTAATGCAATGCGGGTTCTGACTGATCCGGCAGAAACAGGTGCTGTGACACTGAGCTTGCCACAAGATGTGCAGGCTGAAGCCTATGACTATCCTGATTATTTTTTCCAAAAGCGAGTTCATCGCCTCGACAGGCGCCCTGCCAGTGTCGCCATGCTGGCTGATGCTATTGCGTTACTGACCGCCAAGCGCAAGCCAATTTTGGTGTGTGGTGGTGGGGTAAAATATTCTCAGGCTGGTCAGGCATTGCAACGATTTGCTGAATGTTTTGGTTTGCCGTGGGTCGAAACGCAAGCCGGTAAAGGCACTATCAGCTCAGAACATGAATTAAATCTTGGTGGTATCGGTGAAACCGGCTGCCTGGCTGCAAACACATTGGCAAAACAGGCCGATCTGGTGATCGGTGTTGGCACTCGCTATAGCGATTTCACCACGTCATCGAAATGGTTGTTCCAGAATCCAGACGTTTCATTCCTTAATATTAATGTCAGTGCCTTTGATGCCGGTAAATTGGACGGTTTGCAGTTGCTGGCTGATGCGCGTGAGGCATTATCGGCATTGCATCAACAGCTTAGTACTACCGGTTATCAAGCAGGGTGGGGCGGCGAAATTGCTCGCATGCGCGCGGAGCAATTCGCTGAGACGCAGCGGGTTTATCAGGTGCAATACCGCGCCGACGATTTCATTCCTGAAATTAATGACCATTTGGACCGTGAACAGGTTTTTGCTGAATTTATCAATAAAACGGGCTCTTTCCTGACACAAAGCCAAGTGCTGGGTGTACTGAATAACACACTACCTCAGGATGCCGTCATTGTTGCGGCTGCGGGTAGCTTGCCCGGTGATTTGCAGCGGGTGTGGCGTAGCAAAGGGAGTAATGACTATCACGTCGAATACGGTTATTCGTGCATGGGTTATGAGGTTGGTGCCGCACTGGGTGTGAAGTTAGCTGAACCTGACAGAGAGGTCTACTCATTGGTTGGGGATGGCGCATTTATGATGCTGCATTCCGAACTGGTTACCTCCATTCAAGAGCGTAAAAAAATTAACGTTGTGCTGTTCGATAACATGACGAATGGCTGCATCAACAATCTGCAAATGGAACATGGCATGGACAGCTATGCCACAGAGTTCCGTTTCCGTAATGAGGGAACTGGCCAATTGGATGGCAGCCTTGTTCCCGTTGATTTTGCCATGCTGGCTGCCGCCTACGGCTGTAAGACATATCGCGTTTCTACCGAGCAACAACTGATTGATGCATTAACCGATGCTCATTCACAGACGATTTCTACCTTGATTGACATAAAAGTACTGCCAAAGACCATGGTACATAAATACCTAAGTTGGTGGCGGGTAGGGGTTGCTCAGGTTTCTGAAAGCGAACGAACAGATGCCGTGGTTCGGGAGCTGGAAAAAAATATCGCCAAAGCCCGTGATTACTAAGGCTAATTAAGCAGGCAATCAATGCGTTATACCCCATAGCTTTCAACACACGGCGGTACAGGGATGTGCCGGGTAATTAGTTCTGCCAACGTATCTGCAACTTGAAGAATACGGGGGTGCTTGATCTGGATGTGAAGTCGTAAAACGAGCAGGTATCACCTGCAAACCGAAACTTCATGAGGAAAATAATATGTCGTTAAATATTGGTGTCATCGGAACAGGTGCTATCGGTCAGGATCATATTCGTCGTTGCAGTAAAGTTTTACAGGGCAGTCGTGTGGTTGCTGTGACGGATATCAATCAAGAGCATGCCACTAAAGTTATTCGTGATCTGGGTATTGAAGCGAATGTCTACGCCGATGGGCATGCAGTGATTAATGCAAAAGAGGTGGATGCGGTATTAGTTACGTCTTGGGGGCCGAGTCACGAAGAATTTGTTCTGGCAGCCATTGCTGCAGGCAAATATGTATTTTGTGAAAAGCCGCTGGCGGTGACTGCCGAAGGGTGTAAGCGAATTGTAGACGCTGAAGCTGCCAAAGGTAAACGCTTGGTTCAGGTTGGGTTTATGCGGCCTTATGATCAGGGTTATCGCGCACTGAAAGATGTGATTACCAGTGGGGAAATCGGTGAACCCTTGATGCTGCATTGTGCTCACCGTAATCCGAGAGTCGGTGAAAACTACACTACCAATATGGCGATCACTGACACACTAATCCATGAGATTGATGTGCTGCGCTGGTTGCTGGATGATGATTATGTCTCCGTTCAGGTTGTTTTCCCACGTAAAGCCAAACACGCTAAAGCGCATCTGAAAGATCCGCAGGTCGTATTGTTTGAAACGGCGAAAGGGACGCGTATTGATGTTGAAATCTTTGTGAACTGCCAATATGGCTACGATATTCAATGTGAAGTGGTAGGTGATACCGGGATTGCAAAATTACCAGAACCCTCATCCGTGCTGATGCGCAGCCAGGCACGGTTATCACATGAAATACTGACCGATTGGAAAGACCGCTTTATTGATGCTTATGATGTTGAATTACAAGCATTTATCAATGACGTTTTAGCTGAAAAACTCACCGGTCCCTCTGCCTGGGATGGTTTTGCCGCCGCCGTTACTGCTGATGCCTGTATTGCGGCACAAAACAGTGGTGAAATTGTTCCCGTGAGCTTGCCGCCACGACCTGATTTTTATAATAAATAACACCAAACTCTGCTGCCTGTGCGCGAGCTATCCTGCTGAAATATGTCGGTGATGGCCTCTTTCACGTATTAAACGTGAATTGTTGGGGAGGTAGCGCGGCCCGGCAGCTTCAGGTGCAAGCTCCCTTTAAGATTTTAAATAAAAACTTAACTCAACGTTATTGACGTTGCAGCTAACAACGCCACAGCTTCAAGCGCTAAAGATATATTTTCCTGCATTAAAGACGAGCAATTAATCACCTTTTAATTGTATTCATCTCTATAAATTGGATGTAACGCAGAGGTTTATTATGAATAAAGAACGTGTGAAGTTAGCAATCGCGCCAATTGGCTGGACCAATGATGATATGCCTGAGCTAGGCAAAGAAAATACCTTCCAACAATGTATTAGTGAAATGGCACTTGCCGGATTTACTGGTTGCGAAGTTGGCAGTAAATACCCGCGAGATCCTAACATACTAAAACCCATGCTTGAGCTGCGCGGTATGCAGATTTGTAATGCATGGTTTAGCACTTTCTTTGCCGATGACCAGCGGGCCAAAACCATTGATGAATTCACTAATCATATGAATTTTCTCCATGTAATGGGGGCAAAAGTGATTGGTTGCTCAGAACAAAGTAAGAGTATTCAAGGGACGACGAAGGCTGTATTTGAAGAAAAACCACACTTTACCGATGCGCAATGGCAGCGAGTCGCCGATGGCTATAACGAATTAGCCAAGATTGCGGCAACCAAAGGTATGCAAGTCTGTTTGCACCACCATATGGGGACGGGGATCCAAACTACTGAAGAAATAGATCGTTATATGAGTATGGTTAACGACGATGTATACCTGCTCTTTGATACGGGTCATGCCTATGTTTCTGAGGGGAGCCAGGCGGCGATGCTGGCTATTTTAGATAAATACCTGCCGCGTATTAATCATGTTCATTTAAAAGATGTACGCGATGAAATAGTGGCTGATGTGAAAGCGAATAAACTCAGTTTCCTCGACGGAGTGAAAAAAGGCATGTTTACTGTACCGGGCGATGGGGTAATTGATTTCCGTCCGGTATTTAAATTGCTGGATGAAAAAGGTTATCAGGGCTGGATGGTGGTAGAGGCAGAGCAGGATCCGGCTATCGCTAATCCATTTGAGTATGCGGTGAAAGCTCGCCAATATATTAAAGAAACCGCGAGCATTTAGTCATATTCAGTTATGGCAGGGGATAGGTTGGTACACTACCCCCTGATGGTTAGGCGGGTATCTTGATTCGCCCCATATGATGCGCGTCGATATACTGGCCCTCGCGGAAAGCAAAGCGTGGGCTGGTACCTTCAATTTCAAAGCCAAACTTGTGGTAAAGTGCGATGGCTGCCAGGTTATCGACAAACACGGTTAGCTCAATACGTTGTATATTCAGCCAGTTATCAGATAAATCAATCATAGCAGCCATTAATGCACTGCCGATACCTTTCCCACAGTAATTCGCATCAACAGCAATACCAAAAGTGGCGACATGCTTACGCCGTGCCCGTTGGTTGGCTTCAATAGTCAGTTGACCAACGATCTCCTCGTCAATACATGCCACCAGGCTATGCATCCCGGCAGGAAAATCTTTAATTCTTTTGGCCCACATCTCTTCAGAAGGTAGAGGAAGCTGTAATGTGTCGCGATAAACCTGTGGATGAGAAAATAACTGCCGCAAGGCCGGATAGTCGGTGAACTCCACATGGCGTATCTGCACATTTTCCATAAACATACCCTTACTCTTACTGTTTGAATTACCTACTAAAATAGCGTTTTATTTATCTGAGTCAATAATATTGCAACTGGTCAGAAAAAACACTTTACAAGTGAGAGTGATAATGATTATCATTGTCGTGCTTTCAGATGAGGCCATCAGCGTTTAGGTGTTCACATTACGAAGGCACGACATTGCTCACATTGCTTCCAGTGTTTACTTAGCCAGCCGGGTGCTGGCTTTTTTTTTGCCTATTTTGCGCTGTTTGTTCGCTGCTTCATTGGCTCGTAAGCTGTCATGCCTCAAGTTTTCTTAACGTTTTCTTTCGCTAATTACTTCAAATTCAAATCATTTGTCTTTCAACTTATTAATCAGTCGAATTTTTTGAACAGAGGAGTGAGTTTTTTACGCTTTCATATTCTCCCGCGACATCTAGACTAAAGAAAACGTTGAGGAGAACTGAACATGATCTATTTACGCAAAGCAGAAGAACGTGGCCATGCTAATCACGGTTGGTTGGACAGCTGGCATACCTTCTCATTCGCTGATTATTACGATCCAGAATTTATGGGTTTTTCAGCGCTGCGGGTGATTAACGAAGATGTGATCGACGCGGGTCAGGGGTTTGGTACCCATCCGCATAAAGATATGGAAATCCTGACTTATGTGCTGTCTGGTACCGTAGAACACAAAGACAGTATGGGCAATAAAGAGCAGATCCATGCGGGTGAATTCCAGATTATGAGCGCAGGCACCGGTATTCGTCATTCAGAATATAATGGCCGTGACGACCAACCGCTGCATTTGTACCAGATTTGGATTATCCCCAATAAAACAGGTTTGGAACCGCGTTATGAACAGCAGATGTTCGATATCCCGCAAGGGCGGCAGTTGGTATTGTCACCGGATGCCCGTGATGGTTCGCTGAAAGTATTCCAGGACATGACACTCTGGCGCTGGGCACTGAAACGCGAGGAGCAGTCTATTTATCAGATTCAAGCAGAGCGCCGCATCTGGATACAGGTAGTCCGAGGTAATGTCTCTATCAATGGGCATCATGCCACTACCAGTGATGCATTCGCTATCTGGGATGAGGCTGCACTTTCTATTCACGCAGATGAAGACAGTGAAATCTTGTTGTTTGATTTACCGCCAGTTTAAGTTTGACCATCCCATACCCTAATAATTCGAGTTGCAGGAAGGCGGCAATTGAGTGAATCCCGATGAGCTTACTCAGGTAAGTGATTCGGGTGAAAGAAAGCAGCCAACGCATATGCAGCTTGAAGTATGACGGGTATATGTAAAAAAGGGTATGTGCATCGCGCCATACCCTTTTCTTTGCTAGAATAGTATCCCATTTCCCCAGCCTCAGTTCATTGATAATGAAGAAAAAAAGGCCAGTGCTCCAAGATGTCGCCGATATGGTTGGGGTAACCAAAATGACCGTCAGCCGTTATTTGCGCAATCCAGAACAAGTTTCTGCGATTTTGCAGAAAAAAATCGCGCTGGCATTAGACGAACTGGGCTATATACCCAACCGCGCCCCCGATATCCTGTCTAACGCGACCAGTCATGCCATCGGCGTATTGCTGCCGTCGTTGACCAATCAGGTTTTTGCCGAGGTTTTGCGTGGCATTGAGAGTGTGACGGATGTGCATGGTTATCAGACCATGCTGGCACACTATGGCTATCAGAAAGAGCGTGAGGAGCAGCGGTTAACCTCGTTACTCTCTTATAATATCGACGGCCTGATCCTTTCCGAACGTCACCATACCGCCCGTACATTGAAAATGATTGAGGTGGCGGGGATTCCAGTTATTGAGCTGATGGATTGTATTTCGCCGTGTATTGATTTGGCTGTGGGTTTTAATAACTTTGAAGCGGCAAGGCAGATGACGCAGCAAATTATTGCCAAAGGCCATCGCCATGTTGTCTATTTCGGCGCTCGCCAAGATGAGCGTACAGTCATCAAGCAACAAGGTTATGAACAGGCGATGCGTGAGTCCGGTTTAGTGCCGATGAGTGTGATGACCAGCCGTTCGTCGTCATATTCGGCTGGTGCTGAGTTGTTGCGTGAGGCGCAAGCCAGTTATCCACTGATTGACAGTATTTTTTGTACCAACGATGACCTGGCAATTGGGGCCGTGTTTGAGTGCCAGCGCCAGGGGTTATCTATCCCCCATGATATGGCAATAGCGGGTTTCCATGGTCACGATATCGGCCAGTCGATGGTTCCGAAGCTGGCCAGTGTGCTTACCCCGCGTGAAAGAATGGGGCAAATTGGTGCCGAGCGTCTGCTAGCAAAACTGCGCGGAGAGGCGGTAGCGCCGAGGATGGTTGATGTCGGTTTCACCATCCTCCCCGGCGGCAGTATTTAAATTACAATGGATTAGCTAAATAACCATTGCTGCCAGATGCTATATCACCATGGCTAATAACAGGCAACCGACCAGGCCGCAGACCGAAATAATGGTTTCCAGCACTGACCATGACTTAAAGGTTTCTACAATGGTCAGGTTGAAGTACTCCTTGAACAACCAAAAGCCTGGGTCGTTGACGTGAGAGAAAATCACGCTACCGGAACCAACGGCAATAACCATTAATTCAGGGCTGGCTCCCGTGGTGGCAATGAGCGGCGCTACAATACCGCCAGCCGTAATGGCCGCTACGGTCGCAGAACCTAGCGCAATACGCAGTACGGCTGCGATTGACCATGCCATCAGAATTGGTGATAAGCCGCTGCTATTCATCATATTGGCAATATAATGATCAACGCCACTGTCGACTAAAACCTGTTTGAAAGCACCGCCACCGCCGATAACCAACAACATCATCGCAATGATTTTAATGGAGTCAGTTACCGTATCCATCACCGCTTCCATTGAACGGCCACGGTTTAAGCCAAAGGTGAAAATTGCTATCAATACAGCGATTAAGGTGGCGATCACCGGATCACCGAAGAACTCTGCATAAGAGAGCACTGGGTGGCCTTTTGGCAAAATCATCTCTGCCACCGCCCGTAATGCCATCAAAATCACTGGAACCAGCGCTGTAGAGACACTGACACCAAAGCTTGGCATTTCTTCATCGGTGAAGGTTTTCGGGTTATACAATCCTTCTGGTACTGGTTTATCAATTCCTTTTAGGAAGCGCGCAAATACCGGGCCGGCCAGAATAACTGTTGGAATTGCCAGTAAAGTCCCGTACAGCAGCGTTTTACCCATATCCGCGTGGAAAATGGTCGCAATAGCCGTTGGGCCTGGGTGAGGTGGTAGGAAACCGTGGGTTACAGACAAGGCTGCGGCCATCGGCACACCGACATACAGCAGTGGGATACGGGCTGATGCCGCGATACTAAACACCAGTGGCAGCAACAGTACAAAGCCCACTTCATAAAACAGCGCAAAACCAACAGTAAAACCAGTCAGCACGACCGCCCACTGAATGTGTTTTTTGCCAAATTTATCAATCAGCGTGGTAGCGATTCGTTGCGCGCCACCACAATCAGCCAGTAATTTACCGAGCATGGCACCAAAGCCCATAATCAGCGCCAGACTGCCTAACGTTCCGCCAACCCCAGCTTTGATTGAGCCGACGACTTTATCGACTGGCATCCCTTGCATGATACCTACCGCCAGCGCGACCAGTATCAACGAGATAAATCCGTTAAGTTTGAAACGGATCATCAGTAACAGCAGCATGGCAACGCCAACCGCGACAATGACTAATGGCATAGCATTTCTCCACCTATTTTGGGTATATCGCTTTTAGTTATGGTTGATAGTCAGCTTCTTTTTATTATCAGTAGGATAGGAAGGTGACCTTAGTTTTATTATTTATCCCCGTCATCATGCAACTTGCCAGTGTGTTGACGGCTTACGTTCACCGCCTTTCTGCACCGTGAAAACGCTGGGATATACACTCGGCTTTTCAGCCAAAGTGATTGCGCGATTGAGTCCTATACGATGTTCTATCCTTTGTGATAAAAGTCACATCTCTCTTTGTTACCGGTATCATGATACCGGTAACATGGTAAAATACGGAACCATAGAGAGCGGTAAAATTCCCATTCTGAGATAGAGATCAACATTATGGCAGGACATAGCATTATCGTGATGGGTGTATCGGGTAGCGGCAAAACCACGGTAGGAGAGGCTGTAGCCCGCCAAATCCATGCCAAATTTATTGATGGTGACGATCTGCATCCTCGTGCCAATATTCAGAAAATGGGCAGTGGGCATCCACTGAATGATGAAGATCGTATGCCGTGGCTGGAGCGCTTGAGTGATGCCGCCTACAGCCTGAATCATAAAAATGAAACCGGTATTATTGTCTGCTCAGCGCTGAAGCGCCGTTACCGTGATCGCCTGCGGGACGGTAATCCGGGGATGGTATTTTTATATCTGAAAGGCAGTTTTGACGTCATCATGGAACGGCTAAAAGCCCGCTCTGGCCATTTTATGCCAACCGATCTGCTAAAAAGCCAGTTTGACGCGCTGGAAGAACCTGGCTCAGATGAACCTGATGTTCTCTGTGTCGATATTGATGCGGATATTGATAACGTAGTGCAGCGCTGTGTATTAGCACTGCAAAGCCGTAGCTAAAGTGATTTTATACCCAAGAGGGCGCGCCCCTCTTGGATTGCGCAACTGAGGCCAACCTTATTTGGTCAAGTATGCCCGTACACCATCTAAAAACATCTGTGTAGATAGCATCACCAAAATTAACCCCATCAGCCGTTCCAGCGCACTGACACCTTTATTGCCCAGCAGGCGCAGAAACAGATTCGACATCAGCAAAATCGCCGCAGACAACCCCCACGCAATCATCAACGCCAACACTAAATGGCTAATTTGATTAGGATATTGATGCGACAGTAGCATTAGCGTTGCCAGAATCGATGGGCCTGCCACTAAGGGAATGGCCAGTGGTACTAAGAATGGCTCTTCCCCAGCCGATAACCCGGTAACGTTACTTTCTGGGGTGGGGAAAATCATCTTAATTGCGATTAAAAACAGAATAATACCACCCGATATCGACACCGTTTCAGTTCGCAGATTTAGGAACGCCAAAATCTTCTCGCCAGCGAACAGGAAAATCAGCATTAATATCAGTGCAATTAGCAATTCGCGAATCAATACGACTCGCCGCCGCTTAGGTTCCAGATGTTTGAGTACCGACATAAAAATCGGCAGGTTTCCCAGCGGGTCCATAATCAAAAACAGCAACACTGTTGCCGCAATCATCTCAGTCATTATTACCTCTAGGAGACTGGCGTTTCCCGCCAATCAAAGCCACATATTAGGAAGATTGCTTTGAATCATTCTGGTATCGAATAAATTAACTTGCCACTTTGTCCATATTTTGTAAGGTGGTATCAGGCCTATCTTAGTCAGTCTGCCGTACCCTTACAGTGCGCAGTTATACAAGACAGGCATCCATTAATCGGTGTCACCTTCCAAGGCAGGACAGTAAACATGAAAAATGTTGGTTTTATCGGCTGGCGCGGTATGGTCGGCTCAGTGCTCATGCAACGCATGATTGAAGAACGCGACTTTGACGGCATCCATCCGGTCTTTTTCTCCACCTCGCAACACGGCCAGGCCGCGCCGACATTTACCGGCCAGCAAGGAACGTTGCAAGATGCTTATGATATTGATGCGCTGAGTGCATTGGATATCATTATCACCTGCCAGGGGGGAGATTATACCAACGAAGTTTATCCAAAGCTGCGAGAAATCGGCTGGAAAGGCTATTGGATTGACGCAGCTTCTTCTCTGCGTATGCAAGATGACACAATTATTATTCTGGATCCGGTGAACCATAGTGTCATTCAACAGGGTTTGGATAAAGGTATCAAGACCTTTGCGGGGGGTAACTGTACCGTTAGCCTGATGCTGATGTCTTTGGGTGGTTTGTTTGCTAATAACTTGGTTGAGTGGGCATCAGTTGCCACTTATCAGGCAGCATCCGGTGGTGGCGCGCGCCATATGCGTGAGTTGCTGACTCAGATGGGTATGCTACATGCTGGCGTAGCTAAAGAGTTGCAAGACCCGGCCTCTGCCATTTTGGATATTGAACGTAAGGTCACTGCGGCAACCCGCAGTGGTACCTTGCCGACCGATAACTTTGGCGTACCGCTGGCGGGTAGCCTGATCCCGTGGATCGACAAACAACTGGATAATGGTCAAAGCCGCGAAGAGTGGAAAGGCCAGGCTGAAACTAACAAAATTCTGAATACTAACAGCGTCATTCCAGTCGATGGTTTGTGCGTGCGCATTGGTGCGCTGCGTTGCCATAGCCAAGCCTTTACGCTGAAACTGAAAAAAGACGTGCCATTGCCAGAAATTGAGCAAATGTTGGCAATGCACAATGACTGGGTTCGTGTTATCCCGAACGACCGCGAGCTGAGTATGCGAGAACTGACGCCGGCTGCGGTAACCGGTACATTGAATACCCCTGTTGGCCGCCTGCGTAAATTGAATATGGGGCCGGAGTATCTCTCCGCCTTTACTGTGGGTGACCAATTGTTATGGGGTGCGGCAGAGCCATTGCGCCGTATGCTGCGCATCTTGATGTGATTGGTTATTAAGAGTAATAACGATAAAGCCCTGATCTTATGGTCAGGGTTTTTTATATGATTAACACAGCTCTTTTGTATCTCTTGATGCACCAGTCACCCAGTACGGCCATCCGCACTACAGCAATTGGCTGATATTCAGCTCTTCCATTAAACGATAGTTATCTGAATAATCCACTGGGATGGCAATGACTGCCGGGCCTGATACATCCATAGCTTGGTGCAATTTATGGGATAATTCGTCGGCAGACTCTACGGCAAAACCTTTCGCGCCAAAGGATTCGGCGTACATTTTGAAATCAATCGGGCCAAAGTTAACCCCCGATGGCCGATGGTATTTTTTCTGCTGCTGTATTTCCACCATGTTGTAACCGTTATCGACCCAAATAATATGCAGTAAATTGCTTTTCAGGCGCACCGCAGTTTCTAGCTCCATACTTGATTGCATAAATCCCCCGTCACCTGATACGGATACGACCTTTTGATGTGGGTTCACCAGTGCGGCGGCAATGGCCCATGGCAGTGCAACACCCATAGTCTGTTGACCGTTTGACATCAAAATTTGACGGGTGCGGAAGCTGTAAAGATAACGGGCAATCCAGATGTGAAAGCTCCCCATATCGACACACAGGGTCACGTCACTATTAACAATATCCTGCATTGCCCGGACTAAACGCAGCGGATGAATAGCGAAACCACTCATATGGTCAGCCCGGCGGGCCAAGTCTCGTCGTTGGCGGCAGCGCTCTTCCAGTACCGCCTGTGTTGCCAATGTTAATATTAACGGGCCATGTATCCGGGGGGCTAATGCATCTACGGTAGCGGCAATATCGCCCAATAACTCTTTTTCCGGTTGATAGGCTGCATCTATTTCGGCAGGTAAAATATCCAGATGTATCAGTGTTGCCTGGCCGTTGTTCCATAGCGCTGGGTCATATTCCACAGGGCTATAACCGATGGTGATAATCACATCGGCTTGTTGTAGTAACTTGTCGCCAGCTTGATTATTAAACAAGCCCACCCGCCCGGCAAAATGATCAAAGTGCGCCTGATCAACCACACCAGCGGCTTGATAGGTGCTGGTGACCGGTATTTTGCTATGGTGAAGTAAACGCCGAATGGCTTGAGCGTTTGCAGGCTGACTGGCCATCAATCCAAGGAGCAAAATTGGATTTTTAGCGTTGTTAATCAACTTAGCCACGGCAGTAATCTCATCCAAAGGTGCACCGCCATTGTGTGGACATGGTTGATGAATCAGCGCCTGGCTGGTCACAGGTTTGTTGAGAATATCTTGCGGCAGGCTAACAAAGGCCGCGCCCGGACGACCAAACTCAGCGGTTCTAAAAGCATTACCCAGTACTTCTGACAGCGCCGCAGAGGCCGTCACCTCCGCACTAAACTTAGTTATCGGGCGAAAAATACTCACAGTATCCATACTCTGGTGAGTTATTTTCAGGCTATCGGCTCGCTTTACCGCGCCGCCCAGTGCCACTACCGGATCTCCTTCAGAGGTTGCTGTTGCCAGCCCGGTGACTAAGTTGGCGCAACCCGGCCCTGAGGTTACCAATGCCACGCCTGCTTTACCTGTTAACCGGCCGATGGCCGCAGCCATAAAAGCTGCATTCGCTTCGTGGCGCACCACAATCGTTTGAATGCTGGAATCTTCCAGTGAATTAAAGACCCGATCAATTTTAGCGCCAGGAATACCGAACACCTGTTTTACGCCTTGCTGCTCTAAATGATTAACCACCAGATCAGCCCCGCACTGCCAAGTCTGAATATGCGTTTCATTGGTCATGATGTGTTGTCCTCTATGGTTGATTTAGCCGCTATTAATTGATGTCTTACGGCCGGTTAACTCTCTACCGCGCGGATCGCGTTATTAAGATTTTGAGGTGAGAGATTGGCCCGGAGAAAATCGGATTCCTGCGGCAGGTCGATAACCAGTTTGGCTACGGTGCCGAAAGTCAGAACGCCATTTTCCAATTGGTAATCGAGCACATGGCCGCCGCCATTGCGGGTGTCAGTAATAAAATGTTCGTGGTAGCCGGCAACGTTTATACCTTGGGTATAGTTCGGGCAGCGAAAACCAATAATCACGCCATTTTGATGGGTGAAATCAAACGTGGGTTGCTCCGCGATAGCTTCAAGCATGGGTTTATAGGGGCGCTGCTGGCAGGGGACGGTGCGGGTTTCAACATGGCTGAACGTGCCATCAATACGCAGAGCACAAAACAGATTATCTGTGGTGGTGATGTCATCAATCACGTTATGGATCTGTTCTCTGCTTATTTTCTGCTTGAAAGTGCGCTTTTCAGTGGGCTGAAAAAATGTCATTACTGCGAAAGGTGTCTTCTGTTCTGACTGTGCTGAGCGAGCACTGCCATCGGATCGTAATTGATAAATTTTACTGTTTAATGCGACCAGTTCACCATCAAGATTGTTAAATGTTCCTAATCCAAAATCACCGTGCTTCAGTAACTCTGCCATGGTGATTTGGCCTTCGTAAACGCCGCTAATTAGCGCGCTCATTAGAGATGTTTGATAAATGACACACTCAGAATGCTTTTCTCGATAGGCAATAAAACTTTTTACAACCTCTTGAGTACATGAACAATGCGATGTTATTGATTTAGTCATATCCTGCTCCAGCTCACCTATAACATAAATTATATTTATATTTAGTTATAAGGTTGACGCTGAAAGTACATAAGTACCAATATAGGAATCTCACTTTTTTGATATCAAAAATATATGGAACTACGTTATTTACGCTACTTTGCCGCTGTCGCTTCAGCCCGCCACTTCACTCGGGCGGCAGAAACACTGGGTATCTCCCAGCCACCACTAAGTCAGCAAATTCAAAAGCTAGAGCGGGAGATAGGGACACCACTGTTACGCCGGTTGGCTCGCGGTGTTGAACTGACCGATGCGGGGAAAGCATTCTATGTGGATGCCTGTCATATATTGACGCTTACGGATGAAGCGATAGCGCGGGCTAAAAGTATCGCACGGGGGGAGACAGGTAAGTTGCGGGTAGGTTTTGCCAGTTCGACCGCCTTCCAGCCCTTGGTATTGCGCCTACTCCATGCCTATCGGGATAAATATCCTGAGGTGATCTTGTCCCCCAGCGAAGAGACGATGCCGGTATTAATGAATGATTTGCATAACGATCGCATCGACGTGGCATTTATTCGTCAGCCATGTGATGCCAGTAATGAATTTACCTGCAAGGTGCTGGTGGAGGAGGATATGTTGCTGGTGTTACCGCATAACCATCAGTTGCATCGCTGCCCACAAATCAATCTGCAAGCGATACAGCATGAAAAGTTGATTACTTTCCCACGGGAAGTGGCCCCAGGATTGTTTGATACCATTATTAGCGCTTGTTATCGTGCCGGATTTAAGCCGGAACTGGGGCAACAATCCCCCCAGTTGGTGTCCGCAATAGGGATGGTGTCAGCGGGATTTGGTTTTACTATCGTACCTCGTTCACTGACAACCATTCAGGCGAATAATGTCACTTATCATGAGATTGACGATAGTCTGTTAAAAACCAAAATTACTCTGGCATGGCGGCGGCATGAGCGCTCTGCTGCGGTACTGAATATGGTGAGCATCATCGCCGCCGAGGGCCAACAATAAACCTGTGTTAAGCCTCACTTGCCGTGATAAAGGGTAATTTCAGTGTAATGCGGGTGAATTTATCTGCTTCACTTAGGACGGTCACGCCATATTCGTTGCCATAGCGGACTTTAATTCGCCGATCGACCAAATTCATCCCTAGACCATCGCCGTTGGGTTGCGGCTGATACAAGCCAGCATTGTCTTCCACTTCCAGTATCAACGTATTGCCCTCTAGCTTACCGTGCAAGGTGATGCACCCGTTGCTGAACATTTGTGATATGCCGTGTTTGATGGCGTTTTCGACCACAGGTTGCAGGGAAAATGCCGGTAAACGCGCGTCCATCAGTTCATCAGGTAATAAGATTTCAACAGAGAGGCGGTCAGCAAAACGTGCCTTTTCTATTTCCAGATAAGCATTCACATGCTCAATTTCATCGCTCAACGTAACCACATCGTGGCTACGTTTGAGGTTCTTACGGAAGAAAGTCGATAAAGATAGCACCAACTTGCGGGCATGGTCTGGGTTACGGCGGATCACTACCGACAGAGTATTCAGTGCGTTAAAGAGGAAGTGAGGATTCACTTGCGCGTGCAGCAGTTTGATTTCTGATTGTGCCAATAGCTGTTTCTGCTGTTCAAATTCACCCGCCAGAATCTGGGCAGATAGCAGGTGAGCAATACCTTCACCCAATGTGCGGTTGATACTGGAGAACAATTTACTTTTGGGTTCATACAGTTTGATGCTACCAATTACCCGATGCTCTTCACCGCGTAGTGGGATAACTAACGTGGAACCCAGTTTGCAATTAGGGGAAATAGAGCAGGTATAAGGGACAGCATTGCCATCGGCATAAACCACCTGATTCAACTCAATCGCCCGGTGGGTATGGTCTGAGGTGATAGCACTCCCCACAAGGTGATGGTCTGCGCCAGTACCGATAAATGCCAGCAGTTTCTCGCGGTCGGTAATTGCCACCGCACCAACGCCCAGTTCCTCATACAAGATACGCGCCACCCGCATACTGTTTTGTTGGTCAAAACCATGGCGTAGTTGCCCCTCAGCCCGAGCGGCAATTTGCAGTGCTTTGGCTGAGAAGGCGGTGGTGTATTTTTCGAAAATAGCCCGCCGGTCCAACAAAATCCGCATAAACATGGCCGCACCAATGGTATTGGTGATCATCATCGGTAGGGCAATGTTTTCAACCAGCTCGACAGCTTCATGGAATGGGCGGGCAACGACCAAAATAATCAGCATTTGCAGGACTTCAGCGACCAGCGTAATACCCGCGACAATCAAGGGTTGGAACAGCAGGTCGAGGCGGTTTTTACGTATCAAATAGCTGTGGAGGAAACCACCCAGTAGCCCTTCAGCGACGGTAGACAACATACAGGCGGTGGCGGTCATCCCACCCATGGAGTAGCGGTGCAACCCACCGGTCAGCCCTACCAGAAAACCGACCGATGGCCCCCCCAAAACACCACCTAACACAGCGCCGATAGCACGGGTGTTGGCGATGGAGTCCTCAATATGCAAACCAAAGTAGGTGCCCATGATACAAAACATGGAAAACGTGAGATAGCACACCAGTTTGTGGGGCAACCGAATGGTAACCTGCATTAATGGTATAAACAGCGGTGTCTTACTTAACAGATAGGCGATCACCAGATACACACACATCTGTTGTAGCAGGGAGAAAATCAGTTCGACTTGGCTTACGCCCATATTGATAACCACAAATGCTAATTCTTGCCGCTATTGTAACCATATTTAGCCGCAGAAAGTTTTAACCGTCACCCCTTTTAAGCAAAAAGGGCCTGATAGTGGCAAACGTCAGCTCAGTTCCCTGTTTTGGGCACTTCTACTGACCGCTGTTATCCACACTACTTTTGCCGCCTTAATGTAGCGTTTTACGTCATTCATGCACGTCTTACACTATTTAAACGCTGTTTTTTTTGCTAATTCACATGAGAAAAAATTTCATTAATAGTAAGCCGATTTTTTCTGCGGCCTTTGACTATGCTTATAGTTTGGGTAAGAAAAGTGAGCTGACGAGGTTCTACTGTCAGAAAATGTGTATTAGGGCATTAAATCAACTAATTGGTTAATCATTGACCTTAGTCACTCTTTAAACACTAAATGGATTGCATGATGAAAAGGTCGGTTCTGCTGTCAGTGCTCAGAATTTGGCTCAAAATCATGCCGTTAATCATAGGAAGAAATCATGCCAGTACTTCCCGACCGTCAGGTGATTAATCAGATTATTTCCGGCCATTATGCCGATCCCTTTTCTATTTTGGGTATGCACCAAACTGCACAAGGGTTACAGATATGCGCATTGCTGCCAGATGCTAAAGAAGTCTGGCTGGTCGAAACGGAAAGTGGGCGCAACATTGCTCAATTGACCAGTGAAGACCCGCGCGGCTTTTTCATGGCTAAGCTTCCTCGTCGTAAAAGCCCGTTTCGTTATCAATTAGCGGTTACCTGGCAAGACAGTCCCCAAATTATTGAAGATCCCTACCGATTCGGAACGTTATTGCAGGATATTGACAGTTGGCTCTTGGCCGAAGGCACCCATTTACGCCCTTATGAACGTCTGGGGGGGCATTTGATGAGCCTTGATGGGGTCGCGGGGGTCAGTTTTGCCGTTTGGGCACCTAATGCCAAACGGGTGTCTGTGGTGGGGGAGTTTAACTTTTGGGATGGCCGCCGCCACCCGATGCGGTTACGGCGCGAAAATGGTATTTGGGAGCTATTCCTGCCCGGAGTACAGGCAGGCCAGTTGTACAAATTTGAGATAATAGACAGTAATGATCAGGTGCGGTTAAAAGCAGATCCTTATGCATTTGAGGCTCAGATGCGGCCAGAAACAGCCTCATTAGTCAGTCCGTTACCTGAAGTGGTGCCAAATACGCCAGCAAGACAAAAAGCCAATGATTTGCGCTCACCGGTTTCTATCTATGAAGTCCATCTCGGTTCGTGGCGTCGTCATACCGATGATAACTTTTGGCTCAGTTATGGTGAGTTGGCTGAGCAACTGGTCGAATACGTTAAATACATGGGATTTACCCATGTCGAATTACTGCCGATTAACGAACATCCGTTCGATGGCAGTTGGGGTTATCAGCCACTTGGGCTGTATGCGCCGACCCGCCGCTTTGGTACACCGCAGGATTTCAAAGATTTTGTCGCCAAATTCCATGCGGCGGGGATTAACGTCATCCTTGATTGGGTTCCTGGTCACTTCCCAAGCGATGAACATGGGCTCATGCAGTTTGATGGCACCTCGTTATATGAATATGCCGATCCGCGCGAAGGCTATCATCAGGATTGGAATACCCTGATTTATAACTATGGCCGTAATGAAGTTCGTAACTATTTGGCTGGCAATGCGTTTTACTGGATGGAACGTTTTGGTATCGACGCATTGCGTATTGATGCTGTGGCTTCGATGATTTATCGCGATTATAGCCGTGCTGAAGGGCAGTGGGTGCCTAACTATTACGGCGGGCGCGAAAATCTGGAAGCGATTGCTTTCCTGCGTTACACCAATCACACCATCGGCGTTGAGCGCCCAGGTGGTGTGACCATGGCGGAAGAATCGACCGATTTCCCTGGGGTGACATTACCGCCTGATGCCGGTGGATTAGGATTTAACTACAAATGGAATATGGGCTGGATGCATGACACCCTTAATTACATGCAGTGCGATCCGATTCACCGCAAATATCACCATAATCTGATGACTTTCGGTATGTTGTACGCTTATACCGAGAACTTTATCTTGCCTATCTCCCACGATGAAGTGGTCCACGGTAAGCGCTCGGTGCTCGATCGTATGCCGGGAGATGCCTGGCAGAAATTTGCCAACCTGCGTGCTTATTACGCGTTTATGTGGGCGCATCCCGGTAAAAAACTGCTGTTTATGGGCTGCGAGTTTGCTCAGGGGCGTGAGTGGAATTTCGATACCAGCCTGGACTGGCATTTACTGGATGATAAAAACGGCTGGCATAGTGGTGTGCAGCGTTTCGTTCGTGACCTGAACCACTGTTATCAACAACATGCGCCATTATATGAGTTGGATTATCAGTCTGATGGTTTTGAGTGGCTGGTGGTGGATGACCATGAAAATTCAGTGTTTGCTTTCTTGCGCCGTGATGCGAATGGTGGCGAACTGATTGCTATCAGTAATTTCACCCCAGTGCCGCGTTACAACTACCGTGTGGGTATTCCGCAGGGCGGGCATTATCGGGAAGTGCTTAATTCTGACTCTGAATTTTACTGCGGCAGTAATCTGGGTAATCAGGGCGGCATCTATAGCGATCATGTCGGTAGTCATAACCACGCGCATTCATTGTTGTTAACACTGCCGCCACTGTCGACTATCTATTTATTGCGGGAGGGATTTGTTGCGGGAGAGGGAGAATGACCCGCCTTACCCGTGGTTCCCCGGCACCGATTGGTGCTCATTTTGATGGGGATGGGATAAATTTCACGCTGTTTTCGGCCCATGCTGAAAAGGTGGAGTTGTGCCTGTTTGATGACAATAACCAAGAAGTGAGGATTGCATTGCCCACCCGCAGTGGCGACATCTGGCATGGCTATCTGCCCGGTGGTAAACCGGGGCAGCGCTATGGTTATCGGGTCAGCGGGCCATTTGATCCACAACAAGGGCATCGTTTTAACCCACATAAATTATTGATAGACCCCGGTGCGCATGCATTAGATCGCAAAGTGGCGGATGACTCAAGTTTAGAGTGCGGGGTTAATCAGCCCGATGAGCGCGACAGTGCTGCCGCTTTACCTAAATGTATTGTGTTACATGAAGAATATGACTGGCAGGGGGATAAGCCACCGGCTATTCCTTGGGGCAATACCGTAATTTATGAAGCCCATGTGCGTGGCTTAACCCAACTGCATCCTGATATTCCGGCTGACCTGCGTGGTAGCTACGCAGCGTTGGCTCATCCCATCATGATTGCCTATTTGCAAAACATGGGCGTGACCACACTGGAGTTGCTGCCAGTGCAATTCCACGTCGATGAACCTCGTTTACAGAAAATGGGGCTGAGCAATTATTGGGGCTATAACGTGCTGGCACCTTATGCTGTTGATCCTGATTATGCCTCGGGCCGTGAAGGTATATCCCCGCTGCGGGAGCTACGGGATGCAGTCAAAGCGTTGCATAAAGCGGGTATCGAAGTGATTCTGGATGTGGTGTTCAACCACAGCGCTGAACTGGATGTATTCGGCCCAACCCTGTGCCAGCGTGGTATCGATAATGCTAGCTACTACTGGCTTACCCCTGAGGGTGAATACGACAACATGACTGGCTGCGGCAATGCGCTGCGGCTTAATCATCCTAATGTTATGCAGTGGGTCATCGACTGCCTGCATCACTGGCTCGATAGCTGCCATGTTGATGGCTTCCGTTTTGATCTGGGAACCGTGCTGGGCCGCACGCCAGCTTTTGACCAACATGCCCCTTTATTTGCCGCACTGGCGGCGGATGAGCGGTTGAGTGCCTGCAAGATGATTGCCGAGCCTTGGGATATCGGCTTAGGGGGCTATCAACTGGGTAACTTCCCCACCGGTTTTAGTGAATGGAATGACCAGTACCGTGATGCGATGCGCCGTTTCTGGTTACGGGATGACTTACCTCTGGGGCTGTTTGCTCAGCATTTTGCCGCCTCAAGTCATCTTTTCCAGCAGCGGGAGCGTTTGCCTTCCGCCAGTATCAATCAAATTACCGCCCATGATGGTTTCACTTTGCAGGATTTGCTGTGTTTTAACCAAAAACACAATCAAATCAATGGTGAAGAAAACCGTGATGGCAGTGATAACAATCTTAGTAATAACTTTGGTAGCGAAGGGTTGGTGGCTGATGAGGCTATCTGGCAACGGCGTAAGTCTTGCCAGCGCGCATTGTTAGCCAGCTTATTACTCTCGCAGGGAACGCCAATGTTACTGGCCGGTGACGAGCATGGTCACAGCCAGCAAGGTAATAACAATGCATATTGTCAGAACAACATCCTCACCTGGCTCGACTGGGGCAGTGCGGATCGTTCATTAATGACATTTACCACCGATCTTATCCGGTTACGCCAACAAATTCCGGCCCTGACTAAGGACTCATGGTGGCAGGAAGGTGATGGCAATGTGCAATGGCTAGATAGTCAGGGGCAAGTGCTGAGTGATGCGGCTTGGGAACATGGCTGCCAGAAACGGCTGCAAATTCTGTTGTCTCAGCGCTGGCTGGTGGTGATTAACGCCACTGGTCAAGAGTGTGAAATACATTTACCTGCGGGGGAATGGGAGGTTGTTCCTCCTTTTGGGCCGTCAGAACCGATGGAATCATTCACCGTATGGAACGGATCCGCGCATGACATTTGCGTACTCGTACAGAAATCTTAAGGAGCCAGCCATGGTTAAATTCGAAAATAAAGATCCGTTGATGTTAGCCAGACAATTACCGAATAAGTCTGTGGCGCTGATTCTGGCCGGAGGTCGTGGTTCTCGCCTGAAAGATTTGACCGCCACCCGTGCCAAACCTGCGGTACATTTTGGTGGCAAGTTCCGTATCATCGATTTTGCGCTCTCTAACTGCCTGAATTCAGGTATTCGCCGTATCGGTGTCATTACCCAGTACCAGTCTCATACTCTGGTGCAGCATATTCAACGTGGTTGGTCATTCCTCAATGAGGAGATGAACGAGTTTGTTGATTTATTGCCTGCCCAACAACGTTTGAGTACCGAGCATTGGTACAAAGGTACTGCGGATGCAGTTTATCAAAATCTGGATATTATCCGCCGCTATGAGGCGGAATATGTCGTCATTCTGGCCGGTGATCACATCTACAAGATGGATTACTCGCGCATGCTTATTGACCATGTGGAGAAAGGTGCTGAGTGTACCGTTGCTTGTATCCCCGTCCCGATTAACGAGGCCCATGAGTTTGGGGTGATGGAGGTAGACGAGGATTACCAGATAACGGCGTTCTTTGAAAAACCTGCGAACCCACCTTCAATGCCTGGGCGGCCAGATATGGCGTTAGCCAGTATGGGGATCTATATTTTTAATGCCAATTATCTATTCAAGTTATTAGAAGAAGATATGAATACCCCCGGCTCGACGCATGATTTTGGTAAAGATTTGATTCCCAAGCTTACCGAGCAGAAGGCGGCTTGGGCACATCCATTTGATCTCTCCTGTGTGACATCCAATGCTGAATTGCCGCCTTATTGGCGTGATGTTGGGACATTGGATGCCTACTGGCGGGCCAACCTCGATTTAGCATCGGTAACCCCTGAGCTGGATATGTATGACCGTGCCTGGCCAATTCGTACCCATATGGAACCTTTGCCGCCGGCTAAGTTTGTCCAGGATCGCTCAGGTAGTCATGGCATGACCATGAATTCGCTGGTGTCTGGTGGTTGTATTGTGTCTGGCTCGGTAGTGGTGCACTCGGTGTTGTTCCCACGGGTGCGGGTGAATTCGTTTTGTACCATTGATTCCACGGTATTGCTGCCTGATGTCAATGTTGGCCGCTCGTGCCGTTTACGTCGCTGCATTATTGATCGCGCCTGTCATATCCCTGAAGGGATGGTTATCGGGGAGAACGCCGATGAAGATAGCGCCCGTTTTTATCGTTCTGAGGGGGGAGTGGTGTTAGTGACACGTGCGATGCTGGCTAAGTTGGCCGCAAAATAGGGCTATTTTATTTGCCATTTTGAACTTGGGCGGTGCTAAAAATCCTCACGTACTACGTGTACGCTCCGGTTTTTGCGCGCTGTCCGCGTTCAAATTGGCTGCAACAATAACGCCCATTTGGTTCATTTCTAGTTTATTAGATTAGACGTAAGCCAAAACCAAATGGAAGGATCAGGAAAAATGATGCGGGTTCTACACGTATGTTCTGAGTTATTCCCTTTGTTGAAAACAGGGGGATTGGCTGATGTTGTCGGCGCTTTACCTGCCGCACAAATTGCTGAAGGGGCTGATGTTCGGGTCATGCTACCGGGCTTCCCTGATTTGCACCGTGGTATACCAGATACTGTACTGGTCCGGGAGATCGACACCTTTGCTGGGCGAGTCTCTCTGCGTTACGGCCATTATGAGGGTATTGGCATCTATCTTATTGATGCGCCGTGGTTGTATGACCGAGCTGGCAGCCCTTACCACGACCAGTCGTTGAATGCCTATGCCGATAACTATCGCCGCTTTGCCTTGCTGGGGTGGATGGCGTGTGAACTGGCTTGTGGGCTGGATGGCTACTGGCGTCCAGAGGTCGTGCATGCCCATGACTGGCACGCTGGGCTGGCCTGCGCTTATCTGGCCGCGCGTGGTAGACCAGCACGGTCGGTATTTACCGTCCATAATTTGGCTTATCAGGGGCTATTTTCAGGGCATCATTTGGCTGAACTACAACTTCCTGCTGCATTTTTCCAAATGTACGGGCTGGAATTCTACGGTCAAATTTCCTATCTGAAAGCCGGGTTGTTCTTTGCTGATCATGTCACCACCGTCAGCCCGACCTACGCCAAAGAGATTACCCAACCTGCTTTTGGTTACGGCATGGAAGGGCTACTGCAAGAGCGTGCCAGTCAGGGGCGTTTGACCGGCATTCTTAACGGGGTGGATGGCAATATTTGGGATCCACAGAGTGATACCTTGCTGCATGCCTGCTATGACGCAGAGAACCTGCAAGAAAAAGCCATCAACAAAGTGCATCTGCAAACGACGATGGGGTTGGAGGTGACAGATAAGAAACCTGTTTTTGCCGTGGTCAGTAGATTGACTGAGCAAAAAGGGTTGGATTTGGTGTTGGACGCTTTGCCTGAATTACTGAAGTTGGGTGGGCAATTGGCGGTCTTGGGGGCGGGAGATGCCATTCTACAAGAGGCGTTTTTGGCGGCAGCGGCAGACTATTCCGGCCAGGTTGGGGTACAAATTGGTTATCACGAGGCATTTTCTCACCGAATCATTGCCGGTGCAGATGTGATCCTGGTGCCTAGCCGCTTTGAACCTTGTGGGTTAACGCAGTTATATGGTTTGAAATATGGCACTTTGCCACTGGTCCGGCATACGGGCGGGTTGGCAGATACCGTGGTGGATTGCGCGCTGGAAAATCTGGCGGATGGCAGCGCCTCGGGGTTTGTGTTTGATGAATGCGATGCGCAGGCATTGGTGCGGGCAATACGCCGTGCTTTTGTTCTGTGGAGCCGGCCAAAACATTGGCGTCATGTTCAGCGCCATGCAATGGGGTTGGACTTTGGTTGGCAAGTAGCTGCTGGTCAATATCTGTCACTTTATCGGCGTCTCTAATTGTCGATTTGTTGTAACCACGAATTGGGAAAACCGCTATGACATCACCGTTCAGTTATACCTCACCCGTTGTCAGTGTGGATGCGCTGAAACACTCGATTGCCTACAAATTGATGTTTATTGTTGGCAAAGATCCCTCGATTGCGACTCAGCACGACTGGCTGAATGCGACATTGTTTGCGGTACGTGATCGGATGGTAGAGCGCTGGCTGCGTTCTAACCGTGCGCAATTATCACAAGATGTGCGTCAGGTTTACTATCTATCGATGGAGTTTTTGTTGGGGCGAACGCTTTCTAATGCACTGCTATCGATGGGGATTTATGAAGATATCGAACAGGCACTGGACGAGATGGGCCTTAACCTGTCTGAGTTATTGCAAGAAGAAAACGACCCTGGATTAGGCAATGGTGGCTTGGGCCGACTGGCGGCATGCTTTCTGGATTCATTGGCAACGCTGGCACTACCGGGCCGTGGCTACGGCATCCGCTACGAATATGGCATGTTCAGCCAGAAAATAGTGGATGGTCAACAGATGGAGTCGCCAGATAACTGGCTGGAATACGGCAATGCCTGGGAATTCCCACGTCATAATACCCGCTATAAAGTGCGCTTCGGTGGGCGAATTCAGCAGGAAGGCAGTAAAACCCGCTGGCTGGAAACCGAAGAAATCCTTGCCTGTGCTTATGATCAAATTATCCCCGGCTTTGATACGGATGCCACTAATACACTGCGCTTATGGTCCGCGCAGGCCAGTAATGAAATCAATCTGGGTAAATTCAATCAGGGTGATTACTTTGCTGCGGTTGAAGATAAAAACCATTCAGAAAACGTATCACGAGTGCTGTATCCCGATGACTCTACCTATTCCGGCCGTGAATTACGTTTACGACAAGAGTACTTTCTCGTGTCGGCGACGGTGCAGGATATCCTCAGCCGCCACTGGGCCATGCACCAAACATTCGATAATCTGGCAGATAAGATTGCTATTCATCTCAATGATACTCACCCGGTCCTTTCCATTCCTGAAATGATGCGTCTGTTGATCGACGAACATAAGTTTAGTTGGATGGAGGCATGGGATGTTGTGCAGCAGGTGTTCTCATACACCAATCACACGTTGATGACCGAAGCGCTGGAAACTTGGCCAATCGACATGATCGGCAAGATCCTGCCGCGCCATCTGCAAATCATTTTTGATATCAATGATCATTTCCTCAAACTGGTACAGGAACAATATCCGTCTGAACCCGAACTGTTATCACGGGTCTCTATTATTGATGAAACTCATGGGCGGAAGGTACGAATGGCATGGCTTGCGGTGATCGCCAGCCATAAAGTTAACGGTGTGTCTGCCCTGCATTCCGAGCTTATGGTGCAGTCGCTGTTTGCCGATTTCGCTCACATTTTCCCTAATCGCTTCTGCAATAAAACCAACGGAGTGACACCACGGCGTTGGCTGGGGCTGGCTAACCGGCCACTGGCGAAAGTTCTGGATGAGAGTATCGGTCATCATTGGCGGACTGATCTTAGCCAACTCAGTGAACTGGAAAAAAACCTCGATTACCCCAGCTTCTTGCAGGCATTACAAAAGGCCAAGCTGGAGAACAAAAAACGGCTGGCGATTTACATTGCGGAAAAGCTCAATATTGTGGTTAATCCGGCGGCGCTGTTTGATGTACAGATCAAGCGTATTCATGAGTACAAACGGCAACTGCTGAATGTGTTGCACGTTATCACTCGCTATAACCGTATTCTCGAAGCACCGGATGATAAATGGGTGCCACGCGTGGTGATTTTTGCCGGTAAAGCGGCATCAGCGTATTACAATGCTAAGCAAATCATTCGGTTGATCAATGATGTAGCGAAAGTGATCAACAATGATCCTCGGATTAATAATCTGCTTAAAGTGGTATTTATTCCGAACTATAGCGTGAGTTTGGCGCAGTTGATCATTCCGGCCGCAGACCTATCGGAACAGATTTCGCTGGCGGGAACCGAGGCTTCAGGTACCAGTAATATGAAGTTTGCCCTTAACGGGGCGCTGACAATCGGCACACTGGATGGGGCCAACGTCGAAATCCGCGAACATGTAGGCGAAAAGAATATCTTTATCTTCGGTAACACCACCGAACAGGTCGAAGCGCTGCGCAACAACGGTTATAACCCGCGGAAATATTACGATGAAGATCCTGAACTGCATCTGGCATTGACGCAAATGGCGACGGGCACCTTTAGTCCCGAAGACCCTAAACGCTATACCAGCTTGTTCGATTCACTGGTCAATTTTGGTGATCACTACCAGCTATTGGCCGATTATCGCAGCTATGTGGATACTCAAGAGCAAGTTGATAATCTATATCGCCATTCGGACGAATGGACGCGCAAAACGTTACTCAATATTGCCAATATGGGTTACTTCTCTTCAGATCGTACCATTGAGGAATATGCCAATGAGATTTGGCATATTAAACCTATCAGGCTGTAGTTATATCCACTGAGTTAATAATAAAAACCCTCTTCAACAGTGAAGAGGGTTTTTTTAAACAGATCGACGCGCCGGATGGGTTATCAGGAAACCAGCGATAATGTCTGTTGTTTCCCGGCCTGTACTTGCGCCAGCCATTGGGCAATGCGCTGTTTCTGTGCATCGTCCAGAGCCATACCTAACTTGGTACGGCGCCAAATTGCATCATCCAGTTCAACAACCCATTCTTTTTCAACCAGATAGCGCAATTCTGCTTCGTATAAGCCATGGCCGAAATGTTCACCCAAGCTTTCGATACTGGTCGCTTCTGCCAAAATTAGTTCGCTATGGCTACCATAGGTATGGGTATAGCGGCGGGCCAACCCTTCAGGTAACCAGTTATAGCGATGGCGCAACTGAACAGTATAGTTATCACGGCTGCCGCCAAGATCCCCGCCCGGTAACGCGCCAGTCTTGGTCCATGCCGGGCCAACATTCGGATAGTAGCCAGACAGTTTTTCCAGCGCGTGTTCTGCCAGTTTGCGATAGGTAGTCAGTTTGCCGCCAAATACAGAGAGCAGTGGCGCTTTACCGTCTTCATCGGCTACATCCAACGTGTAGTCGCGGGTGACGGCTTGTGGTGAATCTGATTCATCGTCACATAGCGGGCGCACACCTGAGTAGGTCCACACGATATCGTCGCGACCCAACTGTTTTTTAAAGTGATCGTTATACACTTTCAGCAGGTAATCGATCTCTTGTGAGTCGATTTTCACCTCTTTCGGATCACCGTGGTATTCCACGTCTGTGGTGCCGATGATGGAATATTCATCTAACCACGGAATGACGAAAACAATACGGTGGTCTTCGTTTTGCAGAATATAGGCCTGCGGCTGATTATGAACCCGTGGTACGACAATATGGCTGCCTTTGATCAAGCGAATGCCATAAGGTGATTTCAGCTTCAGGCCGTCGTCGAAGAATTGCTTAACCCACGGGCCGGTGGCATTTACCAAGCCTTTGGCCCGGCAGGTAAAGGTTTTGCCAGTATTCACATCAATGGCTTCAACCACCCATAGACCTTGTTCACGCCAGGCGCGAGTCACTTTGGTACGGGTGCGAACTTCACCGCCGCGCTCGACCACTTCTTGTGCATTCAGCACCACCAAACGGGCATCATCGACCCAGCAGTCAGAATATTCGAAACCGCGCACCAATTCTGGTTTCAATACCGATTCTGGTCCAAAACGCAGCCCTTTACTGGCAGGCAAACTGGTACGTTTGCCCAAGTGATCGTACAGGAACAAACCGGTGCGGATCATCCAGGCTGGGCGCAGGTGGGGTTGATGCGGCAAACGAAAACGCATTGGAAACGCAATATGCGGTGCCAGTTTCAATAATACTTCACGTTCGGCCAGTGCTTCACTTACCAGACGGAATTCATAGTGTTCCAGATAGCGCAGACCACCGTGGATAAGTTTGGAGCTGGCGGAAGACGTAGCACAGGCCAAGTCTTGCGCTTCCAGCAGCAGAACGGACAGGCCACGCCCTGCCGCATCAGCAGCGATACCGGCACCATTAATGCCGCCACCGATCACGATCAAGTCTTTGGTTTCCATGCTTCCTTCCTCCAGATGTTCGGAATAGCTCTTTAATGTTCGTTTTCGCTCACGATTGTAATCAAAAACCAACAAATAAGCCAAGAGTTAACCAAAAAAAAACATTCCCCCGTGATGGAGGTAACAATTTTGTTATCAAAATGTGGGAGGAAGGACTGGATTTGGATTTGGTGATTAGGTTTGGTGATTAGGTTTGGTTGTTCGGTGTTCTGTGGTCCGATTCGGTTGTTAGATCACTTGAGTTGACTTAACAACCGCACCGGATCACCAAAACTAAAATTTAACGACTAACACAACTCCAATTGAACCTGATGCTGCTCAATAATCTTCATCACACTCGGAGGAGGCGCCTGATCAGTAAACAGATAATCAATCAAATTCATGTTCCCCAAATTCACCATCGCGTTACGGCCAAACTTGGAGTGGTCGGTCACCAGCATCACACAACGGGAGTTCTCGATAATCGCTCGCTTGGTACGCACTTCATGATAATCAAACTCCAAGAGCGAGCCGTCCATATCAATACCACTGATGCCGAGGATGCCGTAATCAAGACGGAACTGAGAGATGAAATCCAGTGTGGCTTCACCAATAATCCCGCCATCGCGGGTACGAACTTCACCACCTGCCAGAATCAGCCGGAAATCCTCTTTGGCCGTTAGCAAGGTAGCAACGTTAAGATTATTGGTTACTACCCGTAGCCCCTTATGGTTCATCAGCGCGTGGGCGACCGCTTCTGGCGTCGTGCCGATATCAATAAACAGTGTTGCACCATCGGGGATCTGGCTGGCAACACGCTGGGCAATACGCGCCTTTTCTTCTGACCACATCACTTTACGATCGTTATAGGCGGCATTAACCGAGCTGGAAGGAAGTGCTGCACCACCATGATGGCGATGAATTTTGTTTTGGTCAGCCAAATCATTCAAATCACGCCGGATGGTTTGTGGGCTAACGGCAAAATGTTCTACTAACTCTTCAGTACTGACGTAGCCTTGTTGGCGTACTAATTCAATAATCGCATCATGCCGCTGCGTTTGCTTCACGGTAATCCCCTAATGCGCCTGGTTGCTCCAGGCGGTTATTGTGTGGTTCTTACGCTGCTGCGCGTATCCCAAAATGCCATTAATAACCCAATAATCAAACCTGAAACGTGAGCTGCATTAGCAATCGACAAACCTAAAACATCGAAATAACCGGCAATCAGCCAGAGAACAGAAAAAGCCATTAAACCTCTTGGCAACGAGATACCGCGCTCAGGTGCGCGTTCGCCGGTCAGCCAGACATAACCCATTAAGGCATATACCACACCAGACAGACCGCCAAAATTCACACCGCTAAACAGCGATTGCCCCCAGCCGCTGAACAGGGCCGAAACAACAGTTAATACCAGCAATTTACCGGTGCCAAGCCGTTTTTCCATTTGCCCTGCCAGATACCACCACCACATCAGGTTAAACAAGATATGCAGTAGCGAAAAGTGTAAAAAACCATGGCTGACCCAACGCCAAAGTTGTAGGTATTGGCTCTCGTCACGGGGCCAGGCAAGCCATGACATCACCGCCGCATCGCCGACAATCTGCATCAGAATATAAATGGCGATGCACAGCACCATGACACTCAATGTCAGTGGGCCGGCCTGACTGCGCAGCGTCTGCAAGTAGGAAAAGCGCTGATAGGATAAATTTGAGTGTAAATTACCCGATTGCCAGCTTGCGGCCTGATAGCGTGGATTGAGTGGCTCCAGCAAAAACTGCTCCAGCTCCTGCTGTACCAAGGGCAATTGCTCGTCATCGGCGAGCCAGATCTCTGCACCCTGAGTATCAGGCCGAACTTCCAAGACCACATTGCGAGTGGCCATATAATCCACAAAGGCCTGCGCCAGGCGCGGATTAGAGATTGCTATTACACGAATCATATTGCCCATTACCGTCTATACCTTTCGTATCTGAAGCCGCAGGGTTGTAAGCGGTGTTCGCTTGTTGCCTACCTGCAACACTAATGATTTTGGGTATAGATATTATGAATGCGATTAAAGTGCTTAAAAATATCACAATCTGGTCGGCTGTGGCGAATCGCAAGCTACAAACAGATAACAAAATCAGACATTTTCACGAATGATTTCTTGCGGATAGCCTTTGGCCCAAGCCTCAAAGCCACCGTCAATACTGTAAACCGCCTCAAAGCCTTGCTGGAGCAAATATTGCGCTGCCCCTTTGCTGCTATTGCCGTGGTAGCACATCACCATCACCGACTGTTCAAAATCAGTTTGCTGCATAAAGGTATGTAGGCTGTTATTGGTCAAATGGAACGCAGTGGGTGCATGGCCCGCCTCATAACTCTGTGGATCGCGGATATCGACTAATACGGCGGTATTCTCTTTCAGGTGGCGATGAGCCTGCTCAACACTGATGGTTTCAAACTGTTCCATTTTTCTTTACCTTACAAAAATGCATTTAGAGAGAAAATGCCAATGCGCGATTATAATCATTTTTTAGCTGATAAATACCAGACTAACTGTAATGTTATTATTGTCTCTAGTTCAAATGCAATATATTGTGTTTTTTTATAGAATTAATAAATTGAATCTATTGTTATTAATATATATGGCTTGTTTGGAATAAAGCTATTCCGTTTATCAAGTGCATAATATCAGACTGCTATTTATAATGATAATATTAAGGTGGAGAAAAAGAATACCTGTTTCAATACTAACCCGATATTAAAGTCATTGCTGAGATTCATTAAATATTTCAATGAGGTGGGGATTTTTGCTGTAAAAATGAAATGAAAGAATATATGGCTGTTTTTCACTTGTCTTTTCAATCACGAGATGTTGTTTCAATCCCCAAGGATATTAAAAAATCAACAGTTATAGCTGATAATATTATTAATATAAAAATATTATTGCCAAAGACCACTGACCGCAACAACATTCGTTTAATGTAAATTGCAGTACAGTGGTAACTTATTGCTATAACTAGAAAAAATAATCAAACATAACCCATCATCTGTAGCAAACGCTGTGCCTGTTGTACCGCTTCCTGGCGGTGAGCAACACCCAGTTTTTGATATAAATTACGGATATGGGTTTTAATGGTGGTAGCTGCCACTTCCAGCTCACCGGCGATTTGTTCATTACTGTAACCGGAGTAAATCAGCCCCAATACCTGCCATTCGCGCTGGGTTAGCGGGCTGGTACGGATCAGTTCCGGTACTTGCGGGTGAGTTAGCAGTTTATCGACAAATATCTCATCAAAATGGGCAAATTTATGCCGATGGTGCTGGTTAATATCTTTCAGTATTCGCTGAGCGCGGTGCTGCTCCAATTCAGGTAACGCATTAAGCTGAATCAGTTGGCGCAACTGCTGCGCCATAACTTCACCTTCAATCACGAAATGGCTGATGAAACCAGTGCGGTTAGCCAATGACAGTGATTCAATTAGCGCTTTCTGGGCCTCGCTTTTACGTTCGGTTTGCCAGTAAAGAATATTGCTTAACAACAGATTACGGTTGAGGTCACTGGTTAAACGGAGGCGGCGGGCATTTTCGTTCAGTTCATCCAATACCACTTCGGCTTCATTAAAGCGCCCCAGCATGATCTGTATTCGCGCGATATTGCGCCACTGCCCCTGTAAAAAGTGATTATCCGCCATCCCTGGTTTTTCTGCCTGGCGCAGCCAATTTGCGGCGGCGACTTTGTCCCCGGTCATCTGCCAGTGAATAACCCGTGGCTTATCGGCATTGGTTATCCAGTCGAGATGATACTGGCTGCCGTGTTGCAGGGCTTCGCAACGCTGGATATACATATTGGCGTTATCCAGATCGCCACGCGCCAGTGAACATTTTGCCAGCATCGCCAAACACTGCAATTGCTGCTGGGGTTGGTAATTGACCAGAATCTCGATGCCTTTGCGTGCCGCTTCTTCAGCTTCATCCAGCCGTGACCACGACCATAAGATTTGCGAGCGAATACGCAGCAGGAATTCATGCATCGGCAACTGCTCAAGGTGTTGTTCATGAATCAAATCAAAGGCTTTATCTTGCGTTTCATAAGCGGCTTGCAGGAAACCTTGCGCAATCAGGATTTCGCTCTGTTGTAGCAATGCCCATAAGGCATAGTGATAGGCTTCGTGGCGGCGTGCCATTTGCTCGGTTTGCTGCATCATGGGCAGTGCACGGCTTAGCTCCCCTTTACAGTGATGAACTTCACCGGTTACGGAAGTGGCCACAATACGGCTATAAAAGTTCGCCATCGGCAGATATTTCAGCGCATCAGTTGCCAGTTTTTCGGCTTCATCCGGTTTACCGGCATTGATAGCCACCTGAGCACGCAGGGCATCAAACTCAGCGCGTAAAATCTCATCGATAGGAATTTTGCGCTCTTGCATTGCCGATTCAGCGCGTTCGAGCAGAGTATTCACCTCACCATAACGGTGTTGGCTTTGCGCCAGCCAGGCTTGTAACAGTGCCAGTTCTGGATTCTGTACCAATAAAGAGTAAGGCAGGGCGACCAGACATTGCTCTAGCAGCGCCAACTCACTGTGGTTAAACAGCGTCCAGGCATGTTGCAGTAAAATATCACGTAACATGCCAACATCACCTGCGGCCAACGCATGGTGGATTGCTTCAGCCGGGTAGCCCAGCGCCATCCAGCCTTCAGCGGCTGAGTGATGCAATTCCGGTAACTCTAACGCCAATTCCCACTGGCAGCGCTGGCGCAAGAAAGTGGCAAATAGTGGGTGGAAGCAGAACCATTCACCACTATCATCCATACGATGAATAAATAGCCCTTGGCGCTCCAACTCTTCCAGCCGTTGCTGACCGTTATCTTCTCCGGTCAGGCGCACAATCAGGGCATCATTCATGGAACGTAATACCGAGCAACGCAGTAGAAAAGCACGGGAATTGCTATCCACCTGATCCAATACTTCATCGACCAGATAGTCTGACAAATGGCTGGCATTTAACCCTGCCAGACGTTTTGCCGATTTTTGCGCGGATGAGTTGGGTTGACGCGATGACAGTGCTATCAGTTGCAGCGCAGTGGCCCAGCCTTCAACTTCATCACACAAGCGGCTGCTATCACCTTGTTCCAGTGGTACGGACAGGCGGCAATCAAAAAATTGCTGCGCTTCCTGATGATTAAATGCCAGTTGCTGCATGCCTAATTCCAGCAACTGGTCGCGCACCCGCAGGTTAGCAATTCCCAGGGGTGGCAAGGTGCGGGATAGCAGGATCAGCGTCATATTTTCTGGCTGATGTCGCAGGAAGAAGCGCATAGCTTCATGAATAGCGTCATTGGTAATCAGATGATAATCATCGATAACCAGATAAAGCGGGCCGTCCCAATCGGACAACTCAATAAATAATTGCGCGAACAGCGCTGAAAGGCTGGCGTATTGATGCTTTTGGCTGAGCGCTTCACTTTTACTGCAATGGCCGCCAGTTGCTAACTGCACAGCAGCAATCAGATAAGAGGCGAAACGCTCTGGCTGATTGTCACTTTCATCCAGTGAATACCAGCCAAGATCAGATTGGTCGGCTGCCCACTGAGCGATCAAGGTCGTCTTGCCGTATCCTGCCGGGCAATTGATTAATGTCAAACGATAGTTCGCGACACCTGATAATTTAACCAACAAGCGGTCGCGTATCACGGTATTTTGCAGCCGTACCGGGCGGCTCAGTTTTGAGGGGATCAGCATGCTGTGTCCGGTTTAACTAATATCCGGTGAGAAGACGTCCTGGCGATTGATATGTCCATTTGTAATGAAATGTTACAGGCATTCATAAGAGTAATTATTTTTAGCCTCGTAATTAATCAGCACTGCTAAGGTCTGATAACGGCCATATTATTGCAATAGAGTTAATGTTTCCTATGGCTGTAAGTTGCACCGGATCACAATTTTAGCTACGCCCTGCGACTCATCCCCAGCTAATCCCCCGGCAGGATGATGCTCTTGCCCGTTCTCATTGGCAGGATAAGGGTAAAATTACCCCACTCACAGGATAGAGACTCCCTATGTCACAGCCTACGCTTAAAAAGGACGATTTCCTGGCCGCACTGACCCGCCAGTGGCAGCGCTTTGGCCTAACTTCAGCTCAGCAAATGACTCAACACCAATGGTGGGAGGCTGTCAGCGCGGCGTTAGCCGAACAATTGGCGGCTCAGCCTGCACCAGGCAAACCCCAGAAAGTCCAACGGCATGTTAACTACATTTCAATGGAGTTCTTAATTGGTCGTTTAACGGCAAACAACCTGATTAATCTGGGTTGGTATGATCAAGTCGAGGCGTTGCTGGCCGAGCAGCAAATTAACCTGTGTGACTTGCTGGAGCAGGAAACTGATCCTGCGTTGGGCAATGGCGGTCTTGGGCGTTTGGCGGCCTGTTTCCTTGATTCGATGGCAACCGTTGAGCAACCCGCCACCGGTTATGGGTTGAATTATCAATACGGTCTGTTCCGCCAATCTTTCAGTGAATGTAAACAACAGGAAGCCCCAGACAACTGGCAGCGCGAGAGTTATCCGTGGTTCCGCCACAATGCCGCGTTGGCGGTTGACGTCGGTTTTGCTGGCAAGTTAGAAAAACTCGCTGATGGCCGTCAGGTATGGCGTCCGGCCTTCACCTTGCGTGGTGAAGCTTGGGATTTACCGGTGCTGGGTTTTCGCAATGGTGTTACTCAACCGTTGCGTCTCTGGCAGGCGACTCATCAACATCCATTTGATTTAACTAACTTTAATGATGGGAAGTTCCTGCTGGCCGAAAAAAATGGCGTTGAAGCAGAAAAACTGACCAAAGTATTGTATCCAAACGATAACCATCTGGCCGGCAAACGTCTGCGCCTGATGCAGCAATACTTCCAATGCGCCTGCTCGGTGGCGGATATTTTACGTAAGCACCATCTGGCTGGCCGTAAACTGGCTGAATTACCGGACTATGAAGTTATTCAACTGAATGATACTCACCCGACTATCGCTATTCCTGAAATGTTGCGAGTGCTGCTGGATGAGCATCAGCTAAGCTGGGATGCGGCGTGGGCGATCACCAGTAAAACCTTCGCCTATACCAACCACACGTTGATGCCTGAAGCACTTGAATGTTGGGATGAGAAATTGGTGCGTAGTTTGTTGCCACGCCATTTTGTCATCATCAAGCAAATCAATGCGCAGTTTAAAAAGGTGGTGGATAAGCAATGGCCAGGGGATGAAGCGGTGTGGGCCAAGCTGGCGGTTCATCATAATAAACAGGTGCGAATGGCCAATTTGTGTGTGGTCAGTGGCTTTGCCGTCAACGGTGTAGCGCAACTGCATTCTGATTTGGTTATCAAGGACTTGTTCCCTGAATATTATCAATTATGGCCAAATAAATTCCATAATGTTACTAATGGTATTACGCCGCGGCGTTGGTTGAAACAATGTAATCCGGCATTATCTGGCCTGATTGATGACACGCTGAAAGTGGAATGGGCGAATAATCTGGATGCATTAGCCGGGCTTGAGTCTTATGCCGAAGATAAGGCTTTCAGGGGCCGTTATCAGCAGATCAAATATGATAACAAAGTTAAGTTAGCTGAATATATTAAACGCACCATGGGGCTGACCATTAACCCGGAGGCCATTTTTGATGTGCAGATTAAGCGGTTACATGAATATAAGCGTCAGCATTTGAATCTGTTACATATTCTGTCGCTCTACCGCCAGATCCGTGACAACCCAAATCTGGATATCGCACCGCGTGTGTTCTTGTTTGGTGCCAAAGCCGCACCTGGTTATTATTTAGCTAAGAATATCATTTATGCGATCAATCAGGCTGCGGATAAGATCAACAATGATCCGATCGTCAAAGATCGCCTAAAAGTGGTCTTTATCCCTGATTATCGGGTTTCAGTTGCAGAATTGATGATCCCAGCGGCGGATGTGTCCGAGCAGATATCAACCGCCGGTAAAGAAGCCTCCGGCACTGGCAACATGAAACTGGCACTGAATGGTGCATTGACGGTGGGCACCCTCGATGGGGCTAACGTTGAAATTGCCGAGCAGGTGGGTGACGAAAATATCTTTATATTCGGTAACACCGTGGAGCAGGTAAAAGCCATTTTGGCGAAAGGTTATAAGCCGCAGAAGTATCTTAAAGCCGATGCGCACCTGAAAAGCATTCTGGATGAGTTGGCCAGTGGTGCGTTCAGCCAGGGTGATAAACATGCATTTGACATGATGTTGCATAGCCTGTTGGAAGGGGGTGACCCTTATCTGGTATTGGCTGATTTTGCCTCATATTGTCAGGCACAGCAGCAAATTGATGCCCTGTATCGCGATAAGGATGAATGGACCCGCCGTACCATTCTTAACACTGCCCGTGTAGGGATGTTCAGTTCTGACCGTTCAATTCGTGATTACCAATCACGGATCTGGCAAGCCAAACGTTAAGGAGAAGACTGCATGGATCGTAAATCGCTCGATCAAGCAGCAACACTGGCAGGGATAGCCGCCAGCTACATTAATGCTCATGGTAAGCCGCAGGCTATTTTGCCGGAAACCAAGCAGCAGTTGTTGGCGGCCATGGGGCGTACCTACGTGCCTCAGGACACCCAGACAGAAAGTGCACCACTACCGGTGGTGAAAGTATTTACTTTTGGTAGCCCAATGCAGCTACCAATGGCGGGTTCAGGCGATTATCACTGGCAATTACAGACAGAAAAAGGTGAGTTGCATCAGGGGCGTATCAGTGCAAAAAAGACACTGACATTGCCCTCTTCTCTGCCGCAGGGTTATCACCGTTTGATTCTTGAACAAGGCTTACAACAGTGGCAGTGTTCAATTATTGTGGCACCGAAACGTTGCTATGAGCCAGATGCGTTGCTGGCCGGGAAAAAGTTATGGGGCGCTTGTGTGCAGCTCTATACCCTGCGTTCCGAACGCAACTGGGGTATCGGTGATTTTGGTGATCTTAGCCAGATGTTGGAGCAAGTGGGCGAGCGTGGTGGTGCCTTTATCGGTTTGAATCCGATTCATGCGCTGTATCCGGCTAATCCACAGAGTGCTAGCCCCTATAGCCCCTCGTCAAGACGCTGGCTAAACGTGGTTTATATCGACGTGAACCGCGTGGATGAGTTTCAGCATAGCGAAGCGGCGCAACTCTGGTGGCATCAGCCAGAAACGCAACAGGTGCTGGCTGAAGTTCGGGCTAATGAGTGGGTTGATTATCCGCAGGTCATGCAACTTAAATTGATGGCGTTGCGTTTGGCATTCCCGCTGTTTACTGCCCGTAAAGCAAAAGATGCACGGATGCAGGCATTCCACCAGTTTGTGGAACAAGGCGGTCGTAGCCTGCATCAACAAGCCGCTTTTGATGCGCTACATGCGCATTTGAGTGCACAAGACCCAATGATGTGGGGCTGGCCGGTGTGGCCAGAAAAATACCGTGATGGGCACAGCACTGCGGTGGCTGATTTTTGCCGCGAATACGCGAGTGATGTGACCTTCTATCTATGGTTACAGTGGTTGGCCGCCACTCAGTTTGATAGCTGTTTTCGCAACAGCCAGTCACGAAAAATGCCGATTGGCTTATACCGCGATTTAGCCGTTGGTGTGGCTGAAGGCGGTGCTGAAACTTGGTGTGACCGCGAGTTATATTGCCTGAAAGCCTCGGTAGGGGCTCCGCCTGATATTTTAGGGCCGCTGGGCCAGAACTGGGGGTTGCCGCCAATGGACCCGCACGTCATGGTTGCGCGTGCCTACCAACCCTTTATCGATTTACTGCGCGCTAATATGACCAGTTGTGGCGCTCTGCGTATTGACCATGTGATGGCCTTATTGCGTCTGTGGTGGATCCCCTATGGGCAGACTGCCGCTCAGGGGGCTTACGTTAAATATCCGGTCGATGATCTTTTGGCGATATTGGCGCTGGAAAGTCAGCGTCATCACTGCATGGTGATTGGTGAGGATTTAGGCACGGTACCCGTAGAAATTGTGGCTAAGCTGCGTGACAGTGGGGTGTATTCCTACAAAGTGCTCTATTTTGAGCATGACAGTGAGAATACCTTCCGTGCGCCGCAGTCTTATCCGGCACAGGCGATGGCCACCATTACGACCCACGATTTGCCGACCTTACGGGGCTATTGGCAAAGTGATGATCTGACGTTGGGGAATAAGCTGGGGTTATATCCAGACCAACAGATATTGAAGCAGCTTTATCTTGATCGGGAACGGGCTAAGCAAGGGTTATTGGAAGGGTTACATCACTATGGCTGCCTGCCAAAGAGGGTAGGTCACAAAGCGTCACTCCTCTCGATGAGCCCAGTCCTTAACCGAGGATTACAGCGCTATGTTGCCGACAGCGCCAGCGCATTACTGGGTTTGCAACCAGAAGATTGGTTGGATATGGCGACGCCGGTAAACATTCCTGGTACCAGTGAGGAGTATCCAAACTGGCGGCGTAAATTGACCACGACGTTGGAAGAGATGTTTGCTGACAGCCAGATTAATCGTTTATTGAAGGATTTGGATAAGCGGCGTAAGAATGTGTCGGCGGGGTGATAAGGGGAGGGAATCCCTCAGTAGGCAGCCAATAAAGTGCTCGTGGCGGAGAGAACAGGCAGATCGTAAAGATGCCGTCAATACGCCCATGTAGGTTCGTGCCGCGCCATCCCTGGCGCGGACGCTTTACTCTTCTGCCTATCCTCACCGCTCCAGATTGAGTCATCTGGTTTTGTCAGCATTAAGAACAATATTATTCATTGGCGTTACAGCAAGGCAGCGAGCGAACAAATCCCGATGAGCTGACATCAGTCAGTGATTCGGGTGAGAGAGCGAAGCTAACACCGCTGTAGCGCCAAAGACGCAGGACAATTAGTAATAGCAGCGCTCAATTATTAGCCAAAGACGCAGGACAATTAGTAATAGCAGCGCTCAATTATTAGCCAAAGTCATTGGTGTTACAGCAAGGCAGCCAGCGAACAAATCCCGATGAGCTGACATCAGTCAGTGATTCGGGTGAGAGAGCGAAGCTAACACCGCTGTAGTGCCAAAGACGCAGGATAATTAGTAATAGGAATGCTCGCCGCGCTGATGCTCGGTCAAATCCCTCACACCTTTCAATTCTGGGAATTTCTGCAACAGCTCTTTTTCGATGCCTTCTTTCAGTGTGACATCAACCATAGAACACCCGTTACAGCCGCCGCCAAATTGCAGGATAGCCAATGCATCTGGTGTGATCTCCATCAGTGTCACACGGCCACCATGCCCTGCCAGTTGTGGGTTAATCTGCGATTGCAGAACATATTCAACCCGCTCCATCAATGGTGCAGTATCATCAACTTTACGCATTTTGGCATTTGGCGCTTTCAGTGTCAGTTGAGAACCTAGTTGGTCAGTGACGAAATCGATTTCAGCGTCTTCCAAATAAGGCTTGCTCATTTCATCAACATAAGCTGATAACTGCTCAAATTTTAGTACGGTATCTGTTGCTTCGACCGCATCCGGTGGGCAATAAGACACGCCGCATTCAGCGGTTGGTGTTCCGGGGTTGATAACAAATACACGGATTTGGGTGCCTTCTTCTTGATTTGCCAACAGTTTGGCAAAATGAGATTGTGCTGCGTCTGTTATTGTGATCATGGCATCTGCTCAATAGTTGACTATTCTTGTCGGTTATAATACGCCCATTGCTGGGGTGACTACAAGGTTCGGCAGATACACCACACCTGTAGAGAGGCAATCCCCTCGGACCATAGTAGATCAGCTATCTCATTCAGTGTACTACCCGTTGTTACGACATCATCCAGCAGCGCAATATGTTGCCCACGCAGAGACTGCGTACAGCGAAATATCCCCCGCATATTTTTACGCCGCGCGGTAGCCTTTAATCGCTGCTGCGGTGGTGTAGCCCGCACTCGCTGTAACGTCATATGACTGTAATGGCAACTAAGCCAGTGTGCCAATGGCTGTGCTAACAGGTCTGTTTGGTTATAGCCGCGCCGCCAACAACGCCAACGGTGTAAAGGCACACTAATGATTCTTTCTGGCCTGATAACCTTACCCTGACGGCAGGCATCGAGCCAGCGTAGCAATAGTAAACGGGCCAGTACCGGTGCTAATTGTGTGACGCCATTAAATTTGAGCTTTTTTATCAACCTGTTCAAGGGCGGGGCGTAATCGCTGACAAAGGTGATGCTTGCCCAGCGGGGTGGCGCATTAAGGCAGCGGCCACAAGGTAACGCGGTATTGGTGCAAGGCAAGCCGCAACGAGGGCAACAGGGCGGCAATTTAGGTAAATGGCGCTTGCAGTAACAACAAATACCGTGCCGTGGGTGATATAACGATTGTCGGCATAGCCAACACTGGCTGACGATTGTTAGCATGTACCTCTTCCTTGATAAGTGATGCATAACGGGGCTAAGGCGGCAGGATATTAACGTATGAAACAACTTTATTGGAACATCTATGGCGAAGGCGATTGCGATCTTGTGCTGCTGCACGGATGGGGGCTGAACGCCGAAGTCTGGCATTGCATAATTGATAGACTCGCACCGCATTTTCGTCTGCATTTGGTGGATCTCCCCGGTTATGGGCGTAGCAAAGATTTTGGTGCGATGTCACTGCCTGATATGGCAAAAATTGTCTTACAACAAGCGCCAGAGCAGGCTTTGTGGCTCGGCTGGTCGATGGGTGGGCTGGTGGCCAGTCAGATAGCCTTGACTCAGCCAGAGCGTGTGCGCGGGCTGATCACCGTCTCCTCCTCGCCATGTTTTACCGCACATGATGAATGGCCGGGGATTCGGCCGGAGGTCTTGGCTGGTTTCCAACAACAGTTAAGTGAAGATTTTCAGCGTACGGTTGAGCGTTTTCTGGCATTGCAAACTCTGGGGACGGCAAGTGCACGACAGGATGCCCGTTTATTGAAAGCGGTGGTGCTACAACACCAGATGCCGGCGGTAGAAGTGTTAATCGGTGGGCTAGATATTCTGCGTACTGCCGATTTACGGCCAGCACTGGTCGAGAGTGCTCTGCCCATGCTGCGTATTTATGGTTATCTGGATGGGTTGGTACCGCGCAAAGTCGCCTCGTTACTAGATAGCACCTGGCCGCATAGTCAGTCGGTAGTGATGAAGGGATCAGCGCATGCCCCCTTTATTTCTCATCCTGATGATTTTTCAAAATTACTTATCGACTTTTTAGCGCATGTTGACGCTAAAATCACACTGAAATAGCGAACTGCTACAGATTTAAGGCCTTAGCACATAGTGATGAATAGAATTTAATGTGCAATTTAATGGCTAAATATTAAATCTGCTTAATAATTAAGAAGGTTCAAATTGGCGCATCCCCGCGCACTAGCATGGGGAAAGCGTTTTCCTTAAGGTTGTGGGGGGCCACTGAGCGTGGCATCACATCAGTCAACTGTCATGAATTAAATCAATATCATCTTTGTTTTTCTCAATGTTTTTATACACATTAACTCTTTACTTGCGAGGTATTCGGTATGAATTTATTGAAAAATCTGGCTGTTGCTCTGGTTGTGACTGGGGTTTCTTTTGGCGCGATGGCGGCGAAAGAAATTACCAAAGAAGAAGCGAAAAAGTACGAGAAGATCGGCACTATCACCACGTCGGGTCAGGCAACATCGCCGATGGATGTGAAAGAAGAACTGTCAAAATTGGCTGACGAGAAAGGCGGTAAGTATTATGTGATTATCGCCGAGCGTGAGAAGAAGAAGTTTGACGCTAATGCCGATGTTTATAAGTAATAATAAGACAGAGATGCCCGGCGGGCATCTCTATTTCTGACTTAATGATGATTTTTTATCTGATAAATCACGATATTACAGTGATTATTTCCTTCAGGGCAACGCTTGCAACTGCCTGTCAGACACCCACGATTATCTTGTTCAATGCGTTCAATCTTGCCCATTGCCGTTAGCCTTTCCAGCATGGCCTCAACCAGAGGTAAAGGCGTTGCCAATTGCTGGCTTAGCTGATTCGCTCCTGTGCTGCCACACAGAGCGATGGCATCGCGTAGTTGTAGTAGGCTTGCCATTATGCCTCCTGTCGCAACAACAGTTGTTTGTTAGTGACAATCATTGCCAGCACTCTGACAACAATTCGCGGGCTTACTGTTTTGCAATCGGACGGTTACCCGGCTCCGCGCGCGGCGCAATCCAAACAAAATTAATACATTAACCATAATAACCACAGCCATAATCATTAGGCTTTGTGGCGGATGCTGGTGAAAGGTTGCTGCCTGATAGAACAGGGTTGCCAGTGAGTAGGCCACATTCAGCCCCCACAGAATTGAGAAGGTCATCCAGCCACGGCTGGTTTCCCGAGCGATAGCCCCCATGACCGAGACGCAGGGCACATAGAGCAACACAAATATCAGATAGCTATAGGCGGCAATGCTGGAACCGAATTTACTGCTCATCATGCCCATCGAACCGGCCGCCATTTCGCCATCACCTTTGCTGGCTTCAATGGGATTTGATAACACGCTAAGGCTAAAAGTATCTTTTAAACCCTGCCAGGTGATTTTAACTGCCCCCGCCAATTCGCCCGGTAAGTTGAAGCTCTCAGCATCAAAGGGCTCGTTCTTAATCTGCTCTGCGGTATAGAGGGTATTGAGTGTCCCTACCACCACTTCTTTTGCCATGGCACCGGTCACTAACCCTACGGTTGCCTGCCAGTTATCGCCATGGACACCCATGGGGGCCAGCAATGGCGTCAGCACTTTACTGACTGATGCCAGTGCTGAGTCATTGATGCTATCTACCGGTTTGCCACTGAAAGAGAAGCTGTTTAGGCCGCCGATGAAGATACTGGCGATGACAATCACTTTCCCAGCGCGCAGTACAAAACCTTTTAGCCGTTGCCAGGTTTGCAATAACAAGCTCTTGAGGTGGGGCACATGGTAAACCGGCAGTTCCATCACAAAGGGTGAGGCCTCGCCACGCATAATGGTGTATTTCAGCACCAGCCCGGTGAGAATGGCAACCGCGATGCCCAACAGATAGAGAGAGAAAACGATACTGGCCCCGTCCTGGCCGAAGAATGCCGCTGCGAAGACAGCAAAAATCGCCAGCCGCGCGCCACAGGACATAAAGGGAGCCATCATGATGGTGATCAGGCGTTCGCGTTGCGCATCCAGCGTTCGTGCACCCATGATCGAGGGCACATTACAGCCGAAACCGACAATCAGCGGTACAAAGGATTTACCCGGTAACCCCAGCGCTTGCATCAGCCGATCCATCACAAACGCGGCTCGGGCCATATAGCCGGAGTCTTCTAAAAAGGAGAGGAACAGGTACATCATGCCAATTTGTGGCACCAACGGCAGCACGGTATTAATCCCACCCCCTACGCCTTGAGCGAGGAAGATGGTCAACCACTGTGGGAAATGCAGGGTATAACCCACCCATTGCAGCCCCTGAATAAAGATAGCCGCAGAGCCAATATCAAAGATGGGCTGCAACGCACCACCGATATTGATGGCTAATACGAACATTAAATACATGACAAACAGAAAGATCGGTACACCTAACCAGCGATTAAGGATCACTTTATCAAGCGCTTGTGTCAGGCGGTTTGGTTCCGCTTGTTGCGAGTTACCGACCACATCACAGATGCGGGCAATACTTTGATAACGGGCATCGGCTATCACCAGTTCGGGATCTTCGTGTTGGCTTGCTCGCAGATTGTCGCGCGCCACTCCCACGATTGAGGGGGCGATGCCAGCACGTGCCAGGCTATAGATATCACCTTCCAATATTTGCAGTGCCAGCCAACGGCGCTGCTGCACTGGCCAGAACTCAGGCATGGCCTCTACCAACTTATCCACTTCACTGAGTAGCACTGGCGGGTAGTTAACCAAAGCCTTAAAGGGAACCGGCTGAAGCTCATCAATACTGCTTTTTAATTCATTGATACCCTGCCCACGGGTGGAGACCAGCGGAATAACCGGGCAGCCTAATTGCTGTGATAACGCATTGATATCAATATCGATATGCTGGCTTTTGGCAATATCCAACATATTGAGCGCCACAATACAGGGGATACCCAATTCAACCAGTTGCAGTGTCAGATAGAGATTGCGCTCCAGATTGACCGCATCAATAACATTAATCAGCAGGTCAGCTTCGCCACTCAAAATATAGTGACAAGCAATTTGCTCATCCAGCGAAGTTTGCTCAGAAATGGTGGTCAGGGAGTAGGTTCCCGGCAGGTCAACCAGTGTCACCTGATGCTGCGCGGTAGTGAAATGGCCTTCTTTGCGCTCCACCGTAACCCCGGCCCAGTTCCCCACCCGTTGACGGGCACCGGTTAACTGATTGAAAAGGGTAGTTTTACCTGCATTGGGGTTGCCGATCAGGCCGATTGTGAGTGCTTTCATGATCCAACGTGATATCAGTAAATTAAAATCAGACTACACAAGAGCGCTTTGACACACAGCCCGGCAGCCAAAATAGGATGTTGGCCCGTAATATTAGGGTTGCAGGTCCAGCGTAAGCAGGTCTAAGTCTTTTTTCCGTAGCACCAGACTGACCCGACGGGTTTCTATCTGTATGGGGTCACCTAATGGCGCCAGGCGGACAACATTAAATGAAGAGCCGGGTAGCATACCCAATGACAATAATTTCTGCCGGTAAGCCGGGCTGATTTCAGGCGAGAAACCAACAATTTTATAGGAACGCTGCGGGATAAGATGCATAGGAGCCTCTTGTTATTATGTTATTGGCGCACCAAAATTCAGAGTGATACGACTCTAAAGGGTAATAGATAGAATAATAATAGTAAGAATCGTTTTCATATTCAACTAAGGTTAAATGCTTAAAGGTAAGTATTCATTACGCTTTAATTTTTATATACCCGTCATACTTTAAGCTGCCTGTGCGTTGGCTACGTTCACTAACCAGAATCACTTACTTATGTAAGCTCATCGGGATTAATGAGTCTGATTGCTATTTATGCTTGTTTTACCACCAAATTAAGGTGATCGCAAATGCAAATAATGAGTTAAATCAGTTAACTGAATGTTTACATTGTGGCCAGTTAGGGCTGTAAAATACCGATTGTTAACATAATCAATTTACTCTCGCTTTAATCAAATAACATTCGAGTTTTAATTAACTCGCAGAATGCCATCATAATTATTTATAAATTAGGGTGAATAACTGACAGAATTAACGCCCATGTTAAATAGATTGTTAAATTAGCGCCGGTTTAAACGTAATTTAAGCTTCATCTCGTCGCAGAAAAGAATCGCATGCTAATTAATTTAAATGATAAACATTCAGCTTTATAGACGAAAAGGGTATGAGAAAAACCATTAAAGATGCCCGATTGTTTGCAACAAAAAGCTAAGTGAAAAAAGGGCCACCAACGTGGCCCTGAATAGAGAGATCAACGCTTCTTAAATGCCGCTGCCAGTGCATCACTCATGGCGCTGTTGCTGCCAGAGTTACTGTCTGCCCGGCCTTTTGCCGCTGGGCGGTTGTTCGAGTCATTGCTGTTACGTGACTGGCTGGCACCACGATTGTCATTACGACTATTGGCGCTGCTATTCGCACTATTACCGCCATTGTTGCCACGACGCGAACCGCCTTCACCGGGCTGCTCATCAAGGCGCATGGTCAGGGCAATGCGCTTGCGCTGCAAATCCACTTCCATGACTTTCACTTTGACGATATCCCCGGCTTTCACCACTTTATGCGGGTCATCGACAAACTTATCCGCCAATGACGAGATATGCACCAAACCATCTTGATGAACACCAATATCAACAAAGGCACCAAAGTTGGTCACGTTAGTGACAGAGCCTTCAAGGATCATGCCTGGCGTCAGATCATTAAGTGTTTCAACACCTTCAGCGAAAGTTGCGGTTTTGAACTCAGGGCGCGGGTCACGGCCGGGTTTTTCCAACTCACGCAGAATATCGGTGACCGTCGGGACACCAAATTTCTCGGTGGTGAAATCACGCGCATTAAGATTACGCAGCGCGGTAGCATTACCCATTAGGTCCTGCAATGCCTGTTCAGTTGCAGCCAAAATGCGCTCAACAATCGGATAGGCTTCTGGATGCACGGTTGATGCGTCCAGCGGGTTATTGCCATGGTTGATACGCAGGAAGCCGGCACACTGCTCGAAGGCTTTCGGCCCGAGGCGGCTGACTTTGAGCAATTGCTCACGGTTATGGAAGCGGCCATTCTCATCACGCCAGCTAACAATATTTTGCGCCATCATGCGGGTTAAACCCGCAACCCGGGTCAGTAACGGCACCGATGCGGTGTTTAAATCTACACCCACGGCGTTTACGCAGTCTTCCACCACCGCATCCAGCTTTTTCGCCAGTTGGCTTTGGCTAACATCATGCTGATATTGGCCGACTCCGATAGATTTCGGGTCAATTTTTACCAGTTCAGCCAGTGGATCTTGTAACCGCCGGGCAATAGAGACTGCACCACGGATAGAGACATCCAGATCCGGGAATTCCAGCGCCGCCAACTCAGAGGCGGAGTAAACCGAGGCTCCCGCTTCACTGACAATCACTTTTTGCGCGGTGACTGCCGGATACTGTTGCTGTAGCTCGACAAAGAAACGCTCGGTTTCCCGCGATGCCGTACCATTACCGATAGCCACCAGTTCAACCTGATGCTTGACGCACAGGGCGGCTACCACGGCGGCGGCTTTGGCAGCCTGCCCGGTATGAGGGTAGATGGTATCAAAGGCAACCAGCTTGCCGGTAGCGTCTACTATCGCCACTTTTACCCCGGTACGCAGGCCTGGATCAAGGCCCATGGTGGCGCGCATGCCGGCTGGGGCTGCCATCAACAGATCTTGCATGTTACGGGCGAATACGTTGATTGCTTCATCTTCGGCTCGTTCGCGCAGGGTGCTCATCAGCTCGGTTTCCAGATGCATCAGCACTTTGATACGCCAGGTCCAGTTGACCACCGCTTTGCGCCAACCGTCTGCTGGCGCATTATTCAGCCGCAGATCCAGATGGTTAATAATGATCTGCTCACCCTGACTTTCGCGTGGCGGTTCGTCAAACTGCGGGTCAGGATTGAGTGCCAGTTGTAACACGCCTTCATTGCGGCCACGGAACATAGCCAGTGCGCGATGAGAAGGGACATGGGCGATAGGTTCGTGGCTGTCAAAGTAATCGCGGAATTTAGCACCTTCCAGCTCCTTACCTTCCACCACTTTTGACACTAAATGGGCATTTTTCCACAAATACTGGCGCACTTTGGCCAGCAGGGTGGCATCTTCTGCAAAGCGCTCCATCAGGATATAGCGTGCACCATCCAGTGCCGCTTTCGTGTCTGCAACACCTTTATCGGCATCAACATAAGCGAGAGCAACCTGTTCTGGCTCTTGCTGAGGGTCATGCCATAAACTGTCTGCCAATGGCTCCAGACCGGCTTCAATCGCAATCTGACCACGGGTGCGGCGCTTCGGTTTATAAGGGAGATATAAATCTTCAAGCTCAGTTTTGCTCATGGTGCCATTGATGGCACCGGCCAATTGCTCGGTGAGCTTGCCCTGATCTTCAATTGATTTAAGAATGGTTTGGCGGCGCTCTTCAAGTTCACGCAGATAGCCCAAACGGCTTTCCAACTGGCGCAACTGGGTATCATCCAACCCGCCGGTAACTTCCTTACGATACCGCGAAATAAACGGCACGGTATTACCTTCATCAAGCAGGCGGATAGCAGAGATAACTTGCTCCGGCCGCGCCTGTAGTTCGCTTGCAATAATGCTGCTCAGTTGTTCATTCATAAGTCTGATGTCAAGTCTGATAGTGATTAGGAAAAACGGCAGAAGATAGTTATACGGATTGCCCGGATAAATTGCCAGTAGAGCGGCAGCAGAGCTTGAGGTAACGTGGACTTATCGGTAAAAAGTTAGGGTATAGTAGTGGTATCAATGCCAAAGGGATAATTATATGGCGAAAAGTAATTACATTACCCGCGAAGGCTGGCAAGCACTTGATCGCGAATTGCATTATCTGTGGCGGGAAGAGCGCCCGGTGGTGACGCAAGCGGTGTCTGAAGCCGCAGCAATGGGTGACCGTTCGGAAAATGCTGAATATATCTATGGTAAGAAGCGGCTACGCGAGATCGACCGCCGGGTGCGCTTTCTGACCAAGCGCCTTGAGGTGCTGAAAGTTGTCGACCCTGACCCCCGCCAGGAAGGAAAAGTCTTTTTTGGTGCCTGGGTGCGGGTAGAAAATGAATTAGAAGAACAGCGTATCTTTCGCCTGGTTGGGCCAGATGAGTTTGATCCGGCAAAAAAATGGATTTCTATCGATTCACCGGTTGCCCGTGCCTTAATTGGTAAACAGGTGGAGGATGAGGTGACGGTTCAGACACCCAATGGTGAAGCAACCTACTGGATCTTAGAGATCCGCTATCGCCCATTTGACGAAAGTGTTGATAATTAGGCACAACAATAAGCTTTGTAACAATTTCGACTAGAATATATACCATAAATAGCTGTCTGTTATACACGCCATACTTCAAGCTGCATGTGCGTTGGCACCCTGGTCACTTACGCATGTAAGTTCTTGGGAACTCGCTCAGTTGCCACCTTCCTGCAACTCGAATTATTTAGGCTACAGAGTAAGTTTTTCTAACAATGTACAGGTTCGGGCAATACGGCCTTTGGGAGTAATAAAATGCAAGAGAATCACAAGATTCTGGTCGTTGATGACGATATGCGCCTGCGCGCGCTGTTGGAGCGTTACCTAACAGAGCAAGGTTTCCAGGTGCGCAGTGTTGCCAATGCTGAACAGATGGATCGCTTGCTAACCCGTGAGTCTTTCCACCTGATGGTGCTTGATCTGATGTTACCGGGTGAAGATGGTTTGTCTATCTGCCGCCGTCTGCGTAGCCAAAGCAACCCAATGCCGATCATTATGGTGACGGCGAAGGGTGAAGAAGTTGACCGTATCGTCGGATTGGAAATTGGTGCTGACGATTATATTCCGAAACCATTTAACCCACGCGAATTACTGGCCCGTATCCGTGCGGTGTTACGCCGTCAGGCTAACGAGTTACCGGGTGCACCTTCACAGGAAGAAGCGGTAATTGCGTTTGGTAAGTTCAAACTCAATTTAGGCACCCGCGAGATGTTCCGTGAAGATGAACCTATGCCACTGACCAGCGGTGAGTTTGCGGTGCTGAAAGCCTTGGTGAGTCATCCGCGTGAGCCGTTGTCACGCGATAAGCTGATGAATCTGGCCCGAGGCCGTGAATACAGTGCGATGGAGCGCTCCATCGACGTACAGATTTCACGTCTGCGCCGTATGGTAGAAGAAGATCCGGCGCATCCGCGCTATATCCAAACTGTGTGGGGCTTGGGCTACGTATTTGTACCGGACGGCAGTAAAGCATGAGGCGATGGCGCTTTTCTCCGCGTAGCTCATTTGCCCGAACCTTATTACTGATTGTGACCTTGCTGTTCGTCAGCCTGGTCACTACGTATTTGGTGGTGTTAAATTTCGCCATTTTGCCCAGTTTGCAGCAGTTTAACAAAGTGTTGGCGTATGAAGTTCGTATGCTGATGACTGATCGGCTGCAATTGGAAGATGGCACGCTACTTGAAGTCCCGCCGGCGTTCCGGCGTGAGATTTACCGTGAATTGGGGATTTCGCTTTATACCAATGCTGCGGCAGAGGAAAGTGGCCTGCGTTGGGCACAGCATTACAAATTTCTCAGTGATCAAATGGCCCAGCAATTGGGGGGGCCAACTGATGTTCGGGTCGAAGTTAATAAAAACTCCCCTGTTGTCTGGCTAAAGACGTGGTTGTCACCGGATATCTGGGTGCGAGTGCCATTAACTGAGATCCATCAGGGCGATTTCTCACCACTGTTCCGTTATACCCTGGCAATTATGTTATTGGCTGTCGGGGGTGCCTGGCTGTTTATCCGTATTCAGAATCGGCCATTGGTCGAGCTGGAACACGCTGCTTTGCAGGTGGGTAAAGGGATTATTCCGCCGCCGTTGCGGGAGTATGGTGCATCAGAGGTGCGTTCGGTTACCCGGGCATTTAACCAAATGGCCGCTGGCGTGAAGTTGCTGGCAGATGACCGGACCTTGCTGATGGCCGGGGTTAGCCATGATTTACGCACGCCGTTGACCCGTATTCGTTTGGCGACTGAAATGATGAGTGAAGCCGATGGATACCTCTCTGAGTCAATCAATAAAGACATTGAAGAGTGCAATGCCATTATTGAGCAATTTATCGATTATCTACGCACTGGGCAGGAGATGCCGACTGAATCGAGTGATTTGAATGCAGTTCTCGGTGAAGTGATAGCGGCTGAAAGTGGTTATGAGCGGATAATCGAGACTGATTTGTGTGCAGGTGAAGTGCTGGTGGATATTCATCCGTTATCGATTAAGCGTGCTTTGGCCAATATGGTGGTGAATGCGGCGCGTTACGGTAATGGTTGGATAAAAGTCAGTAGTGGCACTGAGCTACAGCGTGCGTGGTTCCAGGTTGAGGATGACGGCCCTGGTATCAAGCCAGAAGATTTGAAGCATCTGTTCCAGCCTTTTGTGCGTGGCGATAGCGCCCGTAGTACCAGTGGTACTGGGCTGGGCTTGGCGATTGTGCAGCGGATTATTGATGCCCACGCCGGTTCGTTGGATATCGGTACCAGTGAGCGGGGGGGTTTACGGATCCGGGCGTATATTCCGTTGCCGTTAGATATGAAGGCGAAGCCACCTGCGGTAGTGTGAGTTTTATTTTGGTTATTTGGTTATTTAGTATGGTGATCGGGTTCGGTTGATATGAGTTAAGTGCCTAATTTACCTCCGTAGCCTCAACCGAGCAGGAGGGCAAGCCGGCCCTCCTGCACCTGCGGCTTGCGCGAAATATTGCCCTACGGGTAAACCGCCTACGTCTTTCGGGCTGACGAGCCAGCGCGATTCGGCTCCTGCTCAAGCGCGCTTTTCGCGGGCGTCCATGCCCGCTCACTCTGCCCTCCATCCTTGTCGGCAATATTCCTGATTGCGCTCAACGTCAAAACCATCATTTTTTGCTGTTGATTTCCTCTTTTGACTTTCAAAGCACATTTGAGCAGCCGAATGAAGAGTGAAGGTAGGACGCGAGGCAGGGAAGCCGAGCGAGCCGTGCTTGAGCAGGAGCGAATCACGGCGGTCCGTGAGCCGAAACGATGGGTGAGGGAACCCACGCCGTGGGCAGGCGATACATGCGAAGCGCGGGATTCCACAAGGGTGCGCGCCCGCACCCTTTGGCGGTTGAGGCAACGGAGACAAGTTAATCACTGAACTCATATCAACCGACCCGGATCACTGAACAACTAATAATGAACACCCGACCTCGATCACTCATCCACCAAACCTGATCTAATCCATTTTTGATTTGCGGAAAACAAAAGGGGCACGAATGTGCCCCTGTCATAATCACTACCAAATCAACGCTAACTTAGAGCTTTGGCCCTGCGCTAACCAACGCAGCACCTGCTGGGGTATCAGTATACTTATCAAAGTTAGTGGTAAAACGCTTCGCCAGATCTTCGGCTTTCTCTTGCCACTGCGCCACATCAGCGTAAGTGTCACGAGGATCGAGGATATCTGGGTTCACGCCTGGTAATGCCGTTGGCACCGCCAGATCAAAGATTGGCAGAGTGAAGGTTTCTGCTTTATCAATTTCACCGTTCAGAATGGCGTCAATGATGCCACGGGTATCCTTGATAGAAATACGTTTGCCAGTCCCATTCCAACCAGTATTGACCAGATAGGCTTGTGCACCCACCGCTTGCATACGTTTAACCAGCACTTCTGCATATTGTGTTGGGTGCAGCGACAGGAACGCCGCACCAAAACAGGCTGAGAAGGTCGGTGTTGGTTCGGTTACTCCGCGCTCAGTACCGGCCAGTTTAGCGGTGAAGCCAGACAGGAAGTGATACTGGGTTTGATTTGCCGTTAGGCGTGATACTGGTGGCAATACACCGAAGGCATCAGCAGTCAGGAAGATAACCTTAGTGGCATGACCCGCTTTAGAAACCGGTTTAACGATGTTTTCAATATGATAGATCGGGTAGGAAACACGGGTGTTTTCCGTTTTGGAACCATCATTGAAGTCAACTGTACCGTCGGCCAGCACCACCACGTTTTCTAGCAAGGCATCACGCTTAATCGCATGATAAATATCCGGTTCTGCCTCTTCAGATAACTTGATGGTTTTAGCGTAGCAGCCACCTTCAAAGTTAAATACGCCGTCATCATCCCAGCCGTGTTCATCATCGCCGATTAACTTACGTTTCGGGTCAGTCGACAGCGTGGTTTTACCGGTACCAGACAGGCCGAAGAAGATAGCGACATCGCCTTTCTCGCCGACGTTGGCCGAGCAGTGCATGGAAGCAATGCCTTTCAGTGGCAGCAGGTAGTTCATCATCGAGAACATACCTTTCTTCATTTCGCCGCCATACCATGTGCCGCCAATGAGCTGCATACGTTCTGTCAGGTTAAAGGCAACAAAGTTCTCAGAATTCAGACCTTGCTCTTTCCAGTCCGGGTTAGTGCATTTAGCACCATTCATGACGATAAAATCAGGCTCGAAATGGGCCAGTTCTTCGTCTGATGGGCGGATAAACATGTTTTTGACAAAATGAGCCTGCCACGCAACTTCAGTGACAAAACGAACTTGCAGACGAGTATCGGCGTTAGCACCGCAGAAGGTATCAACAACAAACAGACGCTTACCGGACAGTTGCTCAGTTACCAACCCTTTCAGGTGGCTCCAGGTTTCCTGACTCAGTGGCTTGTTATCATTTTTGCCTTTGCCCTGATCAGCCCACCACACGGTATCTTGAGTGATAGCATCGCGGACAATATATTTATCTTTTGGCGAGCGGCCGGTAAAAATCCCGGTATCTACCGCTATTGCTCCTGTGGTGGTGAGGATTCCGCGTTCGTATCCTTCAAGCGTGGGTTTGGTCTCTTCCTGGAACAGTAAATCATAGCTTGGGTTGTAAACAATCTCGCTGACGTTATGGATGCCATAGGCGGCGAGCTCCTGCGGGGTAATTCCTTTAACACTCATGTCATAACTCCTGGATCGTCAATTTTCTACCAGCGATTGTAAATCCTCATCTCTGATTAACAGCGATAGCTATCAAATATTTCAACATATGACCTATTTTTCGCTAGGTTATGAGAGATAGAACACGGATTGTCGCAAGTATGAAACGCCAGGAGAAATAGCTGGGCACGAGTCAGCACCCAACTAATCATTATTGTTATTAATGAATTTGTTCGGAGGAAGAGCTGTTACCACTCTTTAATGAGGCGATATCGACAGCATCAAACAGGTAGTGATTGCCGCAATACTCACAATGCATATCAATATTGCCATCTTGTTCCAGCATTTCGGTGATGTCATCTTCCGACAGTGTGACTAATGCATCGGCACAACGCTCGCGGGAACAGGTGCAGCGGAAACTGACGTTTTGCGGCTCATATAACGTCACTTCTTCCTGATGGTATAAACGATACAGCACTTCATTCGCGGGTAGCGTAAATAGCTCCTCAGCTTTGATGGTAGTGGTGAGCTGTGCCAGGTGATCAAATTCATCTTCATTGCGCTCTTCGGCTGGCAACACTTGTAGCAGCATCCCGCCCGCCGCGGCTTTACCTTCCACATTGCCAGTACGAATAAACAGGCGTGTTGGTAATTGTTCAGACTGCATAAAGTAATTTTCTAAACAGGCGGCGATAGTCTCCCCTTCCAGAGCTACCACACCCTGATAGCGCTCGCCCTTTGCCGGGGTGATGGTGATAACCAGATAGCCGTTGCCGACCATCTCTTTCAGCGTGCTTTCATCGCTGATTTCACCTTTAAAGCGAGCGACACCCCGCATTTGCTGCTGGTTATTGCCGTTAATCACCGCCAGTGACAACGGGCCATCTGCCCCCTGCAACTGCACGGTGATATCACCATCAAACTTGAGCGTGGCGGTCAGTAAACTGGTTGCGACCAACATCTCACCCAACAGCTTTTGTACCGCAGGTGGGTAGTCATGGTTGGCTAATACTTGCTGATAGGTTTCATTGACTGAAACCAGCTCACCGCGTACCGCATGGTTAGCAAACAGATAGCGGTGTAATTGGTCGTGATTAGACATAGGTTTCTCTCTTTCTGGCTGCAAGCAACCCCGTCATCTTTCAAGTTGCAGGGGTGTTGGCTGCCTTCCTGCATGTTGAAATCTATAGGGTTTACTCAGACTCGCCTTGTTTAAATTTGATCAGGTTGCGACGCTCTTTTTTATCCGGCCGCCGATCAGGATGTGGCATAGTCAGGGCATTCAATTTACGCGCCTGTGCTACCTTCTCGCGATTGGCAATACTGGCTTCAGTCTCTTCATACAGTGCCTGCGCTTCGTTTGCACCACGGCGTTGGCCGTGTAATGCCAATACCCGCACCGTGCGTTCATCATTGCCTTGGCGCAGGCGGATTTCAGCATTAAGCTCAACCAGTTTGCTCGGTTTACCGCGCTGACCGTTGTAATGGACTTTGCCGCCATCCACCATTTCCCTGGCGATTGCTCTGGTTTTATAAAACCGGGCGGCCCAGAGCCATTTATCTAGCCGAACCGATTCGTCAGAAACTGCTTTATCCTTCATGACTACTCCTGCCTGTTATATCCGTCATACTTCAAGTTGCATGCGCGTTGGCTGCCTTGTTGCAACTCGAATTATTTAGGCTATCGGCCTAAACCTCTTTTTAATCACCACGTAACTGTAGAGCGGGTAACAGCTTACGGTAATCATTGATTGCAGGGTGGCTGTGAAATGCTTTGTCAGCACAACTGGAATCCGGGTTTTCTATACCCAGACAGTAGCGGATACCGAATGTGCGCGCTGCATCCAGAATCGTTTCACTGTCATCGACGAATAAGGTTCTGGCCGGGTTCAGCCCAGTATGTTGGGCGACAGCTTGCCACAGTCGTTGATCTTCCTTCGGATAACCAAATGTATGGGTAGAAAGTAATAAATCAAGGTGCTGGTCAAGTGCAGTATGCTCAATTTTTACCGCCAGGCTGTGTGGATGGGCGTTGGTGAGCAAAATGGTTTGTAACCCCTGCTGGCGTAAACCGGATAAAAACGGCTCAGTATCCTGGCGCAGACGAACCCGGTTACCCGCAGCCGTGGTCATGGCGTAAATATCTAAGTCCAACCGTTCACTCCAATAATCGAAGCAATACCAGTTTAAGGTATGTTGCACTGCCAGATATTCATCATGAATAATTTTGTGTGCCTGCTCCAGTGGGATCCCTCGGTGTTGGCTAAGGGTTTCCGGCACCTGCTTTAGCCAGAAATGGCTATCGAATTCCAGATCTAGCAGGGTGCCATCCATGTCCAGCAGCACGGTATCGATTTCTTGCCAATTAAGTTCAGGGGGCATAGCGGCTCCACAATCACATTATTTTTAACCAAAAGTGTTGCTACCAAATAATACGGATTACAACAAATACAGGCGGCCAATCAGGGGCGGTGTCCCAAAACAACCACAGATAAAGCTAGCCTAGCATATCAAAGTTACAGGGCTAGCCAGCGATGAATGATATGGCTGAAAGAAAGCTAACGCAGGAAAGGCGTTGGAGTGAGGGTTTGGTTAAAGCAATTATCATAATAGCGTTGAATATTATCCATCCGGCTACGGTTTTTTAGTATCCGTTGAATTAATAAAGAGGTATTCACGACCAGACAAGCAATCAGTACCAGCAGCAATAAGCTGGTACCCAGATAACGGCCCAGTGTGACGATATCCGGCTCACTGTGTAGCGCAATATGCCGCGTGCCATTGGCATCAATGGTGATATTGGTAATGATACCTTCGGCCTTAAACGGGGTATTAAGTAGCAACCCAGAGAGCCGTTGTAATTCGCGCCACTGCTCCAGTGCGCTGTAATCAAACAGTGGCACGGCAGGAGCGGGGTGATTTACTAACTGCTTACCTTCATCACTGGTTATCAAGAACCCCCCCGGAGGCGGGCTGTTTAACGCTTCGGTTGCCAAATGCGTCTCACGATAAACAAATGATGAGGTAGCGGTTTTCACCAGACTTTCCAGGGCATCGGCACTGACTGGGCGCAGCAGCACATTCATGCCTTTCAATGTGCCAGATTGTGCGCGTTTAACCAGCCCCGACCAATTCTTTGCATTACCTAAATTAACCAAGGCATTCTTCAGGCGGACACAGTCGTTATCTCCACCACATAATGCCTGTGTTTTTAAGACGATATCGGCAAAGTTATCCAGTAAAATCATGCCAGACTTCTCGATGGCAGTGGCCAACTGTGGGTTGACGTTGACATCAATACCTTGCGGATGTAACTGCTGATTAACTGTAGCCACCAGTGCGGCGGCTTTCTCAATGGTGTCAGACTCAGGTTGTGGCAATGGTGCCGCGTTATTCCAATAGATCCCAGAACAATCAAATGGTGTAAAAACAAAACTATGCGGGTTTTGAGTATTCGGCGGGACATAACACATACCGGTACCCTGAGCTTTCAGCATATCGCCAATGTGTAGCGGCATTTTTTCCAAGGCTTCAACACTGGTAACTTGCTGACTTTGTGCGCCTTGCAACCAGGCAATGCTCAATTTCAATGGCAAGCCGAGCGGCACATAGATTAGCAATAACACCATTATTAGCAGTGAACCGGCGATAAGCGTCAGGTTTTTCCCCCAGCGCTGTAAGGGGAAATGTTTCATTTCGTCATGCAGGGATAAAAAAGGCCCCTGGCGCACAACCTGACGATTAAGGTAGATATCAATGTTGGTCTTTTTACCCAGATCATGAGCAAAATAAGGCCCCCAATGGGCCGGATAAATCAGATCGACAATCCCCAGCGAGATGTTATTCATCTGCCCTTGGTTCGATTCGCCAAACAGCCCCCAGCGCTTTGGTGTGCCACTCAAGCAATGGACTTCACGCAAATCTTTTTCAGACAACGGGCGGAACATATTCCAGCATGCCCAACCGGTTAACGTTATTGCCACAATAATCAGCCAGGGCAGTATGACCGCCGGGCCGATCAAGGCGAAAAACAGCAATAATAACGCCAGACAAATCGCGGCGGCTTCTTTTAAGCCATTTGCGCCATGCAGGGCATATTCTTCCGGTGTTTCTTTGCGGATATTCAACAGCTCTATATGTTCGCTGTCTGCTTTGCGGATTGATGCATTTTGCGCAGTGGAAGGCAAAATCGGTTGGTAGCTATTCTCAGCTTGGTGATTTTTAAGCGTATGCCCATTGAGGGAAATCACTAAAGGAATGGTCTGAGTTTGGATGAGTTCTACGTCATTATCTTGAGCAATATATTGCTCCCACGAAGAGGGGAGGTGAATCTCAATAGAATCAAGGTAATAACGCCATTTATTGGGTTCGTCACTCGCCACGCCGTAACGGGTGATAGCGCGGGTAACCGAATAAACATTTTCGCTTTGTGGCGTCAGAGCCAGCTTTGCGGGCACAAGATTGTTGTTCGTCAGTGTACGGGTGTCGAAAGTTGATTGAGCTTTGAATCCGAGCTTCTCTCGCTGACCGAGTAAATAATTCTCAATATTAACCCGTTCTTCTGGGGTAAGTTTACGATAGATGGGTTTAGCGAACGGCAGTGTTGCAGTTACGGGGGCGGGGCGGCGGAATCGGAACCACCATAATAACCCTACCGCGATCAGACTGGTCAACAGTAAGGCCAATATTAAGACCATTGTGCTCATCCCATCCCCATCCGAGCGCTTCTGACTCACGTCAGCTCTATGAAAGAATGCATATTATGCGTTAAAACAGTACCAAGGCATATAACAGAGTCATTCAGTGAATTAGCATTTTACACGCTATTATTCATCAAAAAACCTAATGCAAGTGCTCTTAAACTGCCCGTAGACTGATAAGCATAGCAAGGCTAAAACATCGGTAATATCAGCATAATCCTATTTTCAAACACAAATTTTAACGTGTTCTGTACTGAAATAGGCTGAAATTTAACCGGTTGAATCTTGACTAAACTCGACGCCATGTTAAAAACAGGTAAATTATATCTAACTGAGATTGCGATAAAGGTTCTCACTAACGCACAATGTGATCAAGTTCTAATAAATTTCAGTATAAAGCGTTGGGTTAATCGTTATCGGTAAAAAGTGGTTTACTAAGTAACCATAAAATAGCGCGGGTTATCCTGAGAGAGTTCGATAGGCGGTGAGTATTTAAATTGGGGCTATCATGAAACACCTGCAAAAACCTAAAATTCTTAAAATAGAAACGGTTGCCCACTCCCGCTTGTTTACCGTTGAAGCGGTGGATCTGGAGTTCAGCAATGGCGTGCAACGGGTTTATGAACGAATGCGGCCATCAAATCGTGAAGCGGTTATGATCGTGCCGATTATTGGTGATGACCTTTTGCTGATTCGCGAATATGCCGTGGGTATTGAAGAGTATGAGTTGGGCTTCCCCAAGGGGCTGATTGATCCGGGCGAGGGTGTGTTGGAGGCGGCAAATCGTGAGCTGATGGAAGAGGTTGGCTTTGGTGCTAAACGCTTTGATTATCTCACTAAGCTGACAATGGCTCCGTCCTATTTCTCTAGCAAAATGAATATCGTTATTGCCCATAACCTCTATCCACAAAGTCTGGAGGGCGATGAGCCGGAACCTTTGCCACAAGTGCGCTGGCCGATCGCCAATATGATGGCACTGCTGGATGAGCCGGGCTTCAATGAGGCCCGTAATGTTAGTGCCCTTTTTCTGGCTCAGGCATTTCTTAATAAGTAATTTTCAAACATAAAAAAGCCGGGGCTCTGTTACGCGCTCCCGGCTTTTATATTGCCTTGATACTCAGGCAATTAGCGCTGACAGAACCATTCCATCAGAACAATTAAGTTAGAACAACTCATGAGTCTGCCCGTTATCCATCAGGGTGGTACCCGCTTCATGTACTGAGAACTCAGTGGGTTGTGTCCCCTCGATAAAGTACTCTGAGCGGCTGCCTGGCCCGCCACTGGATAACTTACCGGTCTGTTTATCAATCACTACACTGACAATACCTGGCGGTGGAGAGACAGGTTTTTCCGGTAAGCCTTCAAGGGCGGCTTTCATAAAGTCATCCCATGCAGGTTGCGCACTTTTCGCCCCACCTTCCGCACCCGCGATCTGATCTGATATTGCCCCCGATGCGGAGCTACGGCCTAAGTCGCGGCGATGGTCATCGAAGCCAATCCAAACAGAGGTCACGGTATCCGGGCCGTAGCCAGAGAACCAGGCATCTTTCGAGTTGTTGGTGGTACCGGTTTTACCACCGATATCCTTGCGTTTCAGGTCACGCCCAGCGCGCCAGCCGGTACCCATCCAGCCCGGTTCCCCGAAGATGTTTGAGTTCAACGCATCACGAATCAAGAAGGCCAACGGCGTGCTTATCACATGTGGTGCGTATTGTTGGTCACTGTTGAGCTTGGCCTGTGCTGGCGTCACTTGTTCTAACTCAGGCATAGGTACATTACTGGCGCTATTGCTCTGCGAGGTGGCGACGTTTTCGATGTTATCGTCAGACAGCACCACTGAACGTTGAGTGTCACCGTAAATAACCGGTAAGTTACACTCTTCACAGACAATCTTTGGTTTCTCTTCGAACAGCACATTGCCGACATCATCAGTTATCTTGGTGATGAAATACGGATCGACCAGATAGCCACCGTTTGCCAACACAGCGTAACCTCGGACTAACTGCAATGGCGTAAAGGAGGCGGAACCTAATGCCAGGGATTCTGAGTGCACAATATTCTGTGCCGGGAAACCAAAGCGTTGCAGGTATTCAGCTGCGTAATCCACACCCATGGCACGCATTGCCCGCACCATCACCACGTTCTTCGACTGACCTAAACCTTGACGCAAACGAATTGGGCCATCGTAAGTCGGTGGTGAGTTTTTTGGCCGCCAATCGGTGCCTGCACCCGCATCCCAGCGTGTAATTGGCAGATCGTTGAGGATGGTCGCCAGCGTCAGACCTTTATCCATTGCCGCAGTATACAGGAAGGGTTTGATATTCGAACCGACCTGACGTAGTGCCTGCGTAGCGCGGTTAAATTTACTTTGGTTAAAGTCAAAACCGCCAACCAGCGCCTTAATCGCACCGTTGTTTGGATCGATAGAAACCAAGGCTGAGTTGACGTCCGGCACCTGTGCCAGCCACCAATTATCCTCTACTTTTCTCACCCAAATTTGCTGACCAGGCTGCACCACATCGGTGACTTGTTTTGGCGTCGGCCCTTGAGCGTTATCTGATTTAAACGGACGCGCCCAACGCATGCCGGCCATTGGCAAGGTCACGTTGCTGCCATCTGCCAACAGTGCCGTTGCTTGCGCCGCATTGGCTTCGGTCACCACCGCTGGCAGCAGTGGGCCATAGACCGGTAAGGTTTTTAGCGAATCAATAATTTGCTCGCGGCCCCAGGCACTTTCGCCCACTTTCCACAACACATTGGACGGGCCTCGATAACCATGGCGCATATCATACGCCAGCACATTGGCACGTAATGAGTCGACTGCCGCCAACTGGAGCTTTCTGGTAATGGTGGTATAGACCTGGTAGCCGTCGGTATAGGCATTCTCACCATAACGCTTAATCATCTCCTGACGCACCATTTCTGACAGATAAGGTGCTGAGAAGGAGATTTGCGGTGCATGGTAGTTGGCAACCAGCTCTTCACTGCGCGCCTGATCGTATTGCGCTTGAGTGATGTACTTTTCATCCAGCATTCGTGACAGCACGACGTTACGGCGCGCCACCGCTCGGTCATGTGAATAGAGCGGGTTGAAAGTGGAAGGGGCTTTTGGCAAACCGGCAATCATCGCCATCTGGCTGAGGGTCAATTCATTAACCTCTTTGCCGAAATAGACCTGTGCCGCTGCGCCGACACCATAGGCACGGTAGCCGAGATAAATCTTGTTTAGATAAAGCTCAAGGATTTCATCTTTGGTCAGTAACTGTTCGATGCGAATTGCCAGAAAGGCTTCCTTGATTTTACGTATCAAAGTCCGTTCCGGGCTTAAGAAGAAGTTTCGAGCTAATTGCTGGGTAATGGTACTTGCCCCTTGTGAGGCACGCCCAGAAACCATAGCAATTGAGGCAGCACGTAGGATCCCAACGGGGTCCACACCATGATGCTCATAGAATCGACTATCTTCTGTAGCAATAAACGCATGCACCATTTCTGGTGGAATCTGTTTTAATGTCAACGGGATACGGCGTTTTTCACCGTATTGAGCGATCAATTCGCCTTCGGCGCTATACACCAACATAGGTGTTTGCAGCCGGACATCTTTCAGCGTGGCAACATCGGGTAGCTGCGGCTCAATATATTTGTACAGGCCAAATATCGAGGCTGCTCCCAGTAAAATGCAACACACTGTAAGGATCAAAAAATACTTTACGAACTTCACCTGAGATTTCCCATTCAATGTCAATTGGGCAGTTTATAAACAACCGCGCCGTAGTATAAAGGCAAGCCCGTAACATGGATACGTTCTTTTATTGTCTCTCGACATGGAGGTCGACAAAGATGTACTCACAATATTGGCAGGTTGGGCTAGATATTCAAATAGATGCTATACGCGTCTTGGCTGTTGTCAGACGCCGCTATGGCTGGCAACTGCGCTACTGGTGGCATCAAACCTTACCTTCAGGCGTTTTGCGGGAAGGTATTTTACAACAGCCAGATATAGTTAGCGACAAACTCAAATTATTGCGTAAACAATTACCAAGACATATTTCATTACGTATTGCATTGCCCGCACAGCGCATATTGCAACACACTATTCCTACACCGGACCGGCGTTTGCGTGAACCAGAGCGTGAGGGCTTTATCAACGCCACCGCAAGTAAGGTATTTCCGCTCGGCAGTCAGGCTTTAGCCCTCGATTATCGTAACGCAACGGCATCCAGTAGTGAGTTAGTCATCACGGCTGCCCGTCAGTCAGAAGTCGAACAATGGCAGGCGTGCTTACATCAAGCTGGCTTGTCCCCTCATATGATTGATATAACCCCTTGCGCACTGCGTTATATGGCGGCAGCGGCAGGGTTATCGGGGCCATATTGGTTGGTTCATCGTTTGGCGAATGAGTGGCTGTGGGTGTCATCCGCAGACATGCCATTTGATTTTGGTGTGGTAGCGGCTGACTCAGATGATGTAACACCAGGCCAACCGCCGACTACATTTAATCCATTGCCAGCACTGCTGAAACAACTCCAGACGCGTTACCCCGAGCAGCGTGGAATACCGATAACGGTGTATTACAGCAATGCTGCGGATGTTGCATCTGCTGAAAATACCACTGGCTGGTCACCCTTTACGGCTTTTGCCCAGTATCAACCCCCACTGCCACCATCCCCCGCTGCATTTATTCTGGCAGGTGGGCTGGCATTACGCCCGGCAGATTACTGATGTATCAAGTTAATTTTTCATTATGGCGTGCCGAGCGCCAATCAGCCCGTTACCGTTTTTGGCGCAATATAGGGTTATGCCAATGCCTGTTTTTGATCATCCTATTGGTTGTAATACAACGGCAATCAAGGGCGGTAAATCTCAGCCAGCAGAACCGCCTGGCGGCACTATCTCAGCAACAAGTTGCTTTAAGCCAGCACCATCAAGAAGTGCAACAGGCAATGGCGCAACTACGGCATTGGGAACACCGTGCTCAGATTTATCGTCAAGCCCACCAACTCGCCCACCGGTATACAACGTTATTGCAGCAACTATCGCAGCAAATTCCCGATAGTTGCTGGTTGGTCAGCCTGGTACCACAAGGTGATAAGGTGGTTTTTGAGGTGATGAGCCAGAGTTATGCGGCAATTAATCTCTTTTTAGTGCGTTTAGGCCGCCTGCCTCTCTTCACAAAGGTGCACTTACAAAAGATTGTTCAGCAGGATGACGGTAATTTTCGCTTTGCGGTTTGGGCTGACTGGCAGGACAGAGATAGTGATGAATAAGCAGTTGCAACGTTGGATGGATAGGCCAGGTTGGCAGCTCTTGATCGGGCAGTGGGGGTTGCTGGGGCTTTTAAGTGCCATGGTTTATGGCATGTTATTACGCCCTGCATGGCAACAGCAGAGGCTCACTGCACATAAAATTATTCAACATCAGCAACAGGTTTGGCACCAGCAGGCGGCTTTGGCACCGTTGCCCTCACTTTCTCTGCTGCGTCAGCAAATCATGGCATTGAAAGAAAAAGAGGCGTCATGGTTGCCACTTGATAGCTCAATCGCCCATTTGGCTGGTGAATTGATTGCCCCGTTTGGCGGGCAAGTCATGCGTTGGCAGCGGCAATCCGAGCCCGTTGGCGAGGTGGCGGTGGATTCAATAAGGTACCAACAGTGGCACGCTACTCTGCGGGTCAATTTCTATGGATTGCTCCATTTATTTCGTCAACTATCTGAAATTCCTACTCCTGTTCAGGCCCAGCTAGTTGAGATTAATAGTGATAATTCTGTGCTGAGGGTGAAATTAAGCCTGAAAGAATATCTCGCCGGGGGCGTCAATGAGTAGCAGCAAAGGGAGCGTGGCATGGAACTTCTAAAGGGAGTCGCTCTGATAATCGTATCACTGGCACCTGTGGTTTATGCGCCCCCCTTATTGGCAGCCACAGGGCGCAATCCTTTTCAGGACATATCAGCACAACCCTGTGATGGCGAGCGGGAGAAACTCACCCATTGGCGGCTACAAGGGGTTATCAGGGCAGGGGATTACTATTCTGGTTGGATACTGCGCCCTGAGGGCCGCTGGCAGAAGCTGGTGGTAGGCTCACGGTTGTTGCCAGACTGGCAAGTTACTCATATTGGCTCGCGGCAGGTGAGCCTACAGTACACAAACCCAGATAGTTTTTGTTCTGGATCAGCCGAGCCAGCTGTGTTGTCGATGCGCTGAGCCGCGAGTCCCTGTAGGTCATCATTATCATCGCTAAAGAATGTGGCAAGGTAGCCAGACAAGCTACCCACCCTTACCGTTTCAAATGCACAGGACATAAAAGGAATTAGTCTGATGAATGTTTCTACAACGAAAACTCGGAGTGGGTTTACCCCAGCGCTAAGTGCTGGGGTGATGTTGCTGCTGGTATTACTCACCAGTCGGGCCTTTAGCGCAAAAACTGGAGTGCCGGTAACCGTCGAGTTCCACGATGCGCCGATAACTGTAGTGTTGCAGGCACTGGCGGATTACCAGCAACTGAATTTAGTGATTGCTGCCGGGGTTGAGGGCAATCTCAGCCTGAGATTGGCGGATGTCCCTTGGGAACAGGCGTTGGCGATTATTTTGCGTATGGGCCGTCTGAAAGTTGAGCGCGAAGGGTCGGTGATGATGGTTTTCACCGAACATGAGATGCAGGAAAGGCGGCAACGAGCGGAACAGAAAAATGCACCTGAGCCCCTAAATAATTTCTCACTCGCCTTGCAGTATGCTGATGCCGAACAAGTTGCAGACAGTTTGACGCTTCCCGAAGGCGGGCTGTTATCACCACTGGGTAGTGTAGTGGTAGATAAACGTACTAATACATTACTCATTCGCGATACTCCCGCGTCTTTAGCACTATTGAAAAACTGGCTGGCAGAGATGGATTTACCGTTACAGCAAGTACAGTTAGCGGCGCACATTGTCACCATGAGTCGGGAACATTTGCAGGAACTTGGTGTGCGTTGGGGGATGGATGACGCAAAGCAAGCTCGTTCGCTGAGAGTGAATAATTTTAATGTTAATTTGCCCCTTCCCAATAGCGCACTCAGTGCTGGATTCAATGTTGCCCGTATTGGCGGACGTCTGCTGGAGCTTGAGTTGAGCGCACTGGAGCAAGAAAATCAGGTTGATATTATTGCCAGCCCTCGGCTGGTGACATCCCATCAACAAACTGCCAGTATCAAGCAAGGTTCTGATATTCCTTATACGGTTTCTCGCGGCAAAAAGGGGGGGCCAACCATCGAATTTAAAGAGGCAGTATTAGGGATGGAGGTCACACCGAAAATACTGCGTAATGGCAAGATTACCCTAAACTTGAAAATCAGCCAGAATATGCCCGGAATGGCAATTAAACGCGGGGATAGTGAAGCATTATTAATAGATAAGCAGGAAATAAAAACCCAAATAACCGTAAACGATGGGGAAACTATTGTGCTCGGGGGGATTTTCCAGCAAAAAAATAGCCAGGGAGTTAATAAAGTGCCCATACTGGCCGATATCCCTTGGCTGGGAGCGCTGTTCAAACAAGACACCCAACAACAAAGTCGGCGGGAGTTAGTGATTTTCATCACGCCAAGGCTAATCAGTGCCTGAGCCTTATGGGGGGGGGTTTTATGAAAACAGACCAATCTTGGTGACTTTCTGCAACTTTTTGTGTGATAGGAGGCTTCTAAATTTGACGCTGCCTCCGATTTAGCTTACAAGGGTTACCGAATTGAGCTCCGAGGTTTTTAATAACGTTGATACGCCGATAAAAACGTATGGTTTCCCTCCCACGACGTGTACAACGATTTATTCGGTTGCCAAACTACCAGAAGTGCTGAGATAATTTTCCGTCTGATCTCGCACTATCGCTCATGAGGTTTCAGTTTAGGTCCCGCCGCTGATTTGATTGGCGGGGCGGGTTATCATTAACGAATAGTCTTAGTAATACCAAAAACATGGCAGAGAAACGCAATATCTTTCTGGTTGGGCCTATGGGTGCCGGCAAAAGCACTATTGGTCGTCAGTTAGCTCAGCAACTCAATATGGAGTTTTTCGACTCCGATCAAGAAATTGAGCGACGTACCGGAGCTGACGTGGGCTGGGTATTCGACGTGGAAGGCGAAGAAGGTTTCCGCGATCGTGAAGAAAAAGTTATTAATGAACTGACGGAAAAGCAAGGCATTGTTCTGGCAACCGGTGGTGGCTCTGTTAAATCCAGAGAAACCCGTAACCGTTTGTCAGCCCGTGGCGTTGTGGTTTATTTAGAAACCACAATCGAGAAGCAGTTGGCACGTACACAGCGCGACAAAAAACGTCCGTTGTTACAAGTTGATGCGCCTCCACGTGAAGTGTTAGAAGCACTGGCAAAAGAACGTAATCCGTTGTACGAAGAAATTGCAGATGTCACCATCCGCACTGACGATCAAAGCGCGAAAGTTGTTGCTAACCAGATTATCAACATGCTGGAAAGTAACTGATTTTAGCATTTTACTAATGCCTCCGGGCGTAAGTTAAGAAGGTTACTGAGCGCGACATGGAGAAGATTACTGTCACGTTAGGGGAGCGTAGTTACCCCATTACGATTGCTGCCGGATTGTTCAATGATTCGGCCTCTTTTGCGCCACTAAAAGCGGGTGACCAGGTAATGCTGGTAACTAACCAAACGCTGGCTCCACTCTATCTGGATTCGCTCCGGGCAGTGTTGGAACAAAGTGGCATTAAAGTTGATCAGGTGATTTTACCTGATGGTGAGCAGTATAAATCTCTGAGCGTTCTGGAGCAGGTATTTTCTGCCCTTCTGGAAAAACCGCACGGTCGTGATACTACGCTTGTTGCCTTAGGTGGCGGTGTAGTAGGCGACCTGACCGGTTTTGCTGCGGCTTGCTATCAGCGTGGCGTTCGCTTTATTCAAGTTCCGACTACCTTACTGTCCCAGGTGGATTCCTCTGTCGGTGGCAAAACCGCAGTGAATCATCCATTGGGCAAGAACATGATTGGTGCCTTCTACCAACCCGCATCGGTGGTGGTTGACCTTGATTGTCTAAAAACTCTCCCTTCGCGTGAACTTGCTTCCGGGCTGGCTGAAGTTATCAAATATGGCATCATCCTTGATGCGGCTTTCTTTGATTGGTTAGAAAATAATATCGGCGCATTACTCGCACTGGATATGTCAGCGTTAGCTTACTGCATCCGCCGTTGTTGTGAATTAAAAGCCGATGTTGTTGCTGCCGATGAACGTGAAGAGAGCGGCATGCGCGCATTACTCAATTTAGGTCATACCTATGGCCACGCTATTGAGGCTGAAATGGGCTATGGTGTCTGGTTGCATGGGGAAGCTGTTGCTGCTGGTATGATGATGGCGGCACACACTTCACGCCGATTGGGCCAGTTCTCAGCCAGTGATGTTGAGCGTATCAAAAAACTACTGTTGCGTGCCGGTCTGCCGGTCTGTGGGCCGCAGGAAATGACACCAGAGTCTTATCTGCCGCATATGATGCGGGATAAAAAAGTGCTGGCGGGCGAATTGCGTCTGGTGCTGCCAACGGCTATTGGTAAATCAGAAATCCGTAGCGGTATTGCACATGACATGGTGTTAGCATCTATCACGGATTGCCAGTTATAAAAATGGCATAAGTACGATATTATTCCTTTGCTGCGGGCTGTTTATACCCTAAATAATTCGAGTTGCAGGAAGGCGGCAAGCGAGAGAATTCCGATGAGCTTACATAAGTAAGTGATTCGGGTGATTGAGCGTAGCCAACGCACATGCAGCCTGAAGTCTGACGGGTATAGCCTGTTTGCAGTCAGTAAAATCAATCAGCCAGATCGCAGTGATAAATGCGGTGGGCTTTTGCCTCTAGTTGGAGGGTTTAGATGGATGATTTAAAACCGGAAGACGATCTGAAACCAGATAGTAGTGACCGTCGTCCTACACGTGCCCGTAAGTCCTCGGCCGGACCTAAGCTTGCAGTTTCACGTCAACACATCATGATTGGTGTCGGCATTTTAGTGCTTTTGTTGATCATTATTGCCATCGGTTCAGCCCTGAAAGCCCCGACAGAGCATGAAGCGTCCCAGCAAAACCCGAATGTTGATGCGGCGAGAAATATTAATCTGTCTGATTCATCTTCACTCACCAGTGGCAATAACACCCAGCCCGGCGTGGCGAACAATGCCAGTGATGGCCATGATGCCAATGGCGTGAAGAACTCGGCTCAGCCACAGGATATTAGTGCCCCGGCGATTTCGCCAACGCCAACTGAGGCCTCAGTGCCGCCTTCGGCGAACAGCCCGACTCAGCGTGTTGAGCTGCCGGGCAATATGTCTGATGCACTCTCTCAAACTCAGGGGCAGGTTGATACCTTGTCTCAGAACATGAATGACGGCCAGACATCAACGTTACCGACGGCACCTGCAACGGTTTCTGGTTCAAAAGGGGCTAAAGCACCGGCACCGGTTACGGGTGAAACTATTACCCATCCGTCGCAGAAACAAGCAGCGGCGGCGGCTAAACAGCAGCCAGTGAGCAACCATAAAAAACCGACCACTGTGGTTTCTCCAGCGGCGTCTGCGGTGACTAAATCAAGTTCAGTTGGCAGCAGCAGTACCTTAAAGAATGCGCCAGGCAGTCATTTCACGCTACAGTTGAGCAGCGCATCGCGCTCAGACACACTGAATGCCTATGCCAAACAGCAAAAATTAACTGACTATCATGTCTATGAAACTAAACGTGATGGCAAACCTTGGTATATTTTAGTAAGTGGTAACTACCCTTCTTCTGCTGATGCAAAAAGGGCCATCACGACGCTACCAGCCGATGTTCAGGCGAAAAAACCGTGGGTTAAACCTGTACAACAAGTGCAGCAAGACCTTAAAAAATAAATCATTCTTATTTGTGCGCTGATGTGCTGTTTGAAACAGAGTACAATCTGCGGCTCTGAATTATTAAGTAGCTAACTGACGGCATGAAGAAAAACCGCGCTTTTTTAAAATGGGCTGGTGGGAAATATCCGCTGGTTGATGACATACGACGCCATCTTCCAGCGGGAGACTGCTTGATAGAGCCATTCGTCGGTGCGGGTTCGGTGTTTCTTAACACTGAGTATGCGTCTTACATACTGGCCGATATCAACAGCGATCTTATCAACCTCTACAATATCGTGAAGGAACGCACTGATGACTTTGTGCGTGATGCTCGCGTTCTATTTACGGGCGATTTCAATAATTCTGAGCAATTTTACCTACTGCGCCAAGAGTTTAACGCCAGTACCGATGCTTATCGCCGCGCATTATTATTTCTCTATCTGAACCGCCATTGTTATAACGGTCTGTGCCGTTATAATTTGAGCGGTGAATTTAATGTGCCTTTTGGTCGTTATAAAAAACCTTATTTCCCTGAGATTGAGCTGTATTGGTTTGCTGAAAAATCGCAAAATGCGGTATTTGTTTGTGAGCATTATCAGGAAACGCTTTTAAAAGCAGTGCACGGGGCGGTAGTTTATTGCGATCCTCCGTATGCGCCATTGTCAGCGACGGCGAATTTTACGGCATATCACACCAATAACTTTGGCATTGTGGATCAACAGAATTTGGCTCGTCTGGCTTATCAACTTTCGGCCGAGAACAAAATTCCAGTTTTGATTTCTAACCACGACACAGAACTGACGCGCAATTGGTATCATCAAGCGTCACTGCATGTGGTGAAAGCGCGCCGTACTATCAGCCGTAATATTCTTGGTCGCAGTAAAGTGAACGAGCTTTTGGCGCTGTATAGCTGAGCGGAATGCCGCTCAGTAAAGATTCAAACCCAATGGTTTATGAAATAGAACCCCTGACGTAGATGCACCATCTGTCAGGCAGATGTTTTATAGAACAAAGAGATACGTTTGGAGAAGCGGATGAAAAAGTTTTTAATTGCCCCATCTATTCTGTCAGCAGATTTTGCCCGTTTGGGTGAAGATACCGCCAAGGTGCTCGCGGCCGGGGCTGATGTTGTGCATTTTGATGTGATGGACAATCATTACGTTCCTAATCTGACCATCGGGCCGATGGTGTGTCAGGCGCTACGTGACTATGGTATTACCGTGCCGATCGATGTGCACTTGATGGTGAAACCGGTTGACCGTATCGTCCCAGACTTTGCCAAAGCCGGTGCCACGTATATTTCATTCCATCCCGAAGCCTCTGAACACGTCGACCGCACCTTACAACTGATCAAAGAGAATGGCTGCAAGGCGGGTTTGGTGTTTAATCCTGCTACGCCGCTGAGCTATCTTGATTATGTCATGGATAAGCTGGACGTCATCTTGTTGATGTCAGTTAACCCCGGTTTCGGCGGCCAGTCATTTATTCCTGAAACACTGAATAAGTTACGTCAGGTGCGTAAATTGATTGATGCCAGTGGCTATGACATTCGCCTGGAAGTGGATGGCGGGGTGAAAGTAGACAATATTCGCCAAATTGCGGCGGCCGGTGCTGATATGTTTGTGGCGGGTTCGGCTATTTTCAGTCAACCGGATTATGCCGCAGTAATTGACGCTATGCGCAGTGAGCTGGCGATGTCTGCTCATGACTAAATTCGATTCTATCCGTGGTGTGGCGTTCGATCTGGACGGTACATTGGTTGATAGCGCGCCAGGCCTTGCCAGTGCTATTGATATGGCGTTGCAGCATCAAGGCTTACCGGTTGCCGGTAACGAACGGGTATCCACCTGGATTGGCAATGGTGCTGATATTTTGGTCGAGCGTGCGTTGCGCTGGGCAGGCCATGAGCCAGATGCCCAGTCAGTGGCACATACTCGTGAGCTGTTTGACCACTATTATGCCAAAACAGTTGAACAGGGGAGTCAGCTATTCCCGCAAGTGAAAGCTACGCTGGCTCAACTGGCCGCTCATGGTTTGCCAATGGGGCTGATTACCAATAAGCCGACGCCGTTTGTTGCCCCTTTGCTGGCATCTCTGGGTATCGCAGATTATTTCTCGGTGATTATTGGCGGCGATGACGTGGTGGTGAAAAAGCCACATCCGGCCCCGCTCTATTTACTGTTAGCTAAACTTGGCCTCCGCGCCAGCGAAATGCTGTTTGTCGGCGATTCGCGTAATGACGTTATGGCTGCACAGGCCGCGGGTTGCCCTTGTATTGGGCTGACCTATGGATATAACTACGGCGAAGCTATTGCCACCAGTCACCCCGATTGCGTGCTGGAGCATTTTGCCGATCTGTTGCCCGCCATCGGGCTGTCGTCTTTAAAAGATCAGGAAGTATAAAATGAGTAAACCCACTGAATTAACCGCTGTATCCAGTAAACCAATCAAGCCTATCGTATTTAGCGGTGCGCAACCGTCCGGCGAATTGACCATTGGCAATTACATGGGTGCGCTGCGTCAGTGGGTACAGATGCAGGATGATTATGAGTGCATTTATTGCATCGTTGACCTGCATGCGATTACTGCCCGTCAAGATCCGGCGCAGTTACGCAAAAGAACCTTAGATACGTTGGCGTTGTATCTGGCTTGCGGTATCGATCCGAAAAAGAGTACGATTTTTGTTCAGTCCCATGTGCCTGAGCACTCTCAGCTAAGCTGGGCGTTGAACTGCTATACCTATTTTGGTGAGCTGAGCCGTATGACTCAGTTCAAAGATAAGTCAGCCCGTTATGCTGAAAACATTAATGCGGGTTTGTTTGATTATCCCGTATTGATGGCGGCGGATATTTTGCTCTATCAAACTAATCAGGTGCCGGTCGGTGAAGACCAGAAGCAACATCTGGAGCTGAGCCGCGATATCGCTGGCCGGTTCAATGCGTTGTACGGCGATATTTTCAAAATTCCTGAACCGTTTATTCCGAAAGCCGGTGCGCGGGTAATGTCTTTGCTAGACCCAACCAAAAAGATGTCCAAATCTGATGACAACCGCAACAACGTCATTGAACTGCTGGAAGATCCGAAATCGGTGGTTAAAAAGATTAAGCGCGCGGTGACTGACTCTGATGAGCCAGCAGTGATCCGTTATGACGTAGAAAAGAAAGCCGGTGTTTCTAACTTGCTGGATATCTTGTCAGGTGTGACCGGTCAATCAGTTCCTGAGTTGGAAGCACAGTTTGAAGGCCAGATGTATGGTCATTTGAAAGGTGCAGTGGCGGATGCCGTCTCTGGCATGCTGACAGAGCTACAGGCGCGTTATCACACTTATCGTGAAGACGAGGCTTTCTTGCAGGAAGTGATGCGTGAAGGGGCTGCCAAGGCGCGTGCTCGCGCACAACAGACATTAGCTAAAGTGTACGACGCTATCGGTTTTGTGGCTCATCCGTAAGGCTCAATGATATGAAGGGGGTTTGCCCCCTTCATCATCAATGTTTCCTAACCCACCTTTTCTACCTGTTCCGCTGTTTTTCTGTGCTCCGCACTGGAGAACCAATTCAGTTTTTCACGTAAACGGACTACGCTACCGACGATGATCAGACTGGGGCTGTTGACCTGCTGGGACAGTAACCCCAATTGGCTCAGTTCGCCGCTGACTACACGTTGATGTCGCGAGGTGCCATTTTCCACCAGTGCCACAGGTGTGGTAGTTGGCATCCCGTGTTGGATCAGTTGTCGCTGAATTTCTCCCGCCTGGGATAATCCCATATAGAACACCAGCGTTTGTTTCTCTGCCGCCAGATTAGCCCAATCTAATTGAGTGTCTTTTTTGGCATGACCGGTAATCAAACGCACACTTTGCGCATGGTCACGGTGAGTCAGGGGTATCCCGCTGTAGGCGGAACAGCCAGAAGCGGCGGTAATTCCCGGCACTACCGAGAACGGAATCCCGGCTTCTGCCAGTGTTTCCAACTCTTCGCCGCCACGGCCAAAAATAAACGGGTCACCGCCTTTCAAGCGTACCACCCGTTTACCCTGCTGTGCCTGTTGCAATAGCAACTGATTGATACTTTCTTGCGGAACACAATGATAGCCAGACTCTTTTCCGACAAAAATCCGTTCGGCATCGCGCCGTACCAGATTCATCACCTCATCAGACACCAGCCGGTCATACACCACCACGTCTGCTTGTTGGATCTGCTGTAACCCTTTTAACGTCAGCAAACCGGCATCTCCCGGCCCGGCACCCACCAGAACCACCTCACCGCGATCGCTAAGCGGCGCATTAAACAGATGCTCAATATGTTGTTCGATTTGTACCTGATCGTCGTTAGCCAACGATTGTGCCAAGCGGTCGTGAGTAAGCAGTTTTTCCCAAAAGCGGCGACGATCGGCCATCGCGGCAAAATGTTGCTTCACCCGTTGGCGCAAATTACCCGCCAATTGTGCCAATTGGCCCAAATGCTGTGGCAACATTGCCTCGAGTTTTTCGCGCAGCAAGCGCGCCAATACAGGGGCTTTACCGCCGGAAGATATCGCTATCATAATCGGCGAGCGATCAATGATGGACGGCATGATAAAGCTGGTGCGTTTCGGGTCATCTACCACATTACAGAACACCCGCTGTAGATTGGCACTCTGATAGACCAAGGCGTTGACTGCCACCTGATCAGTTGCTGCAATCACCAGCCACTTCTCTGCCAACAAATCCGGTACAAATTCGCCGCAGACTAATGTGAGCAGCCCCTGTTCCGCCCAGTGGTGAAACTGTGGCGTAAACTCACAGGCATTGACGGTAATTACTGCACCCGCATCCAGCAGCAAGCGAGCCTTGCGTTCAGCAACTTCACCACCGCCGACCAACAGGCAGGCTTTATGTTGCAGTTGGCAGAAAATCGGGAAGTAGTCCATCGGCAATCCTTCAGTCTAGGGGCGGAAGTGGCTATTGATAAGTTCAGTGATTGAAGGGGCGACCATACCCGTGGCGCTTCGATGGTTTACACCGAATGGCTCCAACGGCATGTTTCCCCTTAATCAACATTCTCAGTACGTTACTGTTTCACAGCTTGCGGCGCGTTAACTGCCGCAGGTTGTGGGCGGTTTTCCCGTGGTGTGGCATACCAGTAACCAAGGCCCATAAAGACCGCACCTGACAGGGTATTACCCAGTGTTACCCACAGCAGGTTGTGACCGATGCCACTTAAGGTGTAGGCCTCGCTGTGATTACCAAACCAAGACAGGGCAAACAGTGTCATGTTGGCGACGGAATGCTCATAGCCTGAGGCAATAAAGGCCAGCAAACACCACCATATAGCGATAAATTTGGCGGCACCCTCTACGCGGATTGCCATCCAGATCGCCAGACAAACCAGCCAGTTACATAATACACCTTTGAAGAATAGGGTCATAGCTGGGGCTGAGGTTTTTGCTAATGCAGCGGTGTGTACCAGGCTGGTGTCTACCGACAGCAGGTTACCGCCACCGTAGTAATAGAGCAGAGCGACAAAAATAGAACCCAGCAGATTCCCCAACCAGGTTTGCGGCAATACGGCCCACATCTGGCTGGATTTGATGGTGCCAGCTTTCACGCCAAAGGTTAGGAACATGGTGTGGCCGGTGAACAACTCAGAACCCGCGATAATGACCAGTGTCAGCGCCAGGCCGAAGGTGGCTCCCATTACCAGTGGGCGGTAAGCAGGATCGATCAGGTTACCCAGTGTGAAAATCAGAATAATGCCAAGGCCGACGTAGGCACCGGCCATTGCTGAGCCAATCCAGAAGCCCAGCGGGCTTTCTTTTGATAACTTGACGATGCGAGCCGCGTTGGCCGCACATTTGTTGATCGTATCTGTATACATACTCTATCCCAATCCCCTTGCTCTTGACGCCGCAGCGGTGTTAGCCGCCTTGCTGCAACGCCAATATCTTTGGGGATGATTGATGTTATTTTTGTCAAAAATCCAGATTTACCGGATCCGCCAGTTATTTATCACGCTTTGACTTGCACCATGCCGTCGCGAACTCGCACGTCATAATGGGCAACTGAGCGACTTTCATCTTCCAGACAGAAACCATCATGCAGGCGGAAGTGCTGCTTTTTCAGCGGACTAGCCACCCATAGGTCACCTTGATGTTCCGCGATTAATCCGCGTGATAACACACTGGCCTGTGCGAAAGGATCGATATTGCTAATGGCAAAGAGTTGTTCGTCAGCATAAGGGCGGAAAACCGCGACATGCTGCTCACCGATCAAGCCGCATACGCCGCTACCGGGTAAAATATCGGTTAATGGACAGAGTGGGATCCACTGGCTCATACGTTATCCTCCAATTCCAACACCCGGACCGGGATACGCTCATCTGGGCGCGCTGGGCGATGTTGTTCACGTTCAGGTACCACTTGTACATTCGGGTCGCGTAGCGGGCTGTTAATGAAGTGGGCAAAACGAACCTGTGCTGCCGGGTTCTCAACCGTCACTTTCCATTCGCAGATCACTTTGTCGCGTAGGCGGGCAATATCGGCTTCCAACTGGTCGTTGATAGCTAACTTGTCATCGAGGATCACGGCGCGCAGATAGTTAATGCCGCCTTCCAAACTTTCCAGCCAGACGGAGGTGCGTTGCAGCTTATCGGCAGTGCGGATATAAAACATCATGAAACGGTCGAGGTAGCGCATCAGGGTTTCTTCATCCAGATCCGCTGCCAACAGGTCAGCATGACGTGGCTTCATACCACCGTTACCACAGACATACAGGTTCCAGCCGTTTTCGGTGGCGATAATTCCGACATCTTTGCCCTGAGCTTCCGAACATTCACGGGTACAACCGGAGACGCCAAACTTCATTTTATGCGGTGTGCGAATACCTTTGTAACGATGCTCCAGCGCCACACCAAAGCCGACGCTGTCACCGACACCAAAGCGGCACCAGGTGCTGCCAACGCAGGTTTTTGCCATGCGCAGCGCTTTGGCATAGGCGTGTCCGGTTTCAAAACCGGCTTCAATGAGCTGCGCCCAGATAGCGGGCAAGTCATCTTTTTGCGCGCCAAACATCCCCACCCGCTGAGAGCCGGTCAGTTTGGTATACAAATTATAGTGTTTGGCGATACGACCAATGGCTAACAGACCATCCGGTGTGATTTCCCCGCCCGGTGAGCGTGGGATAACCGAATAGGTACCATCTTTCTGAATATTGCCGAGGAAGTTATCGTTGGTATCCTGCAACGGCGTGTGTTGCGGCTCTAAGATATACTCATTCCAGCACGATGCCAGCAGTGACCCTACGGTTGGCTTACACACTTCACAACCGTAACCTTTCCCGTATTTCTCCAGCAACGCATCGAAGGACTTAATCCCTTCAACCCGAATCAGGTGATATAACTCTTGGCGCGAATAGGCAAAGTGTTCACACAAATGATGGTTAACTTCAATGCCTTGCTTGCTTAGCTCAGCATTCAGCACCTGGGTGACCAGCGGAATGCAACCGCCACAACCGGTACCGGCTTTAGTGGCGGATTTCAGTGCGGCAACGGTGTGGCAACCCTGGCCGATAGCCTGAATGATGTCGCCTTTAGTCACATCAAAACAGGAACAGATTTGCGCGCTGTCCGGTAGCGAGTCCACGCCCATTGCCGGTTTGCTGCCCGCATGGGCAGGCAGGATCAGGCTGTCCGGGTTTTCGGGTAATTCGATGTTGTTCAGTGCCAGTTGCAGCAAATTGCCGTAATCGGTGGTATCACCCACCAGCACTGCCCCTAATAGGGTTTTGTTATCTGCGCTAACCACCAGACGTTTATAAATTTCTTTACTTTCATCCAGATAAACGTAGCTACGAGCACCCTCAGTGCGGCCATGAGCATCACCAATCCCACCGACATCCACGCCCAGCAGTTTCAGTTTTGCACTCATGTCGGCACCGTGGAAGGCGTTCTCGCGGCCAAGTAGATGGTCTGCGGTGACCTGCGCCATTTTATAGCCCGGCGCGACCAAGCCAAAGGTGCGCTCTTGCCATGAGGCACATTCGCCAATGGCGTATACATCGGGGTCGGAGGTTTGGCAATAATCATTAATGGCAATACCACCACGGCGTGCAGTTGCTAAACCGCATTGGTGTGCTAGTTTGTCCTGTGGGCGGATACCGGTGGAGAAGACGATGAAGTCCACCTCCAACTGACTGCCATCAGCAAACAGCATGGTTTTACGGCTGTTTTGACCTGAATGGACAATCTCTTGTGTATTCTTGCCGGTATGGACTCTTACTCCCATACGTTCAATCTTCTGGCGTAGTTGGTCACCCCCCATCGGATCAAGTTGTTCGGCCATTAATACCGGTGCAAACTCAATGACATGGGTTTCAACGCCAAGGCTTTTCAGAGCACCTGCGGCTTCCAACCCTAACAGCCCGCCGCCGATAACCGCGCCACGTTTGCTACGGCGAGTACAAGACTCAATTGCATTCAGATCTTCAATGGTGCGATAGACAAAGCAATCTTGCCCTTCACTGCCTTTAATTGGTGGGACCCACGGGTAAGAACCGGTCGCCATAATCAGTTTGTCGTAATACAGCGTACGACCACTGTTGGAATGGATCACTTTCTCGGTGCGATTGATAGTGATGGCACGTTCACCAATCAGCACTTTTACACCGTGCTTTTCATAAAAGCCTTCACGAACCAGTGATAACTCTTCCGCAGTATGGTGGGAGAAGTAAGAAGAAAGATGTACCCGGTCATAAGCGATGCGCGGTTCTTCGCAAAATACGGTTATCTCAAATTGGTCTTTATCTGCTTTATCTAATAAGTCTTCGATAAAGCGGTGGCCGACCATACCGTTGCCGATGATGGCAAGTTTGACTTTGCTCATTTTTGCCTCAATTTTTAATTTTCTACGCTTACAGTAATCCTCCCTACACCGCACTTCTTGATGTAAATCAATTTGCTTTCCATATACCTCTAAGGTGGTAGATGGATGATTTTTAACGTTTTTTGATAAGTTGCGGATTTCATTCATCTTTAGCTGAAAGGTTTCAGTTTGAGATTTTAAATGACGGAAAAGAAAATCGGGCAGCATACTGTTGGTCGGGTAAGCTAAAGCAAATAGCTTGTGGTTATGACCAGAATATAAAAGGGATCATGGAGGCACCGATGACAACGCAATCCTTACCAAATCACTTACTCACCACTATCAATAATGTACGGCTTGCCGGGCAAGCGGGCTTTTGGCAGATAACTATCGCGGAGGGCAAAATCAGTGCTATTAGCCCGCAGCCGGAACAGCAGACTGTTGAAGCCGGGGTGCTGGATGCGCAAGGTGGGTTGGCATTACCGCCTTTTATTGAGCCACATATCCATCTGGATACCACCCAAACGGCCGGGCAACCGAGCTGGAATCAGTCAGGTACTCTGTTTGAAGGGATTGAGCGCTGGGCAGAGCGCAAAGCCATGCTCACTCGCGAGGATGTTAAACAGCGGGCATGGCAGACGTTGAAGTGGCAAATCGCCAATGGCATTCAGTATGTCCGTACCCATGTGGATGTTTCCGATCCTAGTTTGACGGCACTCAGTGCGATGTTAGAGGTAAAAGAAGAAGTTAGCCCATGGGTGGAGATGCAGATTGTCGCTTTCCCACAAGAGGGGATTCTCTCTTATCCCGACGGTGCCGCGTTGTTGGAAGAGGCGCTGCGGCTGGGGGCTGATGTGGTCGGGGCCATTCCACATTTTGAATTCACCCGCGAATATGGCGTTGAATCTCTGCATATCGCCTTTGCCTTGGCACAGAAATATCAGCGGCTGGTGGATGTGCATTGTGATGAAATTGATGATGAGCAGTCACGCTTTGTTGAGACAGTAGCGGCATTGGCGCACCGGGAAAATATGGGCGCGCGCGTTACCGCCAGCCACACCACAGCGATGCACTCCTATAACGGGGCTTATGCTTCCCGGTTATTTCGTTTGTTGAAAATGTCCGGTATCAACTTTGTCGCCAATCCATTAGTGAATATTCATTTACAAGGGCGCTTTGATACTTATCCGAAACGGCGTGGTATTACGCGGGTTAAAGAGATGCTGGCAGCAGAAATTAATGTCTGCTTCGGCCATGACGATGTATTCGACCCGTGGTACCCGCTGGGCACTGCCAATATGCTGCAAGTCCTGCATATGGGGCTACATATTTGTCAGTTGATGGGGTACAGCCAAATTAACGATGGGCTGAATCTGATAACCACCCACAGCGCCAGGACAATGCATTTATCTGATTATGGCTTGCAGCCAGGTAATAGCGCTAACCTGATTATTCTGCCAGCAGAAAATGGGTTCGATGCCGTGCGGCGACAGGTGCCAGTGCACTATTCCATTCGTCATGGGATGGTGATTGCCAAAACCCAGCCAGCCGAAAGCCGTATATATCTGGGGCAGGAAGAGGTGGTGAACTTTAAGTAGGCGCTGCCCTGCAACCTTGATGGCGGCAGGGCAGTAAAACCGATAAATCAGTCAGTCGCATGGCCGTGGCTGCGGTGCTTGGTGAAGAAGCCCAGAATCAGACACATCACAAATACTGCCAGATACAGGCCGTTGGCCGTTGCCAGCGCGGCATGAACACCACTGTTGGCGACAATCGGGCCGGTCACCACGAAGGTCAGCATGGTGCCGACAGTGCCACAGGTCAGGATGAAGTTAACCAGCTTTGGCGAAGAGACTTTGGTTTGCAGTGAACCCAGAGTAATCAGCGTGGTGTAAATTGCACTGGAGACAAAACCCAACGCCAGAATGTAGTAGCTCAGGTATTGTGGATTATCGGTGCTGACAAACAGATACATCGCCAGCGTTGCCAGTGCTGCCAGTACGGTTACGATGCGTTGTAGGTCAAAGAAGCGCAGGATAAAGCTGAACACCCACATCCCAATCATATAAGAGATCCAGAAGTTACTGACCAGTTGGCCAGCTTGACTGATATCCATATTGAACGTTTTGGTAGCGTATTCTGGTACCCACTGGATAAAACCAAGTTGGCCAAGGATATAGCACAATGCGGCAATCGACAGGAACAGCACGCCAACGCCCCATTTCTCTTTCGCCACCGGTTTGCTTTGATCTGCGGCTTTGTGGCCCAGAACCGGGAACTCAGAGCACAGTGTCAGCACAAAAATACCGACATACAGCAAGCCGATACAGGCGTACACCCAATACCATTCGATATGGCGTGCCAGCAGCATTGCTGCGGCGACAGGGAAAATCATCCCAGCCATACTGAAGAACGAGTCGGTAAACAGCAGGCGTGAACCGCGCTGACGCCCCTCGTACATATGGGTTATCAGGAAGGTACCAATCGACATGGTTATCCCACTGACCACCCCGAGGATGAACATGCTGATTGAGAAGACCATTAGATTATGGCCAACCATCAATCCGGCGATAGCAATCAACATCAGAATAAAGCCAAACACCAACTGGCGTTTTAATGGAATGATTTCCATTAACCAGGCATTGAGGAAGATAGAGATTAAAATACCCGCGTTAAGGAAAGTAAATGTGTTACTCATACTGGCAATAGGCAGATTGAAATACTCTGCGATATTCCCCATCACCATCCCGGTGACAATAACTAACGCACCAGTAAGGGCGTAAGAGAAGTAACTGATCCAAGTGAGCCGAATGCGATTGCTGTTATTCATAAATAGGCCTGTGCGTCAGTATCAAATAAATAAAGAGTTAAAGACAGATAATTGCTAAAAACGGACATAGGGCTAAAAGGAGATCAAACCGGTTTTCAGCACTAAGGCGGCGGATCCTAGCACAGGCATAGTGAGTTTTTGTGATTTACATTCAAATTTTAATGTAATGACTGAAAAGCAATTACGAATAATAGTGAGCCGTCACAAATTGCGACGCATCCTCAAATGATAAAGATTCTTAATTCTATTAAAGTGTAGGCCGTGTTAAGGTTGTCTCAGGTATGATTTCCCCGTCTGTAGAACAGTGAAAAACCATATACCCGTCGCCCTTCAAGATGCTGGGGTGTTGACTGCCCTTGCTCACCTCAGTCACTTAGTTATCTAAGCCCAGGGGATTTGCTCGGTTGCTGCCTATCTGCATCTCGAAGTAACTTGGGTATAAAACTATTAATAAAACAGATAATTAATCAGTCCACTTTCTTTTTTTCATCGATATAAAGGAATCTATCGTGATGAGAAGCGTGATTACCGATGTAACACTAACGGCGATAAGGTGCCGTTGAGCCAAATTCTTTATCAAAGAAGGCGCTTTTCTGCCTGGTTGGGGATAGCGGCGATTCTAATGCTATTTATCGCTCCGGTGGTTTCAGTCTCACTGGCGCTTTCGTATGAGGAAAAACCCCTTTCAACGACGGGCGTGAGCACTGCTCAGGCCAATTGTGCTATGGACAGGGCGCATCACGCTGATCATCAACAGAACCAGACTAAGGCCCAAGATAGCAATGCCAAGCAGGCCGGAGGTGGCCATGATGGCATGATGATGGATCATGCGGCTTGTGGCTATTGTGTATTACTGACTCATTTGCCCCTACTGAATACGGCTTGCAACGCGGATATTCGCTCCGCATTACTGTTAGCCGAGATCCCTGCGCCGTTATTTATCTATTGGTTAATTATTCAAGATACCTATTCAGAGAGCCAACCGCGCGCACCTCCTGCCTTTTATTCCTGATAATCCGATAAAAAATAAAAACCATTTTTCTGGTGTGGATAAATACTCACCGGAGTGATTTGTATTGCCCAAGGAATAATTATGTCTGGCAAGAATAAAACCTATAAAAAAACATTATTAGCATGCGCAGTAACCTCTGCCTTTTCTGTCTTTGCTTTAAATACCTTTGCCGCCACGCATGACCATCTGATGGCTCATGATCCGGTGGTGAATAACACCATCAACGATAGCAGTGATAAAAAGCTCAATGATGCTGATGTCATAACCGTTACTGCGCCCCTTCATTCGCCACTGGTTATCGTGACCTCGCCTAAAGCACCGCGTCAACCCGTTCCCGCCAGTGATGGAGCTGACTATCTGAAAACCATCCCCGGTTTTTCGCAAATCCGTAATGGGGGTACCAATGGGGATGTGGTGTTCCGTGGCATGTTTGGCTCGCGCATAAAGATTCTGACGGATGGTGCAGAAACACTGGGTGCCTGCCCATCAAGGATGGACGCGCCCACATCCTATATTTCACCAGAGAGCTTTGACCTGCTGACCGTTGTGAAGGGGCCACAATCGGTGCTGTGGGGAGCTGGTGCTTCCGCCGGTACTATTTTGTTTGAGCGGCTACCCCCTCACTTTGATCAGGCGGGCATCAAAGGGAATGCCAGTCTATTGGTGGGCTCTAATGGTCGCTGGGATAAAAATCTCGATGCCAGTTTAGGTAACGAGCAAGGCTATTTGCGCATGATGGGCAACCAGTCTCAGGCGGGTGATTACAAAGATGGCAATGGCACGCGGGTGCCCTCGAAATGGGATAAATGGAATGCCGATATCGCCGTGGGTTGGACACCAGATAGCGATACGTTACTTGAGCTAACAGCGGGTAAAGGTGACGGTGAAGCAAGGTATGCCGGGCGCGGTATGGACGGTTCCCAGTTCTTGCGCGAGAGCCTGGGTGCCCGTTTTGAAAAAACAAATATCGGTGAGGTGTTGGACAAAATTGAAGCCAAAATCTACTACAACTATGCCAATCATATTATGGATAACAATACATTACGCACGCCACCGATGATGGCGATGTCCAGTAATGTAGACCGGCGCACGATGGGTGGGCGAGTCATGGGCACTTGGTTGTGGCAGGATCTGAAATTGGAGGCGGGTACTGATTTGCAAACCAATACGCACCGTAAAAACAAACAAGACCATTGGGATAAAGATGCCCGCTTTACTAGCAACGGTTTGTTCAGCGAACTGACCTGGAGTGCCAGCGATCAGGATAAGTTGATTACCGGTGCCCGTATTGATCATCATGAGGTCACCAATTATGTCCGGGCTAATGAGCCGACACGCTCTGCAACGCTCCCCGCCGGTTTCATGCGTTTTGAGCATAATCTGACTGACTTACCCGTGATGTGGTACGCCGGTTTGGGCCATACAGAGCGTTTTCCTGATTATTGGGAGCTATTTTCACCGACGTTCGGGCCTGTTGGCTCTACCAGCGCTTTTGAGGGGGTGAAGAGTGAAAAGACCACTCAGCTTGATATTGGTGCGCAATACAATGGTAAGCAGCTAAACAGTTGGGTTTCAGCTTATCTTGGTCGGGTTAATGATTTCATCTTGTTCAAGTATGACCCTAACAATCTGCGCATCAGCCAGGCAGATAATATCGACGCAACTATCATGGGCGGTGAGATGGGGGCAGGGTACGCCTTTAACGACAATTGGAAAGCTGACGCCAGCCTGGCTTATGCCTGGGGGAAAAATACCAGTAATCATCGTCCGTTGCCGCAAATCCCTCCCCTTGAAGCACGGTTAGGATTGACGTTTGAAACAGGGGACTGGAGTAGCACCGCATTATGGCGGTTAGTCAGCAGTCAGCACCGGGTTGCGATTAACGAAGGGAATGTGGTGGGCAAAGACTTTGCTGATAGCGCGGGTTTCGGTGTGCTGTCTGCCAATGTGGCTTACAAGGTTACAAAACAAGTCAAAGTCAGCGCTGGTATCGATAATCTGCTGAATAAAGCGTACAGCGAGCACCTGAATCTGGCTGGTAATAGTGGATTTGGATACTCAGCCAATACGTCGTTGAATGAGCCGGGCCGGACTCTTTGGGCAAAATTGAATGTGACATTTTAATAGCGTTACCCTTGGTTCTTGAAACAGTAGGCGCGTAGCCGCATCACTTGCTTATGTGAGTGATGCGGGGTGATGAGCCTCTAATGAGGTTTATTCTGTTGCCAGTAACGCCAATAACATTCGCTATCTTCATGAACGAAAAGAAAGATAAGCAGGGAAGAGCGATAACTTGCCACCGGGGCTGACTAGCGGAGTTGTTTCGGTGGCATAACAGAATCGCGCATAATAATTGCTGGTGGAAAGCTGGTGATGGGGAGCTGTGGATTAATCAACAACTGAGTGGCGAATTGCGCCATTCCAACAATCGGGAAGTGCAGGCTGGTTAAGGCCGGGCTGACAAAAGGGGCGCGTTCGCCACTGTCATAGCAAATCAATGAAATATCCTGTGGTACTTGCAAATGGTGCTTATTGATAGCCAACAGCGCGCCGATTGCCATTTCTTCGTTACAGCAATAGATAGCTGTGGGTAGATGAGGTTGCTTTAAGATCTCGTCCGCGCGTTGATAGCCACTTTCCAGATCGTAAATACCTTCCACACAAGCGGTAGGTTCTAAACCTGCGGCTTGCATGGCATCCAAAAACCCCTGGCGGCGCAACACACTGGAGTAGCGCTGAGAAGAGCCACTGATACAGGCAATATGGCGGTGGCCTGCATCGATAAGTACCTGAGTCGCCATTTGACTGGCGCGCCGGTGATCAAAGGTCACACAACGGGCCTCAAGACCGGGAACCATCCTGTCTAATAACACGAATGATCGGCCTGCTGTTGCAAGCTGGTGCAGTCTCTCGTCACTGAGAAAACGCACGTGCAGGATTAAACCATCACAGCGTAAGTTGTACAGGCGCTGGATTGCCAGCCACTCTTTATCTGCATTATCTCGCCCTTGAGTCACTAAAAGCTGTTTACCTTGTGACTCTGTTTCGGTCTGAACAAAATCCATCAACGCACCAAAGAAGCCACCGCGATATGAGGTTGTCACCAACCCCAGGGTATTACTTTGGCTGGACGCCAGTGCTCGCGCAGCAGGGTTTGGGGTATAGCCCAATACCGCTACCGCTTGTTCTACCTTTTCGCGGGTCCGGGATTTGACATTGGTATCACCGTTGACCACGCGGGAAACCGTAGCACGGGAAACCCCGGCTAATACCGCGACGTCTTCCAGTGTAACCATTTCATACTCCTGTTTAGGGTAAAAGTAGCCCCTTCGCCATTGAAGTCGTAGGGGATTAGCTGCGTTCGTTACTCCGTCCATCCTTGGACCTCGCAAGCAGCGTGATCCGAATCGCTTGATTGCGCAAGTTCATCGGGTTTTGCGCGGGTTGTCTGGCTGCAACGCCAATGACGTTGGGTGTAAAATCATAACCCACAACAATAGTTAATTTAACATTACAGGTCTGTGAACTGAGGCAAGTAAGGTTTATTTACCTGAAAAACTTCTTCCAATAGTGGCTGAGCAATGCTGGCGTTAGCGATCAGTGGGTTAGTCACTAACGCTAACAAGGCACTACGACGGTCACCGTGCACCGCAGCTTCAATGGTCAAGCGCTCATAGGCTTTCACCTGCTGGGTCAGCCCATGCATAGCAACAGGTAATGGGCCGAAGGTCAGTGGGTGTGCACCTTGTGCATCAACAATACAGTTAGTTTCTACTACTGAGCCATCAGATAAACCACGGATTGCACCACGGTTTGTTGTATTTACAACAAGTTGCGTACCTAAATTATTATGAATGGCACGAATAAGCTCCAGTGCAACTTCAGAATAAAATGATCCACCGCGGAAGCTGAGTTGCTCTGGTTTACTGTCCAGATGCGGATCAGCGTACAGCTCGAACAGCTCTTTTTCTACCTGCATAACTTGTTCAGCACGGGTGCCTCGTTCAGCCGCTGCGGCGATTTCCTCTGCCAGCATATCCTGAGTCTGATAGAAATAGCGATGATATGGACAAGGAATCGCCCCCATTGCACGCAGGAACTCTGGTGGCCATGGTGCTTCCTTAATATTGTTCATGGTCAGTGAGGCCCCATCACACAACATGTTCAGTACCTCGGCGGTGACATCTTTACCCCGTTGTAACACCTCATGTACCCACACCATATGATTTAGCCCGGCAAAGCGCAGTTGAATATCTTCATAAGGTGCGTGTAGCAAGTTGGCAATCATGTGATGCATGCTGATCGGGACATTACACAAACCGATGATTTTCGCTTTGCTATAACGCGTTACTGCTTCAGTAACGATCCCGGCGGGATTGGTGAAGTTAATGATCCAGGCATCCGGTGCTAACCGCTCAACTCTGGCGGCAATATCAAGCATCACCGGAATGGTACGCAGAGCTTTGGCAAAACCCCCTACTCCCGTGGTCTCCTGCCCAAGTAGGTTATATTTTAGCCCCAAACGTTCATCTGCCGCGCGTGCCGGGAGTTGGCCGACACGGAATTGTGTCAGGACAAAACTGGCTCCCGTAATGGCGTCATCCAATGAGAAGTGAACACTGACTTTTACATGCTCCAGCCCATGCCGATCCAGCATTCGTCGGGTTAATGCAGCAATAATTTCCACTTTTTGACGGCCTAATTCGACATCAGCCAGTGCCAGTTCAGTGACCGGTAACTGGTCAATACGCTGAATCAGCCCATCAACCAACTCCGGGGTATAGCTACTACCGCCACCAATAATGGCAATTTTAAAGGTTTTCATCATTTGGCCTCCATGTGGATTAATTATAAATGAGAGCGCTCTCATTTGGGGCAGACTAGCAATTAACCAAAAACAAAATGAGATGTTTCTCGCAAAAATGGCAGGCAGGGCAAAGGAAAATAGGCAAGACGTGATCCCTATAGCAGAATTACACTATTGCTCAGGATTGCAGGGATGGTTTAATTTGGTTAACGAATCATCATGGTGCTGTTTAATTGTCGAAGAGGCAGCTTTTCAGCCAAAATGCGCATTCTGTTACGTAAAAATCTGTAAATGGGTGGCATTGCGCGGGTCAGCTCTCTAGAATCAAAGCGCTTTTCCGTTGTTCGCATCCCACAGAAAGGAACCGTTAATGTTCAAACGTACTTTAGTGACCTTCATTGCACTTTGTTCCCTTAGCGCCGTGGCTCCCGCAGCTTTTGCCGCCAGTGAGCCTCATGTGTTGTTAACGACGTCTGTTGGGAATATTGAGTTGGAACTCAATAGCCAGAAGGCACCGGTTTCAACACAAAACTTCGTTGATTATGTAAACAACGGCTACTACAACAACACTATTTTTCACCGTGTTATTCCCGGTTTTATGGTTCAAGGTGGTGGTTTTACCGCTGATTTCAAACAGAAAACCGCTAAAACGCCAATCAAAAATGAAGCGGATAACGGCCTGCGTAACCTGCGTGGTACCATCTCTATGGCCCGTACTGCCGATAAAGACAGTGCTACCAGCCAGTTCTTCCTGAATGTGGCAGACAATGCTTTCCTTGACCACGGCCAACGTGACTTCGGTTATGCCGTGTTCGGTAAAGTAGTTAAAGGGATGGATGTGGTAGAGAAGATCTCCCAGGTTCAGACCGAAAATGTCGGCCCGTATCAGAATGTGCCAGTCAAACCGATCACTATCCTGTCAGCGAAAGTTTTACCTTAATCGCGAGTTACCAGCCTTCACGCTCAACCTCGAAGGCTGGTTTACAACCAATTTGTCTTTCGCTTGCTGCCTACCGACAACGCCACGTTCTTTGAGTAACCATCGTATTGCCACCATAAATTAATCCGTTTGCCCGAATCGGGTGCTTATAATCAATTATCTGTCTCTAACGTAAACGTGATGAGGTGAAGGTTTATGAGTGAAACATTGCTTATCGCGAAGGTACCGCCAGCACAGGATTTAGTGATTTTATCGGCTCTGGCTAACCGTCATGGCCTGATTACCGGCGCAACCGGTACCGGTAAAACAGTCACCCTGCAAAAAATGGCTGAGCAATTTTCCCGTATTGGTGTGCCGGTATTTCTCGCCGATGTAAAAGGGGATTTATCCGGCATTGGGGCGGAAGGGGTTGATTCGGAAAAACTCCAAACCCGGCTGGCGGCGATAGGTGTTACGGATTGGCAACCACAAGCTTGCCCGATTGTGCCGTGGGATATCTTCGCTGAAAAGGGCCATCCGATCCGTGCCACTATTTCCGATCTTGGCCCGCTGCTGCTGGGGCGTCTGCTTGATCTGAATGATGTGCAAAGTGGTGTGTTGCAACTGGTATTCAAAATTGCCGATGACAACAATCTGCTGCTGCTTGATATGAAAGATTTACGGGCTATCGTGCAATATGTTGGCGACAACGCGAAACAGTTCCGTACGCAATACGGCAACATCACGCCAGCCTCAATTGGTGCTATCCAGCGTGGTTTACTGACGTTGGAAGAGCAAGGTGCCAATCAATTCTTTGGCGAGCCAATGCTGGATATTCACGATTTAATGCAACTCGACAGCCATGGGCAGGGAGTTATCAATCTGTTAGCGGCTGATCGGTTAATTAATCAGCCCAAACTGTATGCGATTTTTCTGTTGTGGTTGCTGGCTGAACTTTTCGAGCAACTTCCTGAAGTGGGTGATGTTGATAAGCCTAAACTGGTGTTTTTCTTTGACGAAGCCCATCTGCTGTTCAGTGATGCGCCAACGGCGCTGGTAGATAAAGTTGAACAGGTGGTCCGGCTGATTCGCTCAAAAGGGGTTGGCATCTATTTTGTGACACAAAATCCATTGGATATCCCCGATAAAATCCTCGGTCAACTGGGCAACCGGGTACAGCATGCCCTGCGCGCCTTTACCCCACGGGATCAAAAAGCGGTTAAGGCTGCGGCTCAGACTATGCGTGCGAATCCGGCATTTAGCGCCGAACAGGTGATTACCGAACTGGGGGTTGGCGAGGCGCTCATCTCTTTCCTTGATGAGAAAGGGCGGCCCAATGTGGTCGAACGGGGTATGGTTATCGCGCCACAATCAAAAATGGGCGCATTGGATGCGGCGGCACGTAATCACGCCATCAATCATTCCCCACTGTATGGCCGTTATGAAGAGAGTGTGGATCGTGAGTCTGCCTATGAGAAATTATCTGCGGGTGGATTCTCCACCATGGGGGATGCAGCGGCCGGAGGGGGGGCGGCTTCTCAGCCGTCAACCGATCAGCAGGGTAGTGCTGGCGGTGGCTTGATGGATGGGCTGAATGATTTACTGTTTGGCTCTACCGGCCCGCGCGGTGGCAAACGTGATGGTATCGTCCAGACCGCAGCCAAGAGTATGGCGCGGGACTTGGGGCGACAAATTTTGCGCGGTGTTCTGGGGTCAATTACCGGTGGGCGTAAGCGTTAACCTGATTTTTTGGATATGAAATGCTGCTATTGATCGATAATTACGATTCGTTTACTTACAACCTCTACCAGTATTTCTGTGAGTTGGGTGCTGAGGTAGTGGTTAAACGTAATGATGAGGTACAACTTGCTGATATTGAAAAGTTATCACCCTCACATTTGGTGATTTCGCCTGGCCCTTGCACGCCAAATGAGGCCGGGATCTCTTTAGCGGCCATCAGCCATTTTGCTGGAAAAGTGCCGATACTGGGTGTTTGCCTGGGGCATCAGGCGCTAGGGCAGGCTTTTGGCGCGCGTGTAGTGCGGGCACGGCAAGTGATGCACGGTAAGACCACAGCGATTTGGCATAATGGTCAGGGCGTTTTTCAGGGGCTTAACCAACCGCTAACCGTGACCCGTTATCACTCTTTGGTGATTGCGACCGACTCATTGCCAGACTGTTTTGAACTGACCGCCTGGACGGAACATGAGGGGGTGATGGATGAAATTATGGGTATTCGTCATCGTGCGCTACCGCTGGAGGGCGTGCAATTCCACCCAGAGAGTATCCTTAGTGAACAAGGTCATCAGTTATTAGATAATTTTCTTAAAAATTAATATGTTGAGATAAAATCACTACAAAATGGATATTTTTGTTTGCCTGATTGTGATTTTTTATGCATATTTTGTGATTATATTTTCACATACCAATAATTGGTAACTCAATGGATTATACCCAAAGTCATTGGAGTTGCAGGTAGGTAGCCCGCAAGCGAATCCCGACGAGCTTACTCAGTCAAGTGATTCGGGCGCGTGAACGCAGCTAACAACCCTGTAGCTTCAAGTGCGAAGGGGATAACAGGGTGGACAGCGCAATGGCAGACAAATTAGCAGTAACTCGCAGTACATTCGATCAGGTTATTTTGCCTGTTTATGCACCTGCGCAGTTTATCCCGGTAAAAGGGAAAGGTAGCCGCGTATGGGATCAACAAGGTACCGAATATATTGATTTTGCTGGCGGAATTGCAGTTACTGCGTTGGGACATTGCCATCCGGCGCTGGTGGCAGCATTGCATCAGCAAGGCGAGACGTTATGGCATACCAGTAACGTTTTCACTAATGAGCCTGCACTGCGTTTAGCGCAAAAACTGATTGCTGCGACCTTCGCGGATCGCGTGTTTTTTGCCAACTCCGGTGGTGAGGCAAATGAAGCCGCCTTTAAGCTGGCCCGTCATTATGCCATTGAGCGCCATAGCCCCTATAAGACTAAAATCATTGCTTTCCACAATGCTTTCCATGGTCGCACCTTGTTTACTGTCTCGGTAGGTGGTCAGCCAAAATATTCCGATGGTTTTGGCCCGAAACCTGCCGATATCATCCATGTACCGTTTAATGATCTGGCTGCGGTGAAAGCCGTTATGGATGACCACACTTGTGCGGTGGTGCTTGAACCTATCCAAGGGGAAGGGGGTATCACCTCTGCGACGCCTGAATTCCTACAAGGGGTGCGGGCTTTGTGCGATCAGCATAATGCGCTGCTGGTATTCGATGAAGTACAAAGTGGTATGGGGCGTAGTGGCAAGCTGTTTACCTATATGCATTATGGTGTGACGCCAGATATTTTGACCACAGCGAAAGCCTTGGGTGGCGGTTTCCCTATTAGTGCGATGCTAACCACGGAAGAAATTGCGTCGGTAATGGCAGTGGGCACACATGGTACTACTTATGGGGGTAATCCTCTGGCCTGTGCCGTTGCTGAGGCTGCGTTGGATGTGATTAATACCCCTGAGGTACTTAATGGTATTGAACAGCGCCATGGGCTGTTTGTGCAGGCTCTGCAAGATATCAACAACAAGTATCATTTGTTTGAGGATATCCGTGGTATGGGGTTATTGATTGGTGCCGAGTTAACGCCGCAATACCATGGCCGTGCGCGGGAGTTGTTGATGGCTGCGGCCGCTAATGGCTTGATGGTCCTCAATGCCGGGCCGAATGTGTTGCGGTTAGCCCCTTCATTAGTGGTGGAGCTGGATGATATCAAACAAGGAATGGCAAGGTTGGATAAAGCAGTCGCCAGCCTGGTCCAGGGTTAACTCAATTAGGGAGAGGCTGTTGCCTCTCCCTTGTTATGCTTGCTCCCGCAACCTCCGACTGCGCCAAATACCGTGATGGGGTTGTTGTTGCCAAGCCATGGCGGACACCGTATGCATCACGCTTAAATGTGACAAGACCCGCCGTAAATTACGTTCCAGCTCAGAGATCTGTGTATCCGGTGTGACATCCGGCATCTGCACGAAATCGTTATTACCTTCGCTGTTGTCCGACTCCAGCCTTTGCTGACACTGTTGAATGGCTATCTCACAGAGTTGTAAATAATCCGCCGCCAGTTCGACGCTGAGCTGAATGTGATGTTTACCTGGTGCTGAACTCCCCAAGGGATAGGCCCGTGTCAGGATAGTCATCTCATTGATATGCCCGACAATCAACTCACTGTGAGTGGCCCATAGCCGCATATCTGCCAGATATTTTGAGTTGAATCCCGGTTCTTGCATCGCCTGATTTAAGGAACTTAACACGGTATTACTGGCCTTATTCACTTCAATGCGTTCATAGGCCAGTTGGGTGATATCTGGTTCAGGTGTCAGCAGCAAGCGCAAAATCTTCTGATACGCCTCTAGCGCCTGATGGGCATTCTTACGCAGTAAGCCACTCTGCCACTGGGGCCACAGCCATAAGGCGCTGGCAAAGGCCAATGCGCAACCAATTAAGGTATCCAGCAGGCGTGGAACCAAAAAGTCAGCGCCTTCTCCGGTCAATAACTGCAAGATATACACAGTCGTGATAGTTCTAAAAATGACTGACCAGCCATAGTTTTTGCGTTGAACCAGATAGGCTATCAATGTGATGAGTAACATGATGCTCAGCGTGGTGCCTTCCGACATCTGAAAATGCAACAAGGTAGCTGCGAGTAACAGCCCGATAAAGGTACCGAGTGCACGGTGATGGATTCGTACCTTGGTGGCGTTATAACCGTTCTGCGTTACCAGCATCACCGTGAGCAGAATCCAATAAGGCTTGGGTAAATGAATTAAACTGCCGATATAGCTACCTGCTGCCAGTGTCACTCCCAGGCGAGCCGCTTCCCGCAGTGCGCCTGATTTGAACGACAGATAGCTGATCAATGCTGGCCAGAACGGCTGTGATTGTTGGCTGGACATCAGGTCACGGTCATACAGTGGCCGCCGGTCACTCAATAATTGGGTAATATGGCTGATATGGTAGTAGTAGAATTGTGCGACCGGGTTGTTCGGGTGTGCCTGTGCGATGTTTGCCAGTTCTGGCAGAGCATCATCGGCAGTAAAATGTTCAGCAGCACGGTGGTGATAGAGAATATCGTTGGCAATAGTGCGCATTTGGGCTGAGATTTTCTGGCAATTACGGCGCATCACCCCCTCAATCTGCGTTTGCTCCATTAACTCCTGTACTTTTTCTGGCTGAATCAGGGCCGCAGTAATGTGCTCTTGCAGATCGAGAGCCATTTGGAACAATCCCAACAACCGTTTCTGCTCTTTCTTCGTTGTGTTATGAATCAGATTAAATTGCTGATAAAGCTGATTAATCTTGTCCATAATCGCCTGTTGTTTGTCCAGCAGCGGCGGTATCGATTTTTCCGGCTCAAGGTGCTGAGCAAACAGGCTGTATTTGGTGTCACAATAATCGGCTAGCAAGTAATAAAGTTGACTCAAGGGTTCGCGGATCGGTTGATCCTTGCAGAGTCGGAACCATAACCAGTTAAACACACCATACCAAAGTGTCCCCACCGCACACAGTAAAGGCGCTTGCCAGATCGGGGCGCGGCCCACCATGCTGAGGCTAAAAATAGCAGCAATCAGGGCAGCCGGTAACAAATGGCTATTCAACTGGCTAATCGCCCCACTCACCCCCAAAACTAATGCCAGGCCGAGCATGACGGCGGGCAATGGAATATCCCATAGCAGCAGTTGCTGGGTTAGGAAGCTACTCGCAGTAAACAGCGTGCCGCCGACCAGCAGACGCCGGAAAAAATGTTGGTGTGGTGTATCCAGCGAGGCGATATTGCAACAGGCGGGTATCAGGGAAAACATCAAACCCAGTCGAAGTTCGCCGAGAGCAAACCCTAATGCTGCGGGCAGGCAGAGAACCAATGTTTGGCGCAGCGCGTAATTAACATTGGGCCGATAAATAACTTCAGGACGATAAATCAGCCGTTGCCATTTCATAAAGGCCCCAGAAATTTATTGATCACAAAAGATTAAAAAACGGGTGCCGACAGTATCGACACCCGTTTAGGGGGAATTAACGGGTGCCGTAGACGACAATCGTTTTACCGTGTGCGGAGATCAGATTTTGATCTTCCAGCATTTTTAGTATCCGCCCCACGGTTTCGCGGGAGCAGCCAACTATCTGACCAATTTCCTGGCGGGTAATTTTAATCTGCATCCCATCTGGGTGGGTCATGGCATCAGGTTGTTTTGCCAGATTAAGCAGCGTTTGTGCAATACGCCCAGTCACATCAAGGAAAGCAAGGTTACCCACTTTCTCAGATGTAATTTGTAAGCGACTCGCCATCTGTGAAGATAGGCGCATTAAAATATCTGGATTGACCTGAATAAGCTGACGGAATTTTTTGTAAGAAATTTCAGCCACTTCACAGGCGGTTTTTGCTCTAACCCAGGCGCTACGTTCTTGGCCTTCTTCAAATAATCCAAGTTCGCCGATGAAATCTCCCTGATTAAGATAGGAGAGAATCATCTCTTTACCTTCCTCATCTTTGATAAGCACCGCAACGGAGCCTTTCACGATGTAGTAAAGCGTTTCGGCCTTTTCACCTTGGTGAATCAGCGTACTCTTCGATGGATATTTGTGGATATGGCAATGAGACAGGAACCATTCGAGAGTCGGGTCTGTTTGTGGCTTGCCGAGAACCATTCGCTGTTATCCTCTGTTGTTATCGCTGCCTAACTTAACAGGGCTCAGAGTTCCCTGTACGGCGTGCTTATAAAATACACTTTCTCGTAGCATATTAATTTGCTCAACTGCCGAAAGGTATAGCCAAGATACGTACCGGATAGAAACCCTTCACTGAGTATTGAGAAGCTACCCTATTTAATTCTAGAAACAACACTTTCGGTTCTGTTTGTAGCACAGGATGAAGCCAGTGTCTTGTGTTGTATCGCTTCAGCATGATGAACGTCGGGTTACATTGCCAGTTTGTAAATGAAAGGGTAGTCTTAATCAGAAAATTTAACTGGGAGCAAGCGTTATGCAGGCACGTATAAAGTGGGTTGAGGGGCTGACATTTTTGGGTGAATCGGCATCAGGTCATCAGGTGTTGATGGACGGTAATGCCGGAGACAAAGCACCGAGTCCGATGGAAATGCTGTTAATGTCGGCAGGTGGCTGTAGTGCGATTGATGTGGTCTCTATTTTACAAAAAGGCCGCAATGATGTGCGCGATTGCGAAGTGTCATTAACTTCGCAGCGCCGTGAAGAAGCACCGCGTCTGTTTACACACATCAACCTGCATTTTATTGTCAGCGGCAAAGGCCTGACCGACAAAATTGTTGAGCGAGCCGTTGAGTTGTCAGCCGAAAAGTATTGCTCCGTTTCACTGATGTTGGGTAAAGCGGCGTCTATTACCCACAGTTTTGAAATTCGTGATATCGCCTAAGCAAACCCTTCGTACTTGAAGCTGCAGGGTTGTTAGCTGCGTTCGCTCACCTGAATCACTTACTTATGTAAGCTCATCGGGATGAGTTCGCTTGCCGCCTACCTGCAGCTCCAATTACTTTGGCTTGGGATAGCGCCAAATTATTTTTTCTCTCCAGCAGTTGCTATACTGCGGCCTCAAGAACGAAGGATATTAACCGATTTTCTTCCCTTCCAGCAGTTGCTGCACCAGCGGTGCCATAATCAGCTCCATTGCCAGCCCCATTTTTCCGCCGGGCACCACCAATGTATTGATATTCGAGATAAATGATCCTTGCAACATCGCCAGTAAGTAAGGGAAATCAATTTGTTCCAAACCACGGAAATGAATAACCACAAAACTTTCATCCAGTGACGGAATGGCTTTGGCAGCAAACGGATTTGATGTGTCGACGGTTGGCACGCGCTGGAAGTTGATATGAGTGCGTGAGAACTGCGGCGTAATGTAGTTGATATAATCATCCATGGAGCGGACTACGGAATCCATCACTGCTTCGCGTGAATGGCCACGTTCACCGGTATCTCGCACCAGCTTCTGTATCCACTCCAAATTGACGATAGGCACTACGCCCACCAACAGATCGACGTGCTTTGCCACATCATGATGTTCCGTCACCACACCACCGTGTAGCCCTTCGTAAAACAGTACATCAGTAGGTTGTGGCAATGCTTCCCACGGGGTAAACGTACCGGGAATTTGGTTGTATGGCACTGCTTCATCATAGGTATGTAAATACTTACGTGAGCGGCCAGTACCGTGTTCGCCGTATTCCGACACACTTTGCTCCAACTGGCCAAAGTCATTGGCTTCGGGGCCAAAATAGCTGATATGCCGGCCTTGATCCCGCGCTTTACGGATGGCTGCATCCATCTCAGGGCGGGTATAGCGATGGAAGCTGTCACCTTCAATTTGCGCTGCGCGAATATTCAGTTGCTGAAAGATCTTACGGAACGCCAGGCTGGTGGTGGTTGTCCCTGCGCCACTTGAGCCGGTAACGGCTATAACCGGATGTTTAGTCGACATATTAGCTGTAACTCCATGGAATTAGACCTTCAGTGGCCGGGCTGTACTTGCCTGTTTTTTATCGTTGATGATTATTTTTAGGGCAAAGTGGCGGGCTTGTCACCCTGTTTCACCGAATGTCTTCTTAACGGCGAAAGGACTATTGCTGCTCTTCTGCTCCGGCACGAAATGCGCTGCGCGGCATAATATTGATGGTTTCATGTAACTCGGACCACACCAATATGGCTTCACCGCTGATCAACTGGCGGCGTACATCCTCGACTTTTTGCGCTAATGAGCGCTCATGCTCGCCGTAATCGGTGCCCTCACGTAACACAAAGGCTTCAAGTAAGTTATCCAGCGTTTCACCGTCAACTTGCTGCCAGGGAACTATCATTACTGTTGCTCCAGATAAGGGGAAAGCCAGGTTGGAATTCGCTGTTCCAGCCACATTTGCGGGTGTTTCAATGAGCCACCGACGAAACCAACATGGCCGCCATGCTCGGTTAACTGATAGTCAATATTGCTTGGTAAGTCGCTAAGGTTTGGGATCACCTCCGCGGTCATGAAGGGATCATCTTTAGCATGAATAATGAGCAGCGGAGTTGTAATCTGCGGCAATAGCGGCAGGGCGCTGCAACGGCGATAGTAATCGACTGCATCATTAAAACCATGAATTTTAGCAGTTATGACATCATCAAAGTCTCTGATTCGCCGCAATCCTTTCAATTGAGCCAGATCCAAAGGCAGGCTTCCGGGATAATGCAAAAGCTTACGTGTGGCATTTAACTTTAGTTGGTTCAGTAAATAATGCTGATAGACCCGTGAGAAGCCTTGTTCCATACGATTAGCGCAGGGTTCAAGCATCAGTGGTGCTGATACCACCACTGCGGCCTGCAACAGGCTATCCTTGCCTTGCTCCGCCAAATACATCGCCAGCATATTGCCACCCAAAGAGACTCCGACGGCGGCGGTTGGCACCTGACCATAGCTCTCCCGCAGCCAGCGGAGAAAAAAGCGGGCATCGTCTGTTTCACCAGAGTGATAAATGCGTGACTTACGATTTGGCTCCCCACTGCATCCACGAAAATGCATCACCACCCCCAGCCAGCCTTTGGCTTGCCATGCACTTAACAGACCATGAGCATAAGGGCTGTAAAAATTACCTTCCAAACCGTGGAAGAGTACGACTCTGGGCTTATCTCTCGCCAGCTCGGGATTTTCACTCCAGGCCAGATCGACAAAATCGCCATCAGGCAGTTCCAGCCGTTGCCAGAATGGTTGCAATGTCACATGGCGTCTGACCAGCCGTGGCAGCAGTGTTTGCAGATGTGGATTACTGGCTCCGGCCAGTGGGCGAAATAATTCATGCATATAGTGAATGGAAATCATGTTGTTGCTCTTGTGTGATCAATAACACACTGTTAGCTTCATGGGTATATCGCGCATCATTTTGGGTGGGAGGCACCCGTCTCATGGAGCTGAGTTTATTTCTTTCAATGGTAGGTTTTCTCTGGGTTGCAGCTATTACCCCCGGTCCGAACAATATGTTGTTGACCTCTGCGGGGGCTAACTTCGGTTTTATGCGTTCTATCTGGCTGATGTTAGGCATTATGTTAGGCATGCAGAGCATGTTGCTACTGGTGGCCTTTGGTGTCGGTGGCCTGATTCTTATCTACCCCTCCCTCCATCTGGTTCTGAAAATTTTGGGTAGCCTGTATCTGCTATGGCTGGCATGGAAAATTGCCACTTCTGCCTATGAGAAATTGGAAACCAATGTCGCACCGCCAAAACCGCTGCGCTTGTATCAGGGCTGGTTATTGCAGTTCCTTAATCCCAAAGCCTGGTTGATGGGGCTAGGGTCAGTCGCCAGCTTCAGTATGACGGGGGCCGCCTATAATCATTCTATCGTAATGATAAGCCTTGGTATGTTTATGGTGAACCTGGTGGCCGGTATTATTTGGCTGGGTTTTGGTACTTTGATTGGTCGTTTATTACGTAGCCGCCGCGCCTGGTTTAGCTTTAATATCTCGATGGGCTTGCTGACGGCAGCCTGTGTGTTATTGATTTGGCATTAACCCTGGGGTTACTTAATGGCTTATAACTATTTTCATGTTGATGCTTTTGTCGGCGCAGGGTTATCCGGCAACCCGGCGGGTGTGTATCTGCTGAAGAAACCGTTGTCGGCAGCAGAGATGCAAAGTATTGCGGCCGAGATTAATTTACCGGAAACCAGTTTTGTCTGGGATGAAGGAGATAAATCGGCCATCCGCTGGTTTACGCCGGAACGTGAAGTCGACTTATGTGGACACGGCACATTAGCGGCGGCGCATGTGATGTTCAGTATCGTTAATCCTGGCTTGCAGGATATCTGTTTTCGCAGTGCCAGCGGTGACTTGTACGTCAAGCGCGATGGCGATAACTTCGGTCGACTGTCGCTGGATTTCCCTTCATTACCGCCCGACCAAATCGCTATTGCAGCAGAGTTGAGGGCATTGCTTGGCAGCCATATTCAGCAGGTATGGCAGGCAAAATCTCTGTTAGTGGTACTGGAAAACGAGCAGCAGGTACGGCAGTTACAACCCGATATTGTTGCGCTAATTGCCTATACCGGCCGTGGAGTGATTGTGACCGCGCCAGGTGATGAAGTGGATTTTGTTTCGCGCTACTTTACCCTTGGCAGCAATGAAGATCCGGTTACTGGCTCAGCCCATTGTACCTTAATGCCCTATTGGGTAGCGCGACTGGGAAGGTCATCACTACACGCCCGGCAGATATCAGCGCGGGGTGGCGAATTATTCTGCACCTTAGCCGGTGATCGTACCTTAATTGCCGGTGATGCTCGTATTTTCATGAGGGGCCAAATAGATATTTAAGTTAACCGCATAGACAATTCCTTCACGTTTTTATTATTCCTCAAAGGAATAAAGAATATTTTTTTATTCCTTTTGTCATATTACTCCTTCAGGTAACACTGTTATCTCAGAGCGCCCGATGCGCTCAGGGTCGCAGCAATAGCGAATAACACAGTTAACCCAGCGGAGTGAACCATGGCGATAACCTTATCTTCTGCAAGTATTACCGCCGCAATAGGCGGCTTCTTACGGCCAGGTGGTGCACTGTTAGCTCTGTCGCTGGTTGCCGCCAGTGCACATGCTGTTGATGTGACGGTGGCTTATCAAACCTCCGCAGAACCGGCAAAAGTTGCACAAGCGGATAACAGCTTTGCCAAGTTGTCCGGTGCCAATGTGGATTGGCGCAAGTTTGACAGTGGCTCTAGCGTCGTGCGGGCATTGGCCTCGGGTGATGTGCAAATTGGTAATATCGGCTCCAGCCCATTAGCCGTTGCTGCCAGCCAGAATGTGCCAATTGAGGTCTTCCTACTGGCGTCACAACTGGGAAGCTCAGAGGCGCTGGTGGTGAAGAAAGACATTAAAACCCCACAAGATTTAATTGGTAAACGTATCGCCGTGCCGTTTATCTCCACGACACATTACAGTCTGCTGGCAGCCTTGAAACATTGGGGAATTAAGCCGGATCAGGTCACTATCCTCAACTTGCAGCCACCTGCTATCGCCGCCGCCTGGCAGCGCGGTGACATTGATGGCGCTTATGTTTGGGCTCCAGCCGTTAACGAATTAGCCAAAACCGGTACCGTCCTGACCGATTCTGCTCAAGTGGGTCAATGGGGCGCGCCAACCCTGGATGTCTGGGTGGTGCGCAAAGATTTCGCCAAAGCTCATCCTGAGGTGGTGACCGCCTTCGCCCGCAGTGCACTGGCCGCACAGGGTGCCTATCTGGCCCAACCAGAACAATGGCTGAAAAATCAGCAGTATCTGGGACAGCTTTCGCGCTTAAGTGGTGTTTCAACCGATCAAGTGCCGGAATTGGTGAAGGGCAATACTTACTTGCCTGTGGCTGAGCAGATAACGCAACTGGGTCAGCCGGTGGATCAAGCCATCCGCGATACGGCCGCGTTCCTGAAAGAGCAAGGTAAGATCCCACAAGTTGCCAGTGACTATAGTCATTTCGTCACTGACCGCTTTGTGAAAGCAGTGCAGGCCACACCGCAGTCCTAGGAGCCATCATGCTAAACGTGCGCGGCCTGTGGGCCGAATATCAGGGCAAACCTGCCTTACAGGATGTGTCACTACAAATCGCATCTGGAGAGTTGGTCGTGGTATTGGGGCCGTCAGGTTGCGGTAAAACCACGTTATTGAATCTAATTGCCGGATTTATGGAGCCTTCAGCTGGCAGCATCACTCTGGATGATATACCGGTTCACGGCCCGAGTGCCGAACGGGGAGTGGTGTTCCAGCATGAGGGCTTACTGCCGTGGCGGGATGTGGTCAGCAATGTGGAGTTTGGCCTGCAACTGGCCGGGCTCAGTAAGCAACAGCGGCGCGAAACTGCCCTGAAAATGCTTCATCGGGTAGGGTTAGCCGGTTTTGAGCATCACCTTATCTGGCAACTCTCTGGTGGGATGCGCCAACGGGTAGGGATTGCTCGTGCACTGGCGGTTGACCCGCGCTTATTGCTGTTGGATGAACCGTTTGGCGCGCTGGATGCTTTTACCCGCGAGCAGATGCAAGAGCTGTTGCTGACCATTTGGCGTGATACCGGCAAACAAATTTTGCTGATCACCCACGATATCGAAGAGGCGGTGTTTCTGGCCAGTGAGCTGCTATTGCTGTCTCCAGGACCGGGGCAGGTGGTCGAACGACTGTCGTTGAATTTTGGTCAGCGTTATGCCGCTGGTGAACCATGCCGATCCATTAAGTCTGATCCTGAATTTATCGCTCGCCGCGAATATGTGTTGGGTAAAGTCTTCCAGCAACGGGAGGTATTGATATGAGCCTGCACAGTACGTTACGTAATCAAGCAATCACTTTGCCGGTTCACCGCGTACCGGCTAACGATGAACCCCCGCGGGTTGCCAGCAAGGCCGTTCGCTGTTTATCTGTGGGTAATGGCTTGTGGCTTAGTATCACTACTCTGATTGTAGTAGTCGCGCTGTGGTGGGCAGTGACGGCGTTACAGCTTATCAGCCCACTCTTTTTACCCGCGCCGCAGCAGGTATTACATCAGTTATTGGTGATTGCCAGCCCGCAGGGGTTTATGGATGCCACGCTATGGCAACATCTGGCCGCCAGTCTGGGGCGAATTCTCATCGCATTACTCGCTGCGGTCGCACTTGGTGTCCCAACGGGTATTGCGATGGGGCTAAGCAGCACCGTACGGGGTGTGTTGGACCCACTGATTGAAATTTATCGCCCCGTTCCCCCCTTAGCCTATTTGCCCCTTATGGTTATCTGGTTCGGTATTGGTGAAACCTCAAAGATCCTGCTGATTTATCTGGCGATATTTGCGCCAGTGACGTTAGCCGCAGTAGCTGGCGTGCGGAGTGTGGCACAGGTGCGGGTCAGAGCTGCCCGTGCATTGGGTGCCAGCCACTGGCAGGTTTTATGGTTTGTGGTGCTCCCCAGCGCCTTACCCGAAATCTTAACCGGTATCCGCATCGGGTTGGGCGTGGGGTGGTCAACGTTGGTGGCTGCGGAGCTTATTGCCGCTACGCGCGGATTGGGGTTTATGGTGCAATCGGCCGGTGAATTTCTCGCAACCGATGTCGTCATCGCCGGTATCAGCGTGATTGCCATTATCGCTTTTGGTATGGAGCTAAGTTTGCGGGCGATCCAACGCCGGCTAACACCTTGGTATGGAGCACAGCAATGAATGAACGCTTGGTCGTTACGCCGTTAGGGCCGCACATTGGTGCGCTGGTTGAGAATATTAATATTGCCCGCCCGTTGGGTGATAGTCAGTTTGAGCAGCTTTATCATGCGTTGCTCAAACATCAGGTACTGTTTTTCCGCAATCAGCCCATCACGCCATTACAGCAACGTGAATTGGCCGGGCGTTTTGGTGATTTACATATTCATCCGGTTTATCCGCACACCAAAGAGTGTGAGGAGATTATCGTGCTGGATACCCATAATGATAATCCGCCGGATAACGATAATTGGCACACCGACGTGACGTTTATCGCCAATCCACCATTAGGTGCGATTCTGGCGGCAAAACAGTTACCGTCAACCGGTGGCGATACCTTGTGGAGCAGCGGGATTGCGGCTTATGAAGCGCTTTCGGCTCCATTTAAACAGCTATTGGCTGGTTTACAGGCTGAGCATGATTTCGCGCATTCCTTCCCCGAGCACAAACACCGTGTGACACCGGAAGAGCATCAGCGGTGGCTACTGGCTAAAAAGAATAATCCGCCGATATTGCATCCGGTGGTACGTACCCATCCGGTGAGTGGGCGTCAGGCATTGTTCGTCAATGAAGGATTCACTACCCGAATCGTTGAACTGAGTGATAAAGAGAGCGATGCTTTGCTGCGTTTCCTGTTTGCGCACACCACCAAACCTGAGTTTCAAGTACGCTGGCGCTGGCAGCAGGATGATGTGGCAATGTGGGATAACCGTGTCACCCAGCACTATGCCAATGCTGATTATCTGCCACAGCGGCGGGTGATGCATCGGGCGACTATTCTGGGGGATAGGCCGGTGTACCGGCCCTCGTTAACGAGCGATTTGATTTAGTCTGTGATTAACAACGAGCGAGCGGCCGCCTCAACAGCATCAACGGTGATGTCGTCAACCTGTGGCCCGGCATGCAACAACACATGGCGGGTTAACGGGTACCAGCGGCGATACTTTTCTGGTCGGGACTCAAACAGTGCGACGACCGGTATCTGTAATGCTGAACTGATATGGACCGGCGCACTATCAGCCGAAATAACCACATCCAATTGACTGGCTGCGGCCACGAACTCATCAACTGACGGTGTTAATAAACTTCGTCCGTGTAAGCTCGCCAGTTGCTGTTCGCTCGGTGGTGCGATGGGATCATACAAAATCACTATATCGGCCTGATCACTGAGCTTCAGTGCCAACTGTTGCCACTTCTCCCACGACCAACGCCGTTGCGGTGATTTATTCGAGACAAACAGCCCAACGCGTGGCCGGTTTCGTTCACCTAATTCTGCCTGCCATTTCTCCTGCAATTGTGGGTCAGGATAGATATGTAATTTGAGCGTATCAATATCGACCTGCCCCAGTTCAGGTATCAGTGCAAAACCAGACAGCGCCTCATGGCGTATTGGCCGATTTGCCACATGGTCAGGATTGCGGTCATCGAATTCACTGCCAGGGGTATGCCAACGGCTATCGACCACATTAAGTTGTTTAGCGAACTGGATACTGTTTTTGTTCATGCCCCCGTTAGGGATAACCAGCAGATCAAAACGTAAACATCGCAGTCGCCAAATCAGGGCCAGACGATTAAACAGTGCCTTGATCCTGCCGGGTTGTTGGTTTCTTTCACATTGCTTACTGTAAACGTAGGTATGAACTGTGCTGATATCGGGGTTACGTGCCAGTGCATCGCGATTGTATTTATTTGCCAGCACATGAATTTCGGCTGCTGGCCAGCGCTGCTTTAATGCATGTAACAAAGCCGTGGTACAAACCAGATCGCCAAGGAAATCAATTCGGATGACCAAAATGCGCTGCATTTATACATATTCCCAGAAATAATTTTATGTCTTATTAAACATTAAAATTTCCTGAGTAATAACAAAAATAAACGTAAAATTGAGATCTATTTTGATAATGAATGCTTCTGCTGCGCATAACGCCATAGAGTGACTGAAAAACGTACCGCTCGCCAAAACTCACTGATATTGCCAGCGCCCTGAAACAGCGCTTTGGCTAAACCTAATGCCCTAAACTCAGCCGCGAGTGCCGAACGTTCTGGTGACGGGGGCAATCTCTTACGCATCAATCCGAAAAGATGGCCGCTCTCTTGATTCGCGTGACGTAACAGCGCACGGCATAACGGCGGTTGTTGCGTGGCAGAAAGATTAACCAGTGCGTTAATAATTTTAAGATAGCTATGGGCGCGAGCCAACAAGGCTTGGGGTGACGGAGAGTGGGTGATGGAGTGTGGATTGGTGCGATAACCATAAAATGGCGTATCGCAGAAACCGACACGCTGTACGACAAGTGCCAGATGAGTGGTCCACAGAATATCTTCATGTAGCATTTCAGGGATAAATGCCAGTTGATGGGCAGTGACCAGTTCGCGCCGAACCAATTGTAGCCACACATAATGTGGCCATTCATTGTGTTCAATACTGCGGATAACCCATTGCTGGCCGCTGAGTATCTCGCTCCACGGCTGTTTATGTAATAAGGGGCGGCTGGGCGTGAGGTGGGGATCAGCGGTAAATGTAAAACCATTACCTATCAGTAAATCCAATTGTTGCCGATTGGCCTGCTGTAACCAGGTCGATAAAGCCTCAGAGGCCAGCCAGTCGTCCCCATCAACAAAAGCAAGCCAGGGTGCGGTTGCCCGCGCGATTCCGGCATTCCTGGCGGCAGAAAGCCCCTGATTGGCTTGATTAACAATGACCAGCCGTGGATCACGGCGCGCAGCGTCTGCCAATATCGCCAGGCTGTCATCGGTCGAACCATCATTGACGGCGATGATTTCCAATGACACACCGGACTGTTTGAACAATGAATCCAATAGTTGTGTGAGGTAAGCGGCACAATTAAAAACCGGCACCACCACGCTAATATCCTTATTAGTCATGACCTTATTATCCTTAATACAGGCGTTTTCTGAAAGGCGGGTTATCCCGCTTCAAATATCTTGGTGAGGCTCTCCAACTGCTCCTGAGCATCTAGCCATTGCATTTCAGTCTCTTCAAGTTTGGTTTTCACTTGTGTCTGCTGCTGTAAACATTGGGTCAAATCAGCCTTACGTGCAATATCATATAAGGCAGAATCAGCTAATCGCTCTTCAATGACCGCCAACTCGGTACTGAGCTTATCCATCTGTTTTTCTAGCGTCATAATTTGCTTACGCAATGGCTGAGTCTGGGTTCGGAACTCCGCTTCTCGGCGTTTTTGATCTTTACGCTGTTGGGCACTGTTACCGGACAACTCTTTTGCCGGATTATCCTGCTGGCTTTGCTGGCGCTGCGCGTCCACCAAGAACTGCTGATAATCTTCTAAATCGCCGTCGAACTGTTCCACTTTGCCATCATGCACCAGATAAAGGTCATCGGTAGTGGAACGCAGTAAATGACGGTCATGGGAAACCACCACCAATGCGCCTTCAAAATCAATTAAGGCTTCGGTCAGCGCCTGACGCATATCAAGATCAAGGTGGTTGGTTGGCTCATCGAGCAGCAATAGGTTAGGGCGCTGCCAGATAATCAGTGCCAGTACCAAACGCGCCTTTTCACCGCCGGAGAAGCGGGCCGTTGGGTCAGTAACCTGATCGCCCTGAAAACCGTAGCCACCTAAATAGTCGCGCAGTTGTTGTTCCGACTCTTTGGGCGCCTGGCGGCTCATGTGCTGTAGCGGCGATTCATCCGCACGCAAAAATTCCAACTGATGCTGGGCGAAGTAACCCAACTTAATCCCTTTGGATAAACCAATCTCACCGCTTTGTGGCTCTAATGTGCCAGCCAGTAACTTAATCAGCGTGGATTTACCGGCACCATTGCGCCCCAATAGACCGATGCGCGAACCGGGTACCAGATTGAGCTTAATGGACTGCAAAATCGTACGATCGCCGTAGCCTGCGCTCACTTTCTCCATGCGAAGCAAGGGATCCGGCAAGCTTTCTGGTGTGCGGAAGCTGAAGTGGAACGGATTATCCACATGGGCGGGTGCAATCAGTTCCATCCGCTCAAGCATCTTGATGCGGCTCTGGGCTTGCTTGGCTTTAGTCGCCTGGGCACGGAAGCGATCGATATAGCTCTGTAAATGCGCCACTTTTTCTTGCTGATGCTGATACATCGATTGCTGCTGAGCGAGCTTGGTCGCTCGCTGGCGTTCGAAAGATGAATAGTTACCGGTATATTCATTCAGCGTCTGCTGTTCAATATGCAAAATCTTATCGATAATAGGATCAAGGAAATCGCGGTCATGAGAAATTAATACCAGCGTACCAGAATAGCTTTTCAGCCACTTTTCCAGCCAGATAACCGCATCTAAATCCAAGTGGTTGGTTGGTTCATCCAGTAGCAGCAAATCAGAGCGGCAAACCAGCGCTTGGGCCAGGTTAAGGCGCATGCGCCAGCCGCCGGAAAATGAACGTACCGGTTGTTGTAATTGATCTTGAGAAAACCCCAGTCCGTGTAGCAAACTGGCGGCACGGGACTGAATCGTCCAGGCCTGGATGGCATCAAGTTTACCGTGCACGGTGGCAATGGCATGACCATCGTTTTTTTCATTAGCGGCCTGAAGTTCGGCCTCCAATTGGCGATATTCGCGATCCCCGTCGATAACATACTCTATCGCCGGAATATCCAGTGCCGGGGTTTCCTGATTAACCCAGGCCAGTGCCCAGTTACTGGGGAAAGTGGCATTGCCCCCATCGGCGCTCAGTTCGCCTTTGAGCAACGCCAGCAGGGTGGATTTACCACATCCGTTTTTGCCGACCAGCCCGACCTTTTGGCCAGGATTAATCGTTGCTGTAGCGTTGTCCAGCAAGACGCGGGTACCACGTCGTATTTGAAGCGAAGAAAAAACAATCATAGAGTGCCGTATGTTAAATTGTCATGGTATTAAGGTAAACAGGGTATTTAGTGCCCTATTTTTGGTCTTTGCGAAGTATGGTAACGGAAAAACCGGACCCTGACGACGCTTTGGAGGGGAATGATGTCGCAGCCACCGAAGGTTTTGCTGCTGTATGCCCATCCGGAATCACAGGACTCGGTGGCAAACCGGGTTTTACTGCAACCGGTGCAGCAGTTAGAACATGTTACTGTGCACGATCTTTATGCACATTATCCGGATTTCTTTATTGATATTCACCATGAGCAGCAATTGCTACGTGAGCATCAAGTTATTGTATTTCAACATCCCCTCTACACCTACAGTTGCCCGGCTTTGCTGAAGGAGTGGTTGGACAGAGTGTTAGCGCGTGGTTTTGCCAATGGTGTGGGCGGGCACGCTCTGACGGGTAAGTACTGGCGTTCGGTCATTACCACCGGTGAACCGGAAGGTGCCTATCGGGTGGGAGGCTATAACCGCTACCCGATGGAAGATATCCTGCGCCCTTTCGAATTGACGGCGGCTATGTGCCATATGCATTGGATGAACCCCATGATTATTTACTGGGCGCGGCGCCAGAAACCGGAAGTCCTTGCCAGCCATGCGCAAGCTTATATGCAGTGGTTGCAGTCACCGCTGCCTACAGGAGGGCACTGATATATGGAAGGCTCAGCGCTACTTACTGCCATTTTATTATTTTTATTTGCCGCTGTGGTTGCGGTTCCTATTGCCCAACGCCTCGGTATTGGTGCGGTGTTGGGCTACCTGATAGCCGGTATCGCCATCGGCCCATGGGGTTTGGGGTTTATTCGTGATGTTGACGAAATACTGCACTTCTCCGAGCTGGGTGTGGTGTTTTTGATGTTTATCATTGGTCTGGAGTTAAATCCAGCCAAGCTATGGCAGTTGCGGCGCTCTATTTTTGGTGTCGGTGCGTGTCAGGTAGTGATTACGGCTGCGGTATTGGGGGCTTTGCTCTATTTCACCCAATTCGCCTGGCAGGCGGCGGTTATTGGTGGCATTGGTTTGGCGATGTCCTCGACAGCGATGGCATTGCAGCTAATGCGGGAAAAAGGCATGAACCGCAACGAAGGCGGGCAGCTCGGATTCTCGGTGTTATTGTTCCAGGATATGGCGGTTATACCTGCTTTGGCATTGATTCCGATTCTGGCAGGGGGCGGGGGTGGCGCTAACGATTGGGCCAGGATTGGTCTGAAAGTTGCCGCGTTTGCTGGCATGTTAATTGGTGGCCGCTATCTGCTGCGCCCACTGTTCCGCTATATCGTTGCCTCTGGCGTGCGGGAGGTTTTTACTGCCGCTGCATTGCTAGTGGTATTAGGTTCTGCATTGTTTATGGATGCATTGGGCCTATCGATGGCGCTAGGAACATTTATCGCCGGGATATTACTGGCTGAAAGTGAATTCCAACATGAACTGGAAATTGCTATCGAACCTTTTAAAGGGTTATTGCTCGGATTGTTCTTTATTTCGGTCGGAATGGCGCTGAACATTGGCGTATTGTTCACTCATCTGCTGGACATCCTCCTTGGCGTGTTAGCACTGGTATTTATCAAAGGTAGCGTGTTGTATGGCCTAGCGCGTACATTTGGTCTGCGCCGTTCGGTGCGCTTGCAATTTGCTGGCGTACTCAGTCAGGGGGGCGAGTTTGCCTTTGTGTTGTTCTCCGCCGCATTCTCTCAACATGTGCTAAATGCTGAACAATTGGCATTGCTGCTGGTGGTGGTTACGCTGTCGATGATGACGACACCACTATTGATGCAGGTTATCGATCGCATTCTGATCCGCCGTTATAACGCGCAGGAAGAGAGTGATGAGAAGCCGTTTGTGGAAGATAATGATCCACAGGTGATTATTGTTGGTTTCGGGCGGTTCGGTCAGGTGATTGGCCGCTTACTGATGGCGAACAAAATGCGCATTACTGTGCTGGAGCGTGATGTCAGTGCAGTGAGTGTGATGCGTAAATACGGTTACAAAGTGTATTACGGTGATGCTACCGAATTGGAGTTGCTGCGCGCCGCCGGTGCGGAAAAAGCCAAAGCTATCGTTATCACCTGTAATGAGCCGGAAGATACCATGACGTTGGTGCATCTGTGCCAACAGCATTTCCCTGATTTGCACATTCTGGCTCGTGCCAGAGGGCGTGTGGAAGCACATGAACTGCTGCAAAATGGCGTCAAAGACTTCACCCGTGAGACTTTCTCCAGTGCGCTGGAGTTGGGGCGCAAAACGCTATTAGGATTGGGGATGCATCCACATCAAGCTTATCGGGCGCAACAACATTTCCGCCGCCTTGATATGCGTATGCTGCGTGAATTGGTGCCGCAGCATCATGGTGATGTGGCGCAAATCTCCAGAGTTAAAGAGGCCCGCCGTGAACTGGAAGATATTTTCCAGCGAGAAATGCTACATGAAAGTCGGCAATTAGATGGGTGGGATGAATACGAATAATGTCGGAGAAAGCGATGACAAGTGCTCTTAATAAGACAAAAACACGTAAAAGGTTTATTGCTGGCGCGGTTTGTCCAAAATGTAAGGCATTGGATACCTTGGCTTTATGGCGTGAAGATCATGTGGAGGTGGTGGAGTGTGTCAAGTGTGGTCACCATCAACGCCAGACTGATGAACAGGTCAATCAGCACGTCCGCCCGCATGAACAAGTGATCGGTATTTTCCATCCAGAGTAGCGTTATCCTTCGCGATTTTTTATGCTGGTGGGTACAGCGGTGCAGATTTCAGCTACAATCTGTGCCAATTTTTGTTCCAAGGGTAGGAGATATCATGAAAGTAGCAAAAGACTTGGTGGTCAGCCTGGCTTACCAGGTACGTACAGAAGACGGTGTTTTAGTTGATGAGTCTCCGGTGAGTGCGCCGTTGGACTACCTACACGGACACGGTTCCCTGATCGCTGGTTTGGAAAACGCGCTCGAAGGTCATGAGGCTGGCGACAGCTTTGACGTGCGTGTGAATGCAGACGAAGGCTACGGCAGCTATGATGAAAATCTGGTGCAGCGCGTACCGAAAGACGTCTTTATGGGCGTTGACGAGCTGGAAGTTGGCATGCGTTTCCTGGCTGATACCGATCAAGGTCCAGTACCGGTAGAAATCACTGCTGTTGAAGATGAGCACGTCGTGGTTGATGGTAACCACATGCTGGCGGGTCAGGATCTGAACTTCCACGTTGACGTGGTTGCTATCCGTGAAGCAACAGAAGAAGAGCTACAGCATGGTCACGTACATGGTGAGCATGATCATCACCACGAACACGGTGATGGTTGCTGCGGTGGTCATGGTCATGACCACGATGAGAGTGAGCACGGCCATGAACATGGCAAAGGTGGTTGTGGTAAAGGCGGCTGTGGCTGTCACTAATATCTGACTCTGTCAGTCAAAAGCCAGCCTTGCGGCTGGCTTTTTGCTATCTGCGTTAATAGTGCGGTGGCGGTGTCTCTTCTGCTGGCGAGGCCATCATGGACGACTGAGACTCCCGCAATTTATCGGTCAACAAACGCAGATGCTCCCGCAGTTTGGTCATTTCCATCTGATGTTCTGTCACGATCAAGTTGAGTTCCTCAATCGTCACTTCCTGAAATGCCAGACGGCTTTCCAGCATTTCGAGGCGTTGCTCAAACAGGGACTGTTCCATCTTATTTCCTCTCATTACTGCAAACGATGCAGCTACACTTGGTGCAACTGCAAGCTATACCTTTTGGGCATTATCCGCTCGGTAGCAGTTTAGCTAAAATGGCAGGACAGGCTAGATTCTACCTGTAAAAGCATGTGATTACCCTGTGAGGGTCAAGATATCTATAAAAACGAAACTTATTGTAGTAAAAAAAGTCTTAATATCACTTAATAGCATAAGTATTGAGATTGTTTTGTGTTCACACAGACAGTTATAGTACAAGTTACTCTTAAAATCGTTGCTTGGGGTAGAGTCCTTAAGCCAATGGAGAAATGGATGAAATCACTGTTTAAAGTAACGCTACTGGCTACCACCATGGCGCTGACCCTGAATACCTCTGCTACTTTCGCTGCTGAAGCAGCCAAAACCGCAGCCGCGCCAGCAACGACAAATAGCGCATTTAAAAATGATGACCAGCAATCTGCTTATGCATTAGGCGCATCATTGGGGCGTTACATGGATAATTCCCTGAAAGAACAAGAAAAACTGGGCATTAAACTGGATAAAGACCAGTTGATCGCCGGTGTACAAGATGCTTTTGCCAGCAAAAGCAAACTGACCGACGAAGAAATTGAAAAAACCCTACAAGGTTTTGAAGCGCGCGTAAAAGCCTCTGCTCAAGCAAAAATGGAGCAAGACGCTAAAGAAAATGCCGATAAAGGCACCAAGTATCGCGATACTTTCGCTAAAGAAAAAGACGTGAAGAAAACCGCATCTGGTCTACTGTACAAAGTTGAGAAAGCCGGTACGGGTGATGCACTGAAAGACAGCGATACCGTTGTAGTTAACTACAAAGGGACACTGACTGACGGAACTGAGTTTGATAACTCCTACAAGCGTGGTGAGCCATTATCCTTCCGCCTGGACGGTGTTATCCCTGGTTGGACTGAAGGCCTGAAGCAAATCAAGAAAGGCGGCAAGATCACGCTGGTTATTCCACCAGAGTTGGCTTACGGCAAAACTGGCGTCCCAGGTATCCCAGCTAACTCTACTCTGGTGTTCGATGTAGAGCTGCTGGATGTGAAAGCCGCGCCTAAAGCTGATGCGCCAGAAGAACAACCAGCAGTAGCTGCGGGCGAAAAAGCGAAGAAGTAATTTAGCTTAGTTCCCCGGTTCTGCTTATAACCGCTGCGATCATTGTCGTGGCGGTTTTTTTTTGCGGCACATCTATCAATTTTCACTTCTGTTCGTTGATAACTTGACGGTTTATGGCTTGTGGGCTTAACGTCAATATCACGTGTAAACACAAGGATTTTATCTCAGCATATTTGCTAGACTTAAAATCTAAGATATTGAGTTATGAGTCTGCCAACGATATTGAGACAGGCTTTACCTAGAGGATGGTGTCTTCGATGTCTAATTCGCTTCTCAGTAGCGAAACCAGTGAACTGGATTTACTGGATGAACGTCCGTTCAGTCAGACGGACCATGAAATACTAAAATCATACGAAGCCGTCGTTGATGGCTTAGCTATGCTTATTGGCGGCCACTGTGAAATTGTCCTGCACTCACTGGAAGATCTGAAAAGCTCTGCGGTAAGAATTGCGAATGGCGAACACACGGGAAGGCAAATTGGCTCACCGATAACAGACTTGGCTCTGCGGATGTTGCACGATATGGCTGGTGCTGACAGCAGTGTTTCAAGAGCTTATTTCACCCGAGCCAAGAGTGGTGTGCTGATGAAATCAGTCACTATCGCTATCCGTAACCGTGACCAGCGTGTTATTGGCTTGCTGTGTATCAACATGAATCTGGATGTGCCTTTCTCACAAATCATCCAGACGTTTATGCCGCCGGAAACGCAGGAGGTTGCTTCTTCGGTTAACTTTGCCTCATCCGTTGATGATTTGGTGGCACAAACACTTGAATTTACTATCGAAGAAGTCAATGCGGACCGCAATGTTTCTAACAATGCGAAAAACCGCCAAGTGGTACTTAATCTTTATGAAAAGGGCATTTTTGATATCAAAGATGCCATTAATCAGGTTGCTGAACGGCTTAATATCTCTAAGCACACCGTCTATCTCTACATTCGCCAATTCAAAAGTGGCGACCTTGTAGGGCACGACCGTTAATGCCTGGCGTGAAAAGATATTGTCTTATGGTCACCGGGCCTGCTTATGGTACGCAGCAGGCCAGCAGTGCCTATCAATTCGCGCAAGCCCTCATAAATTCAGGTCATCACTTGGTCAGTGTTTTCTTTTACCGCGAAGGTGTGCTGAATGCGAACCACTTGACCGCCCCAGCCAGTGACGAATTTGACTTGGTAAGGGCATGGCAGCAATTGGCGGCTAAGCATGCTGTTATGTTGAATGTATGTGTAGCGGCGGCATTGCGCCGTGGTGTAACCGACCAACACGAAGCTAACCAACTCAATTTGGCTGTGGCAAATCTGCAACCGGGTTTTACCTTAACGGGCTTGGGTGCGTTAGCTGAAGCTGCATTGACGTGTGACCGGATGGTGCAATTTTAATGGCAATGAACCGTGTCGCGTTTGTTTTCACCCAAGGTCCGCACGGCAATTCGGCGGGGCGGGAAGGGTTGGATGCCTTACTGGCTACATCGGCATTGAGCGAAGATTTAGGCGTATTCTTTCTGTCAGATGGTGTTTTGCAGCTATTACCGCAACAACAACCGGAAATCATTCTCGCCAGAAACTATATTGCCACTTTCGGTGTCTTACCCCTGTACGATGTTGAGAATTGTTATATCTGCGAAGCCTCAATAGAGCAACGTGGGTTGAGTGGTGTGACGAACTGGATCCTTGATGTCGAGGTATTATCTCCGGTAAATTTACACCGCCAACTGGCAACTTATGATGTTGTGCTGACTTTTTAATGGGATTTGGGTCGCTATAATGCTGTATACCGTCAGTCATTCTCCTTATCGTTGCGATTTATCTGCTTTGCTGAGATTAGTCACATCCGAAGATGAGATTCTCTTTCTGCAAGATGGTGTTATGACTGTTTTGAAAAACAGTGAAAGTCTTAAGCTATTGTTAAATAACCCAGCTTCCTTCTTTGTGTTAGAAGATGACGTTATTGCACGTGGTTTGTCTGGTCAAATTTCAGACAGCGCGACGCTAATCGGCTATACTCACTTCGTGGATTTGACCCTAAAACATCAGCAACAACTGGCATGGTAATGCAGTCAATGCTGTATATTTCTTGACACCTTAGATAGTCAGCCATAAAATTCTGCGTCCTCGTTCTCTGCCAGTCGTGCAAACGAGGGGGATTTATCACGTGTTTACGAAGCAAAAAACCAGGAGCTTTTTTAATAATGGCAACGATTAACCAGCTGGTTCGCAAGCCACGCAGCATGAAGGTTGCTAAAAGCAACGTTCCTGCGCTGGAAGCATGCCCGCAGAAACGTGGTGTATGTACCCGCGTATATACTACCACCCCGAAAAAACCTAACTCCGCACTGCGTAAAGTTTGCCGTGTGCGTTTAACTAACGGTTTTGAAGTCACCTCCTACATCGGCGGTGAAGGTCATAACCTACAGGAACACTCCGTGATCCTGATCCGTGGCGGTCGTGTAAAAGACTTGCCAGGTGTGCGTTACCACACCGTTCGCGGCGCGCTTGACTGCTCAGGTGTTAAAGACCGTAAGCAATCACGTTCTAAGTACGGCGTGAAGAAGCCAAAGGCTTAATGGTTCTCCGTTAAGTAAGGCCAAACATTTTCACATTAATGTCAAAATAAACTCTTAGAGTTTTGGACAACCCTGAATTAACAACGGAGTATTTCCATGCCACGTCGTCGTGTAATTGGTCAGCGTAAAATTTTGCCAGATCCTAAGTTCGGATCTGAATTGCTGGCTAAATTTGTAAATATCCTGATGGTAGATGGTAAAAAATCTACTGCAGAAGCAATCGTCTATACCGCGCTGGAAACCCTGGCTCAGCGTTCTGGTAAAGATTTTCTGGAAGCTTTCGAAGTAGCTCTGGATAACGTGCGCCCGACTGTCGAAGTTAAGTCTCGCCGCGTTGGTGGTTCTACTTATCAGGTACCAGTTGAAGTTCGTCCGGTTCGTCGTAATGCCTTGGCAATGCGTTGGATCGTTGATGCTGCTCGTAAACGCGGTGATAAATCCATGGCTTTGCGCTTGGCGAATGAACTGTCTGACGCAGCAGAGAACAAAGGTTCTGCTGTTAAGAAACGTGAAGACGTTCACCGTATGGCCGAAGCTAACAAGGCGTTCGCGCACTACCGCTGGTAATTACCACGCAGTAGCTATGCTAACCATGCGGGCGCTTTAACAGTCAACCCGCATGGTTAACCGAATGAACGCCTAAGGCAATAGAGGAATCAAATGGCTCGTAAAACACCCATTGAGCGCTATCGTAATATCGGTATCAGCGCCCACATCGACGCCGGTAAGACAACCACTACCGAACGTATCCTGTTTTACACCGGTGTAAACCATAAGATCGGTGAAGTTCATGACGGCGCAGCCACCATGGACTGGATGGAACAGGAGCAGGAGCGTGGTATTACCATTACTTCTGCGGCTACTACCTGCTTCTGGTCTGGTATGGCTAAACAGTACGAACCACATCACGTCAATATCATTGACACCCCTGGGCACGTTGACTTCACCATCGAAGTAGAACGTTCCATGCGTGTTCTTGACGGCGCGGTAATGGTTTACTGTGCAGTTGGTGGTGTTCAGCCACAGTCTGAGACCGTATGGCGTCAGGCTAATAAATATAAAGTTCCACGCATTGCGTTCGTTAACAAAATGGACCGCATGGGTGCTAACTTCCTGAAAGTTGTTGGTCAGATTAAATCTCGTCTGGGCGCGACACCAGTTCCATTGCAACTGGCAATCGGCGCGGAAGAGAAATTCACCGGTATTATCGACCTGGTGAAAATGAAAGCGATCAACTGGAACGAAGCTGATCAGGGCGTGACCTTCGAATACGAAGAGATCCCTGCTGATATGGTTGAGCTGGCTGCTGAATGGCACCAGAATCTGGTTGAGTCTGCTGCAGAAGCGTCTGAAGAGCTGATGGACAAATACTTGGGCGGCGAAGAGCTGACCGAAGTCGAAATCAAGAAAGCTCTGCGTCAACGTGTTCTGCGCAACGAAGTTATCTTGGTTACCTGTGGTTCTGCGTTTAAAAACAAAGGCGTACAGGCAATGCTCGATGCAGTTATCGACTATCTGCCAGCACCAACTGACGTTGAAGCAATCAACGGTATTTTGGACGATGGTAAAGATACTCCGGCTGTTCGTCATTCAGACGACAAAGAGCCGTTCTCTGCATTGGCATTCAAAATTGCTACCGACCCGTTTGTGGGTAACCTGACGTTCTTCCGTGTGTACTCTGGTGTGGTTAACTCCGGTGACACCGTGTTGAACTCAGTGCGTTCACAGCGTGAGCGTCTGGGCCGTATCGTACAGATGCACGCTAACAAACGTGAAGAGATCAAAGAAGTTCGTGCTGGCGACATCGCAGCAGCGATCGGTCTGAAAGACGTGACGACGGGTGACACCCTGTGTGACCCAGCTAGTCCGATCATCTTGGAACGTATGGAGTTCCCAGAACCAGTAATCTCTGTTGCCGTTGAACCAAAAACCAAAGCCGACCAAGAAAAAATGGGTATGGCTCTGGGTCGTCTGGCAAAAGAAGATCCATCATTCCGCGTGTGGACTGACGAAGAATCTGGTCAGACTATCATCGCTGGTATGGGTGAGTTGCACTTGGATATCCTGGTTGACCGTATGCGCCGCGAATTTAACGTGGAAGCAAACGTCGGTAAACCTCAGGTTGCATACCGTGAAACTATCCGCGATACCGTTAAGGACGTGGAAGGTAAGCACGCTAAGCAGTCAGGCGGTCGTGGTCAGTACGGTCATGTTGTTATCGACATGTCTCCGTTACCACCGGGTGGCGCTGGATATGAATTCGTCAACGAAATCGTTGGTGGTTCTATCCCTAAAGAGTTCATCCCTGCTGTTGATAAAGGTATCCAGGAACAACTGAAATCCGGTCCTCTGGCTGGTTATCCGGTTGTTGACGTTAAAATCCGTCTGCACTACGGTTCTTACCATGACGTTGACTCCTCAGAATTGGCATTTAAATTAGCCGGTTCTATCGCCTTTAAAGAAGGTTTCAAACGAGCTAAACCAGTTCTGCTTGAGCCAATAATGAAGGTTGAAGTCGAAACCCCTGAAGATTACATGGGTGACGTAATGGGCGACCTTAACCGTCGTCGCGGTATCATCGAAGGTATGGAAGATACTGCTACCGGTAAAACCGTTCGCGTCAAGGTTCCGTTGTCTGAAATGTTCGGTTATGCTACTGACCTGCGTTCTCAGACTCAGGGCCGTGCTTCTTACTCCATGGAATTCCTGGAGTATGCTGAAGCACCTAGTAACGTCGCTAAAGCCGTTATCGAAGCCCGTGGCAAATAAGCTTTCGGGTTTAAAACAATGATCCAGTGCTCTCTCATAAGTGGGAGAGCACAAGAGTAAGGAATATAGTCGTGTCTAAAGAAAAATTTGAACGTAACAAACCCCATGTAAACGTAGGTACTATCGGCCACGTTGACCATGGTAAAACTACCCTGACTGCAGCAATCACCACCGTTCTGGCTAAAACCTACGGCGGTAGCGCTCGTGCTTTCGATCAGATCGATAACGCACCAGAAGAAAAAGCTCGTGGTATCACCATCAACACTTCTCACGTTGAATATGACACCCCGACTCGTCACTATGCGCACGTTGACTGCCCAGGACACGCCGACTACGTTAAAAACATGATCACCGGTGCTGCTCAGATGGACGGCGCGATCTTGGTTGTTGCTGCAACTGACGGTCCTATGCCACAGACTCGTGAGCACATCCTGTTGGGTCGCCAGGTTGGCGTTCCATACATGATCGTATTCATGAACAAATGTGACATGGTTGACGATGAAGAGCTGCTGGAACTGGTAGAAATGGAAGTTCGTGAACTTCTTTCTGCTTACGATTTCCCAGGCGACGACATTCCAGTAATCAAGGGCTCAGCTCTGAAAGCACTGGAAGGCGTTCCTGAGTGGGAAGCAAAAATTATCGAACTGGCTGAAGCATTGGATACCTATATTCCACTGCCAGAACGTGCTATCGATAAGCCATTCTTGCTGCCAATCGAAGACGTATTCTCTATCTCAGGCCGTGGTACTGTTGTAACTGGTCGTGTAGAGCGCGGTATCGTTAAAGTTGGTGAAGAAGTAGAGATCGTTGGTATCAAAGATACTGTTAAATCTACTTGTACTGGCGTTGAAATGTTCCGCAAACTGCTGGACGAAGGCCGTGCAGGTGAGAACGTTGGTGTTCTGCTGCGTGGTATCAAACGTGAAGATATCGAACGTGGTCAGGTTCTGGCTAAACCAGGTTCTATCAAACCACACACTACCTTTGATTCAGAAGTTTATATTCTGAGCAAAGACGAAGGCGGCCGTCATACTCCGTTCTTCAAAGGCTACCGTCCTCAGTTCTACTTCCGTACAACTGACGTAACCGGTACCATCGAACTGCCAGAAGGCGTTGAAATGGTAATGCCTGGTGATAACGTGAACATGGTTGTTACCCTGATTCACCCAATCGCAATGGACGACGGCCTGCGTTTCGCAATCCGTGAAGGCGGCCGTACTGTAGGCGCTGGTGTTGTTGCTAAAGTTATCGCTTAATTGCTTTACTGATTAATTATTTTATTGATCAAGTCATAAAGGGTGCTTCGGCACCCTTTTTTATTTATAAAGCTAATAATCTCAATTGAAATAACACGCATTCTTATTTACACTTAAGGGACTGGTCAAGAAGTGAGTCTCTCTATGTACGTTTGCCTGTGTAATGCGGTATCTGACAAAGTTATCCGTAAAGCTGTACGTCAGCACCATCCACATACCATTAAACAACTGCGTCAATTGGTACCCATTGGTACAGACTGCGGTAAGTGCATCCGACAGGCCAGAGAGATACTGATTGAGGAGCGCGCGAACATTCCAGAAATGAATGATGTTGCCTAATAGTTAGCAGGGATAAGTTTTCCCCATACTTTGCCATCTGGTACTACACTTTGAGTACTGGAAGCGGAGGGTATACTTATGAAAGGCGATAAAAAGATAATTGCACACCTTAATAAACTACTCGGAAACGAGCTGGTTGCCATCAATCAATATTTTCTCCATGCCCGGATGTTTAAAAACTGGGGGCTGATGCGCCTTAATGATAAGGAGTATCACGAATCCATAGACGAAATGAAGCATGCCGATAAATACATCGAGCGCATTTTATTCCTCGAAGGTATCCCTAACCTACAGGACTTGGGTAAGTTGAACATTGGTGAAGATGTTGAGGAAATTCTGAAATCAGATTTAGCACTTGAGTTAGCCGGTGCGAAGGATCTGCGTGAAGGCATCGCTTACGCTGATTCTATTCATGATTATGTTAGTCGCGATTTATTGAAAGAAATTCTTGCTGACGAAGAAGGCCATATTGACTGGCTCGAAACAGAACTGAGCCTGATTGAGCGTTTAGGTATACAAAACTACTCTCAAGCGCAGTTGGCAAAAGACTAAATCCTCGCAAGATAGCTTGTTTATTAACCATGATATTATTCAGTCAAAAAGAGTGAGAATCCTTCTTGGACTCACTCTTTTTTTCATTCCTACCGCCTAAATTAACCTTATATCCCCTTAATTAAATTATCTGCTAAGTTTTTGCATAGATTTCCAACACCGGCTTGCTTCCTGCTGGTATTTACGTATAATGCGCGGGCCTACCTAATCTTGGTGGGCCAGATTGAAACTAATCTGTCAGTCATAGCCTAGTGCTGTTACTGAACAATACTCCCGATATGGGGGTTATATGTTGAACGATTACACTCCCCCATCAATCGAAATGGGTGCGAGGAGTAATCATTTACGTTTATAAATAATTGGAGCTCTGGTCTCATGCAGAACCAAAGAATCCGTATCCGCCTGAAAGCGTTTGATCATCGTTTGATCGATCAATCAACTGCGGAAATCGTCGAGACTGCCAAGCGCACTGGTGCGCAGGTTCGTGGTCCGATCCCGCTGCCAACTCGCAAAGAGCGCTTTACCGTTCTGATCTCTCCGCACGTCAATAAAGATGCGCGCGATCAGTACGAGATTCGCACTCACAAGCGTCTAGTTGACATCGTTGAGCCAACCGAGAAAACCGTTGATGCTCTGATGCGTCTGGATCTGGCTGCCGGTGTAGACGTGCAGATCAGCCTGGGTTAATCAGGTCATTGAGCGATTGAGAGGTTGAAACAATGATTGGTTTAGTCGGTAAGAAAGTGGGCATGACGCGTATCTTCACTGAAGATGGCGTTTCAATCCCAGTAACTGTTATCGAAATTGAAGCGAACCGCGTAACTCAGGTCAAAAGCCTGGAGAACGACGGATACCGTGCTGTGCAAGTAACTACCGGTGCTAAAAAAGCTAACCGCGTTACTAAACCAGAAGCGGGTCATTTCGCTAAAGCTGGCGTAGAAGCTGGCCGTGGTCTGTGGGAATTCCGCCTTCCAGAAGGTCAAGAATTCACTGCTGGTCAAGAAATTAGCGTCGAAATTTTTGCAGACGTTAAGAAAGTCGACGTTACAGGTACGTCTAAAGGTAAAGGTTTTGCCGGTACTGTTAAGCGCTGGAACTTCCGTACCCAAGATGCTACCCATGGTAACTCCTTGTCTCACCGCGCTCCGGGTTCTATCGGTCAGAACCAGACTCCGGGCAAAGTGTTTAAAGGCAAGAAAATGGCAGGCCATATGGGTGATGAACGTGTAACTGTTCAAAGCCTGGATGTAGTACGTGTTGACGCTGAGCGCAACCTACTGCTGGTCAAGGGCGCTGTACCGGGAGCAACCGGTGGCAACCTGATCGTAAAACCGGCTGTCAAGGCGTAACGTCGAGGAGATAGGAATGGAATTGGTAATGAAAGACGCGCAAGGCGCGCTGACTGTTTCCGAAACTACCTTCGGGCGTGATTTCAATGAAGCGCTTGTACATCAGGTTGTTGTTGCTTACGCAGCAGGTGCCCGTCAAGGTACTCGTGCTCAGAAGACCCGTGCTGAAGTAACAGGTTCCGGTAAGAAACCGTGGCGCCAGAAAGGCACCGGCCGTGCGCGTGCAGGTTCTGTAAAGAGCCCAATCTGGCGTTCAGGTGGTGTGACCTTTGCTGCGAAGCCTCAGGATCACAGTCAGAAAGTAAATAAAAAGATGTACCGCGGCGCGCTGAAAAGCATTCTGTCCGAATTGGTACGTCAAGATCGTCTGATCATTGTCGAAAAGTTTTCTGTTGAAGCACCTAAAACTAAGTTGCTGGCGCAGAAACTGAAAGATATGGCTCTGGAAGATGTGCTGATCGTAACGGGTGAACTGGACGAGAACTTGTTCTTGGCAGCTCGCAACCTGTACAAGGTTGACGTTCGCGATGTAGCCGGTATCGACCCAGTTAGCCTGATCGCCTTCGACAAAGTGGTTATGACTGCTGATGCTGTGAAGCAAGTTGAGGAGATGCTGGCATGATTCGTGAAGAACGTCTGCTGAAAGTACTGCGCGCGCCGCATGTATCTGAAAAAGCGTCCGCTGCGATGGAAAAGAATAACACCATCGTTCTCAAAGTTGCCAAAGACGCGACCAAAGCAGAAATTAAAGCTGCAGTGCAGAAACTGTTTGAAGTCGAAGTCGAAGACGTTAACACCTTGCTGGTTAAAGGCAAGAGTAAGCGTCACGGTCAGCGTGTTGGTCGTCGTAGCGACTGGAAAAAAGCTTACGTCACCCTGAAAGAAGGCCAGAACCTGGACTTCATCGGCGGCGCAGAGTAAGTCGGAGGAGTAAAACAATGGCAATTGTTAAATGTAAACCTACATCTCCGGGTCGTCGCCACGTTGTTAAAGTGGTTAACCAGGAGTTGCATAAGGGTAAGCCTTATGCCCCGTTGCTTGAGAAATTAAGCAAAAGCGGTGGCCGTAACAACAATGGCCGTATCACTACCCGTCATATCGGTGGTGGCCACAAGCAACATTATCGTCTGGTTGACTTCAAACGCAACAAAGATGGTATCCCTGCTGTGGTTGAGCGTCTGGAGTACGATCCGAACCGTTCCGCGAATATCGCGCTGGTTCTGTACAAAGACGGCGAACGCCGTTATATCCTGGCGCCAAAAGGCCTGAAAGCTGGTGACCAGATTCAATCTGGCGTTGATGCTGCAATTAAAGCAGGTAACACCCTGCCTATGCGTAACATCCCAGTTGGTTCAACGGTTCATAACGTAGAAATGAAACCAGGTAAAGGCGGCCAATTGGCTCGTTCTGCTGGTGCATACGTTCAGATCGTTGCTCGTGACGGTTCCTACGTTACTCTGCGTCTGCGCTCCGGCGAAATGCGCAAAGTTCAAGCTGATTGCCGCGCCACCTTAGGTGAAGTCGGTAACGCTGAACACATGCTGCGTGTGCTGGGTAAAGCAGGTGCTAGTCGTTGGCGTGGTATTCGTCCTACCGTTCGCGGTACGGCGATGAACCCGGTAGATCACCCACACGGTGGTGGTGAAGGTCGTAACTTTGGTAAGCACCCGGTAACTCCGTGGGGCGTTCAAACCAAAGGTAAGAAGACCCGTAGCAACAAGCGTACTGATAAGTTCATCGTACGTCGCCGTAGTAAAAAATAATTAGAGGATAAGCCATGCCACGTTCTCTCAAGAAAGGTCCCTTCATTGACCTGCACTTGCTGAAGAAGGTAGAGAAAGCGGTGGAAAGCGGAGACAAGAAGCCAATTCGGACTTGGTCCCGTCGTTCAACGGTCTTTCCAAATATGATCGGTTTGACCATCGCTGTCCATAATGGTCGTCAGCACGTTCCCGTTTTTGTTTCCGATGAAATGGTCGGTCACAAACTGGGTGAATTCGCGCCGACCCGTACTTATCGCGGCCATGCGGCCGATAAAAAGGCTAAAAAGCGCTAAGGTAGGAGGAAGAGATGGAAACTATCGCTAAACATCGCCACGCTCGTTCTTCTGCTCAGAAGGTTCGCTTGGTAGCGGACCTGATTCGCGGTAAGAAAGTGTCGCAAGCTCTGGAAACTCTGACCTATACCAACAAGAAAGCTGCTGGTTTGGTTAAGAAGGTACTAGAGTCTGCCATTGCTAACGCAGAACACAACGATGGCGCTGACATCGATGATCTGAAAGTCACGAAGATCTTCGTAGACGAAGGCCCTAGCATGAAGCGCATTATGCCGCGTGCAAAAGGTCGTGCAGATCGCATCCTGAAGCGCACCAGCCACATTACTGTGGTTGTGTCCGATCGCTGAGACTCTGGAGACTAGCAATGGGTCAGAAAGTACATCCTAATGGTATTCGACTAGGTATTGTCAAAGCTTGGAACTCTACCTGGTACGCAAATACCAAAGAATTCGCTGACAACCTGGACAGCGACTTTAAAGTTCGCCAATTCCTGACTAAGGAATTAGCGAAAGCTTCCGTTTCTCGCATCGTTATCGAGCGTCCAGCGAAGAGCATCCGTGTGACTATTCACACCGCTCGTCCTGGCATCGTTATCGGCAAGAAAGGTGAAGATGTCGAAAAACTGCGTAAGGTCGTAGCGGATATCGCTGGCGTTCCTGCACAGATTAACATCGCCGAAGTCCGTAAACCGGAACTGGACGCAAAATTGGTTGCTGACAGCATCACTTCACAGCTGGAACGTCGCGTTATGTTCCGTCGTGCTATGAAGCGTGCTGTACAGAACGCAATGCGTCTTGGCGCTAAAGGTATCAAAGTTGAAGTAAGCGGCCGCCTTGGCGGTGCTGAAATCGCGCGTACCGAATGGTACCGTGAAGGTCGTGTTCCGTTGCATACACTGCGTGCGGATATCGATTACAACACATCTGAAGCGCACACCACTTATGGTGTAATCGGCGTTAAGGTATGGATCTTCAAAGGTGAGATCTTGGGTGGTATGGCTGCTGTTGAACAACCGGAACCGGCTGCTCAACCTAAAAAGCAGCAGCGTAAAGGCCGCAAGTAAGGAGAATCGCTGATGTTACAACCAAAGCGTACAAAATTCCGTAAGATGCACAAAGGCCGTAACCGTGGCCTTGCGCAAGGTACGGATGTTAGCTTCGGTGAGTTCGGCCTGAAAGCTTGTGGCCGTTGCCGCCTGACGGCTCGTCAAATCGAAGCAGCCCGTCGTGCGATGACACGTGCAATTAAGCGTCAAGGTAAGGTCTGGATCCGTGTATTCCCGGACAAGCCGATCACCGAGAAGCCGCTCGAAGTGCGTATGGGTAAAGGTAAGGGTAACGTAGAGTATTGGGTTGCCCTGATCCAGCCAGGAAAAGTTTTATTTGAAATGGCTGGTGTGCCGGAAGAAACTGCTCGCGAAGCATTTAAGCTCGCAGCAGCGAAACTGCCTGTAGGAACCACCTTTGTAACTAAGACGGTGATGTAATGAAAGCACAAGAGCTGCGTGAAAAAAGCGTTGAAGAGCTGAACACTGAGCTGCTCAACCTGCTGCGTGAGCAATTTAATTTGCGCATGCAGGCGGCTAGTGGCCAGCTGCAACAAACTCACCTGTCGAAACAAGTGCGCCGTAATATCGCACGTGTTAAGACTTTACTGACTGAAAAGGCGGGTGCGTAATGACTGACCAAATCCGTACTCTGCAAGGTCGCGTAGTTAGTGACAAAATGGAGAAATCCATGGTTGTTGCTATCGAGCGTGTGGTGAAGCACCCGATTTATGGGAAATTCATCCGTCGTACGACGAAATTGCATGTACATGACGAGAACAATGAATGTGGTATTGGTGACGTGGTAGAAATCCGCGAATGCCGTCCACTGTCAAAGACTAAGTCTTGGACGCTTGTTCGCGTTGTAGAGAAAGCGATTCTGTAATAGAGTAGCCAACTCGAACATAATAAACGGCTCAGAAAGTGGGCCGTTTATTTTTTCTACCCATAGTTTGGAAGCAGTGTTATAATGCTGCGCCCTCATTCATGGGGCTTTTAAACGACCTATTCTGGGTCCTAAAGTAGTAGTTGACATTAGCGGAGCACTAACATGATCCAAGAACAGACTATGCTGACCGTGGCCGACAACTCCGGTGCACGTCGCGTAATGTGTATCAAGGTTCTAGGTGGCTCGCACCGTCGCTACGCAGGCATCGGCGACATCATCAAGATCACCATCAAGGAAGCAATTCCTCGTGGCAAGGTGAAGAAAGGCGATGTTCTGAAGGCGGTAGTGGTGCGCACCAAGAAGGGTGTACGTCGCCCGGACGGTTCTGTCATTCGCTTCGATGGTAACGCTTGTGTTATTTTAAATAATAACAGCGAGCAGCCAATCGGCACGCGTATTTTTGGGCCGGTAACTCGTGAACTGCGTAATGAGAAGTTCATGAAAATTATCTCTCTGGCACCAGAAGTACTCTAAGGAGCGAACCATGGCAGCGAAAATCCGTCGTGATGACGAAGTTATCGTGCTAACCGGGAAAGACAAAGGTAAGCGCGGTAAAGTAAAGAATGTCCTGTCTGCTGGTAAGGTCATTGTTGAAGGTATCAACCTGGTTAAAAAACATCAGAAGCCGGTTCCGGCCCTGAACCAACCAGGCGGCATCGTTGAAAAAGAAGCTGCAATTCAAGTTTCCAACCTTGCGCTGTTCAACACGACAACCGGTAAGGCTGACCGTGTAGGCTTTAGATTCGAAGACGGCAAAAAAGTCCGTTTCTTTAAATCTAATAGCGTAACTATCAAGTAATTTGGAGTAATACGATGGCGAAACTGCATGATTACTACAAAGACGAGGTGGTCAAACAACTGATGTCTCAGTTTGGCTACAACTCTGTCATGCAAGTCCCTCGGGTCGAGAAGATCACCCTGAACATGGGTGTTGGTGAAGCGATCGCTGACAAGAAACTGCTGGACAATGCAGCAGCAGACTTGGCAGCAATCTCCGGTCAAAAGCCGTTTATCACCAAAGCACGCAAATCTGTTGCAGGCTTCAAAATCCGTCAGGGCTATCCGATCGGCTGTAAAGTAACCCTGCGTGGCGAACGCATGTGGGAATTCTTTGAGCGTCTGATTACCATTGCTGTACCTCGTATCCGTGACTTCCGTGGCTTGTCCGCTAAGTCATTCGATGGTCGTGGTAACTACAGCATGGGTGTGCGCGAGCAGATCATCTTCCCGGAAATCGACTACGATAAAGTCGATCGTGTACGTGGTTTGGATATTACCATTACCACTACTGCGAAATCCGATGATGAAGGCCGTGCATTGTTGGCTGCTTTTAAATTCCCATTCCGCAAGTAAGGTAGGGTTACTGATGGCTAAGCAATCAATGAAAGCACGCGAAGTTGTTCGCGTGAAACTAGCTAACAAATACCGCGCTCAACGCGAGGAATTAAAAGCTATTATCTCTGGTGTGAACTCATCCGACGAAGATCGTTGGAATGCTGTTCTGAAGCTGCAGTCTCTGCCGCGTGATTCCAGCCCGTCCCGTCAGCGTAACCGCTGCAACCAAACTGGTCGTCCGCATGGTTTCTTGCGGAAGTTCGGGTTGAGCCGTATTAAAGTCCGTGAAACCGCAATGCGCGGTGAAATCCCGGGCCTTAGAAAGGCTAGCTGGTAATTGTCACCAATTGAATCACGGGAGTAAAGACAGATGAGCATGCAAGATCCGATCGCGGATATGCTGACCCGTATCCGTAACGGTCAATCCGCAAACAAAGTCGCGGTCACCATGCCTTCCTCCAAGCTGAAAGTGGCAATTGCCAACGTTCTGAAGGAAGAAGGTTTTATTGAAGATTTTAAAATCGAAGGCGACGCCAAGCCTGTTCTGGAATTAGCACTTAAGTATTTCCAGGGTAAGGCAGTGGTAGAAAGCATTCAACGTATCAGCCGTCCAGGTCTGCGCATCTATAAGAAAAAAGATGAGCTGCCAAAAGTTATGGCCGGTTTAGGTATCGCTGTTGTTTCTACCTCTAAAGGTGTTATGACTGATCGTGCAGCTCGCCAAGCTGGTCTTGGTGGCGAGATTATCTGCTACGTAGCTTAATTCGGGAGGAAAGAATGTCTCGTGTTGCAAAAGCACCCGTCGTCATTCCTGCCGGCGTAGAGGTAAAACTCAACGGTCAGGTTATTTCGATTAAGGGTAAGAACGGCGAGCTGACTCGTACCGTCCATAGCGCTGTTGAAGTTAAGCAAGAAGAAAATACACTGACTTTCGCTCCACGCGAAGGCGCTGTAGACGGTTGGGCCCAAGCGGGTACCACTCGTGCACTGCTTAATGCAATGGTCGTTGGTGTTACCGAAGGCTTCACTAAGAAGCTTCAATTGGTAGGTGTAGGTTACCGTGCCGCAGTTAAAGGCAACGTGGTGAATTTAGCTTTAGGCTTCTCTCATCCAGTTGACCATGAATTGCCGGCTGGCATCACTGCCGAATGCCCGACCCAAACTGAAATCGTGCTGAAAGGCGCTGATAAGCAGGTGATTGGTCAGGTTGCAGCAGATTTACGTGCCTACCGTCGTCCTGAGCCTTATAAAGGCAAGGGTGTCCGTTACGCCGACGAAGTCGTGCGTACCAAAGAGGCTAAGAAGAAGTAAGGTAACACTATGGATAAGAAAGCAGCTCGTATCCGTCGTGCGACCCGCGCACGCCGCAAGCTCAAAGAACTGGGTGCGACTCGCCTGGTGGTACATCGTACCCCACGCCATATTTACGCGCAGGTTATTGCACCAAACGGTTCAGAAATTTTGGTAGCAGCTTCTACTGTAGAAAAAGCTATCAATGAGCAATTGAAGTACGCCGGCAACAAAGATGCCGCCGCAGCTGTAGGTAAAGCTGTTGCAGAGCGCGCATTGGAAAAAGGGATCACGAAAGTATCCTTTGACCGTTCCGGTTTCCAATATCATGGTCGAGTCCAGGCACTGGCAGATGCTGCCCGTGAAGCTGGCCTTCAGTTCTAAGGTAGAGGTGTAAGATGTCACACATCGAAAAACAAGCTGGCGAACTGCAGGAAAAGCTGATCGCGGTAAACCGCGTATCTAAAACCGTAAAAGGTGGCCGTATTTTCAGCTTTACCGCACTGACAGTAGTTGGTGATGGTAACGGTCGCGTTGGTTTTGGCTACGGCAAAGCACGCGAAGTTCCGGCAGCGATCCAGAAAGCGATGGAAAAAGCCCGTCGCGCTATGATTAATGTTGCTTTGGATAACGGTACTCTGCAGCACCCAGTTAAAGGTGCTCACACAGGTTCCCGTGTATTCATGCAACCAGCTTCTGAAGGTACCGGTATTATCGCCGGTGGTGCAATGCGCGCCGTCTTGGAAGTTGCAGGGGTTCATAACGTATTGGCCAAGGCCTATGGTTCTACTAACCCGATCAACGTGGTTCGTGCAACTATTGCAGCTCTGGAAGATATGAAATCCCCAGAAATGGTCGCTGCTAAGCGTGGTAAGTCCGTCGAAGAAATTCTAGGGAAATAACCATGGCAAAGACTATTAAAGTAACTCAAACAAAAAGCAGTATCGGTCGTTTGCCGAAACATAAGGCAACTCTGATCGGTTTAGGTCTGCGTCGTATTGGTCATACTGTAGAGCGTGAGGATACTCCTGCTGTGCGTGGTATGGTCAACTTGGTTTCCTACATGGTTAAAGTTGAGGAGTAACAGATGCGTTTAAATACTCTGTCTCCGGCTGAAGGTGCCAAGCATGCGCCGAAGCGTGTAGGTCGTGGTATCGGTTCTGGCCTGGGTAAAACTGCTGGTCGTGGTCACAAAGGTCAGAACTCACGTTCTGGTGGTGGCGTACGTCGTGGTTTTGAAGGTGGTCAGATGCCTTTATATCGTCGTTTGCCGAAATTCGGCTTCACCTCTCGCAAAGCTATGATCACGGCAGAAGTTCGTCTGTCTGAACTGGCTTTAGTGGAAGGCGACGTAATCGACCTGAACACGCTGAAAGCCGCTAACGTTGTTGGTACCCAGATTGAGTTCGCGAAAGTTATGCTTTCAGGCGAAATCACTCGTGCGGTAACTCTTCGTGGTCTGCGTGTCACCAAAGGCGCTCGTGCTGCTATCGAAGCTGCTGGCGGTAAAATTGAGGAATAAGTAGCAGATGGCTAAGCAACCAGGATTAGATTTTCAAAGTGCTAAAGGCGGATTAGGCGAACTGAAGCGCAGACTTTTGTTTGTTATCGGTGCGCTTATTGTTTTCCGTATCGGCTCTTTTATTCCGATTCCTGGTATCGATGCCACTGTGCTTGCTAAATTGCTCGAGCAGCAGAGAGGGACCATCATTGAAATGTTTAACATGTTCTCTGGTGGTGCTCTCAGTCGTGCTTCTATCTTTGCCTTGGGTATCATGCCGTATATTTCGGCATCGATTATTATCCAACTGTTAACGGTGGTTCATCCAGCGTTAGCAGAGATAAAGAAAGAAGGGGAGGCTGGCCGTCGTAAGATTAGCCAGTACACCCGCTATGGCACGTTGGTATTGGCTATATTCCAATCGATCGGTATTGCTACCGGTCTGCCGAATATGCCTGGGATGCAAGGTCTGGTAATCAATCCAGGCTTTGCTTTCTATTTTACCGCTGTTGTTAGCTTGGTCACTGGGACTATGTTCCTAATGTGGCTCGGCGAACAGATTACTGAGCGTGGTATCGGTAACGGTATTTCAATCATAATCTTTGCTGGTATTGTTGCTGGTCTTCCACCTGCAATAGCCCATACCATCGAGCAAGCTCGGCAAGGCGACCTGCACTTCCTCCTGTTGCTGTTGGTTGCAGTATTAGTGTTTGCAGTAACCTTCTTCGTTGTTTTCATTGAACGTGGTCAGCGGCGTATCGTCGTTAACTATGCCAAACGTCAACAAGGTCGTCGTGTTTATGCAGCACAGAGCACACACTTACCGTTGAAAGTGAATATGGCAGGGGTTATCCCAGCAATCTTCGCTTCCAGCATAATTCTGTTCCCTGCCACGATTGCATCATGGTTTGGGGGCGGGACAGGTTGGAACTGGCTGACGACTATTTCGATGTATTTGCAGCCGGGACAGCCGCTTTATGTGTTACTCTATGCGTCTGCAATCATCTTCTTCTGTTTCTTCTACACGGCGTTAGTGTTCAACCCGCGTGAAACAGCAGATAACCTGAAGAAGTCCGGTGCATTCGTGCCAGGAATTCGTCCGGGAGAGCAAACGGCGAAGTACATCGATAAAGTAATGACGCGTCTAACCTTAATTGGTGCGATGTATATTACTTTCATCTGCCTGATCCCGGAGTTCATGCGTGACGCGATGAAAGTACCATTTTACTTTGGTGGTACCTCCCTACTTATCGTAGTGGTGGTCATCATGGACTTTATGGCTCAAGTGCAAACTCTGATGATGTCTAGTCAATATGAGTCTGCATTGAAGAAAGCAAACCTGAAAGGCTATAACCGCTAATTCAGGGATGTTTGAGAAGTTACGGAGAGTAAAAATGAAAGTTCGTGCTTCCGTCAAGAAATTATGTCGTAACTGCAAAATTGTTAAGCGTAACGGTGTCGTTCGCGTAATCTGCAGTGCCGAACCAAAGCATAAACAGCGTCAAGGCTGATTTATCTTGCATATTTTTCTTGCAAAGTTGGGTTGAGCTGGCTAGATTAGCCAGCCAATCTTTTGTATGTGACTGCAATACTATTTGAGTATCCTGAAAACGGGCTTTTCAGAATGGTATTGCTGTATAAAATAGTAGGAGTGCATAGTGGCCCGTATAGCAGGCATTAACATTCCTGATCAGAAACATACCGTTATCGCGTTAACTGCGATCTACGGCATCGGTAAGACCCGTTCACAGGCTATCTGTGTTGCAGCGGGTATTGCTGAAAATGTTAAGATCAGTGAGCTGTCTGAAGAGCAAATCGAGAAGCTGCGTGACGAAGTTGCCAAGTACGTTGTAGAAGGTGATCTGCGTCGTGAGGTGACCCTGAGCATCAAGCGTCTGATGGACCTTGGGACTTATCGTGGTTTGCGTCATCGTCGTGGTCTACCAGTTCGCGGTCAGCGTACTAAGACCAACGCACGTACCCGTAAGGGTCCGCGTAAACCGATCAAGAAATAATCGGGGTGATTGAATAATGGCAAAGGCACCTATTCGTGCACGCAAGCGTGTAAGAAAGACAGTCTCTGACGGTGTGGCTCATATCCATGCTTCTTTCAACAACACCATCGTTACTATTACAGATCGTCAAGGTAACGCATTGGGTTGGGCAACAGCAGGTGGTTCCGGTTTCCGTGGATCTCGTAAGTCTACTCCGTTTGCAGCGCAAGTTGCAGCAGAGCGCTGCGCTGACGCAGTGAAAGAATACGGTATCAAGAATCTGGAAGTTATGGTTAAAGGACCTGGTCCGGGCCGTGAGTCTACTATCCGTGCGTTAAACGCGGCTGGTTTCCGCATCACTAATATTACTGATGTGACTCCGATCCCTCATAACGGTTGTCGTCCGCCGAAAAAGCGCCGCGTATAACGCTGCTTTTAGGTTTGTTGGAGAGAGAAAATGGCAAGATATTTGGGTCCTAAGCTCAAGCTGAGCCGTCGTGAGGGCACAGACCTGTTCCTTAAGTCTGGCGTTCGCGCGATTGACACCAAGTGTAAGATTGAACAACCACCTGGCCAGCACGGTGCGCGTAAACCGCGTCTGTCTGACTACGGTGTGCAGTTACGTGAGAAACAAAAAGTTCGCCGTATCTATGGTGTTCTAGAACGTCAATTCCGTAACTACTATAAAGAAGCAGCACGTCTGAAAGGCAACACAGGTGCAAACCTGTTACAACTGCTGGAAGGCCGTCTGGATAACGTAGTTTACCGTATGGGCTTTGGCGCAACTCGTGCTGAATCACGTCAGCTGGTTAGTCATAAAGCTATCATGGTAAATGGTCGCGTTGTTAACATCGCTTCTTATCAGGTATCTCCGAATGACGTAGTCAGCATCCGTGAGAAAGCTAAAAAGCAGTCTCGTGTTAAGGCAGCTTTGGAGCTGGCTGAGCAGCGTGAAAAGCCGACTTGGCTGGAAGTTGATGCTGTCAAGATGGAAGGTGTGTTCAAACGTATTCCTGAACGTACTGATCTGTCTGCGGACATTAACGAACACCTGATCGTCGAGCTTTACTCCAAGTAAAGCTTAGTACCAAAGAGAGGACACAATGCAGGGTTCTGTGACAGAGTTTCTAAAACCGCGCCTGGTAGATATCGAGCAAGTCAGTTCGACGCACGCCAAGGTGACCCTTGAGCCGTTAGAGCGTGGCTTTGGCCATACTCTCGGCAACGCACTGCGCCGTATTCTGCTTTCATCTATGCCGGGTTGCGCGGTGACCGAGGTTGAGATTGATGGTGTACTGCATGAGTACAGCACCAAAGAAGGCGTACAGGAAGATATCCTGGAGATCCTGCTCAACCTGAAAGGGCTGGCGGTGAGAGTTCAGGGTAAAGATGAAGTTATTCTTACCCTGAATAAGTCTGGCATTGGCCCTGTGACTGCAGCCGATATCACCCATGACGGGGATGTCGAAATCGTCAAGCCGCAGCACGTTATCTGCCACCTGACCGATGAGAACGCATCTATTAGTATGCGTATCAAAGTTCAACGTGGTCGTGGTTATGTGCCGGCTTCTGCCCGAATTCATTCGGAAGAAGATGAGCGCCCGATTGGTCGTCTGTTAGTAGACGCATGCTATAGCCCTGTAGAGCGTATTGCCTACAATGTTGAAGCAGCGCGTGTAGAACAGCGTACCGACCTGGACAAGTTGGTTATCGAGATGGAAACCAATGGTACGATCGATCCTGAAGAGGCGATCCGCCGTGCGGCAACTATCTTGGCTGAACAGCTTGAAGCTTTCGTTGACCTACGTGATGTACGTCAGCCGGAAGTTAAAGAAGAGAAGCCAGAGTTCGATCCGATCCTGCTGCGCCCTGTTGACGATCTGGAATTGACTGTCCGCTCTGCTAACTGCCTCAAGGCAGAAGCTATCCACTACATCGGTGATCTGGTACAGCGTACCGAGGTTGAGTTGCTGAAAACGCCGAACCTGGGTAAAAAATCTCTTACTGAGATTAAAGACGTGCTTGCTTCACGTGGTCTTTCTTTAGGCATGCGCCTAGAAAATTGGCCGCCAGCTAGCATTGCTGACGAGTAACCGGATCACAGGTTAAGGTTTTACTGAGAAGGATAAGGTCATGCGCCATCGTAAGAGTGGTCGTCAACTGAACCGTAACAGCAGCCATCGCCAGGCTATGTTCCGTAACATGGCCGGCTCTTTGGTTCGTCATGAGATAATCAAGACGACCCTGCCGAAAGCGAAAGAGCTGCGTCGCGTTGTTGAGCCGCTGATTACTCTTGCCAAGACCGACAGCGTAGCTAATCGTCGTCTGGCATTCGCCCGTACTCGTGATAACGAGATCGTGGCAAAACTGTTTAACGAGCTAGGCCCGCGTTTCGCGAGCCGCGCCGGTGGTTACACTCGCATTCTGAAGTGTGGCTTCCGTGCAGGCGACAACGCACCGATGGCTTACATCGAGTTAGTTGATCGTGCTGCTTCGCAAGCAGAAGTAGTTGCTGCAGAGTAATCTGTAAACGCGTAAAAAAACCGGGCTTGCCCGGTTTTTTTACATCTATAATTCAGTGAGATAGATTAACTCTTCCCATATATTGCCAATCCCCTCTTATTATTTAGCCACCGATCCTTTACCCTTAACTATTCTTCGATTTTATAAAATCTGATCTCTGGATCGTGATATGGAATTAATTGATCAATGGGCGGAACGGTACATTATTGATGCTCAGCAAAAGGGTGAGCTCGATAATTTGCCTGGGAGCGGTAAACCATTACAGTTAGATGATGACTCCCTTGTTCCTCCTGAGTTGAGAGCTGGATACAGATTACTGAGAAATGCAGGGTACCTCCCCGTTGAATTGCAGGATCGCCAAGAAGCACTTACTATCGTCGAATTATTGTCACAACTAGAAGCACAATATACACCGCACGATAACTACCAAAATTTACGTAAGCGCTTGGCATTATTGGAACTTAGATTGAGGCAAGCGGGGCTTAGCACCGACTTTCTTCATCAAGAGTACCAACATAAAGTGGTCGATAAGCTGTCAAAAGAGGAGTAACTAAATGTTAAAAATTGGGCAGCTAGCTAAACTTGCCGATGTTACACCAGATACTATTCGCTACTATGAGAAACAAGGAATGATGGATCATGGGAAACGGACAGAGGGCGGTTACCGACTCTATAGTGAGCAAGATTTGCAACGTTTACGATTTATCCGCTACGCGAAGCAACTTGGGTTTACATTAGAAACTATCGCAGAATTACTGTCGATTCGCGTCGATCCCGAACATCATACCTGCAAGGAATCAAAAGCAATTGTAGATTCTCGATTACATGATGTTGAAAGTAAGATAACTGAGCTAAAAAGAATGCGCGAATCACTAAAACGCCTTAGTCGTGCGTGCTGCGGCAGTACTCATGCGACGACATATTGTTCTATTTTAGAGGCCCTGGAACAGGGAGCGACAGAAGAACGGGCCAAAGGCTAAATTTTCAGAGGGGTAGTTTTATTCAGTATACATTAGCTGTATTATGTGTGGGATTTTTAACCAATAACTTATCAGTGAGGCTCTATCATGACGGTATATCGGCATACCAAGGGGAAAATTAAAGATAATGCGGTGGAAGCATTACTCCATGACCCGCTTTTCAGGCAACGTATTGAGAAAAATAGTAAAGGGAAAGGAAGTTATCGGCGTAAAGAAAAATACGCCAAAGGCGGTAACTGGGAGGCCAGTGGTAAGCAATCAATAGATTCTTTACCACTGGCCTTCTGATTTGAAAACAACGTAAGGGCCACCAAATTTCTGATGGCCATTACATTTATTGAAGCTGAATTTACTTTGATTGCTGCGCTTTCAGTAAATCACGAATCTCTGCTAACAGCTTTTCTTCTGTTGTTGGTGCTGGGGGCGCTGCTGGCTCTTCCGCCTTTTCACGGCGCATTTTATTCATTAATTTCACTGCGGAAAATATTGCCAGCGCTACAATAACAAAATCGAAAATGCTTTGAATAAATGTACCATAGTTCATGACTACAGCAGGTATAGTCCCTTCAGCAGCACGTAATATGAAATGGAATTGCTTGAAATCGACCCCTCCGAGCAATAAACCGAGTGGTGGCATGATGATGTCGGCGACAAGTGAAGAAACAATTCGGCCAAATGCGGCACCAATAATTACCCCGACAGCCAAATCGACCACATTGCCACGCATGGCAAATTCACGAAATTCCTTCATAAAACTCATAAATGGCACCTCCTTTAAAAATGAATGACTTAATCTTAGCTAAATAAAACTCGGCAGTACCATAATTATAGAAAAATTCCCCACTATCTATCGAAATAGTTTTAACTTATAAATGGGTTCAAATTAGTTAATTATTACAGGAAGAACGGGCTTGGTTGGAACAACCGCTCTACATCGGGCACGAATTTTTTGTGAGTAATAAACATCACTACGTGGTCACCCTGTTTAATGATTGAGTTACCATTGGCAATAATAACCTCGTCTCCACGCACTATTGCCCCAATGGTTGTACCTGGTGGTAACTTTATATCTTCAACCATTCGGCCAACAACTTTCGATGTGGTTTCATCACCGTGGGCAATTGCTTCGATTGCCTCAGCAACACCGCGTCTTAACGAAGAAACACTGACAATATCTGCTTTACGTACATGACCTAAAAGAGCCGAAATGGTGGCCTGTTGTGGTGAGATGACAATATCAATCACACTTCCCTGAACCAGATCGACATAAGCGCTACGTTGAATTAATACCATTGCTTTTTTCGCGCCCATCCGTTTTGCCAGCATAGCGGACATAATATTGGCTTCGTCGTCATTGGTAATGGCAATAAAGACATCAACCTGTTCAATGTGCTCTTCAGCTAACAGTTCCTGATCTGATGCATCGCCATAAAATACAATAGTATCGTGCAACATCTCGGCTAATTCGGCAGCTCGCTGCGGGTTACGCTCAATTAATTTTACACTGTAATCTTTCTCTAATCGTAGAGCTAACCCGGCACCGACATTACCACCACCAACAATCATAATGCGTTTGTAGGGTTTCTCAAGACGTTGCAACTCACTCATTACTGCACGAATATGCTGTGAAGCCGCAACAAAGAAGACTTCATCACCCGCTTCAATGATTGTTGAACCTTGTGGACGAATTGGCCGATCTTGACGAAAGATGGCTGCAACTCGAGTATCAATATGTGGCATATGCTCACGCAGGGATGATAATGCATTCCCCACCAACGGGCCGCCATAATAAGCTTTTACCGCAGCAATACTGACTTTACCTTCAGCAAAATTAACTACCTGTAATGCACCCGGATATTCGATTAGCTTATAGATATAATCGATAACAAGCTGTTCCGGTGATATCAAATGGTCAATAGGTACCGCTTCTGGCAGAAAAAGCTTATCAGCTTCACGAATATATTCAGCTGAACGAATACGGGCGATGCGATTTGGTGTATTAAATAATGAATACGCAATTTGGCAGGCAACCATGTTGGTTTCATCAGAATTGGTCACGGCAACCAGCATATCAGCATCCTCTGCCCCCGCTTCCCGCAACACTCTCGGATGCGATCCATGCCCTTGTACCACACGCAGATCAAATTTATCCTGCAACTGGCGTAGGCGGCCAGAGTCAACATCCACGATTGTGATGTCGTTGTTCTCACCTACCAGATTTTCTGCCAGGGTTCCGCCAACTTGCCCCGCCCCAAGAATAATTATTTTCATAGCGTTCTCTGTTCCACACTGAAATTAGGTTTTGAGGCATAGCCAAAGCCACGATTATCTTTTGAACAACTTCGCATAAAAGAAACCATCGCCATCCTCAGGGTGTGGCAAGTTTTGTTTACCGGGCGCGGTGTTAGTCCCAGTTTCAACTAATTCTGCGTCACTATGTCGTTGTAGGAAAGCAGCTATCTGCTGCTGATTTTCTTCTGGTAATATCGAACAGGTGGCATAAACCATTACGCCGCCTTTCTTCAGTCTAGGCCAGATAGCTTCAATGATCTCAGATTGTAATGCTGCCAGGTCTGCAATATCACTGTCGCGGCGCAACCATTTGATATCGGGGTGGCGGCGAATCACACCAGTTGCAGAGCAGGGAGCATCTAGCAGAATGCGATCAAATTGCTGATCACCACACCATGTTTCAGGGGTACGACCGTCGCCGACTCGCACTACAGCATGTAATTTCAGGCGTTGTAAATTCTCATTGACCCGACTCAGCCGTTGTTCATCAATATCAACAGCCAATACATGTGCTTTTGGAGCCGCTTCGAGGATGTGGGTTGTTTTACCACCCGGAGCGGCACATAAATCAAGGATCTGTTCACCATTTTGCGGATCAAGCAGATCAACACAGCCTTGGGCTGAGGCATCTTGCACTGTTACCCAGCCTAGTTCGAAACCAGGCAGATCACTAACGGCACAAGGTGTAATAAGCCTTACTGCATCGGGATAATAGGCATGAGGTTCGGCATCTATTCCTGCTTCTTTTAACAGGTCGAGATATTCACCACGGGTATGATGGAGACGACTAACCCGCAGCCACATTGGTGGTTTTTGGTTATTCGCATCCACAATTTGCTGCCATTGGTCTGGATAGGCCTGCTTAATACGCGCTAATAACCAACTAGGATGCAGGTAGCGGCTATCGTTATTTGCAGCGCGCTCCAGTAATTCCACTTGCTGGCGCTGGAACTGGCGTAGTACCCCATTGATCAACCCTTTTAGCTGCGGGCGTTTTAGTGCGGTAGCACCTTCAACCGTTTCGGCCAAAGCAGCATGTGGAGGAATACGGGTATAAACCAACTGATACAGTCCGATCATAATCAGATAGTGAAAAATACGCTGTTTACCGGTCATCGGGCGCGCCATCAACTGCTGGATGCACCACTCGAGTTGTGGCAGAACACGCAAAGTGCCAAAACACAACTCCTGCAGCAATGCGCGATCTTTATCGGAAATATTTTTCTGTAGCCCAGGCAAAACAGTACTGAGCGATTGCCCCTGATCCAATACCTGGCTAATTGCTTTAGCAGCGATGCTGCGGAGATTATATGTGTTTTTCATAACCAAAAAAGCCGACAAACGTCAGCAAATAAAGGGAAAGTGGCCCGATGATGAAGTATCGAGCAATGAAACTTATACCCGTCATCTTTCAAGTTGCAGATGTTTGGCTGTTCTTGTTACTTGGCTCATACATGTGCTTCGCCTCTGGGGCGGCTGCTTGAAATCCATAGGGTATATAGTTGAAACAAATCTATTATGCTAGTTGGCTACCAGGTGTAAACCATTCGCGGCGTGAATTTAATAAATCGGCCGCTGACATGGCTTTTTTCCCTGCGGGTTGTAATTGCGTTATATTTAAAACGCCATCCGCCGTTGCCACTTGAATCCCATGTTTATCAGCATGGATAATAGTCCCTGGCTTGATATCCTCAACCGCAGCAAACACTTGTGCTTGCCAGACTTTTATCGGCTGTTCATCAACGACAAAATAGCTGACTGGCCAAGGATTAAAAGCACGGATACAGCGTTCTAACTGAACTGCAGAAAGTGACCAATCTAGTTTGGCCTCCTCTTTACTGAGCTTTTCTGCATAAGTAACCTGCGCTTCATTTTGTACTTCTGGCTGTGTACTGCCTTCGGCTAATTGTTGTAATGTTACTAATAAGCCCTGAGGCCCCAATTGCGCCAACTTATCGTACAGTGTCGCACTGGTATCTTCCGGTTGAATATCACATTCAATTTTATGCAGCATATCGCCGGTATCTAACCCGACATCCATCTGCATGATAGTCACTCCGGTTTTTGCATCACCAGCCCAAACAGCACGTTGGATTGGTGCAGCACCACGCCAGCGAGGTAGTAGGGAACCGTGTACATTAATGCAGCCTAACCGTGGCATAGCCAATACTGAAGCGGGCAGAATCAAACCATAGGCCACTACCACCATAATGTCGGCGTTAAGATCAGCCACTAAATGTTGGTTTTCCTCAGGCTTCAGTGATTTTGGCTGAAGAACAGGTATTCCGTGTTGCTCAGCCAAGATTTTTACGGGGCTTGGTGTGAGTTTATTACCTCGGCCAGCAGGGCGGTCCGGTTGAGTGAAAACACCAACAATCTGATGTTGGGAAGACAACAACGCGCCAAGATGGCGCGCTGCAAAATCAGGAGTTCCGGCAAAAATAATCCGCAAAGAATCAGACACGTTGGTTTCCTGCATTAGATGGGGTTAGTCGGCTCGGGCATTTAACTTGGCCATTTTCTCCAACTTTTGGCGGATACGCTGGCGTTTTAGCGGTGATAAATAGTCCACAAACAGTTTGCCAACCAAATGGTCCATTTCGTGCTGAATACAGATTGCTAATAAATCATCCGCTTCCAGTTCGAACGGTTTACCGTCACGGTCCAGTGCTCTGACTTTTACTTTTTCAGCGCGAGGGACTAATGCCCGTTGCTCAGGAATTGATAAGCAACCTTCTTCGATGCCGGTTTCACCGCTTTTCTCCAACAGTTCTGGGTTAATCAACACCAGGCGTTGGTCACGATTTTCCGAAACATCAATCACGATAATTTGTTTATGAACATCCACTTGGGTTGCGGCAAGACCAATGCCTTCCTCTGCGTACATCGTCTCGAACATGTCGTCCACAATACGCTGGATTTCGCCATTGACTTCTTTTACCGGCGCAGCAATTTTGCGCAGCCGCTCATCTGGGTAATGTAATACTTGTAATACTGACATAAATATCTAGATCTGCGTCCGAGTAGTGAATGATATTCAATCTCTATTCTAGACATTTCCTGCTCTGATTGACAGCATCGTCTACCAATTGAACAAATCGGTGTCAGCATAGAAAGTAAGCCAGGGAGGCAATATGTTAGCGGCTGAATTATGGCTCAGGATGAGTAAGGTTAAGGGGCTTGGAGTAGCGAAAGGTAGTGCACTGGTCAGGCGGTTACTTGCCCGTGGTGATATTCACCCTGGTAGATTAGCTGCTTATGGATTGGACGCTCAGCAATGCCAGCAATTCTATCAGGCAGATCCCCACTATATTGAGGCCACACTAACCTGGTTGAACCAACCCTCTCACCACTTATTGGCCTATGGTGAAGCTGGCTATCCACCCCGTTTAGCCCATATCTCTGCCGCTCCTCTGATACTGTTTGTTTCTGGCGAGTTGGATGTTGTGTATTGCCCCCAAGTTGCCATGGTCGGTAGCCGCCATTTCAGCCATTATGGTGAGCAATGGGGCCGCTATTTTGCTTCAGAGCTGGCTCGAACGGGATTGGTTATCACCAGTGGCTTGGCCATTGGGATCGATGGGATTTGCCATCAAGCGGCGTTGAATGCGAAAGGAAAGACCGTTGCGGTATTAGGTAGCGGGTTGGAGAATATATATCCACGCCGGCATCGTCATTTGGCCAAAGAAATTGAGTACCAAGGCGGGGCACTGGTTTCCGAGTTTTTAACGACAGCATTGCCGATTGCCGCCCATTTCCCCAGAAGGAACCGTATTATCAGTGGGCTAAGCTCTGCGGTATTGGTCGTTGAAGCGACGTTGAGAAGTGGCTCTTTGATTACTGCCCGCTATGCTATAGAACAAGGGAGAGATGTTTTTGCTTTACCGGGGCCATTAGGCAGTGCAACCAGTGAAGGTGTGCACTGGCTGATTCAACAAGGTGCGTATCTGGTAAGGTCAGCACAAGAGGTAGCTACACAAGTGGGTGGTTCACTTCAATGGATATCATTGCCCGAGAAAGTAACTATTTCTGCATCAGGGGCGCAAGTTGAATTGCCATTTGCTGATGTGTTGGCTAACGTAGGGGATGAGGTGACACCCGTTGATGTCGTCGCCGAACGCGCCGGCCAACCTGTGCCAGATATCGTGAGCAAATTGCTCGAGCTGGAGTTAGCAGGGTGGATCGCAGCTGTACCCGGCGGCTATGTCCGATTAAGGAGGGCAGGCCATGTTCGACGTTTTAATTTACTTATTTGAAACTTATATGCATAACGAGTCGGAAATGCTTGTTGATCAAGACAAGATTACTGACGATCTTGCTGACGCAGGTTTCTATCGTGAGGATATCAACAACGCCCTGAACTGGTTAGAGGCTCTTGCAGACCTACAAGAAGGGCAGAAAGCACCTTATCTCTATGCCGCTGACCCACAAGCATTACGGATTTATACGGCGGAAGAAGCCCAACGCCTGGATACCACTTGTCGCGGCTTCATCCTATTTCTTGAGCAAATTCAGGTATTACACCTTGATACCCGTGAGATGGTCATCGACCGTATTATGGCGTTAGATTCTAATGAGATTGATCTGGAGGATCTCAAGTGGGTTGTGCTGATGGTGTTGTTTAACATACCAGGTTACGAAAGTGCCTATCAGCAGATGGAAGAGTTACTTTTTGAAGTCAATGAAGGCTATTTGCACTAAGTGGTAGTATCGCTGGCTAATAACCTTATATAGAAGGCGTTATGACGAAAACAGTTATTGCCAAGGATAATGGGGCGTGCCCTGAATGCGGGTCAGCTTTAGTTATTCGTAGTGGTGGTCATGGCCCATTCCTTGGTTGTTCACATTATCCTGGCTGCCAATACATGCGCCCACTGAAAGCGCAATCTGATGGTCATATTGTGAAAGTTCTTGAAGGGCAGCATTGTCCTGACTGCAGTTCGGAAATGGTGTTACGGCAAGGGCGTTTTGGTATGTTTATTGGTTGTAGCCAATATCCACAATGTGCTCATACTGAAGTTATTGATAAGCCTGATGAGACATCGATTGATTGTCCACAATGTGGCCAAGGCAAATTGCTACAGCGTAAGTCCCGGTTTGGAAAGGTTTTCCACGCCTGCAATCGTTATCCCGATTGCCAGTTTACAATTAATCAGCAACCCATTGCCGGAGAGTGCGCGTATTGCCACTATCCATTGTTAATGGAAAAGAGAACCGCACAAGGCGTAAAACGTTTTTGCGCTAGCAAATTGTGTGCAAAGGCAGTGGTCAGTGAGTAATAACAGCGTGAATAAACAAGAGAATAGTGGGGCTCTGTCAGATGTGTTACGGGCACTGCAACAAGAAGAAGTCGTCGCTTATCCAACAGAAGCTGTTTTTGGTTTAGGTTGTGACCCTGATAGTGAAAAAGCAGTAAATGCTTTATTAGCTTTAAAACAGCGCCCATGGCAAAAAGGTCTGATCTTAATCGCCGCGAACTATGAGCAGTTGAAGCCGTATGTTGATGACTCAACGCTGAGTATGGCGCAACGGGAAACGCTCTTTTCCTGTTGGCCAGGGCCGGTCACGTGGGTCATTCCTGCTTGTGCTAATACGCCACGTTGGTTAACGGGTACTTTTGGCTCATTGGCTGTAAGGGTGAGTGACCATCCACTGGTACAGCAGCTTTGTTCGCAATATGGCAAGCCACTGGTTTCAACCAGTGCTAACTTAAGCGGTCACGAGCCATGCCGTACAGAAGCTGAAGTGAGAATGCAATTTGGCCCTTCTCTCCCTGTGCTCTCCGGTGAGGTTGGTGGCCGTTTGAATCCATCTGAAATAAGAGATGCATTAACCGGTAAACAATTTCGCCAAGGATAGAAGGATAGAAAGTAGCATGGATCAGAATTTCGCAGTGTTTGGTAACCCCATTGGGCACAGTAAGTCGCCAAGAATTCATGCGCTTTTTGCCGAGCAGACAGGTATAGAGCATCGATACGGTATGGTGCTGGCCGCTCATGGTGCTTTTGAGGAAACGTTAGCGTCGTTTTTTGCAGATGGTGCATTGGGCGCGAATATTACCACGCCCTTTAAAGAGCGCGCTTATGCCAAATGTGATGAACTAACCGATCGTGCATCGCTGGCAGGGGCTGTGAATACTATCAAACAATTAGAAGATGGCCGCTTGTTAGGTGACAATACTGATGGTATTGGTTTGCTCAGTGATCTTGAGCGCCAGGGTTTGATCCGAGTTTCTGATCGGATCTTGCTAGTGGGTGCGGGTGGCGCGGCTCGCGGTGTGATTTTGCCGTTACTCTCTTATGGTTGCACGGTGGTCATCACTAACCGAACTTACAGCCGTGCTCAGCAGCTGGCCGAAGTATTTCATCATTTGGGTGATATCGAAGCTGCCGAAATGCAGGCACTTAGTGGGCAGCAGTTTGATTTGATCATAAATGCGACCGCTTCTGGAATTCATGGCGAAGTGCCAAACTTACCTAAAGAGATTATTAGCGCAAAAACACGTTGCTATGACATGTTTTATCAAGCAGGCGATACGCCATTTTTAGCTTGGGCTAAGCAGTTGGGTGTGGTGGGTTACGCTGATGGCTTAGGGATGCTGGTGGGGCAAGCAGCACACGCTTTCAAACTTTGGCATGGTGTAATGCCGCAGATAGCACCGGTGTTAAATACGTTGCGTGATGAATTGAGTAAATAGACGATCTTGCATAATGCAGGGAAGGCAATGATTGACTCCCTGCATCTTATGCTGTGACTTATTTAGTTTCTGCCAGATAGTCATCTTTCCAGCGGACGTAGTTGCTCGCGGAGTAAAGTAAGCCTTCTAATTCTGCTGGCGTTAAAGGGCGAATTTGCTTGGCTGGGCTTCCCATATAGAGGTAACCACTAACTAATCGTTTCCTTGGGGAAACCAGACTCCCTGCGCCAATCATCACATCATCTTCGATAACTGCACCATCTAATAAAATAGAACCCATTCCCACCAGTACCCGATTGCCAATAGTGCAACCGTGGAGCATCGCTTTATGACCGACGGTAACGTCTTCGCCAATAACCAGTGGGTTCCCTGCAGGATTATGCTCGGAATGATGGGTTACGTGTAACACACTGCCATCTTGGATATTTGAACGAGCGCCAATAACTACCTGATTAACATCACCACGAATAGCAACCAACGGCCAGACACTGACATCATCACCCAAAATGACATTACCGATGATCACACTCGATCCATCGATCATTACGCGTTTACCAAGAGTAGGTGAATAATGAAGATAAGGGCGGATAGGGTCGGACATAACAATAGCCTCTTAATAAGATCACACTTTACCGGCAATACTAGCCTTTGCTGATGGAATTACAACCAATCGACCGTTGGGATCATAGGGAAAATGCAATGGATCGACCAAGATCTGCACGTAAGGAGTGAAAAGTATTCAAACAGTAGAAAAAGGCGAAAAAAGAGTTGTGCAAAAAATTCGACTCCCTATAATGCGCATCCATCGAGACGGCACACAACGAATCAAGTAGTTAAGTGACCGGCAGAGAGAACAGAGAAATTCAACGAAATTAGTAGTTGACTCTGAATGAGGAAAGCGTAATATGCGCACCTCGCGTTACCAACCACCGGTTGCTAACGCACTGCTCTTTAACAATTTATCAGACAATCTGTGTGGGCACTCGCAAGACGATATCGAAGCCTGTTTCGGCAGGCAGAAGAAATATCAAAGTCTTGAAGAGTGACCAAAGCAGTACACATTTGAACTTCGGTTCGAATGCTTATTTGCAGAAAGTAATCTTTGAGCATCGCTATGTTAACTCATAGCAAATCAAACAAATCTTAAATTGAAGAGTTTGATCATGGCTCAGATTGAACGCTGGCGGCAGGCCTAACACATGCAAGTCGAGCGGCAGCGGGAAGTAGTTTACTACTTTGCCGGCGAGCGGCGGACGGGTGAGTAATGTCTGGGAAACTGCCTGATGGAGGGGGATAACTACTGGAAACGGTAGCTAATACCGCATGACCTCGTAAGAGCAAAGTGGGGGACCTTCGGGCCTCACGCCATCGGATGTGCCCAGATGGGATTAGCTAGTAGGTGGGGTAATGGCTCACCTAGGCGACGATCCCTAGCTGGTCTGAGAGGATGACCAGCCACACTGGAACTGAGACACGGTCCAGACTCCTACGGGAGGCAGCAGTGGGGAATATTGCACAATGGGCGCAAGCCTGATGCAGCCATGCCGCGTGTGTGAAGAAGGCCTTCGGGTTGTAAAGCACTTTCAGCGAGGAGGAAGGCAGTCGTGTTAATAGCACGATTGATTGACGTTACTCGCAGAAGAAGCACCGGCTAACTCCGTGCCAGCAGCCGCGGTAATACGGAGGGTGCAAGCGTTAATCGGAATTACTGGGCGTAAAGCGCACGCAGGCGGTTTGTTAAGTCAGATGTGAAATCCCCGCGCTTAACGTGGGAACTGCATTTGAAACTGGCAAGCTAGAGTCTTGTAGAGGGGGGTAGAATTCCAGGTGTAGCGGTGAAATGCGTAGAGATCTGGAGGAATACCGGTGGCGAAGGCGGCCCCCTGGACAAAGACTGACGCTCAGGTGCGAAAGCGTGGGGAGCAAACAGGATTAGATACCCTGGTAGTCCACGCTGTAAACGATGTCGACTTGGAGGTTGTGCCCTTGAGGCGTGGCTTCCGGAGCTAACGCGTTAAGTCGACCGCCTGGGGAGTACGGCCGCAAGGTTAAAACTCAAATGAATTGACGGGGGCCCGCACAAGCGGTGGAGCATGTGGTTTAATTCGATGCAACGCGAAGAACCTTACCTACTCTTGACATCCACAGAACTTAGCAGAGATGCTTCGGTGCCTTCGGGAACTGTGAGACAGGTGCTGCATGGCTGTCGTCAGCTCGTGTTGTGAAATGTTGGGTTAAGTCCCGCAACGAGCGCAACCCTTATCCTTTGTTGCCAGCACGTAATGGTGGGAACTCAAGGGAGACTGCCGGTGACAAACCGGAGGAAGGTGGGGATGACGTCAAGTCATCATGGCCCTTACGAGTAGGGCTACACACGTGCTACAATGGCAGATACAAAGTGAAGCGAACTCGCGAGAGCAAGCGGACCACATAAAGTCTGTCGTAGTCCGGATTGGAGTCTGCAACTCGACTCCATGAAGTCGGAATCGCTAGTAATCGTAGATCAGAATGCTACGGTGAATACGTTCCCGGGCCTTGTACACACCGCCCGTCACACCATGGGAGTGGGTTGCAAAAGAAGTAGGTAGCTTAACCTTCGGGAGGGCGCTTACCACTTTGTGATTCATGACTGGGGTGAAGTCGTAACAAGGTAACCGTAGGGGAACCTGCGGTTGGATCACCTCCTTACCTAACGATACGCATTGCGCAGTGTCCACACAGATTGTCTGATAGAAAGTAACGAGCAAATAAGGCCGGGCTGAGAGATTAGTCGGGCTTTAGTACCTTGTTGGGTCTGTAGCTCAGGTGGTTAGAGCGCACCCCTGATAAGGGTGAGGTCGGTGGTTCAAGTCCACTCAGACCCACCAACTCATCCTCATACTGCGTTACAGACACATTCGTTTATATCCATAAACGTCGCGTGACTGCGCCTTGTCTGAGAATGAGTTATGCCGATAAGGTATTTTGCTTTTTATATGGGGCTATAGCTCAGCTGGGAGAGCGCCTGCCTTGCACGCAGGAGGTCAGCGGTTCGATCCCGCTTAGCTCCACCATATAAAAAAACTATTTCAAAACGTACTGCGGTCGTAAGGCACAGTGTGTTGTGAAATATTGCTCTTTAACAATCTGGAACAAGCTGAAAATTGAAACAATACAGCTGAAACTTATCTCTCCGTAGAATGACTGAGATAAGGATTAACCTGTATTAGAGTCTCTCAAATAATCGCAATGCCAATGTGTTTATCATTGTTGCAGTGTGAGCGAGAAGACACTCAGCCAGGCGTACAGCGCACAGCAACCGGAGTGAACTCAACGTTCATGAAGATTGCGCGCACTGCACAACACAGCAGAGTGTGTTCACAGCCACACCAATAACGAAAAAACATCTTTGGGTTGTGAGGTTAAGCGACTAAGCGTACACGGTGGATGCCTAGGCAGTCAGAGGCGATGAAGGGCGTGCTAATCTGCGAAAAGCGTCGGTAAGCTGATATGAAGCGTTACAACCGACGATACCCGAATGGGGAAACCCAGTGCAATTCGTTGCACTATTGCATGGTGAATACATAGCCATGCAAGGCGAACCGGGGGAACTGAAACATCTAAGTACCCCGAGGAAAAGAAATCAACCGAGATTCCCCCAGTAGCGGCGAGCGAACGGGGAAGAGCCCAGAGTCTGAATCAGTTTGTGTGCTAGTGGAAGCGTCTGGAAAGTCGCACGGTACAGGGTGATAGTCCCGTACACAAAAGCACACTTGCTGTGAACTCGATGAGTAGGGCGGGACACGTGACATCCTGTCTGAATATGGGGGGACCATCCTCCAAGGCTAAATACTCCTGACTGACCGATAGTGAACCAGTACCGTGAGGGAAAGGCGAAAAGAACCCCGGCGAGGGGAGTGAAATAGAACCTGAAACCGTGTACGTACAAGCAGTGGGAGCACCTTCGTGGTGTGACTGCGTACCTTTTGTATAATGGGTCAGCGACTTATATTTTGTAGCAAGGTTAACCGAATAGGGGAGCCGTAGGGAAACCGAGTCTTAACTGGGCGTCTAGTTGCAAGGTATAGACCCGAAACCCGGTGATCTAGCCATGGGCAGGTTGAAGGTTGGGTAACACTAACTGGAGGACCGAACCGACTAATGTTGAAAAATTAGCGGATGACTTGTGGCTGGGGGTGAAAGGCCAATCAAACCGGGAGATAGCTGGTTCTCCCCGAAAGCTATTTAGGTAGCGCCTCGTGAACTCATCTTCGGGGGTAGAGCACTGTTTCGGCTAGGGGGCCACCCCGGCTTACCAAACCGATGCAAACTCCGAATACCGAAGAATGTTATCACGGGAGACACACGGCGGGTGCTAACGTCCGTCGTGAAGAGGGAAACAACCCAGACCGCCAGCTAAGGTCCCAAAGTCATGGTTAAGTGGGAAACGATGTGGGAAGGCATAGACAGCCAGGATGTTGGCTTAGAAGCAGCCATCATTTAAAGAAAGCGTAATAGCTCACTGGTCGAGTCGGCCTGCGCGGAAGATGTAACGGGGCTAAACCATGCACCGAAGCTGCGGCAGCGACGCTTAGGCGTTGTTGGGTAGGGGAGCGTTCTGTAAGCCGTTGAAGGTGACCTGTGAGGGTTGCTGGAGGTATCAGAAGTGCGAATGCTGACATAAGTAACGATAATGCGGGTGAAAAGCCCGCACGCCGGAAGACCAAGGGTTCCTGTCCAACGTTAATCGGGGCAGGGTGAGTCGACCCCTAAGGCGAGGCTGAAAAGCGTAGTCGATGGGAAACAGGTTAATATTCCTGTACTTGGTGTTACTGCGAAGGGGGGACGGAGAAGGCTAGGCTAGCCGGGCGACGGTTGTCCCGGTTTAAGCATGTAGGCGGAGTGACTTGGTAAATCCGGTTGCTTATCAACGCTGAGGTGTGATGACGAGCCACTACGGTGGTGAAGTAGTTGATGCCAAGCTTCCAGGAAAAGCCTCTAAGCATCAGGTAACATTAAATCGTACCCCAAACCGACACAGGTGGTCAGGTAGAGAATACTCAGGCGCTTGAGAGAACTCGGGTGAAGGAACTAGGCAAAATGGTGCCGTAACTTCGGGAGAAGGCACGCTGGCATTAGGTAAAGAGACTTGCTCTCGGCGCCGAAGCCAGTCGCAGATACCAGCTGGCTGCAACTGTTTAATAAAAACACAGCACTGTGCAAACACGAAAGTGGACGTATACGGTGTGACGCCTGCCCGGTGCTGGAAGGTTAATTGATGGGGTCAGCCGCAAGGCGAAGCTCTTGATCGAAGCCCCAGTAAACGGCGGCCGTAACTATAACGGTCCTAAGGTAGCGAAATTCCTTGTCGGGTAAGTTCCGACCTGCACGAATGGCGTAATGATGGCCAGGCTGTCTCCACCCGAGACTCAGTGAAATTGAACTCGCTGTGAAGATGCAGTGTACCCGCGGCAAGACGGAAAGACCCCGTGAACCTTTACTATAGCTTGACACTGAACATTGAGCCTTGATGTGTAGGATAGGTGGGAGGCATCGAAGTGTGGACGCCAGTCTGCATGGAGCCAACCTTGAAATACCACCCTTTAATGTTTGATGTTCTAACTCGGCCCCGTGATCCGGGGTGAGGACAGTGTCTGGTGGGTAGTTTGACTGGGGCGGTCTCCTCCCAAAGAGTAACGGAGGAGCACGAAGGTTAGCTAATCACGGTCGGACATCGTGAGGTTAGTGCAAAGGCATAAGCTAGCTTGACTGCGAGAGTGACGGCTCGAGCAGGTACGAAAGTAGGTCTTAGTGATCCGGTGGTTCTGAATGGAAGGGCCATCGCTCAACGGATAAAAGGTACTCCGGGGATAACAGGCTGATACCGCCCAAGAGTTCATATCGACGGCGGTGTTTGGCACCTCGATGTCGGCTCATCACATCCTGGGGCTGAAGTAGGTCCCAAGGGTATGGCTGTTCGCCATTTAAAGTGGTACGCGAGCTGGGTTTAGAACGTCGTGAGACAGTTCGGTCCCTATCTGCCGTGGGCGTTGGAAGATTGAGAGGGGCTGCTCCTAGTACGAGAGGACCGGAGTGGACGAATCACTGGTGTTCGGGTTGTCATGCCAATGGCATTGCCCGGTAGCTAAATTCGGAAGAGATAACCGCTGAAAGCATCTAAGCGGGAAACTTGCCTCGAGATGAGTCTTCCCTGGGGCTTTAAGCCCCCTGAAGGAACGTTAAAGACTATGACGTTGATAGGCTGGGTGTGTAAGTGCAGCGATGTATTGAGCTAACCAGTACTAATGATCCGTGAGGCTTAACCTTACAACACCAAAGGTGTTTTGTGTTTGAGAGAGAATGATATTTTCAGCGAATGTTCCGAGATTGGGCTGGCTGGCTGTGTGAAGAATTGCATAGCGGGTTAGTTTAGACAGAATTTGCCTGGCGGCCTTAGCGCGGTGGTCCCACCTGATCCCATGCCGAACTCAGAAGTGAAACGCCGTAGCGCCGATGGTAGTGTGGGGTCTCCCCATGCGAGAGTAGGACACTGCCAGGCATCAAATAAGCAAAAGAGGCTACCCTAACGGGTGGCCTTTTTTGTTTGTCTGGCATACAGGTTCGGCATTGAGAATGCCCCCGTAGGCCTGAAGGAATGAAACTCATCCTAAGATGTATTGCGCATGCAGTTTGAACATTGAATAACCTTTTCTTTTTGCTTTCTGTCATTTTTATAACCCCCACCACAGAAAATAAACTTTTTTACCTTAAAATCATTCAATCATAAAATTGAAACGATGTTTTGATTGTGAGGTTTGAATGAATGCAGGTCTATTTGTCTGTTCGCTCGCACTGTCAGCGATACTTACTGCCGCAACGGTACAGGCAAGTCCTGTGACGTATCAAAAAGAAGCTATTACTGAAAATAATCTGCCAGTATTTTATCCACAGCTAAAAAAACAGATGACTTATCAAAGTTCATGGCTGGCAGGGAGATACACTGACTTTGCACTGTGGAAGAGCGACACCAGAAAGATTTTCCGACAAGCATTGCTCACCCCTGACTCAACAATTGCATTTTCCGCAGAAAAAATAGATCAGCAGGACCGTGGCCGCTATATTGCTGAAAAAATAGCATTAAACATCACTGATGAAAGCCGTGTCCAAGGCTTGCTATTAACACCGAAAAGCAAAGGCCCTCATCCGGCGATTGTTCTCTTGCATGACCATGGCTCCAAATTTGATATTGGCAAAGAGAAAATGATCCGCCCTTGGGGTGATAGTGCGCAACTTGCCTCAGCGCAGGCTTGGTCGGATAAATTCTTTAGCGGTAAATTCATCGGTGATGAATTGGCAAAACGCGGTTATGTCGTACTTTCTATTGATGCTATTGGCTGGGGTGATAGAGGCCCTATCAGCTATGAGCAGCAACAGGCTTTAGCCAGTAATTTCTTTAATCTTGGCCGTTCATTAGCCGGAACTATGGCTTATGAAGATATACGGACGGTTGATTTTCTGGCGACACTTCCATCAGTTGACCGCCAACGGATTGGTGCTCTCGGATTTTCTATGGGAGCGTACCGTGCCTGGCAGTTAGCGGCATTATCGGATAAGGTCGCGGCTACTGCAGCTATCTCTTGGTTTGGTAACTATCAAGGGTTGATGACCCCAGGCAATAATGTACTTCGTGGACAATCCGCTTTTTACATGCTCCACCCTGGCATTGCCAATAAGTTGGATTTTCCTGATATTGCCAGTTTGGCAGCACCAAAACCGATGCTTCTTTTTAACGGCGGGAAAGATAAATTGTTCCCATCGGATGCTGTCGAGCAGGCTTACAGTAAAGTGCATGCAATCTGGCGGTCACAAAATGCGGAATCACGCTTGCTCACTCGTAGCTGGCCCACACTGGGGCACGTATTTTACCAAGAGCAGCAAGATGTGGTTTTCCCTTGGTTAGACCGCTGGTTGAAGCCATAAAAAAAGGCCCCGAGGGGCCTTTTATCCACCAAATGCTATCAATGAGAGCTGCTTTGAGATGCGCCCAAGCCAGTTTGTGAACGGACAAACTGTGCTTTGAAGCGCAGACGTTCTTGCTTACCCTCTTCTGAATTATCGGTGACAGAGAAGAACCATATCCCGACAAATGCCACTATCATTGAGAATAATGCTGGGTATTCATATGGATAAATTGGTTTTGCATGCCCCAGAATGGTTACCCAGATAGTTGGGCCTAAAATCATCAGGATCACCGCAGTCAGTAACCCCAACCAGCCTCCAATCATTGCACCACGCGTGGTCAGTTTATCCCAATACATTGAAATAAAGATGATTGGGAAGTTACAACTGGCGGCAATGGAGAATGCCAAACCTACCATGAAAGCAATGTTTTGCTTTTCAAACAAAATCCCCAAGCCGATTGCGACAAACCCTAAAATAACCACTGTGATTTTAGAAACTCTCAGTTCATCGCGTTCGTTTGCTTTACCCTTTTTGATGACACTGGCATAAAGGTCATGAGAAACCGCAGATGCACCCGCTAATGTCAGACCTGCTACCACCGCCAGAATAGTTGCGAAAGCAACTGCTGAGATAAAGCCTAAGAAGAAGCTACCCCCCACGGCATTAGCCAGATGCACTGCTGCCATATTATTACCGCCAAGCAATGCCCCCGCGGCATCCTTAAAGGCTGGATTCGGGCCGACCAACAGGATTGCGCCAAAGCCAATAATAAAGGTCAATATGTAGAAGTAGCCGATAAAGCCGGTAGCATAGAACACACTTTTACGGGCTTCTTTGGCGTCACTTACCGTAAAGAAACGCATTAGAATGTGTGGTAAGCCTGCGGTACCGAACATTAGTGCTAATCCGAGCGACAAGGCTGATATCGGGTCAGAGACTAACCCTCCAGGGCTCATGATTGCCAAGCCTTTAGGGTGAACTTTAATCGCTTCACTGAATAAGGTATTGAAGTTAAAGTTAACAGACTTCATAACCATAATGGCCATAAACGAAGCACCGGCCAGCAGTAACACCGCTTTGATGATTTGTACCCATGTGGTGGCCAGCATGCCACCAAACAAGACGTACAGCACCATCAGGATGCCCACCAACACCACGGCTACGTGGTAGTTCAAGCCAAATAACAACTCTATCAGCTTACCGGCACCGACCATTTGAGCTATCAGGTATAAAGCGACTACCACTAACGAACCACAGGCTGATAATGTTCTTATTGGCCTTTGCTTCAAGCGATATGAAGCTACATCAGCAAAGGTATAGCGACCCAGATTACGCAGCCGCTCGGCGATTAAAAACAGAATGATTGGCCAGCCGATTAAAAAGCCGATGGAGTAAATCAGGCCATCATAACCAGAGGTATAAACCAGCGCGGAAATACCGAGGAATGATGCCGCAGACATAAAGTCACCAGCAATTGCCAGACCATTTTGGAAACCGGTTATGCGCCCGCCAGCGGTATAATAATCACCCCGGGAACGGGTACGTTTTGATGCCCAGTAGGTAATATATAATGTCGCGCCAACAAACAGTACGAACATGATGATCGCCTGAATATTGAGCGGCTGGCGATGAACTTCGCCGGTAATTGCTTCTGCCTGTGACAGCGCAGGCAGAGCCAATAAGGAAAGTACGGACCAATGGCGAGTCTTCATTGCTTCACCTCACGAAGAATTTCTGCCGTCAGACGGTCAAACTCGCCATTAGCACGAATAACGTAAATACCTGTAAGAACAAAAGAAATAACGATTAATCCCACACCAACGGGTATGCCGCGAGTAATGCTGGAGCCTGCATATAGCGGGGCTCCGAGCCATTGTGGTTCGAAAGCAATAAGGAAAATGAAACCGACATACAGCGCTAGGGTAATGAGCGACAGTATCCAGGCAAAACGGCCACGCTTTCGCACTAACTCTTTGAAACGCGGGTTATTTTCAATCTCTTGATAAATGCTGTCATTCATCAGAGTCTCTCCTTTGAGGCATTAATTAAGTTTGCCGCCCGTAGGCGGCACAATTTACGACGGTGTTTGCATTGATTGTTTTTCTTCCAGTAATTTGTCCACTACGCCCGGATCGGCCAGTGTTGAGGTATCCCCTAAGTTGCTGGTATCGCCAGCCGCAATTTTGCGCAGAATACGGCGCATGATCTTGCCTGAACGGGTTTTTGGTAGTGAATCAGTCCAGTGCAAGATATCTGGGGTTGCAATTGGACCAATCTCTTTACGCACCCAATTACGCACCTCGGTATACAGCTCTGGTGTTGGCTCTTCGCCATGATTCAGCGTGATGTAGGCATAGATAGCTTGCCCTTTAATGCTGTGGGGTACCCCGACGACAGCCGCTTCGGCAATTTTCGGGTGTGAGACCAACGCAGATTCAATTTCAGCGGTCCCTAAGCGGTGACCTGAAACGTTAAGTACGTCATCGACGCGACCGGTTATCCAGTAGTAGCCATCTTCGTCACGGCGAGCGCCATCACCACTGAAATACATGCCCTTAAAGGTTGAAAAGTAGGTTTGCTCAAAACGGTCATGATCGCCGAACAACGTTCGGGCCTGACCCGGCCAAGAGTCGGTTATCACCAGATTGCCTTCGGCTGCACCTTCTTGCGGATTACCTAAGTTGTCTACTAGCGCAGGTTGTACGCCAAAGAATGGGCGAGTGGCAGAACCGGCTTTTAATTCTGTGGCTCCCGGTAGTGGCGTTATCATGAAACCGCCAGTTTCAGTTTGCCACCAGGTATCAACAATTGGGCATTTACTGTTACCAATTTTGTTGTAATACCATTCCCATGCTTCTGGGTTTATCGGTTCCCCAACTGAACCCATGATGCGCAGGGAGTCGCGTTTTGTCCCTTCGATGGCTTTGTCACCTTCGGCCATTAAGGCACGAATGGCGGTAGGGGCGGTATACAGGATATTAACCTGATGTTTATCGATAACCTGCCCCAAGCGATTGACGCCCGGATAGTTAGGAACACCCTCGAACATTAGAGTAATAGCTCCGCAGGCCAGTGGGCCATACAGCAAATAGCTGTGACCGGTGACCCAACCAACGTCCGCAGTACACCAGTAGATGTCGCCGGGGTGATAATCGAAAACGTATTTAAAGGTTAGTGCGGCATAAACCAGATAGCCGCCGGTGGTATGTAACACCCCTTTTGGTTTGCCAGTGGAGCCGGAGGTATAAAGGATGAACAGTGGGTCTTCGGCATTCATTTCTTCTGGCGGGCAGTCGGCAGAGGCTTCTTTAATCAGGTCATGCCACCACAAATCTCTCCCGTCTTTCCAATAGCTGGCATTGCCAGTACGTTGGAAGACGACAACATTTTTGATACTGGTGATTGCTGGATTTTTTAGAGCATCATCGACATTTTTTTTCAGTGGAATTGCGCGACCAGCACGAATGCCTTCATCGGCAGTAATCACCAGTTTTGAGTTAGAGTCGATAATTCGGCCAGCAACGGCATCAGGTGAGAATCCACCAAAAATAACAGAGTGAACTGCGCCAATACGTGCGCAAGCCAGCATAGCAACAGCGGCTTCTGGCACCATCGGCATATAGATTGCAACCACATCACCTTTCTTGATGCCCAGTTTTTTCAGCACATTAGCAAACTGGCATACATCATGGTGAAGCTGTTTATACGTGACGGTTTTTGACTGGTTAGGATCATCGCCTTCCCAGATTATCGCTGTTTGATCACCACGCTCCGCCAGATGGCGGTCAAGGCAGTTGGCTGCAAGATTCAATGTGCCATCTTCAAACCAGCGGATACTGACATGGCCGGGGTCAAAAGACGTATTTTTAACCGTTGTATATGGTTTTATCCAATCAATAATCTTGCCATGTTCGCCCCAAAACTCATCTGGGTTCTGCACAGACTGTTGATAATATTGATTATATTGTTCAGGGCTTATCAGGGCATGCTCTGCAATTGCAGTTGGAATAGGGTATTTATGTATTTGGCTCATAATAGTTCTCCTTGAGATTGTTAATAATATGTCAATCAAAAGTTAATTATAGTGCGAAGGGCTGTTTTGTTTCTTTTTTGGGCGGCAGATCACGCATAAAAGATGTTGATTTAGAGACTTACTTAATGTGCTGCGTGGTGAATCGATATCTTAATGATAGGAGAGCTGAGCTATGGCCATGCAATAAAGGAAAAGAAATGTGCACATCAGCCCATTTCCAGAGTGAAATGGGCATATTGAAGGACATATATAATCAAAAGTAATAACGCAATGTGACTAATTCAGTTCTGGGGTAGTTGTTAACCAACAAATAAAAATATAATTTACAACTATCGAGAAGTTGTTATTTTTATATCTAATTGCAATTAGAATTAAATATATATTCCAACTGGAAATATAAATATGTAAATAGAAATTTCAATAGCATAAATATGCAACTTACTATTTTCTCTATTTGAGTAACTTACTCGCTATTATCTGAGGAATAATCGACTTTAGTTGTTAAATATCCAAAATAAGCGGAGAATCAAAATAATTAAATTTAACAAAATTAAAACAAATTTCATCAAAAAATAAAACATATCGTGAATTTCTTACGCAATTTTATTTAGCGTATTTTTTATACAACACACCATGGTGTTATTTGTCATTCATGGATTTTATTTTTTCAATAACAAATATTTACTGTGGTTTAATGATTTATTGGGCTAACGTTATGCATCACCGCTATGTGGGCTTAGTGTAAACAAAACTTGCAGAAGAGTGCCCAGAAATGATACTGATTTATAACGTGGCCGGCTGACGGGAGGCTGGACCATACGTTTTATCAACTATAGCCCCGTATTTAATGATTAAGTATTCTATTTGAAATGCTTGGTAACTTGCGTTTTATAGGATGCTTTGAGGAATTTTTAGGGTATGAAAAGTGTAAAAATAGGTCTGGCCTGGCAAATACTCATTGCACTGGTATTAGGTATTTTGGTTGGTGCTGTCTTGCATAACCAAATTGAATCTAGGGAATGGTTAGTTAGTAATGTTTTAAGCCCAGCGGGCGATATCTTCATCCGCTTAATTAAAATGATTGTTGTACCGATAGTTATTTCGACGTTGATCGTGGGTATTGCGGGTGTCGGTGACGCGAAGAAGCTTGGTCGAATTGGCTTGAAAACCATTATCTATTTCGAAGTTATCACCACCGTGGCTATTATTGTTGGGATCACTTTGGCGAATGTGTTCCAACCGGGGCACGGCATTGATATGTCAGCATTGACCGTGGTCGATATCTCTCAATATGAAAAGACCACTGAACAAGTACAAAGTGGTAGCCACAGTCTGGTGAGCACTATCTTGTCGCTCATTCCTCCTAACGTCTTCGCTTCAATGGCGAAAGGCGATATGTTGCCAATTATCTTCTTCTCAGTGTTGTTTGGTTTAGGGCTGTCTTCATTGCCAAAAGAAACCAAAGAACCACTGTTGAATGTGTTTAAAGCCGTTTCTGAAAGCATGTTCAAAGTCACTCATATGATTATGCGTTATGCGCCTATCGGGGTGTTTGGCTTGATCTCGGTAACTGTCGCCAATTTTGGTTTTGCCTCGCTTATTCCATTGGCAAAACTGGTTATTTTGGTTTATGCCGCAATTCTATTTTTTGCGCTGGTCGTGCTGGGAACCGTTGCCAGATTATGTAAATTACGTATCTGGACATTGATTCGAATTTTGAAAGATGAGCTGATTTTGGCTTACTCTACCGCCAGTTCAGAAACTGTATTGCCGCGAATCATCGAGAAAATGGAAGCCTATGGTGCACCTAAATCGATTACCAGCTTTGTGGTTCCGACTGGCTATTCCTTCAACTTAGATGGTTCTACCCTTTATCAGAGTATTGCCGCCATATTTATTGCCCAGCTATACGGCATTGAGCTGTCTATCGGGCAAGAAATTATTCTGGTTCTAACGTTAATGGTGACGTCGAAAGGTATTGCTGGCGTGCCGGGAGTATCTTTTGTTGTCTTGTTAGCAACACTAGGCAGTGTGGGTATTCCGCTGGAAGGTTTAGCGTTTATCGCCGGAGTGGACCGTATACTGGATATGGCCCGAACTGCACTGAACGTGGTAGGCAATGCGTTAGCGGTGCTGGTTATAGCCAAGTGGGAACATCAGTTTGATCATAAAAAAGCCAAGGCATATGAGAAAGCGTTGTTTGCACCAGAACAGACGCCAGTTAACCAAGGGTAATTCTCTTCGTCCTTGATGTTTGGACGTTAATATCTGTGGACCCCCTTATCGGTGAGATACCGATAAGGGGGTTTTTATTTGCGTCTATCATCAATAAAACACCAGGGATATTAATCATTTAGCCCTAAGCGATACGACCAGTGAATAAGCTCAGCGACTTTGTGTACATCCAGTTTTTTCATCATATTCAGGCGATGGGTTTCGACGGTTTTTTGGCTGATGGAAAGGTGCGCTGCGATAATACGGTTACAGGCACCTTCGGTAATAAGTTTTAGGATCTGTCGCTCTCGTGGCGTTAGCACTGGCTGGCGGGCATCAGTACCTTGTGCCAGCTTATTGACCAGAGAACTATTCAGTGCAGGATCAATATAGCGTTTACCTACTGAAACCGTTTGAATAGCTGCCATCAGAATCTGCTGCGGGCTTTTTTTCAAAACATAACCTAGTGCGCCGCTGTTTAATGTTCTGCTGGCATGATGTTCCTCATAGCGGGCCGTTAATGCTAAAATCTTCATGGTTGGCCAGCGGCGAAGCAGTTGGATAATGACATCAAGGCCATCCATACCGGGTAACCCGAGATCTATAATCGCAATATCTGGTTCTGTTTGTCGGCACAAGTTGTATACCTCCAGCCCGTTATCAGCTTGCCCAACAATCTGATAGCGTGGATAAGCTGCCAGCATATTTTTAATGCCATTAATGATTAGTTCATGATCGTCGACAATCAGTAATTTCGTATTCATAAAGTTATTCCCTTTACCTGATGATTGAAATGGTGTCGCGGGGATCCCGCGATTGAAACAGCAAATGGATTATCTCGCCGAGGTGATCGATATCCTGCTGTGTAATGAGTTCATTATTTTCGATGGCTATTTCCAACTGAATCACAGCGTCTTGTAACTCAATAAGGCCCGCTTGCCCGGCACAGCCTTTTAAGGTGTGAAGCTGGTGCGATAACGTGGGGGTATGGGTGAGAGACTCTCTCCCCTGCTGTACTAATAATTGCAATGATTGTGATAGTTTAAGACGCAGTGAGGTGTCAGCCAGATTCAATAGTGGCCTCGGTGTTGATAACTGAGGGGAGAGTGTGACCCCGCGTTCGAGCTGGAATTGTGCAGCCAGATCCAGTACTTCTGCCAGTTGGCTGAAAGTCACCGGTTTAGAGAGATAATGATTCATCCCCGCCTGACTGGCCCTTATCTTTTCCTCAGGATTAGTATTGGCACTTAATGCCGTAATCATGCAGCGATTATCCTGATTATTCACATCATCACGCCAATAGCGGGTTGTTGCCAGCCCATCCATACCCGGCATACGAATATCCATCAGCACCAGATCAAAATGCTGCGTTTGGCCAATACGTAGTGCTATTTCGCCACTCTCCGCCAGAGTCACTTGATGCCCCAATTGGCGCAGCATCATGCCGGTAATATCCCTATTGGTTTCAGCATCATCGACCAATAATATGGACATATGCCAAGGTTGTAGCGGGAGTGTATGGGGTATTTGGGGCTGAGATGATGCGTGTTGATCCTCTCCGTTAAGATGCTTTTTAACTTTGCTATATAAGCGACCAGGCAGGTAGCACAACTCTTTATCGCTAAAGGTTTCCTGCTGCTTGTGTACTGATCCACTACTCACTGATTGGCAGGTAATCCCCCAAGCGGATAATTGATGATGTAATGGCTGTGGCGCATAAATTTCGCCTTTAAATAGTTGTACTGCTGTATTACCACTGAACGGCAGGTTTAATGAGAAGCGGCTACCGTGGTCTGGTAGGCTGAACAGTGTAATATTTCCCCCCATCATTCTTGCCAGATTATCTGCAATAGTCAGCCCCAGTCCCGTTCCTTGCCCGTGCTCATGGGTTTGGATAAAGGGGTGGAATATCTCTTGTTGAAGCTGTAAATCAATGCCACAGCCAGTATCTTCAACAATAAAGCAGAGCTGCTGGCCTTTACGGACTACAGTGAGCTTAATATGGCCGCATTGCGTGAATTTAACGGCATTACCCAATAAGTTAACCAGAATCTGTTGTAAGCGCTGTTTGTCCAGCTCCAGTGCCAGTGGCACATCCGAACTGACATAAGTAGAGAGTGTGATAGCTTTACTCAAGGCCTGGCTATGAATGGTTAACATGGCCTGATCCAATAAGGGCAATAAGGCACTTTTCTCTTGAGACAACGCCATTTGCCCCGACTCAATACGTGAAAAGTCCAAAAGGTTGTTAACTATCGTCAGTAAAGAATGTGAACACTGGCGAGCGGTCTCAGCCAGCCGATATTGCTCGGAGGTTAGTGGGGTATTTTGTAATAACTCAATAGCACCTATAGTTCCATTTAAAGGGGTACGAATTTCATGACTGATGGTGGTCAAATGGACACTCTTACGGCGATTGGCCTGTTCGGCCACCTGCTTTGATTTTGCCAATGCCAGTGTGCGTTCCTTTACTTTCATTTCAAGGGTGTCGTACTGCTCATTCAAGGTGTCTAGCAAGTTGTTGTAAGCACGAGCAATCTGCCCTAACTCATCCATGCGTTTCACCGGCAAACGCGGCTCCATCGCTTGTGGGCCGGTGGCACCAATAATATTGATGAAGTTCCACAGGGGAATGGCCAGGTAATATCGCAGTAATAAAGAGAGCACTAACGTCAGCAGTAGCAAAATAGCCAGTGCGAAGGGAAGTTGATGCAACGCAGGTTTGGCCGCTTCTCAGGCAAAACCGACGCGGGGATAAATAACTAGCTGTTGCCAGCCGGGGCCTTTTAACTGGGTTCTTAATACCAAATAATCAGGAGTTTGTTGCCAACCATTATGTAAATTACGGTCTTTTAGCTGGCGAAGAATCTCATGTAACTGATGTGAAGGTATATTTTGCTGAGATATCGGTAGCAACTCGCCACTTTTATCCAACCATAAATTAATATCTCTCTGTTCAACTGGCTGATTATCCGTCACCAATTCATTTAGTTTTAATGAGAACCCAGCTAATGAACCGGCGTGGTCACATGCGGCAACAGAAACATGCCAGCCCTTTTGTGGGTTATACGTGGGCATCCCCCAGAAAATATTGTCATGGGTAGGAAATATTGGCAGTAAAAGTAATTCTTTACGTCTCTGGCTCAAATAGTTATTTGATACTGCCTGTGGGCGGAATATGGTAATACCTTCTTTTCGTTTAATCGTGAAACTGTCGAGATAATAAGTCTGACCGGAAGTCCCATAGGCCTGAGCGATGCGAAGGTCATGTCTGGATTGGATGGCATTACATATTGCTGAACTAAAAGGAATGTTGTTGCCCGGATCATCATCTGTATGCCTAATGGGCAATCGCCAGGTGGCCTGGTAACTTGTCTGGCGGCTGATCAATGAGGCTGCATCCCGTTCCGCGCCTTCAAATTGGTAATTACTTAAATCTGCGCGTAATGATGCCATATGGGTTAATTCGTTCACTAACCGTTGGCGTGTATCCTCGTATGAGAAGAATGCCATGGCTGCAATTGAAATAAGCCATATGGCCATTAAAGTCATACCCAGTAATAGTGTCAATCGAGTGACGAGTGATGATGAATTTTCCATAAAGTCACCTGACTGTTTTTTTTAGTACGCCACAGTCAAAAATTGATATCAAGAATTACACTGATTTCATTACTGCTCGTTATAGATTCATTTAGTTCTGTAAAATGAGTAAATCAGGTTTTAACCTTATAACGAATATTTAATTACAGAGGATAATTAAATCGTACTGTTGCAGGAGTCACCGCCAATGTTAGACATGTTGAAGAGACAACCATTAGTGAGCGACATTGATCTATCAGATATTAATATTATCCAATTTATATTAAATGGCATTCCTGCCAAAGCGATGGATTATCACCATTCTATTTGTATTGGTGTTTTTTTTATCGAAAGAAAAATGATATCCAATAGTGTTATTCAATATATTACACTTATGCTGGTGGCGCTGGAGAATACGCAGGATTTTGCTTTACAGTTTAACGATGGCAATTGGTGGCTATGGGGCCGATATACGCTTGATAATAGCGAGATTATCGGTAGTGAGAACCAAGAACTATCGATGAAATTAGAACAAATTCATGCCGTTATTCAACATTTAAGTGGCTTGGTCGCCACATTGAATCCATCTCAATCAAACGCCTTAACCAAGCAGAAAAAGCATATCAGCAAGGCTATCCCATGAAAAAACTTGCCGGTTTAATGTTACTGTTTTTCGGATCACTGGCTTATGGGCAAGCTATTCCCTGGCAAGGAGAACCTTTCTTTATTTACAGCCGGGGTATGAGCGTATCTAACCTATTAAAAGATTTAGGGATGAATTATGGCATCCCGGTAGTCATTAGCCCGGAAATAAATGAACACTTTAGTGGGAAGATTCGCGACAAAACACCAGAAACAATCCTGTCTGAGTTAGCCGGGCTATACAATATTACCTGGTACTATGATGGTGAAATACTCTATTTTTATAAAGCTCAAGCCATCCGACGGGAATTTATATCACCAGATGGGTTATCAACGGCGACGTTAATCAAATATCTACAACGTAGTGGTGTACCCGCAGGAAAAAACTGTGCAATAAAGGCGATTTCTCGTCTGGATGCTATTGAGGTCACGGGTGTTCCTATCTGTATTGAACGGGTGACGACATTGAGCAAAATGCTTTCGTCCCAAGCCCGTAAGCAAAACCAAGATAAAGAGACAGTGAAAGTCTTCCAGCTAAAATATGCCTCTGCGGCTGACTCTAATTATCAGTATCGTGATCAGCAAGTTAAATTACCGGGCTTAGTCAGCGTCTTGCGTGAGATGAGTCAGGGCAATAGTCTGCCTTTAGTCGCAGGAAAAGAACCAGATGATGTAAATACCAGCATGCCTCTTTTCTCTGCTGATCCTCGGCAAAATGCCGTTATTATTCGTGATCGTCAGGTCAATATGCCGATCTATCGTAGTTTGATCGCTCAATTGGATCAGCGACCAGTTCAAATAGAAATTTCAGTGACCATTATTGATGTTGATGCCGGAGATATTAGCCAACTCGGTATCGATTGGTCCGCATCCACTTCAATTGGTGGCGCGGGTATCTCGTTTAACAGTAATTCGGGGAAAAATAGTGCTGATGGCTTCTCTACTGTGATTGGTGATACTGGGAACTTTATGGTTCGCTTGAATGCGTTACAAAAGAATTCACGTGCCAGAGTTTTATCACGCCCTTCGGTAGTCACTCTAAACAATATTCAGGCGGTACTGGATAAGAACGTAACATTTTATACCAAGTTGCAAGGCGATAAAGTGGCAAAACTTGAATCGATCACCTCTGGGTCATTATTACGAGTAACACCGAGAATGATTGATGCCGATGGTGTAAAAGAAGTTTTGCTTAATCTTAATATTCAGGATGGTCAACAGCAGGCGGCGATAAGCAGTAGTGAACCGTTGCCTGAAATACAAAATTCGGATATCTCAACGCAAGCCACGTTGCGTGTTGGGCAAAGTTTGTTATTGGGTGGTTTCATTCAGGATAAACAAATTGAGTCGCAAAACAAAATACCGCTACTGGGCGATATTCCTTTATTAGGTGGGTTGTTTCGCAGTACTGATAAGCAATCTCACAGTGTTGTCAGGTTATTTCTGATCAAAGCTGTACCGGTTAACACAGGGGAATAGCATGGCAGTACGGTTTAAACTCCGCCTGTTAAATGGTGAGCTTAGTGGGCGTGAGCTGATGTTACCTGAGGGGGTGTTTACATTAGGGGGTCAGCAGTGCGACGTATTATTGCCCTTACCTCAGGGGCAAATATTAACCCTGAGAATAAGTGATGAGTACATAACCTTGCAGACGTCTGGGGATGTTTGGATTAAGGGGGAACGGCATGATTTACAACAGAAACTCCCTCTCAGACAGGCGATTGAAACTGCGGGATTAATCTTGGTTATTGGCGAGGCAGAGGATATTTTAAGTGATATTCATTATATCCCTCGCGCTCGGCCACGCTTATTACTCTGGTTATCTGTACTGGCATTTATCCTGTTGTTACTGCTATCGGCAGTTATATTCTGGTTGATACAACAGCCAAAAGCGCTACTGGCTTATCTTCCTCCTGATATTCCAACACAACTCTCGGAGCAGTTAAAGCAACCCGCTTTACAGGGGGTAAAAGAAAACTGGTTATCAGATGGCAGTGTTATTTTGAGTGGTCACTGTCGCTCAGCCAACAACAACAACTGATGGATATGTTAACAGCATTGACCCGGCAGCAACCGGGCTTTCTGGCGGTGAAATATCAGAATATCCCCACGTCAGATCAAACCGCTCAGCTTCTTCCTGCTGCAATCGTCAGCTATGGTGGAAATAAACTTTCAGGATTCGTGCAACTAGCTAATGGTTTACGCTTACAGCAAGGGGCGGTACTGGCGAATGGCTATAAAGTTATTTTTATTGGAGAGCAAGGCATATCATTACTAAAATCTAACAATTTAATCCATATACCCATGAACTTTTAAGGATTAGGAGATGAACGAGTGTCGCACATTACTGAACTGGAAGATGCTATTAAATATGACGCCAAAAAAATCCAACAGAAGAATACATTGCTGGAAAATGGGAAGTTATTAATTTCCCAGCAATTGTCTCTACAGCAAACACCGGATAATTATAAAAATCTTAACAATATGATGCTGGCCCTAAGTAGTGCGGAGAAAATAATAGCAACACTGTCAATTCGCTATGGAAATTAAAAAATAATCATCATGCCATTTTATGGAAAAAATGGAATCAATGTAAAAGACAGATGCTTTTTAGTGAGACAAAATAATATTATATATTTATCAGTGGATAAGGAAGTATAATATGAATGATAATGATTCTATCCAGAGTATGTTAGGGGACTTACACAGTCGTTATAGCAAGTTACTGTCTGACCTAGAGAAGTTAAAGGGTTTCCAGCAACAAATTATTTTCCTGAAAGAAAAAGCCAAAAATGATAGTAAAGCAAGGGAGACATTAATTCGCTTGAATGAAGCTTTTCCGAATGGTTTAAATCAAGAAAAAGCACAAATGATGGCATCTATTACAAACATGAAAGTACAGTTTAAACAACTGGAGACGCAGCTTAGAAATATAAGTTCAGGTGAGATAATGTAGTTAAGATCTTCCTGAAACATCATTATTATCTTGAGTAAGGAGTCTTTCTATGGTGGCGAACACTGACGTAAATAAATCAGATAACACATCTTCGTATGTTGATAGACCGTCCAATAATGAATTTGATTTTTCAATTCTGGAAAAAAAACGCAATGGTCTAAACAACATTAATAGCAGTGTTAGTAATAGTCTTGGTGAGCATGCTGATATTTTTAGTATGGGGTTGAGTGCCTTTTATGAATACCTGGACGTACTTGAATCACTTGCCAGAAGTGCCTATGACGCTATGCACACCCGATCAAAATATGCCAATGATATACAGGATAACGCTAATCAGGTTGATTCCGTCATTGCCGAAGCGGCTAAAGGTGACGATAAAACAACCAAGCCGCTACCGGATTCAGTTATCGAGTTTATGCGGGAGCATGGCATCAAAGTGGATAAGATGAGTATTGACGAGTATTTAAAGAAGAATGGACCAGAACTGGATAAAGGACAATTACAGGCAGTAAAAGCGGCATTAGATAATGAAAAGACCCGCGCGTCAGATACCATGACTCAAGAGCAATTACAGTTACAGAAGTTTATGCAAAGTTATAACGTTAATGTTAATAACATCAGTACATTACAGACAGGTTTAAAAGATATATTGACGACGATTGCCCGCAATCTTTGTTAACCAAGTTACGGCCGCAAGGATGATTCGATATGAATATTGAACCTACTGATCAACTTATTAATTTTATGCGGCGCGGCGGTTCTCTGCGTATGTTGGCGAATATGTCGGAGCAAGACTTGGCGTTAATATATGAATATAGCGTGCAACTTTGTCACGGTGGAGAATATGACGGCGCAAAGAAACTGTTAAATATATTAATTCGTTTCGACCATTGGAATTTCGCTTATTGGTTAACATTAGGTTCCTGTTATCAACAAACCGGGGATTTCCATCAGGCGCTTTATTGCTTCAGCCGCGCGGGGCAAATTCAGGTCGATGATCCTCGCCCATCTTGTTTCGCTGGGGAGTGTTATTCCGCTTGTGGCAATGCTATTTATGCTGAAAAAGCATTCCGTGCCGCATTGAACTGGTGCCATGTTCACCCTGAGCAGGCTCAAGTCCAGCAGCAAGCCGAACGGGGACTGGCTGCATTATTACTGGAGGTGAGACATGCCTAATAGTATTGCATTTAAAGCCGACACTCAGACTGATTGGGCACTGGCAGCCGCAGGTAAAAGCACACCTTTGGCACCGGCGAAAATACCAGATTGGTGGGCAATTTCTGGGTTGTCACCCTCGGCGGATATGAATATGACGTCACCCAAGGTGACGCAGCAAAAAGCCCAAGCCGCCTTGGATCGCCTGTTGACCGCCTTACCCCGTTCAGGCTCCACAGCAGGGGACAGTGGCCGGCTTTCCCTTGACCAACTGGGCAGCACAGATATGCAGCTCATCCTTTCGATGGCTGGCAACCTGAGCCTGGTTTTTTTTTTCTGATTCCTGTAAGTCAATCCGCCAGCAGATGGAGCGAGCAACGGATGTGCAGACTTTTTTACGCGATAAACGGGTTAACGAGTATCAGCAGCAGATTGATAAAGCAGTTCAGCAAGCGGATAAAGCTCACAAAGCCGGTATTTTCAATATGGTGTTTGATTGGGCCATCGGCTTAGCTGAGATAGTTTACGGCGCGATTAAGGTCTCTGCCGGGGTGTTAACTGGGGATCCAGTGGCAATGGCTTCCGGGGCCGCATATTTGGCAGCGGGGACTGCCGGTTTGGTTAAAGCCGCCGCTGAAACGGCGATGCTGGCTGGAGCCTCAAAAGAGAAATGTCAGGAAATTATTGATGTTGCAGGTAAAGTTCAACTCGGCTGTGAATGTTTTGCTATGGCAATCGACCTGTTTCAAGCCGCCCGCGCGATTAATGCCGCTCGAGCGGTGACTAAAGGGGCAGGCGATGTGCTAAAAGCGGGCGGTGCTGATGCGCTGACCGAAGCGATGAAGAATCTCAGTCACCAAGAAGTGCAACAGTTAACTGAACAGTTCGCCAGGAATGCCTGTAAGCAGATAACTGAAACGGAAATGACCTTGATGCGCAATATCACCAACTCTTTTACCCACGCTGGCGTTGAAAAACTGGTGGGGGATGTGACGAAAGATTTGGTTCAAAGCGCGATTAAGAAAGGCACTACACTCACTGCGGAACAATTTACTCGCCAATGTACCAAGGAAATCATGAAGGAGATGGTTAAGCAAATAATAAAAGATATCAGCCTCTCACCACTACAGATAATGCAAAAAGTTACTCAAGGGTTAGTGCAGGTTAATAGTGGCCAGTTGGCGATTCAAAACGGAGGGTTGCAAAAAGAAATTGAAAAATTGATGCTTGTTCAGGACTTCACGCAGTTTATGGATGAATGGGTTGAACGGAATAAACAGCACCAACGTAAGCAACTCAAAGATATCTCTCAGAGTGCACAAGATACATTGGAGAAATTAAGCGATAACATCCATCAAAGCGGCATGCTACAAACGAGAGTGGCAGGTTCACTAATATAATGAGGTTATAATGAATATACCTATCAGTCAGGACATAAAAGTAAACGACAAAGCTCTCCAGACTGTCGATGATGGCGGGAAATTAGATAATAGTATTGGCAATATCATCAGTGATATTGCCGATATTATTTCCCAAATGTATGCATTATTTAAAAAAATGCGTGATTTACTGAGTGCTTATGGTGGGAAACAATTCGAGCTTCTATTTAATATCAAAGCTGCTGCCATGAAAAATCAGCGTGAAGCGATCGATAAAACAGCTTCAGCGGCCATCGCCAGCGGAGTTTGCTCCATTCTGTCCGGTGTGGTTAACGCCGCTGGTGCCGGAGCTGGCGACCGGTTGGGCGGTATTGGCGGGCATATTAGTAGTGTTACCGGGCAATTCATTACCGGTAGTGGGAAACTGGCCGAGGGTGATATAGCCCGTCGTGCGGAAATCTTACGCATGGAGAGCAATCTGCAAAGTTTTAGCTCTGATAGTTACTCAAAAAATATCAATGAAATACAGGATAAAGTAGGAGAGGCAAGACAAGGATTCAAGGACTTTAGCAATACCTTGACTAACGTCATAAACCAGATTTCCATGGCTGTGAAACTATGATATATGAAATTTAACTCTCAACACATTGAGCAATACTTACTCAGCAAAGGCTGTGTGATTCAGTCAGCCTTTTTCGAAAATAGCACCATCAAATTAGGGAGTGAGTTTTTATTTGATGAATATCGGGTGATCTACCGTATTGAACAGCGTGAATTAATTATTTGTTCTTTGGAAATTTCCACTGAAAAAAACACACCGGGTAATTTTTTGGCATTATTTAATTTCCTTCACAAGCTAGGTAAAGAGATTGCCGATATATTGATAGTCAGAATGCTGGTTATTGATAATATCGCTAATCAGCCTTTGCGGTTGATGCGCAGTAGACTTATTCGAGTATTAATAGCCAAAGGTGCATTCAGTAAAGATATCGATGGTAATGATTGGCTACTATTTGATGTCAGTACGGGTAAATAAAACGAAGGAGGTCCAATGGACGATTTTTCTGCCGATGATTTCCAGTCCCTGTGTGTAAAGATAAATAGTGTATTGAAAGAACAGAATACTATTCAGCACCCAATGAGTGATTTTAAGCAGCAAGCTGATCCACAGGAAGTAGCAACCCGCTATACGCGGGGTTATCAGGCCTGGCTGGCAAATGATTATACTGCTGCCAGCAGCGATTTTTCTTGGCTTACACTCTGTTGCCCCTCTGAGCCACGATTCCATCTGGCTTTGGCCGCCGCGATGCAAATGCAGCAAGAGTATGCTCTGGCGTTGAGTGCTTATGCCGCCGCACTATTACTGGATGCAAATGATCCTGAACCGGTATATCAAATGGCGGTTTGTTTACGCGCGTTGGATAAAGGGGCTGATGCCAGAGAAGCATTACAAACCGCCATTGAAATGAGTTATCTGAACCCTGAGTATGCGTCTACAGCAACGAAAGCCAATCGATTATTGAATGAAATATAAATGAAATAATACGAGTGTTATGACCAATATTTAAAAGGGGATAGCGATGGGTGGCATAGAAAATATTGAATCTGCTCATAAATCATATGAGCCGAGTGCTGTAGTTAAATCGAATATCGAGGGGAGACCCTCTATTAGTACCCCTGAAGCATTAGCAAATGACTTTCTGAACAAAACTGTTCCGAATGCTGAGTGCAAAATAAATAAAATTCTCGATACTCAAGAAGATATTGGTAGTAAAGATAACGATATCAGAGTTAAGTTAGCCAAAAAACAGTTTTTCATCAATGTGATTGAGTTGACGGTTTCTCTGACTTCATTTGTTGTCAGTGTTGGCATGAGTATTTGCAGTGGCGGGGCGGCGACCCCGGTTGCCATAATTACCGGGGTAAACTTAATGTTATCACTGTCTAACCTGGCATGCGCCTACCATAACTGGAATTGTGCCAGTAAAAATAAAGATGGGTTAACCATGGGCAGTGATGCTATTCAGCAAGCTGCCTTTATGCTCGCCAAACATTGTGGTGCTCAATTAGCTGATTGCAAAAAAATAGCGCGTTATACATCGTTCTTTATTCGTGTAGGTATTGTGGCCTCTTTAGCGGGTATCGGGCTATTTACGCATCCGGTCGTTACCAATAGTCTATGTTTACTTGCCAAAAACTATAATTCAATAGTTGGTTCTATGGTCAGTGTTATTACTGCAGGTGCCTTGGGTGTTTGGATCAGTAATGACGGTGATCAGCGAAAAGAAACCAAGATTGCTTTAAGGAATAATGAGAATCAAGTAGAGACAATAATAGAAAGAATTAATGGCAAGCTGGAAACATATGAAGATCTAGGTTTAATCAAGGATGGGGTACGAACAAATTTAGCTTAGGGTGAATGCCGGATAGTCTCTTTAGTGTTATTTGTTAACCTTGTATAAGGTTAATTACTCTCTAAGGGATATGATGAAATCAATACAGTTTATTTTATTTCGGCAAGAGGGAACATTACGCAGCAACGGAGAGTGTTATACGGTACCTGCGGGGAATTTGGTTGTTACCCACGAGTTGGCTACGGTATCTTCTTTCTCGCAGAGTACTTTTATTTCAATATTGTGTCATTCGATAGATCTTTTACCTATATATCAAAGCTTAGCCAGTAAAATGGTGCAGTCTAATAAATTTCGCTTGCCTCATAAGGTATCTGATCGCTACAAAATATTGCCAGCTAATAAAGATATTATCCACGCAACTGAACAGTTAATTGATATTGAGCGCTCAGCATCATTACGCTTTCTTTACCTGTATTGTTTAGGCCTGGATTCAGTTTATTTCTCCAGGTTGTTGGAATCAATTGTGGGTACCAATAATGAGTTGCTGGAGTTTTTTGAAAAAAATCGCCTTAATCCCTGGACGGTATCGCGCTATGCCGATGAATTAGGTATTTCGACCCGTAAATTGAATTTTCTGTTTTACGAAAAATTCGGCATGTCTGCGAAGCAGTGGTTACTGGATCAACGTTTGAAAAAAGGTTGTGAATTGTTGTTATCTACACGGTTGCGCGTGGCAGATATCGCCATGGAATGTGGTTTTAGCAATCACGCACATTTCTCTGATAGCTTCCGTCGCCGTTTCCAGCAGTGCCCATCGCATATGCGGTCACTTATGGAATAGGGAGGGTTGATGGATATAAACGCATTAATGAACGAAATGACGAATAGCATTAATAAGATAAGTCAGGACTTTCAAAACCAGATGGCTACCGGTAATCCCTCTGACCCAGAGCATATGCTCAAGATGCAATTTGCCATGCAGCAGTATTCGTCTTACATCAACTTTAGCAGTGCGCTGATGAAGAATATTAAAGATATGACCAGTGGGATTATTGCCAAAATATGATCTTACTTTCAGCACAATGCCGCCAGTTGGTGGTTGAAGCCGCCTTGGCGGGGGTGAATCACAGCCTACAGGCAGAAGCCAAAAATATCCTTAATGTGTTACCCCAACTGATACCTGACCCTCAGGTACGTTTGGTCTGCGAGGCAATGCTGCTATTCGGACTTAATGACAGAGTGGCAGCGCTGGCGTTACTGGCAACATCCGCATCTGAAGATGCGCAGGCCATGTTGGCGTTGCTACAACAAGGAATTTCTGCTGCTGACTCAGCGTCATTGGCGTTGCCGCTAACAACGCGGCAGCCTCTGGTACTAAAGGCATAGCCTCGCAACGGTATAAAATTGCTTATCAACAAGGAAATCATCAGATGGAAATTGATGCTATTCAGGCTGCTTCAATGTTGAATACCCCCCTTCAGCCAGCGGCCGGTGAGCCGCAACAAATCGCCAAATTTACGCAGTTAATGCAACAGGTTGAACCTGACACGGCAATGATGTCGCCGTCCCAATTATTGGGTGTTCAGTCGCAATGGATGCATGCCACATTAGCAGTGGATTTAACGGCTAAAGTGGCCGGTGTTCTTGGGCAGAACATCAATAAACTGGTCAATATGCAATGAAACGCCTGCGGCGTGCGATAGCGCTCTTGCTGGTGGTGGTCTCCCTTTCAGGCTGTGGTATGGAGCTATACAGCGGGCTTTCTGAGGGGGAGGCCAACCAGATGCTGGCGTTGCTGATGTTGCACCAAATTAAAGCCGAAAAGCAGTCTGAGAAAGGCGGAACGGTTGGGCTGAGTGTCGATAAAAGTCAGTTTATTAATGCAGTGGAATTGCTACGACAAAATGGTTTTCCGCGCCAGAAATTTACGACCGTGGATACGTTGTTTCCGTCGAACCAGCTCGTGACATCACCTGGGCAAGAGCAGGCCAAGATGGTCTATTTGAAAGAACAGCAGCTGGAAAGCATGTTGAGCCATATGGATGGTGTGATTCATGCCGATGTGACCATTGCTATGCCAGCACCGACCGACGGGAAAAGCAGTGTTCCCCACGCCGCCTCAGTGTTTATCAAGTATTCCCCCGAGGTCAATTTACAAAGCTATCAACCACAAATTAAAAATCTGATCCGCGATGGTATCCCCGGTATCGATTACTCACAGATTAGTGTGGTGATGCAGCCAGCCAATTATCGGTTTATCGCCGCTGAGCCACACGAGCACGCTGAGGCACAACTGAGCCTGCAATGGCTATTACGCCACGCCGGTGCGGTACAGATAGCGTTAGGGTTACTGTTAGTGCTGCTGGCTGGGTTGTCAATGGCGTGCTTATTACGCTATTTGCGCCGATAAATTGCGAACGGAAGGGAAAAGGGATGATATTACCGTTAACCGCTGATCTCCGGCATTTGCATCAGTTAGCCTGGCGACCCGCACAATTTGCCCATCCTCTATGGTTGTCGGCGATGGGGATTAAAACAGAGAACTACTGTTATGGCCGCAGTAAAGCGCTGGACAGGGTATTGAATAATGCGCTAATTCGGCAACGAAAATTTCCACAGCAAACGCTGCCTGCGGTGCTGAGCAAGCAGCAGCAAGAGCGAATGGCAAGTTACCCGCGCTTATCTGCCCGCTGTCTGGCGCTGGGGTTGGTCCATTTACAATGTGGTGATTATTTGCGCCTACGGCGTTATCGCGAGCAGCTTTCGCCGCTATTGGATGAAGCTGATATTCAACAACTCATTGGTATGGGATATCAGGGGCACCTGCCGGCGACCTTAAACCCACAGCATCTGCCCACGGTTGCTTTACGACTGGGGCATAGCCTGGCACATCAGGTACGCCATGATGATGTGGTCTGGCGTGCAATCTCTATCTCATTACCCCCTCAGCCACGTGCATTATCTCTGTCTCAGGCATTCTCTTTTTCGGTTGACAGTTGGTTAACCCGACTGGAGCGTTTGCTGTGAACCCTTTTCATCTCAGGATAGAGAAATTTGATTATTCGCTGCCAGCGGGGCGAGTCATTGCGGCGGTTCAGTTACAGGAAATGGCGCAGAGCCGCGATATTTTATCTGCTGCCCGAGAGCAGGCAGCCAAGATTGTGCAAGCAGCGCAGGATGAGAGCCGCGTGTTGTTAGCGCAAGCACAGCAACAAGCAGACATGCTGATGGTCCAAGTGCGGAGTCAAACAGAAGCTGAGGTGTTGGCGCAACATGTTGGCTGGTTGGTCGCGGCGGAGCAATTGGAGGCCGCTCTGATTACGCAATCCCGTCAGCATATTCTGGCAGCGATTACGGCGGTGGTAACTGCCTGGGCCGGTCAGCAATCTGTGGAGCAGATTTTGATTCATCGGCTGGGGGCGCAAGTGGAGCAAATGGCGCACGGTGAAAAGTTGCTCTTACAGGTTCACCCGCAGCATCTGCCTGCCGTGACCGCTGCTCTGGGTGAGCGGGTACAGTGTGTGGGGGATGAGAGTATGCCTGAAGATGCCGCATGCTTAGGTTCGCCAATGCTGCAAGTTAGCCTTTCTCTGCGTAGCCATTTGGCGCAACTTATCCTTTGGCTACAGGAGCCAGCTCATGATTAATGCCAATAATGTGTCAGAGACCTTGGCAGTTCACGGCTCTCACCAAAATGTGGGGAAGGCGCATGGCGAAATAACCCCCGCACACTCAGTCATGGAATTAGCCAGCATTGAATTATCTGAAGTGAGACAAACTGCGCTGGAAGAGACGATGGAAGAGATCGGTCTGAGTCTCGGTTCCCGTTTGAAAGATCAAAAATCCATTGAGGCTGAAGAGCGTAATCTGCGCCGCCAACAGCTATTGGTGAAGTTGATAACTCAACTCTCTGGTAGCAGCGACATGCTGTTTTCACAGAATATTCCGCTTGATGTGGATCTTGTTTCACTTGCCAACAAGCTTCGACAAGGTGAGCTATCGGCAGGGCAGCAAGTGTTACTGTTGGCCGCCATGCTGGCACACAGCAAAAATAACCCATTACGCCGCCGCAGCTTATCGCAATTACTTGGCCCGCTACTTGAGCGTGAGGGCTGGGAGGTTGAGCTATTTGGTCTGTTGGAGCTGGGTACGGAGGGCAGCCGCGCGCTGGGCGCCGTCAAACAGTTGTTTCAGCAAAGTATTCATCAAAGTGAATTGTCACTGGCGGAGTGGTTTACCCAGGTGAGCCGTTGGCCACAGCGCCAGCAACGTGTTCGGGTACTCATGTGGGCAATCGCGTTTGATTTGTCCTGTCGGCCGTTCGCTCAATACGGTGAGCGTTTGTCCGCTACGCTCTACCAGTTGCGCCGCTTGCTGATGTTTCTCGGGTTGGAAGACCATTGCAGCCAGGTGGGGAATGTCTGTGGCGTGGCAGGAGATACGATTCTGAACGAGGTACTGGCGGTGGTGGGGCAACCCTGGCTATTTAGTAGCTGGTTGCAGCCACGAATTGAAGCGATTACCGGTGCGGATGCCAAAGCACAGCGAGGATTCATTCGTCGGTTTTATGAGTTGTTTAAATTGATGCCAGTGGATTGTTTCAATGATCAGGAACAACAAGCACAAATTTTAGCCACCTTGCTGGAGATATGACTTTTCGTTTCAGGCGAACCCCCGATGGCTGATGAGGCATTGGCTGCGTATTCTTTTCATTGTTTGTTCTCGTCATTTTTCAACTTGCAGGTGCGCTGGCTGCGTTCGTGACTCGGCCACAACTGATTTGTCTCTTGCTTGCCGCCTGCCTGAATTTTGAAATCAATTATGTATAGCGAAACGTTGCATCAAAAGGACACCGGTTATGGCGATGGATTTAGTTGTTACCCGTAACCTCCAATTGTTTATCCGCATGGCGGAATTGCCCTGTTCGGTAATCACCTCTCGCATGCAGTGGCAGATAGAAAAACGGATTATTTTCCTTGAGTGGCGGGCATCAAGATTACTGCTCACTTGCGGTTTACAACAGCGGCACTACAGCCATGATGATCTGCTGCGGCTCCAGCAATGCTGGCGGCTTGAGCGATTCAATGGCGTGCCACAGCGTATCTACTTATTGAAAATGGGTATTATGGTCAGTTGCTCCCCGCCGGCATTGTCCGATGCTGAATTTTGGTATCAGCTCTACCGGCAGCAGTGCGCCTTACTGTGCCGCTTGCCGGGAGCATGTCCATGAGGCAATCGGCATTGATCCGTGGCTTGCTGATGATAACTGCGCGGCAGGATATTTTTCTGGCGATCATGTTGTTGGTAGCAATCTTTATGATGATCCTGCCGCTGCCAACCGTGCTGGTGGATCTGCTGATTGCGATCAATCTGGCTTTCTCGGTCATCCTGCTCATGATCTCGATTTACCTGCGCGATCCGCTCGAATTCTCGGTTTTCCCGTCGTTATTGCTGATTACCACACTTTATCGTTTGGCGTTGACTATCAGTACTACGCGCTTAGTGCTGCTCCAGCATGATGCCGGTGAGATTGTCGAGGCATTCGGTCAGTTTGTGGTTGGCGGTAATCTGGCTGTGGGGTTGATCATTTTTACTATTATCACCGTGGTCCAGTTTATCGTGATTACCAAAGGCTCAGAGCGAGTGGCAGAGGTCAGCGCCCGTTTCTCGCTTGATGGCATGCCCGGTAAACAAATGAGTATTGATGGTGATATGCGGGCGGGCGTGATCGATGCTGCCGAGGCCGGGCGGCTAAGGGAGAGGGTGCAAAAAGAGAGCCGGTTGTTTGGGGCGATGGACGGCGCGATGAAGTTCGTTAAAGGCGATGCTATTGCCGGGATTATTGTCATTCTGGTGAATATTATTGGCGGCATCACCATCGGGGTGCTGCAACATAATATGTCGGCGGAACAGGCGATGATCACCTATGCAGTGCTCTCTGTTGGCGATGGGCTATGTGCCCAAATCCCATCGTTACTTATCTCCATTACCGCTGGGATTATCGTGACCCGCGTTCCTGGCGGCGATAAACAGAGTCTGGCTAAAGATCTGGCGGTACAAGTGGGGCGTCAGCCAGATGCTTTATGGTTAGCCGCCGCCATCCTGACTGTTTTTGCTTTGTTACCCGGTTTTCCATTCCTGATTTTTATCATACTGGCGGCACTGGTGGCTGCGCCGGCGTTTTTACTCTATCGCAAGAATCAGTCAATACGACACAGAGGTACGGTAACGGGGGCCAGTGATAGCGGCTTGTCTGCGGATAATTCGATGACACCAGGAGCGGTACCCTTGATGTTGCATTGCGCGACCAACCTGGATTGTCCCGAATTGGTCCGAGATATCGATAGCTTGCGTTGGCGCTGGTTTGAGCATCTTGGCGTGCCATTACCGGAGGTGGTTGTCCGCAGTGATCCTACCTTGATTGAGAACAGCTTATCGATCCGGGTCTATCAGGAGCAAGTGCTGGAACTGACATTGCCATCAGATGAGTTGCTACTGACTCAGCCCAGTGCCCAGCTAGAGACGCGCAGCCAAAGGTTAGGCAGCAGAATGGGCACTTTTGAGTGGTTAGCCGCAGAGCAGGGCAGCCATGCCAGCATCTTGGGTATCCCATATGCACAAGGACATAAACGTATTATCTCTTGCCTGACACGGGTATTTGAGCGACATACGGCTGAATTTATTGGTGTGCAGGAAACCCGTTATCTGATGGATGCGATGGAAGGGCGTTACGGGGAATTAGTGAAAGAACTACAGCGCCAGATGCCGCTGGGCAAAGTCGCGGAGATACTGCAACGGCTAGTGGAGGAGGATGTGTCGATCCGGGATTTGCGGGCCATTTTCGGCGCGCTGATGGTCTGGGCACCGAAAGAGAAAGACAGTGTCATGTTAACCGAGTACGTGCGCATCGCCTTACGCCGCCATGTGTGTCGCCGGTTCAGTAAAAATAACCTCTGGTTACCGGTATTGCGGCTGGGGGAGGGGGGCTGAGAACTTGATCCGCGAATCCATTCGCCAAACCTCTGCGGGTGCTTACTCGGCGTTAGCCGATAAACACTCACGCCTGATCCTCGACAAGATAAAAACCGCCGTTGCACAAAACAGTGATGTTGTCTTGCTGACCGCCATCGATGTACGCCGTTTTCTGCGCAAAATAGTTGAGCGGGATATTTTCACGCTGCCGGTACTTTCCTGGCAGGAATTGGGGGATGAGATGAATATCAAGGTGGCAGGCACTATTGAGTTGATTGGTGATGAACTTGATGAAGCTGCCTGATAGCCCAACACTAAGCGCTCAGTTGCATCATCAATTGCGCTTATCGTCTCTGCCGCCGGATGGTATCGCCTATCGCGGGCCAATACTGGATGTTGGCCCAACCCTATTACGCGCCAATCTGCCCGGTGTGGCGCTGGGGGAGTTATGCCGTATTGCGTCACCGGATATGCTGGCTGAAGTGGTCGCTATTGAACAACAGACAGCGTTGCTATCGCCATTCACCTCTTCAGCCGGTTTGCGCAGTGGTCAGTGGGTGTCACCACTTGGGCATAGCCACCGTGTCAAAGTGGGGCCATCACTGCTCGGGCGGGTTTTGGATGGTTTGGGGGGGGCTATGGATGGTGGCCCTTCGCTTATCGGGCATTGGCGTGAGTTGGATTGCCAACCCCCGGAGCCACTAGCCCGCCAGCCGATTCGGCAAATACTGACTACCGGGATCCGGGCCATTGATGGCGTATTGAGCTGCGGTGAGGGGCAGCGAGTCGGTATTTTTGCGGCGGCAGGCGTCGGGAAAAGTAGCTTGCTGAGTATGCTCTGTGCGGGCAGCAATGCGGATGTCATGGTGTTAGCACTCATTGGTGAACGTGGTCGTGAAGTGCGGGAGTTTCTTGACCAGGTGCTCACCCCTGAAACCCGTGCTCGCACCGTAGTCGTGGTCGCAACCTCTGATCGCCCAGCGCTGGAGCGGCTGAAGGGTATTTATACTGCCACCACAGTGGCCGAGTATTTCCGTGAGCGCGGGTTGAAAGTGTTGTTAATGGTGGATTCGTTAACCCGCTATGCCAGAGCGGCCAGAGAAATAGGGCTGGCGGCCGGTGAACTGCCTGCGGCGGGCAGCTTTCCTCCCAGCGTCTTTGCGGCATTACCCCGCTTATTGGAACGGGCCGGTAACAGTGAATGTGGCAGTATCACCGCTTTTTACACCGTACTGGTGGAAGGGGACGATATGAATGAGCCGGTAGCTGATGAGGTGCGGTCGCTGTTGGATGGGCACATTGTGCTATCACGCCGACTGGCCGGTGCCGGGCACTATCCGGCTATTGATATTGCCGCCAGTGTCAGCCGTATCATGCCGCAAATCGTCACGGTAGAACATCTGGCGCTGGCACAGAAATTGCGCCAAATACAAGCCTGCTATCAAGAGATCGAACTGTTGGTTCGCGTGGGTGAATATCAGGCGGGGCAAGACCCGCAGGCTGATGACGCACTGCAACGTTACCCGAAGATCTGTGCCTTTTTGCAACAGGAGAACGCCTTATCGTGCCATTCCGACGCCGTCAGCCTCAACCACACCTTGGAACAACTCGGCCAAATAATCAATTGAACCACCCCGCGCTGGATATTTTGCAGCGCTTGCTCTCTTTACGGCAACGCAAGGAGCGCCGGTTACGCCAACAACTGTTCTGTTTGCAGCAAGAACAACAGCAGCAGGAACTGCAATTGATACAGTGCCGTCGCGAACGCCACCAGTTATGTCAGCAGTTACAACAACTTGCGCAATGGCGCGGTAGGCTGCTCCCCGCGCAAGCGGATCAGCAGAGAGTTTTACAACATCAGGTGTATCAGGCGGAGCGGCAGCAGCAAAAGCAAATTAGCACGTTGCACGCTCTGGGGCTGCAACAACGGGGCGCGATAGCAGCACAACAGGCGCTGATACGGAGTAATCAGCGTGAACAGGAAAAATTACGGATGTTAATAAAAGATGAGTCGAATCGATATTGAAGGGGCATTACCTCTGCTCAGTGAGCATTATTTGGGCGGTTATTCGCAGCAGCTAGTCGGTAATGAGAGACAAAAACAGCAATTTGCCCGTTATCTTTCTCCGCGCGTTCTTCCCATGGCGGAGATGGCTGATGCAATTACCACGGTGAGAGATCGTGGCTTGATATCCACTGATTACTGCATTGCCAGTGGGCCGTTGCGTGGGACACGCGTCAGTGTCAGCCTGGCTGTTCAGGGCTTAACTATTGTGCTCAGCCACGCCAATGGTGAATTGGTTGAACGTTTGCAACGTATACAGTCGCGCTGGCAACGGCAACTGCACTTGTTAGGCTTTCCCTGCTGGTTGGAGGTCATCCATGTTCGAGAGTCTGACGGCTGAATTACGCCAACTCAGCACCGTGATTGGTCATGGGCGGCATTCGGCTGGGGTGTCTGCAACCTTCATCAAAGCTGGGGGCGAAGGGGTTTATCTGCCACTGCAATTTAACGGGCAGGAATGTGGCTTGTGGTTATCGCAGTCATGTTGGCAGCACTGGCTGGCTTATACGCTGGCAACGGATGATGCCCCTCTTCTGGCGGCAGAATTGGTGAATGCAATGGCGCATTGGGCCGTCAGTCCACTGCTTGCATCGCTACCTGAGTTGGTCATTCATGACACGCCTCCTCAGGCGGTGACACTGCTGACGCAGTGGGCGGTGGGGCTGACTTTCGAACTGGAAGGGCAGCAACTCAGTGTCGTGCTGTGTAACTGGCCGCCGGTGGCATTAATAGCAAGGTTATCCCACTGGCAGAGTGAGGCGCTACCCGCTCAGCAAAATGCTGTCTGGCAAGCTGGCTTAGTGGTTGGTTGGAGTCATTTATCCTTACACCAGTTACAGCAAATCAGGCCTGGAGAGGGGGTGCGGATACTGGCGGCTGCTGAACTGGAACAGGGGAATTGTTGGTTATGGCAGAGGGCATCCGCGCAGATTTATATCAAATTAGAGGATGGAAACAAAATGACAATTCAACAGGTTAATGACGATATTGACCGGTTGCTGGCGCTGGATATTGCCACTGTGACCCAAGAACCACCGGCGGTGGCGCTAGAGCAATTACCGCAGACACTCGTCATGGAGATTGGGCGGCTGACACTGCCACTGAGTGATATCAAGCAGTTAGCCGTCGGGCAAACGCTGGACTGTAAAACCGCCTTCTACGGTGAAGTGAATATTCGTTTGCATGGGCAATCGGTGGGCAGTGGCAGTCTGTTGTGTTGTGATGAGCAGTTGATTGTGCGGATTGAGCAATGGTTTCTCACCTCTCGCCCTTGATAATGCGGTGCTGTTGGGCTGAGGCACTGAGGTTATTCAGGTCATGACCTGATTCCGGCTAAGGCGGGCTGGGGAAATACTGTGGGTATTGTTTTTACTTAACAGGCCAGTCTTTTGCGGAACCGATTATGGAGCTACTGAATTCGTCCTCTCAATTGATTGTCCTGCTTTTTTTGCTGTCGGTGCTGCCATTGCTGATGGTGATGGGCACCTCATTCCTCAAATTATCGATAGTTTTTTCTTTGTTACGCAATGCGTTGGGTGTTCAGCAGGTGCCCCCTAATATCGCTATTTACGGGCTGGCCTTGGTATTAACTATTTTCATCATGGCACCGGTTGGCTTAGATGTGCACGCCCGACTACAAGATGAGCCGCTACCCAACGACATTGGCGCTTTGCTACAACATATTGATGAGCATGCACTGGTGCCATACCGCGATTTTTTGCAACGTAATACCGATACAGAACAAGTCACCTTTTTTAACGATATCGTCCAAACCAAATGGCCCGAACGCTATCGCAATAGTGTAAAACCCAATTCACTGTTGATATTAATGCCTGCATTTACGCTAACCCAACTGACTGAAGCATTCAAAATCGGTTTGTTGCTCTACTTGCCGTTTGTGGCGATCGACTTAATTGTGTCCAATATTCTGTTAGCCATGGGCATGATGATGGTGTCACCCATTACCATTTCACTCCCATTCAAGCTATTGATTTTTATTCTTATTGACGGCTGGGGATTGCTGCTAGGTCAGTTGGTGGGGTCGTATTTATGATTATCCAGCGAGGGCTGCATCAATGAGCAATGCCATTGTTGTTCATCTGGCGACCCAACTGTTATGGATAGTTTTACTGCTCTCGATGCCAGTCGTGGTAGTGGCCTCCGTGGTCGGGTTAATTGTCAGTTTGTTGCAAGCGCTCACCCAAATCCAGGATCAAACATTACAGTTTTTGATTAAATTACTGGCGGTGTCAGCCACGTTATTGATTACCTACCATTGGATGGGCGCGACACTGCTGAATTATACCCAGCAGACCTTTTTGCAAATCACCAGTATGCGGTCCTGAGATGCATGACTCTCTGTATTGGCTTGAGGCGCTGGGGGTGGCGATGATGCGCCCTTACGGCATGTTGCTGATATTACCCCTGTTTACTGTGCGCAGTCTGGGCAGTAGCTTATTGCGTAACGGCCTGGTTTTTGCCATAGCTTTACCGGTCACACCACTGTTTTTCTCCCTGCCACTGATAACCCACGATAGCCTCATCGGTTGGTTTGGGGTGCTGTTTGTTGAGCTATTGATTGGGGTGATGATTGGCTTTGTCGCGGCGCTGCCTTTCTGGGCCATTGATATGGCGGGGTTCCTGATTGACACCCTGCGTGGTGCCACCATGTCCACCTTGTTCAACCCCAGTATGGGCATGGAATCGTCTATTTTTGGTGTGTTGTTTACGCAAATATTAACCGTACTGTTTTTATTATCTGGCGGTTTCAATCTGGTGCTGGCAGCACTCTATGGCTCCTATGACATTCTGCCTGTTGGCAGTGGTATTCGCCCCTCATCAGCAATGCTGCACTTCCTACAAAGTGAGTGGCTACTGATGCAGGAACTCTGTCTGAGCTTTGCGTTACCTGCGATGCTGGTGATGGTATTAGCTGATTTATCTTTAGGATTAATCAATCGCTCGGCACAACAACTGAATGTTTTCTTTCTGGCGATGCCGATTAAAAGTGCATTGGCCCTGCTTTTATTGCTGATTAGCCTGCCTTATGCCCTACATCACTATCTGGTGGGGATTAACCAGACCGAACAGAAGATAAACACACTTATCCCGCTGATAAATGGGGCTGCTAATGGGGGGTGAGAGCAGTGAAAAGAATGAAAAACCTACCGCGAAACGCCTGAAGGAAGCCAGGGAGAAAGGGCAGGTGATTAAAAGTATTGAGATAACCTCCGGCGCGCAATTGGTGGTGCTGGTGGTTTACTTTCTCCTGACAGGCTACACGTTGGTCGATCAGGCCATCGTACTTATCCGTAGCTCAATCAGCCAATTACAACAACCGTTGGCCATGGCACTGGCCCGCATTGGTGCGGAGTGCATGGCAGTAGTTATTCATATTATGGGGATATTGGGTGGCGCGCTGATTTTAGTCACCATTCTTGCCGGTATCGCGCAAGTCGGGCCGTTATTGGCAACCAAAGCGGTAGAGTTTAAAGGCGAACATATCAATCCAATCAATAATGCCAAACAACTATTCTCACTGCGCAGTGTGTTTGAACTGACCAAGTCATTATTGAAAGTCGGGGTGCTCACGCTGATTTTCGGCTATTTATTGCTGCACTATGCGGTTTCTTTTGGTTATCTGGCTTACTGCGGAAGCCGTTGTGCGATCCCCGTCTTTGCCACATTAATGAGCTGGTTACTGGGTGCTCTGGTTGCTTGTTATGTGGTTTTCTCTTTGATGGACTATGCCTTTCAACGCTATAACACCATGAAACAACTAAAAATGTCTCTGGAGGAGATCAAACGGGAACATAAAGACAGCAACGGAGACCCACATATCAAGCAGAAACGCCGGCAGTTACAGCATGAAGAGCAAAGTGGCAGTTTTGCTAAAAACGTCAGACGCTCTACCGCAGTGGTACGTAATCCTACCCATTTTGCGGTTTGTCTGTTTTATCATGCTGATGATGCCCCCTTGCCTGTTGTGATTGAAAAGGGTCATGGCGAACAGGCTGCGCTGATCATTGCATTAGCAGAGGAACAGGGTATTCCTGTGGTGGAAAATATTGCGCTGGCACGGGCATTACACCGTGATGTGGCCTGTGGCGATACCATACCAGAGCAATTCTTCGAGCCAGTGGCGGCTATCCTGCGCTTGGCCTTGGCCTTGGATTATCAACTGCCAGAGGATGAAAACTGTTGATCGCAGTGGTTTGCTGTTTGGTTTTGGTATCGTGCTGGCGGGGGATGTGAAACCGGCTGGATGTCTCGTGCTAGATATTCAGCAGGACGGCCCTACGATTCGTTATTTGATTCAGCGCTGAGATGAGTAAGCCTATGGTGCTGATTTTTCCTTTGGGGTTAATGCGTTATCTGTTCAGTGACAGAGGCGTAATCCGAAAGTGTTGAGTACGAGCCAAGCGAAATACGTGATTAAGGAGGCCATGATTTTTATTGTTTTGATAACACTCATGGCCTATCCGATTAGTTTAACTCAGTTGTCGTTTTGCTGGGGCTGGCCACGGCAAGAGACACACCTGCGGCTCTAAGCCGTTTTAATATGCTGAATAACAAAGAGCTTTTGGTATTACTGACCATCCGTGGACTGGGTACTAAGCCGGTCACACTGAGGACAATACCGTCCGGGCTTAACTGACTGAATTTTACTGATGGAGCCGGGGTATCAAGTATCGACTCGTGCTCTTCATAAGCTTCTATCAACAGTGTCTGTGCCAATTCAACATCCAAATCCAGCGGGAAGGTCAGGGCAATGGTCACCACCCCTTGAGCATTCGCCATGGTGGCGTTACGCACATTCTGCGAAATCAATTGGGAGTTCGGGACAATAACCGTTGAACGGTCACTGAGTTGAATCTCGGTCGCGCGGACATTGATGCGGCGAATGTCTCCTTCAACTCCACTGATACTGATCAAATCCCCCACTTTGACTGGCCGCTCGGTCAGCAAAATAATGCCGGAAATAAAGTTCTTCACAATCTCCTGCAAGCCAAAGCCGATACCTACCGACAGTGCACTGACAATCCAGGCTAATTTATTCCATTGGATACCCAGTACCGATAAGGTCAGTAGGATCACCAGCACGTAACCGATGTTACTGAAAAGTGTTACCGCCGAGGTCTTTATACCGGAATCCATCTGGGTTTTGGGTAAGAACTCATTATTCAGCCAACGCCGTGCGGCTTTGAGCACGTATAAGCCGACCAGTAAGCAAACCAGCGCATTAAATAAGTTAGTGGGAACAATATTTAATTTTTCCAGCCCTTCGCCACTTAATAACTCTGCCGCCTTTTGCAGTAGTGAAATCGGGGTAGTGGAGCCAAAGGTGCCGTTGAGTAATGCGATAATTGCCAACAGTATCAGCAGTACTTTGCTGGAAGCGGAGAGTAACGTTGCTGCTTGGGCTAAATGGCGGTCATCAATATTCAGTGATTGCTTAATGGCTTTACCGGCGCTGCTGGTGGGCGAGAAAATACTTTCTGCCAAATCAACACACAGGTGAACTAATAAATACAAACAGGCGATGACCAGACAGCTCCACACCAGCTTGTAACTTAAGAATTTTGCCAGTGCGATATAACCGACCAACAGTGACAGTAATATGGCTAATGCCGTAATGCCGATAGCGAAATGAATCAATCCCGCCAGCGTGGAATAGGCTTCCGGTTTTTCGCCATTGACTACCAAATTACGCCGTACCCGATTAGCACGTAACGGAATAATCGCCGCAGTAAGCGCCACCAACAACGCCGAAATACCATTACTAAAAATGGCCCCGGACACACTGATATTGATCATATTGTTCATCTGATCAAGGGCACCGAAAATCATGATGCAACTGGCTAGCAGAGGGGGGAATAGTCTCAGTGATGCGGCCACTTCATCAGCGATGGCAGGCAACCGCCATGAGGGGCGTTGGTTGGATAAAAATGCCCGCCCAAGGCCCGCGATTAAGGCTGAGAAGAACATGAGCTGAACAAATGCCAGCGCAAAATCCATCACTACCTGTGAGACATCCGGCGTGCGGGTAAAAGTTTGAGTGATACATTGCGCTACTGTGACAGTAATCAACACCGTACAAAGCGTGGTGGCTGAGGCCATAAAACTGCGGCGCAGCGGGCCTGGTGGTAAGTATTTGGTACAAAACCAGGCGGTTAGCACATCGAGAAATTTAAACCCAAATACGCTGATTAAGAGTGCTAGCAGCAGATACATCGTGGTGCCGAACCGCCATTCGGGTTCCCAGGCAGCACTCCAGGCATCGGCCAGCTCTTGGGTGAAATCTTTCAGCCGGCGATCATCGTCAGCATCGGGATTGACGATCGGCGCCCAGAAGTTTGCACCCAAGATGCTGCCAGAGTTTAAAGCAATTTGTGATTTCAACGCCGTGCGCCGTAAAGCGATAATCTGTGTTGCCAGATTTTCTGCGTTGGTTTTGATCGCTTGGGCCTGATCATTCTGGCCATCCAACTGGATTTTACGGGTATTCAAGACCCGCCGCTGCTGGGCGACTACCGGGGTCTCTGCCAGTGCTCCGGCGGCAGGTAATGGGCCCAAAACCTCCAACTGTGTTTGGAGTTGTTCCCGCTTAGGCTTCAGGTCGGCGAGCAAGATATCAACGTCACGGACCAGTGCTAATGCGGTTTCGTTTAGCACACTAAACTGGTTATCGGCGGTACTGACCGAAACACTCTGTTTCAGCTTATCTAACTGTTTTTGCAAGCCAATAAGTTGTACTGATACTGCCGGTTTTACTGGCGCCTCACTGTTTTCAGCCGCCGCGTCTGATGCTATGGCGGCAATGCTGGTACCTGATGTTGACGCAAAAATAAGCGTTAGTAACAGCCACAGCAGCGGATAGTTTCTACGTGCAACAACGTACCCAATCTTTTTCATAAAACCGATTAGCCCGAAAGTGAGTGCCACAATTAACCCGAAAATCCTGTAGGTGTGCTGTTAAAGCTCGCCTGAGCGCCATTGTGGCACACTCTGTGGGTTACGGAATAATCTTACTCCGATAATTACTTCCCTTATTTCAAATGATAAAGATAATAATTATCATTGAAATTAACACTCTCATTTAATAGATTGTGCGCTGAACTTATGGACCCACGATTTGTGGCACGCAGGCAATGCGATTGCGCTGTGAAATAGCAATGGATGCTGGTTATAACCATCTATTTTATATGCCTAATTATCTGGGGAAGATAACTATGTTTTCGGGTTTTGTCATAAAGCGTTCTGCTATTTTATGTTCATTGGCGATGTGTATTCCTTTCGCTTCGCTGGCTGAAGATACGATAGAAGTCACGGCCAAAGCGGGTAATGCTGCTGATCTCCCAACCTCGGGCTACACGGCAAAAACCACCAAAGGGGCCACCAAAACTGATCAGCCCTTAATTCTTACGGCCCAGGCGGTATCGGTGGTGACGCGTCAGCAAATGGATGACCAAAATGTCGCCACGATTAATCAGGCGCTGAATTACACTCCCGGCGTGTTCACCGGTTTTTCTGGTGGAGCCAACCGTTATGACACCATCGCATTGCGTGGTTTCCACGGCGGTGATGTGAATAATACCTTCCTTGATGGCTTGCGCTTACTCAGTGACGGCGGCAGTTTTAACGTGTTGCAAGTAGACCCGTGGTTCCTGGAGCGCATTGATGTCATCAAAGGCCCCTCTTCGGCACTGTATGGTCAGAGTATCCCCGGTGGTGTGGTGATGATGACATCTAAACGCCCACAGTTTACTTCTGAAGGCCATTTCCGCCTGACTGCCGGGAATAACAATACACAAGCAGTTGCCTTTGATTATACCGATGCTATATCCGAGCATTGGGCGTTTCGCCTCTCCGGGATTACCCGTAACAGTGACACCATGTACGACCATCAGCGTGAAGAGCGCTATGCCATCGCACCCTCATTATTGTGGCAGCCGGATGAAAATACCTCCTTGTTATTGCGGGCTAATTTGCAAAAAGATCCTTCTGGTGGCTACCACAGTTCGGTGCCGGCTGATGGCAGCATCTATGGGCAGAAATTAAGCCGTGGTTTCTTTGATAGCGAAAGTAACCACAATGTATTTAAACGTTGGCAGCAAATCTATAGCTATGAATTTTCACATAAATTTGATGATACTTGGTCATTCCGCCAAAATGCCAGCTATACCCATTCCAATACTCAGCTAGAACAGGTTTATCAGGGGGGATGGAATAGCGATCGCACTCTGATGAATCGTTATTATTCCGGTGAGGACTCTTCACTCAACGCATTCGCCATTGATAACCAACTGGGTGCTGATTTTGCTACCGCCGCAGTGGAACATAAGGTGATGCTGGGCTTTGATTTCCAGAAGTTCAGCAATAATCTGCGCAGCGACAGCGCTTTTGCGACCACCCTGAACCCTTACACCGGTATTTCGGCGGGGAGCACACTCTATAGCGATTATCTGCTGACCACTCCGGGCATCAACACCTCCTATTTAAACCGCCGCTATGAACAGAGTGGCATCTATTTGCAAGATGAAATGACGCTGGATAATTGGCACCTGAATCTATCAGGCCGCTATGACCGGATGAAAACTGAAAACATTAATAAGACTGCCAATAGCACGGATGAACGCACCGATAAACATGCCAGTGGGCGTGCGGCATTACTGTATAGCTTCGACAGTGGCATTTCGCCCTATGTCAGCTACAGTCAGGCCATCACGCCAAGTCTGTTCCCAGATGCGCAACAAAACTTATTGAAACCGATGACCAGCGAGCAGTATGAAGTCGGTATTAAATATCAGCCGCCGGGCAGCACTTCACTCTATTCCGCCGCTTTATATGACCTGACACAAAATGATGTGGCAAACCGTGCCGTGCCGGCGACCTATTTTGTGCCAGCCGGTAAAGTTAATTCACAGGGGTTGGAGCTGGAGGCCAGAAGCCAGGTTAATGACCGGTTAAGCGTGATTGCGGGCTATACCTATAATCGAGTGAAATTCAAAGATGCTATTGATGGTAATGATGGCAATACACCGGTGTTAGCACCGTCAAATATGGCATCACTGTGGGCACAATATGAAGCGGGTTACGGAATCAATATTGGTGCGGGTATCCGCTATATTGGTAAGCAATGGGCTGATGACGCTAATACGTTGCGCGTACCCTCTTATACACTGGGCGATGCCTCTGTCCGCGCTGATTTGGGCACTTGGGCTGCGTCACTGAAAGGGGCATTTGTTCAATTAAATGTGAATAATATCGCCGACAAGAAATACGTCGCGGCCTGTTACAACACTTCCTATTGCTACTGGGGTGCTGAACGTTCAGTGCTAGCAACCGTCGGTTATGATTTCTAACTAATAATACTGGCTTCGGTACTGTATTACACCGAAGCCCGTCTATTTAGCTTTAACCTTATTTACTGCCATGAGAACCCTAACTCAGCGCCAGAATGGGCGGCTATAATCCCGTTTGATATCATCCCGGCTTAAGCCAATATCCTTCAATTGATCTGAATTCAATCTTGACAGCGTATTCGCAGTTTTACGTCGTTCATTCCACTGGTATAGGTATCTGTATGCTTTCAGCCATATTTGAATAAAAATATTGTGGCGACTTTTCGTTGCTCGCGCAGCCGACGAACAGCATTCATCTATTTGATCTTCAATTATATTATTCATCATCGACTCCCCGTCATTAGGTGAGCCACTAGCATGAAACTTTGGCGGAAAACATTACAGATGCAAATGGGGACTATTATTTCCATACAGATATGCGATATATAAACTGAATGGTACAAATAAGCGCCATCTGTACTGGTCCTTCTCAATTTATCAGGTGATACCAATGACTCGTTACCAACAACTGGCTGATATTCTTAGTCAACGGATTAAAGAGGGGCTGTATATTGCCGGGGAGCGGTTGCCTTCTGTCAGAGTATTGAGTGACGAGCATGGTGTTAGCATCAGTACCGTCCAGCAGGCTTATCGGCAACTGGAGGAGTGCTTGCTCATTGAAGCGCGAGCAAAATCGGGTTATTTCGTGCGTTGCAGTTCAAACCTGCCTTCTTTACCGGAGACATGCACTCATGCTCAGCGGCCGGTAGAGATATCACAGTGGGAAAATACGCTGGCATTTTTGACCAGAGGCGATCAAACGAATGTTATTCATTTAGGTGTCGGTTCGCCCGATCTTTCTGGGCCGGGACTAAAAATACTCAGCCGATTGCTTAGCCGAATTAGCCTACACCAAAGTGAGGAAGTGCTGGAGTACGACAATATTTATGGTACTCCGGTGTTGCGTGAGCAAATTGCCCGGCTGATGCTGGACAGCGGTAATCATCAGTCGGCTGAAAATATCATTATTACTTCTGGCTGCCATGGCGCATTGGCTATCGCATTGGGGGCGGTTTGTCAGGCTGGTGATATTGTTGCTATCGATTCCCCCAGTTTTCATGGTGCGATGCAAACCCTGAAAGGGATGGGAATGAAGGTGATTGAGATCCCGACCGATCCGGTGGTGGGGATCAGTTTGGAGGCATTGGAAATGGCATTGGATCAATGGTCGATCAAAGCGATTCAGCTTACTCCAACCTGCAATAACCCTTTGGGCTACAATATGCCGGACGAACGCAAGAAGGCTTTACTGACCTTAGCTCAGCGCTATGATGTGGCAATTATTGAAGATGATGTGTATGGCGCGTTGGCTTATCAATATCCGCGCCCACCGACCATTGCCTCATTTGATGATGATGGTCGGGTGTTACTGTGCAGTTCTTTCTCTAAAACGGTGGCACCTGGTTTACGTATTGGTTGGATTGCACCGGGGCGCTATTTAGAGAAAGCGCTGCACATGAAATATATTTCTGCCGGGCGGGTGGCGTCGTTGCCGCAACTGGCGATGGCCGAGTTTATCAAGCAAGGCCATTACATGCAGCACTTGCGCCGGATGCGCCGCCAATATCAACGTAACCGCGATATTATGACCGGCTGGGTAATGAAATACTTTCCACCGAGTACTTGCCTGAGCAGGCCGCAGGGTAGCTTTATGCTCTGGGTCGAATTGCCTCATGGATTTGATAGCTTGCGGCTTAATCGCTGCTTATTACCGCAGGGAGTACAGGTTGCGGCTGGGTTTATTAGTTCAGCTTCAGGGAAATACCGCAATTGCCTGCGGCTCAGTTACAGCAAACCAATGACCGCAGAAATCGAACGGGCAGTGCAAATTGTCGGTAAGGCAATTTATGAATTATTGGCGGAAAGTGAACCTAAAGTGACCGAAAAGCTAAACTAGCCATAGGCAGGCAAAGTTACCTAAGCAGGTAAAGTTAATGGCAAAGTACCTGCGGCGCAGAGAACTGGCAGATGGTAAAGACACGGTAAAATTATCCTTGATGATTCGAACCGCGCCATTCCTGATGCGGGCGCTTTACTCTTCTGATTATCCTTACGGCGCTCCGATAGCGCCATCGTGATTTGGCAGTGGTCTGACTGGCTGCTCGTTTTGAGCCTCGTAATGTGTATCACTTACTGGCGCAAATAGATCTGTGGTAGGGCGGTTTCAGGGTGGCGTGAAATCCCCAAATCTGCCTGATACCAGCGAGTCAGTGTCTCGGCATTGAGCACTTCCTCTGGTGTGCCACAGGCCACCAGTTCCCCTTGGGCCAGCAGCAGGATTCGATCCGCATACAGCGCTGCCAGGTTCAAATCATGCAGTACGCAACAGACTGCCAGTGGTTGTTGATTGGTCAACTGCCGCAGCAAGCGCAGCGTATGCTGTTGATGATACAAATCTAACGCCGATGTTGGTTCATCAAGAAACAGCCAGCGTGGTGTCGGTTGTGGTTGCCACAATTGTGCCAATACGCGGGCTAATTGTACCCGTTGTTGTTCACCGCCGGATAGGGCACGGTAGTCACGCTGCGCCAGAGACAAACAATCCGTCTGAGCCATTACCTCTTCTAATGCTTGCCTCTTTTGTGCCGCCCCATAAGGGGCCCGGCCCATCTGAATCACTTCGCTAACACTAAACGGAAAAGCCAGATTACTGTATTGCCGCATCACGGCGCGGGTACGGGCCAATGCCTGCGGTTGCCAACTCTTCAGGTTTTTGCCGAGCAATTGGCATTGACCATCTGAAGGGGGGAGATAGCCCGTCAACAACCGCAGCAGGGTTGATTTCCCCGCGCCGTTCGGCCCGATAATGGCGACCATTTCGCCGCTGGCAATTTGCAGCGAAACATTCTTGATTAGCTTTTGGCCCTGCACATGATAGGAGAGCCGGTTGGCCTCTAATAACGCTGTAGGTGCTACCGAATTATTCACCCCAGCTATATTAACTCCTGCCATGTCAACCAATTCAATATTAACCACTTACCCGCTCCCGCTGACGTAAAATCAGCCATAGAAAATAAGGGCCACCCAGTAGGCTGGTTATCAAGCCTACAGGCATTTCAGCCGGGGCAACTAAGGTACGGGCCAGCGTATCGGCGGTCAGTAACAGACAAGCTCCACCCAGCGCAGCTCCGGGCAGCAACCAGCGGTGGTCAGCCCCGATACGCATGCGGATAAGGTGTGGCACGACCAGCCCGATAAAACCGATAACCCCACTGACAGCCACAGCGGCACCGATCAAGATGGCACTCAGTAATAACAAACGCAGTTTGGCTTGGTGCACATTAACACCGAGGTAGTGCGCCTCTTCATCTCCTAGCTGCAACAGGTTCAACTGACGCGCCTGTAATAACCCAAGCACACAAGCAGGTAGGATCAGCGAAGCCGCCACCATCACTGTTGACCACTGGGCCTGGCCTAAGCTCCCCATACTCCAGAGTGAGAATTGGCGTAATTGCTGGTCATCACTGATATAGGTCAGCACCCCGACAGCGGCACCGCACAGGGCATTAATGGCGATCCCTGCCAGTAGCAGGCGAGATAAGTTTCCATGGCCCCAGCGGCTGAGGGTGAAAATGATGACCGAAATGGCCAAACTGCCGATGAAGGCACCGACCATGTGACTGTAAAGTGCCAGTAGCGGTGGCAGGCTGAATGGCATAACAATAATCAGCCCGACACACAACGCGGCACCACTGCTGATACCCAATAGGCCGGGATCAGCCAGTGGGTTACGGAATAACCCCTGCATGATGGCACCGGAGACCGCCAACGCACAGCCGACAACGACTGCCAACAACACGCGCGGCAGGCGGATATTCAACCAGATATGCCACATGGCATCATCTAATGATGCATGCCACAAGGTACGAAACGAGAGCGTCAAAGCCCCCATATTGGCCGAACCGAGTGCTAATAGGATCAGAACCATCAGTAAGATGCTCAGCATCAGGCGCGGATGGACACGACAATTCATTGCGCTTGTTCCATGCTTTCACGCAGCAGCGCCAGTACTTGCGGTGTTTCCAAACCAAAGCCAAGTAATGCCATGTCATCAACCACCAACAGACGCTGATGTTGACCTGCCGGTGTCAGGGCTATACCGGGTAATTTCCAGACCCCCTCACTGCCACCCAGCGCTTTCACGCCAGCATGGGTAATCAGCAATAAGTCCGGTGCACTGGCAATTACCCCCTCTTGTGACAGCGGGCGATAGCGGCTAAAGCCTTGCATCGCATTGTTGCCACCGGCGGCACGGATCATGGCATCCGCCGCGGTATTCTGACCTGCTGCCATGGGGGTCAGGCCACTGTGACTCATAACAAACAGTACTTTTACCGGCAGTGGTGTGCTGCTCACTGCAGCTAAACGTTGCTGGTAGTCTTTAATCAGTTTTTGCCCTTGTTCTGGTTGATGAAGCGCTGCGGCGACGGCATTAATCTTCCCTGTGACACTTTCCGGTGTGGTCTGCCCCGGTACGGTAACCACGTTCACCCCACTATCGGCAACCTGTTTGAGCACCAATGAGGGCTGAGCCAGTTCGCTGACTAATAGCATGGTCGGTTTCATTGCCAAAATCCCTTCGGCATTGAGCATTCGCATGTAACCCACGTCAGGCAGCTTCTGCACTGCTTGTGGTTGTAGACTGGTGCTGTCACGAGCCACAATCTCGCCACCGGCACCGAGTGCATAGGCGATTTCTGTTACATCCCCACCAATAGTGACAATACGTTCTGCGGCGAATGTATTTAGCGGCAGAAGACCTGCGCTCAGTGACAGAATGAAAGGGAGTGACCGCAGCCTTAATCTCATGCGGCGATATCCTTATGGGTCAAGCGGGATACCTGCTCACGCCATTGATTTTGTTCTGGTTTCCCTTCGGTGCGCTGACCGTAAAGTTGAGCCAGTTGGCTACCATCGGCGGCAAACAGCTCCAGGCTGGTGACAAACCCATCCTTGGTCGGTTTACGGGTGATCCAGCTTTCAGCAATCGCCGTTTCAATCAGATGCAGCGTAAAGCGTTTGTTGAAAACGTTAATCCAGCCTTGATACGGGGTTACTTTCTCTATTAAACCGGTGAAAATTTGCACACAACCACGGTTACCCACAAAAATCATGATTTCGTTCTGATCCTGCTGGGCGATATTCAACAGTTGTGTCAGTGAGCTGTTATCAACACGATAGGCGAGATCATCACCGACGGCGCGGAAAGCTTGCTGACGGGTCAGATTATTGCGCTTAAGTAACTGGAAGAATTGGTGCACATCGGTCATGGCACGCCATTCGGTATCCACGGTGGCATTATTAACCGCAGGTTCGGTTACGTCAGGTGTACTTGGTGGCTCTAATGGCAAGGTGGGGTTTGTTGCGGTAATAAACTTCGCCAGCACGGCTTGCCAAGCCACCATATCCGTGTGTTCGGTGGCATACACTTTATGTAGCGCATCGCCCTGCTGGTCGAAGAACTGGATACTATGGCGCATGCCGTGGGATGTCTCTTCTGACAGCGTGAATGCGCTGGCCCACTGATTGAGGAACAACCGTAAATCCAATTCTCGCGGGTTAAGGATTAAGCCGGCATGACCATTCAGATGTTGATTCTGGTAACGGCCCATTTGTTCATGTACGGCATAGGTGTTGCGGGTAATAGCCTTGGCTTCACCCACCGCTTCCAATGCGTTCAGCAGGGCGCGAGCATCACCTTGTAAACGTTTTGCATCCTGGCCCACGCGGCTATGGGTCAGTTCCGCTTCTGATATGCCCATCAATGTTGCTAAATCACGTGCATATTTACCCGGATTCTCTGCTTTGGCTTGTATGTATTGCTCATATATAGATTTGCTCATTGATGAAATCCTCGTTCTATTGATATTTTATATGCAGGTGACAGCGTTAAATGATAAGCCGGTAATCCACAAATTGAATTACCGGATGAGTAGTTTCAGACTATCTTTTTTTAATGGGTTACCACTGGTAACTCACGAACAGCTTCGCGTTGCGGCCATCTTGTGGCACCCCTTGGGGGGCGTAGTACTCTTTGTCGAATGCGTTACCCAGTACCACGGTTGTCGTGACACCTTTCAGTTGTTGCTGGCCTTTGTAGCTGACATAAAAATCATTGAGACCATAACCGGCCTGACGTTTACCGGTGCTTAACGGCTGGGAACGGTCAGCAAATGTGGCAATCCAACCCAGCGCGAATCCACTGTTGGCAACCGGGATATCGACTACGCTGGTGATAGTATCCGGGCTAATGGATTCGAGCCATTCATTGGTGCTCTGATTTTTACCCCGGGTACGGTTATAGGCCAGATCCCAGTTAAACAGGGCTGTTTTGTAGCTCATGGTGGCATCCCAACCCCAAATTTTTGCCCGGTCGATATTCACTGATGATGTGGTCCTGCGCGAAACAGTCATGTTGATGTAGTCTTTCGCGTTGGTATCGAAGTAGCTGGCCTTGAATTGCAGATCGTCTTCAGCCATTAGCAAATCATTGAAACGTAAGCCAAATCCGTACTCTTGGGTTTCATTGGTTTCCGGTTTTAGGTTTGGATTCGGTACCCAATAGTTGCCGGGGAAATGCCGTGAATCGTTGTACATTTCACCCATAGTTGGTGCGCGGAAAGCTTGGGCATAGGAGCCAAACAGCATCAACCAGTCCGTGGGGGTAACGCTAACTGCGCCGCGTGATGACCATTTGTCAGCATCGACGTCGGCATAGCCTTCACTGCTGCCGCTATAGTTGTCATAACGGGTACCGGCTAAAATGGACACTGGCAGATCGCGTAAGGTGATTTCATCTTGTAGCCAGCCGGAGCCAAACCGGATATCTGCTTGTGGGAAGCTGGTCGTCGCGCCTCCCGGTGTTTGCTCTTGTTTATAGGCTTCTGTGCCGTAAGTCAGCAGGTGTGATGCAATGCTGTCGGTAAACAAACGCGTCCGGTTTTCCAGCTTTCCACCTTCCGTGGTTTGTTTACGCCCCTCTTCGGCTGAACCTTGTGGCCGTGCATTGATTGCCACTTCAGAGTAGTAAACCCGTGCGGTGGCATTCAACCACTCCTGATCCAGTGGTTTAAGGTGGTAACTGAGTTGGGCATCACGTTGGATCGTTGAACGATTGGTTATGACATTACTGCTTGAAGCTGCGCTGGTTTGTGGATTTTTAGGTTCTATTGCGTTGTTGTTGTAATAGCGCAGATTGGCACTCAGTGACTGAATCGGGTCAATATGCCAGGTTCCTTTTGCCAGCACATTACTGATGGTTTCGTCATTCGGTGCCTCAAAACCATTACTCTGGCGGATATTGCCGATATCACGGGTACCGAAAGAGAGAATGCCATCAACATCATCGGTGCGGCCATAGGCACTGGCACCCAGACCAAAACTGTGATCACCGGTAGCCGCAGAGCTGTAAACGCGGTAACCGGTATTTTGGCCCGCTAACAGCAAGTCAGCGGCCTCGACTGTTTCAAAAGAGATAACGCCACCTAATGCGCCACTGCCGTACAGCAGGGCAGATGGGCCACGCACCACTTCAACGCGTTTTACCAGTGCCGGATCGAGGAAAGTGGCGTTCAGATGGCCAGTATCGGTACCTTGGCGAATGCCATCAACCAGCGTTAACACGCCTTGCTTGCCGTAGCCACGTAGTGTCACATCCTGACCGTTGACACGCCCGCTGCCGGTGACGGTCAGCCCCGGTATTTTGCGCAGCATATCTGCCGCAGAGGTAGCGGTCTCACTGGTCGGTGAGCTACTTTCAATCACGGTTACCATCATCGGTGCTTCAAAGCTACTGCGCTCATTACCTGTTGCAGTAACTACCATGGTATCGGTGGTGTGCTTTTTACTGCTTGTCGACGTGGCAGTGGTATCCGCCGCTTGAACGGTCAAAGGCAGTGTGCAAGCGATTGCCAAACTGAGTGGGGACCAACGGAAACGGTCAGAAATGAAACGAGGCATGTCGGCAATTCTCCATATTTTCTATGCGAATAAAACAGATATATAGGTTGCTGGCTGCCTTGATTCGAAAATCTGGGTGGCTTGCTCTCCCCTGCGTACTTTGATGCTACCTCGGTGTTAACGGCCTGGTTGCAATACCAATGATGTTGGGGCTGTATAGGTTATTTGGTCAGTATTAGTTTGCCGGCCTTGGTTTGGCGCAGTTGATAATATTCACCTTGATGAACGATAAAGGCGACACCGAGCTCTCCCAGCAGTTGTTCGCTGGTGATAGACAGGGGCTTATTTACCGTCGAATACTCGACAGCAGGTTCGTCGTTCAAATTCGGTGCTTTGCTCAACTGTTTATCCATATATTTAGCATGGTAATGATAATAAGTATCATAAGCATTATCATATATGTTTGAATGTTACATCAAGACATATTTATTGTTAATTGATTTTTTAGCTAGCGAACTAAATCTGGCTCGACAAGTGCGTAAGTTTGATGCCAGCACCATCCGGGGCTTAAGGCCGTTAATGGCTGAATCAGGCAATCGCACGCGGGTCAGTAGTTGGCTTGGCTGAATGGACGAGATAATCGCGTAGCTGTACTTAGCCAAAAAACACCCGCAGCCACGACGGTCTATGGCCTTCTGACGGCACTGGCAGAAAGTGAAGAAACTAAATATAATGAGGTCATACATTAACCAGAATTATATTAAGGAGGATTACTATGTTGACCCGTGAATTGTTTCTTTATTCACTCGTCTTTAGTGATCGTGATTGCTCAAGCGTTACCGGTATCGTGCTGCGATAACCTGCTTGAGCGAAGCTAACTAACACTCTGACAACTTCCCTCCGGCTTACCGGTTATCGTCGGCTTTATTGACGATAGGCATCTCTATGCCTGTAAAACTTGAGTAAGCAATGACCACATTACTTTCTGCAAAATCTGTCGGTTACGACAACACTTTCGGCCCACTGCTGGCTGAGATTTCCTTCGGCCTGAAAAAAGGTGACCGCATTGGTTTGATAGGCCATAACGGTTGTGGAAAAAGTACTCTGCTGAAAATCCTCAGCGGTGATCTTCCCGCCACGGCCGGTACTATCAATACCGCTAACCAGTGCCTGATGGCTCGGGTTGAACAACATCTCCCTGCCGCCTTAGATGATTGCACCTTACTGGATGCGGTGCTCAATCACCTCCCCAATAGCCTGCATCAACCAGAACGTTGGCAAGCAGAGGTTTTGCTCGTCAGCTTGGGGTTTGATGAACCCACTTGGACACTGACTGCCGGTACGTTAAGTGGTGGTCAGCATACGCGCCTATTGCTGGCACGAGCACTGATCCGCCAGCCAGATTTGCTGCTATTGGATGAACCCAGTAACCACCTGGATTTACCTACCCTGCTGTGGCTGGAGCAGTTTCTCCTGAATTGGGGTGGCAGTTTTGTACTGGTTTCACATGATCGCAGTTTGCTGGATCGTGTGACCAACAGTACCTGGATTTTGCGGGACAAGAATCTGCAATTTATCCGCCTGCCTTGCACTCAGGCACGGCAGGCATTGGCGGAGAAAGATATCTCGGACAGTCATCGCCGTTTAGCCGAACAAAAGGAAATTGATCGGGTAGCAAAAAGCGCCAAGCGACTGGCCATCTGGGGCAGCGTGTATGACAACGAAAAGCTGGCGCGTAAGGCTAAACAAATGGAGAAGCAGGTCGATCGCCTCAAGGATGATCAAACTCAGGTTACCGCCGGTAATCAGTGGCAATTGCGCCTAAATGGCGAAGCTCTGGCGGCAGACCGAGTGCTGGCACTCTCAGATTTACGGGTTCGACCAGCGGCTCAGGCACCGGTGCTATTTGAATTGGCACAATTTCGGGTCAAAAGCGGTGATCGCGTCGCACTGGTAGGCCGCAATGGCTGCGGTAAATCTTCTCTGTTGCACTGCCTATGGCGGGCCTTTAGCCAACCAGAGACCGCCGACGTGGGAGTGACGTTCCATCCTAGGGTACGTGTGGGCTATTACGACCAAAGTCTGCAACAACTGCGTGATGAAGACACTCTATCTGAGGCTTTAACCTCCTTTGCACCTTTGACCGAAGATCAGCGAAAAATGGCGTTGATCGGTGCCGGATTCCCCTATCTTCGGCATCAGCAGCAGGTTAGCACCTTGAGTGGTGGCGAGCGTTCACGCTTGTTATTTATCGGCCTGACACTGGCTAACTACTCATTGCTACTGCTTGATGAACCGACTAACCATCTTGATATGGAAGGTAAAGAAGAGCTGGCAAATACGCTGAAAACCTTCAGTGGTGCGGTGTTGCTGGTTTCCCATGACCGTACATTGATTGAACAAAGCTGCAATCGTTTTTGGTTAATCGATAAGCAGCGGTTGGAAGAGTGGCACCATCTAGAACCGGTCTATGCCATTTTGGCCGATAAACCTGCATCAGTTTCTGTGCCCGCCTCCACATTCGAACCTGAGTCGATAATGTTAGTGGAAAGTGAAGAAGAGCAGTTGTTGGCTGAGTTGTTGGAATTGGAAAGTAAGCTGAAACAGGATCTGGCACGTAAGTTCAAGCATCAGAAGCCAGAGCTGCAATGCCAGTGGCGACAACAGATAGCGCAATTAAACACCTTACTTGATTTGATGTAATGCTCAAGCCGCAAGGATGCGGCTTGTTTTTGTGGCACGGCTAATCGAACTCAGCGAGCCCATTTTAGATTATAAAAACTAATCCAAATTCCAGAATGTCGACCGCGTTACATTTATTGAAATAAACAACTGGTTGAAAGATCAAGTTCACTTCTTTTTGCTGTAATCATCACATTAATGCAGTTTTTTGTGTCGTAGCATCCTGCCGAACGAAATACATAATTCTTAGGAATTTTAATCTGCAAGGCTATGAAAGATGAAAATTTACAGTAACTTACCTATAACTCTCAATGATGTAATTGATGCACAAAAACGATTGAGAGGGCATATCTACAAAACAGGATTAGCGAGGTCGAATTATCTGAGTGAACGCTGTCATGGCGAGATTTTTCTGAAGTTTGAGAACATGCAACGTACCGGTTCATTCAAAATTCGCGGGGCATTCAATAAGCTCAGCTCACTCAGCGAAGAGGAGAGAAGGCAAGGGGTTGTGGCCTGTTCGGCGGGTAATCATGCACAAGGCGTTTCTTTATCCTGTGCCATGTTGGGGATTAACAGCAAGGTGGTGATGCCAAATTGCGCCCCTAAATCAAAAATTGCAGCGACCAGTGAATATTCTGCGCAGGTGGTGCTACATGGTGAGAATTTCAACGATACCATAGCAAAAGCCAGCGAAATTATTGAAATGGAAAACCGTATCTTTATTCATCCTTTCGATGATGAAAAAGTGATTGCTGGTCAGGGTACTATCGGGCTGGAAATACTCGAAGATCTCTATGATGTCGATAATGTGATTGTCCCTATTGGTGGCGGTGGGCTAATTGCCGGTATCGCGCTGGCAATTAAATCTATTAATCCAACCATTAATATTATTGGCGTCCAGTCAGAGAATGTTCACGGCATGGCGGCATCTTATTATAGCGGCAGCATTACTAACCATCGTAAAACCGGTACGCTTGCCGATGGCTGTGATGTGGCTCGCCCAGGTACGCTACCTTTTGAAATCGTCAAAACATTGGTTACCGATATTGTACTGGTCAGTGAAGATGAAATAAGAAAAAGTATGATTGACCTTATTCAACGTAACAAGATTATTACCGAAGGTGCAGGTGCATTAGCATCCGCAGCATTATTAAGCGGCAAACTAACAGATTATATTACCGGCAAAAAGACCGTCAGCATTATATCCGGCGGCAATATTGATTTATCGCGCGTATCACAAATAACGGGATTAGGCAGTATTTCGTAAAATATATTAATAAGGAATTTATTAATGGATATCGATAATGCTATTACAACCACTACCACAATCGAAACAAAAACGTGGCGCAAATCAGATACAACCTGGACTTTGGGATTATTTGGCACAGCAATAGGGGCAGGCGTTTTATTCTTTCCAATTCGCGCGGGTTTCGGCGGTTTAATTCCTATTTTAATTATGTTGGTGTTGGCTTATCCCATCGCCTTTCTCTGTCATCGGGCGTTGGCTCGTTTATGTTTATCCGGCAGTAACTGTTCAGGCAATATTACGGAAACAGTGGAAGAACACTTCGGTAAAACCGGTGGTGTGGTCATTACCTTCCTCTATTTTTTCGCCATTTGTCCATTGCTGTGGATTTACGGCGTAACCATCACCAATACTTTTATGACCTTCTGGGAACATCAACTCCAACTGGCTCCGCTAAACCGTGGTGTAGTGGCACTGGCGTTGCTGTTGCTGATGGCCGCAGTGATTTACTTCGGTAAAGATCTGATGGTTAAGGTGATGAGTTTTCTGGTATTTCCGTTTATTACTTGTCTGGTATTGATTTCACTTTCACTGATCCCTTACTGGAATGCCTCGGTTATTGAGCAGGTGGATTTGAGCCAGATTTCTCTGCTAGGGCACGATGGCATACTGGTGACCGTGTGGCTGGGTATTTCCATCATGGTGTTCTCTTTCAACTTCTCGCCGATTGTCTCTTCTTTCGTGGTCTCAAAGCGCGAAGAATATGAACCGGAGTTTGGCCGTGATTTTACTGAGAAAAAATGCTCTCAGATTATTAGTAAGGCCAGCATGTTGATGGTGGCTGTGGTGATGTTCTTTGCCTTTAGCTGCCTGTTTACGCTGTCGCCGCAAAATATGGCAGAAGCTAAGGCACAAAATATTCCAGTGCTGTCTTATCTGGCTAACCATTTTTCTGCCATGTCCGGTAGCAAATCGACTTTCTCCATTACGTTGGAATATGCCGCTTCACTGATTGCGTTGGTCGCTATTTTTAAATCCTTCTTCGGACATTATCTCGGTACGTTGGAAGGTCTTAATGGCCTGATTATTAAGTTCGGCTACCAGGGTGATAAAACTAAAATATCCGGTGGCAAACTTAATCTGGTCAGTATGTTCTTTATCATGGGATCAACCTGGGTGGTGGCTTATCTCAACCCAAATATCCTTGATTTAATTGAAGCCATGGGTGCGCCAATTATCGCCTCACTGCTGTGCCTGCTGCCTATGTACGCTATCCATAAACTGCCTTCTCTGGCCCGTTTCAGAGGCCGGCCAGAAAACTATTTTGTTACCCTCGTCGGTCTGCTGACCATCTTCAACATCGTCTACAAATTAATATAATTACGGCGCTTAAAAGCCCGTGTTTTGCCCAAAAAACGCGGGCGGAGTAATCACATGACATTAAATCCTACAGTTTTGGTTATTAATTGTGGTTCATCATCTATTAAATTTTCAGTGCTGACAGCCCACAATTGTGAAGCGGTAATCTCCGGGATTGCCGATGGTATTGGTACTGAAAAACCTTTTTTGCGGATTGATAGAGTCACTCAATTTCAATTGGCTAAATGGAATTACGTTGATGCATTGGCAGCGATTGCCGATGAGCTGGAAAAGCGTGGCCTTAATAAATCAATTTCGCTGATTGGCCACCGTATTGCCCATGGTGGTGAAATATTCAGTGAATCGGTGCTGATTGATGATTGGGTAGTGGCGGAAATCAAAAAGGTTTCACCACTGGCCCCACTGCATAACTACGCCAATTTGCATGGTGTTGAGGCGGCACGTCAGTTATTTCCTGGCATCAAACAAGTTGCCGTATTTGATACCGGTTTTCATCAAACATTAAAACCGGAGGCTTATCTCTATGCGTTACCTTACCGCTATTTCCGCGAGCAGGGGGTACGACGTTATGGTTTTCATGGTACGTCGTATCGCTATGTGGCAGGGCTTGCCGCGAGTTTCTTCGGATTTGACGGGAGCGACTGCGGCCTGATTATCGCTCATTTGGGGAATGGTGCGTCTGTCTGCGCGGTTCAGGACGGCAAAAGCGTCGATACATCGATGGGCATGACCCCATTGGACGGTTTGGTCATGGGAACACGCAGTGGTGATGTGGACTTTGGCGCACTGGCATATCTGGCGCGCCAGACCGGAAAAAGTTTGGAAGACCTGGATCATATGCTTAATAAGGAGTCCGGTTTATTGGGGATCTCTGGTCTGTCCGCTGATATGCGGACGTTGGAGAAAGCCTATCACGAGGGGCATGAAGCGGCGCGTCTGGCGATACATACCTTTGTGCACCGCCTTACACGACATATTGGCGGGCATATTAGTTCGCTGCGTCGCTTCGACGGCCTGATTCTGACCGGGGGGATTGGCGAAAATTCATCGCTTATCCGTCAGTTAACGCTGGAGCATCTGGCCGTTTTTGGTATCGACGTCGATCACGGTAAAAACAACCGGCTACAGCATGGAACCTCCCACGTCATCACTACCGCACGCTCACGGGTCGTTGCCGCAGTGATCCCCACCAATGAAGAAAAAATGATTGCGCTCGATGCCGTCCGCCTCGGCTACACACAACAGAGCGCAGCGGTTCCCGAGGCTGTTTTTTGACCCTCCAGCCCATGAAATCACCACCTATATTCTGTTTATTGGAGTTTGTTCATGAAGATTGATGTTGATGTAGATAATAAAAAATATACCGATGCATGGCTCGGATTTAGCGGGAACAATTGGCACCGCGAAATTAATGTCAGAGATTTTATCCAGCAGAACTATCAGCCTTATGAAGGTGATGAGTCGTTTCTCTCCGGGGCCACCCCTGCGACCCAAAAATTATGGGAACAGGTTATGGAGGGTATTCGTTTGGAGAATGCGACTCATGCGCCGGTAGATTTTGATGATGATATTGCCACCACCATCACTGCCCATAACGCGGGTTACATTGAACAGCGGCTGGAAAAAATCGTCGGACTACAGACCGATAAACCGCTGAAGCGTGCGTTACACCCTTTTGGCGGTATTAACATGGTACAAAGCGCATTTGACGCCTATGGCCGTGAGATGAATACCAACTTCAAATATATCTTCACTGATTTACGTAAAACCCATAATCAAGGTGTATTCGACGTCTATTCGCCTGAGATGCTGAAATGTCGTAAATCCGGCATTTTGACCGGCCTGCCGGATGGCTATGGACGAGGGCGCATTATTGGCGACTATCGGCGTATCGCACTTTACGGCATTGCCTATCTGGTGCGAGAACGTGAGCTACAGTTCGCCGATTTACAGCCACAACTTGAGCAAGGTATTGAGTTGGAAAGTGTGATTCGCCTGCGCGAAGAACTGGCTGAACATCGTCACGCGTTGTTGCAGATTCAAACGATGGCTGCCCGCTACGGTTGCGATATCTCCGGTCCGACCAAAAATGCTCAAGAAGCCATTCAGTGGCTCTATTTTGGTTATCTGGCCGCAGTGAAATCGCAAAATGGAGGTGCGATGTCACTGGGCCGCACCGCGACATTCCTCGATATTTATATTGAGCGCGATTTAGCCAACGGGGTGCTGAGCGAGCAGCAAGCGCAGGAGCTTATTGATCACTTCATCATGAAGATTCGCATGGTGCGCTTCCTGCGGACACCTGAGTTCGATTCGCTGTTCTCCGGTGATCCGATTTGGGCTACGGAAGTGCTGGGCGGAATGGGCCTGGATGGCCGAACCCTAGTGACCAAGAATACTTTCCGTTATCTCAACACGTTGGAAACCATGGGGCCAGCGCCGGAGCCGAATTTAACCATTTTATGGTCGGAGGCGTTGCCACAGGCGTTTAAGCGTTATGCGGCCAATGTCTCGATCCAGACATCTTCGTTGCAGTATGAAAATGACGATCTGATGCGGCCAGATTTTAATAGCGACGATTATGCGATTGCCTGCTGTGTCAGTCCGATGGTGATCGGCAAGCAGATGCAGTTCTTTGGTGCGCGCGCCAATCTGGCTAAAACGCTGCTGTATTGCATCAATGGTGGCATGGATGAAAAACTCAAAATTCAGGTCGGCCCGAAATGTGCCCCTATGACCGATGATGTTCTGGACTATGAGCGGGTGATGGCTAGCCTCAATGTGTTTATGGATTGGTTAGCGGTGCAATATATCAGCGCCCTGAATCTCATCCATTATATGCATGACAAATACAGCTACGAAGCGTCACTGATGGCACTACATGATCGCGATGTCTATCGCACCATGGCTTGTGGTATCGCCGGGCTTTCGGTGGCGGCGGATTCGCTTTCAGCGATTAAATACGCCAAGGTTAAACCTGTCCGTGATGCCGATGGGCTGGCTGTCGATTTTGCTATTGAGGGCGAATATCCTCAGTACGGTAACAACGACGAGCGTGTCGACAGTATTGCTTGTGATTTGGTTGAGCGTTTTATGAAGAAAATCAGCAAGCTGCCAACCTATCGCAATGCCGTGCCGACGCAGTCAATTCTGACTATTACCTCTAATGTGGTGTATGGGCAGAAAACGGGTAATACACCCGATGGCCGGCGCGACGGTATGCCATTTGCACCAGGTGCCAACCCGATGCATGGACGTGATCGCAAAGGGGCCGTGGCATCACTCACTTCTGTCAGTAAGTTGCCATTCAAATATGCCAAAGATGGGATTTCTTACACGTTCTCGATTGTCCCTGCGGCCTTAGGCAAGGACTCGGCGGTGCGTAATAATAATCTGGTCGGTCTGTTGGATGGCTATTTCCACCATGATGAGTCGATGGAAGGTGGGCAGCATCTTAATGTCAATGTCATGAACCGTGACATGCTACTGGATGCCATCGAACATCCAGAAAATTACCCGAACCTCACCATCCGTGTTTCTGGTTATGCAGTACGTTTTAACGCCCTGACGCCAGAGCAGCAACAGGATGTGGTCTCCCGTACTTTCACCAACACGTTATAATTGTTGGCCCCTCTCTAACAAGAGGGGCTAATATCTTAATTCGCTACTGGTGCAATATTAAAACTTAGTCCAGCCGCCTTGTTCTGCGGCTAATACAGCACTCTTAACACGCGTCTTAGGTCTGAGAAGAGGGCCCGTTGAAGAGTCAGGTGCCTTTCCTTTGATTTTAAACACCGAGACAATTTCTGTTAGTTGACGAGCCTGCTCTTCCAGTGAGGCAGCAGCAGCAGCGGATTGCTGCACTAATGCGGCATTTTGCTGCGTGACACTGTCCATTTGAACCACCGCAGTACCAATTTGGCTGATCCCTTTACTCTGTTCGGTCGAGGCAGCGGCTATCTCGCTCATAATGTCATTTACGTTGCTGACTGAGCTAACGATTTTGTCCATCGCATCACCTGCACGGGTAACCTGCTCAGACCCCGACTTAATATTTTTAACCGATTCATTGATCAGCACATCAATCTCTTTTGCTGCTTGTGCGCTGCGTTGTGCCAAACTTCTCACTTCACTGGCGACAACGGCAAATCCACGGCCTTGTTCTCCCGCCCGTGCCGCTTCGACGGCGGCGTTTAACGCAAGAATGTTGGTTTGAAACGCAATACTGTTGATAACGCCAATGATATCTACGATCTTATGTGAGCTGCTGGTAATTTTTGTCATAGTGGCGATGACGCCACTGACAATTACGCCCCCCTGTTGTGCCTCTAGAGTGGCTTGGTTTGCCAGAGTACTTGCCTGACCTGCATTGTCCGCATTTTGCTGAACCGTTGAACCGAGTTGTTCCATGCTAGAAGCAGTCTCTTCCAGTGCTGAGGCCTGTTCTTCAGTCCGGGAAGATAAATCGGTATTTCCAACAGATATCTCACTCGATCCTCTGTAAATCGAATCCGCGCTGTTGCGGATTTCAAACACAGTTTTGGCCCAGTTATCTTGCATCTTGTTAATATAAGGGACCAACTGGCCAATACAGTTTTTACCCTGATCTACGATGTTGTGGTCAAGTACGCCTTGTGCCAGAGATTCGAGATGAGCCTTTACTCTGTTCAACGGCTTAACGAGAAAGTTAACCAGATAGCGGTCGGTTGTCAGCATGATCAGCACGCTGATTAATAAGCCACTGATGAGGATATATTGGCACCACACTAGCCATTGGGAAATCCGCTGATTCGCCTCTTCATTCAGAGATATAATTTTTGCGTTGTATTTGTCTATTGCAGCACTGAAGTCTCGCCTTAAAGGGAGATATTTATCCGCTTTTATTGTTTCAAAACCATTGGTATTTTTTGCTTTTGCTGATTCAAACATCGGCAAAACCGCACTGTTATAGAGATTAAAAGAGCTGTTATAAATAGCATCTATCGTGGCTGAGTCGAGATTCCCATGATCAATGGCTTTAAATTGGCTGAGTCCGTTTTTAAGACTATCTAATTCGGCAAGGGTTGCTTTCATTTCAAGGTCGAAAACCCCAGTGTCATTTTTCCCCAAACCACCCATCGCGCGTTCCATCGCGGTTATCGCGCGGTAGTATTGTGCATTAGCACCATTAATAATATCGCCATTCTGCTGCTGAGTATGGGTGACACCAAGCTCTTGGTTTAATTGTTTAAGCGAGTATAAGGCAAAACCTGATGCCCCAGCCCATAACAGTGAGAACGCGATGAGAATGAGTATAAGTGCTGTTCTTATTTTAATGTTCCGTATAAATCTCATATTATTAAGCCTCTGATGTTGGACAAGGGAATGACTGCCTTGGAAAGGTAGTTAATGGTTTTTATTTTTCTACGAAACAGTTAAATGAGCTGTTTTATATGTGATATCTATGACTATCGGCGTTTAAAGTTTTCTCTTTAGTTGTTTTTTTAGTTATAGAAAAATAATTAATTTCCAATAAAAATATGTAAAGAGATTTATACATGAGACTGGGGTAAGTCAGTCGATTAGCTCGCTTGATAAAGTGATGTAATTATAATTGGCATGATGAATAAAAAAGGAAATAATCATATTTATCATGGCTTCATGTGGTTTGTTGATTTTAAAATCACTCAATACAGTATAAGTCTATGATGTCTTTGTTTTAAATTTAGATGTGCTTAATATGCTAAGATATCAATGGCTTATGGTGGATTTTTAGCGCTGTTGAAATGTACATTTTTATTGTAAGTGTAAGATTTAATTATTCGATAGGGTTCACATAACAGGCTCTCGGTAAGTGTCATTCTCTATGCAAGTTTTTTTATTCCAAAATGGAATTTATTTTTTGAATAAATTGAATTTTTGAGAATGGACAGGATCACTTTCTTGTTGGAATAATTGTTACATCTGGCAACGTAAAATTATTTTTAGGTGGATTCACTGAACTTTTTGAAAAATTTGCCGAAATGCTATGAAGCCCACAACGCAGGTATAATTTAAAATGACAGAATTAAATATCTATGGTCAGGCGCAGGGCAAATCATTACCTGACTGGTTGCCCCGAGCCACGATCCAAAAAGTCGTCCTCAAAGGAAGTTATTGCCTTCTTGAACCCATTGATATCAAACATAGTAAAGATCTATTTGAAGCCTGGCACAGTATTGACGATGAGCGTGACTGGACTTACTTTCACATTAAACGCCCTATCACTATGAGACAATGTGACCATTACATTGCCTCTCTTAGTACAAGTAAGGATCCTCTTTTTTATTCGGTTATCAATCAATCTAGCGGCAAAGCGGTGGGATTCGTCGCTTTACAGCGCATTGACCCTGAGAATGGAACAATAGAGATTGGTTGGATTAACTGGTCACCCTTGATGAAACGGACCTTATGTGGCACTGAGGCAATATTTCTTTTGCTATCCTATGTGTTGGATACCTTGCAATACAGGCGATGCGCGTGGAAGTGTGACAGCTTGCACCAGCCAGCAATTGAAGCGGCAGAACGGTTAGGATTTCAATATGAAGGTACTTTTAGGCAAGCACAGGTATCCAAAGGGCATAGTCGTGACACCCGTTGGTACTCCATTATTGATAGTGAATGGCCTGGGATTCGTCAGGCCATGCAGCTTTGGCTAAGCTCGAATAACCTAGACGAACGGGGTAAGCAGAAGCAAAGATTGGCCGAGTTTATGCCTGCATCAGAAGCGTAGTTATTTTCAATTATCGTAATACGGGTAGCCATGCTGGATACGCTGGTTCACCAAATAGGCATGGGGTGCCATGCCATAGCGCTTTTTGAATGAACGAATCAGGTAGGAATGCGGCATTCTTATGCTTAGCTGGAGGGTCAGTGCTTGTGCTTATTTTTGCATATCAGTAAGTGCCTTGGTGTGAATAGGACCAGGTGAGTTCAGTTGATATGGGGAGAGGAATAATAGCAAGAACAGACGATTGTAAGATGGCTCTGCCAGGCAGAGCCAAACCGTTTAGCACTAAATCAACTTAAATCGACATCCTTATGCCCGAAAAGCCACGTCAGGATAAATCCAGAAATATACGAGATAACCAGGCCAGCCACATACACCAGCATCCCGGCGAAAATCCCTTGGGCTGATGTCATCAGAGGAATAGACACTAAACCAGATGGGCCAAACACCGTATTCAGGCCCACCGGGAGCCCCAGCCAGGCAACAAGACCAATAAAGAAGCCCCCAACAGCACCGCCTAAACAAGCAGTAATAAAAGGCTTCAGGCGCGGTAACGTGACGCCATAAATAAGCGGTTCCCCAATCCCCAATAGCCCAGGGAAAATGGCCCCTTTAATCTGTGTACGCAGGACTGAACCTTTTGGCGAACGGGCATAAAGTGCCAGTGCTGCACCCACCTGGCCTGCACCAGCCATAGCCAAAATAGGGAATAATGAGTTAAATCCTTGTGCATCCATTAAGGCGAAATAGACCGGAACAAACCCTTGGTGGATACCGAACACCACCGCAATCAGGAATAACCCTGCCAGAATGGCAGTACCAAACGGGTTACCATTTAAATGCATAAACAGCCATGACATCCCCTTAAACAGCTCGCCACCCACTGGCATGATAACAACGAAAGTGATTGCTCCTGTAGCGAGTAACGTTATCGCCGATGTCAGGATCATATCCAGATTATCAGGGATAAAACGGCGCACTTGCCGCTCAATCCATGCGCCCAAAATACAGGCCAATAGAACGCCAATAATATTGCCGCGCGGGTCAATCGCCAGACCAAAGAAGTTTTCCATTCCGCCGTAGTAGCCGACGGTACCTTCCGGCACGTAGCGTAAAATAAATAGCGAAGCGATAATTGCGCCGTTGACCCCCGTCCCACCAAAGGCTTTTTGTGTATTAAAGCCAATCAGAATACTAAGGAAAGTGAACAAGCCGATGCTAAATACTTTCATGTATGCAATCAGTGCCGCCAGCCACGGAGACTGAATAACGCCGTCCAATGCCAGTGTCTGCTGGAGCAATGTTGCTATCCCCAGTAGCAATCCGGCGGCAATGAACCCTGGAATGAGTGGGGTAAAAATGGTGGCGAATTTGGTCAGAAAATTATGAACAGCGCTTTTTTGTTTCGCTTTCATTTGCTGTTTTGTCTGGCTGGCCAGCACCTGTAAATCAACATCCTGAGCACTGTCATGTGCCTGCTGCGGTTCAGAACCCAGGATCTTATTCATCATCTCGCTGGCGGTCTGCGCTTTGCCCGGCCCAAGAATGATTTGCAGTTGATCATCGCTATTCATCACCCCCATCACCCCAGGGATTTTTTTCAGGTCGTCGTGTTGTATCAGTTGACGGTCTTTTAAGGTGAGGCGGAGCCTCGTCATGCAGTTTCCGCAGACAATGATATTTTTGCTCCCACCAATGAAGAGCAAAATTTGGTCTATCGTAGTGCCCGTTATTTTCGCCATGGTTATGCTTTAATCTCCTGTAGCGCTTTACGGATAAATCCCTTATTTTTGTTAAGGATAGCGCTGGCTTCCTCAGCAGACATACCACTTAGGATCATCATAATGGCTGTTTTACAGTGTCGGTTACACTCATTGAGCGCCTCTTCCGCCTTTTCGGAGGAACACTCCGTCGCCTGAACAACAATATCGACCTGACGTTGCACCAGTTTGGCGTTTGTCGCCTCAACATCCACCATCAGATTGCTATAAACCTTGCCGCTACGGATCATGGCGCCGGTTGTTAGCATATTCAGAATTAATTTCTGCGCGGTTCCTGCTTTCATCCGTGATGATCCAGTGACAACTTCTGGGCCAACCATCGGCTCAATAGCGATATCTGCCGCTTTACTCATTTCACTGTCTTGATTACAGGAAATTGCTACTACGCTAGCGCCAACATGGCGTGCATAGGCCATAGCCCCCAACACATAAGGTGTGCGACCACTTGCCGCAATGCCGACTAACACATCACGCGCATTAAAGTTGAGGTTGCGCAGGTCTTGCTCACCCATTTCACGACTATCTTCAGCATTTTCAACTGCCTGTAAAATAGCGGTATTACCGCCAGCGATTAGCCCTACGACCATTTCTCGTGGCGTACCATAAGTTGGCGGGCATTCACTCGCATCCAAGATTCCCAACCGACCAGAAGTTCCTGCCCCACAATAAATTAATCTGCCACCTTGCGCGAAAGCCCCTGCGATAAGGGAAACGGCTTTGGCAATCTCGGGTAGTCTTTCTTCTACTGCGAAAGGCACTTTTTTATCCTCATTATTGATAACCTTGAGTATCTCTAGTGCCGAGAGAGTATCAATTTGAGAACTGGCAGGGTTTCGGCTTTCCGTAACCATTGAGCTTAGATTAATCTTCATGGGGGCTTCCTTTTATTTAAACTATCGGCGATGTTAAGTAATTACTTATTTATTAAACGTGATGCTTATCACGGTAAAATCTATTCTAATTACTGGGGTTATGAGGAATAAGTACAGATAAAAAAGAACAAATAAATAAATTATCTTCATTACATTTATGCAGTTACACCTTGGTCATAAAAGGTGCTTGCACTGGAATAATCTATTGTCTTTAATGGGAAATCTTTGATGTCTATTCTGAATGAAATAACTTGGTTACTGCCTGAACTGGCTGAAAACCAGCAAAAAATAGCGAAATACATTCTTGATAATCCTGAATCAATACTGGGTATATCCTCCTCCCAGTTTGCAGAAGATGCGGGCGTCAGCCAATCAGCTATTGTAAAATTTAGCCAGAAGATTGGTATGAAAGGTTTCCCGGCACTAAAAATTGCAATCAGTGAAGAATTGAGCAGGAATAACTTATTCAAATCCTATCCACATAAAGCGCTGCATAATTCTATTTCATCAGAAGATTCACTCATGGTGATGGCGCAAAAACTTGCGCACGAAAAGACAGCCTCGATTATGGAGACAACCCGGAAAATTAATTTTTCAGTTTTCCAACAAGTGGTTTCGCTCATTAATACTGCTCAGCGCGTACAGATAGTCGGTATTTGGGGATCAGGACTCACAGCAAAAGATCTGAGCTATAAATTACAGAAAATAGGCATAATGACCCTGGTTGAAGCTGACCTCCATGTGCAGATTGCTGCCGCACTTACCCTAACACCTAAAGATGTACAGATAGTGCTTTCTTTTACTGGCAGAAGAAAGGACATGAGAATCGCAGCAACAGTAGCCAAAGCACAAGGGGCAACCGTCATTGCCATTACCGGCAGTAAGGTTTCCCCGTTAGCTAAGATTGCAGATTATGTCCTTGAAAGTATTTCGGATGAAAATGAATGGCGCAGTTCTTCAATCTCTTCCAGAACTGCCCAAAATACACTGACAGATCTGATATTCCTCGCACTGATGCAGCAACGAAAAGAAACGGCTAAACCCTTGATTCTGAATGCTAGCATGACAATAAACAATCTGGATGATTGATATTCAGGTTTGTCATTTATAAAACTTAAGGCAATGAAGGCGATATTTTTAAATTATCTCATTGCCTTAAATTTCTTTTTTTCTAAATTGTAAGAAATTACCTACAAGATAGAATGGTTATTAGATAATTATATCTCAAGTATTCCTGAGGGAGCGAAGTTATTCCTTACCTTATTGCCTTATGCCGTGGGCTTGCGGAAATTTACCCAGAAAAAATAAATGTTATTATTCCTTTTAGGACAAAAAGGCGAATCAATCAATTGTGATAATTATCACTTTATTATGCGAACTAAAAAGTAAAATCGCCCGGCAAACATAACTAATGGAGGAGTTAATGAAAAAAATAATACCCGCGATTCTCTTATTTAGTACCTGCACTTACGCAGATGTTATTCCAGACTCACAACTGAAAAAAATGTGGTTATCACCTCAATTTTCTGCCGAGAAAACCCTCTCAAAAATGAGTTTAGAGGAAAAAATTGGGCAAATATTGATGGTTGATATTCGCTCTTGGAGTAATGCCGACAACAGCGATAAAACGGCATTTATAGAAATAAATGAGACTGTTAGTAAGATGATTCATGATTATCATTTGGGCTCTATTATTCTTTTCCGAGAAAATCTGATTGATACGCCACAGACAGTTGAATTAATCAACAATATTCAGCGTGCTCGCAGTAATTTACCTCTGTTTATTAGTACAGACCAGGAAGGGGGTTATGTCACCCGGCTACGCGTCGGTACTGAAATGCCGGGAAATATGGCATTGGGTGCCACAGGGTCATCTAAACTGGCTCAGCAGGCCGGTAGTATCCATGGTTATGAATTATCCAGCCTGGGTTTTAACTTTAATTTTGGCCCCGTGGTTGATGTTAATAATAACCAGAATAATCCTGTTATTGGTGTGCGTTCTTATTCAAATGATCCGGTGCTGGTGGGGGAGTTAGCTCGTAGTTATATCAACGGTATTCATAAGTCTAATGTGCTCACTTCGCTAAAACATTTCCCAGGGCATGGCAATGTCACCTCGGATACACATTTTGCATTACCGACGGTTAATATTGATAAAGCTGCATGGCAGCAAGTAGAACTGAAACCCTTTGTGGAGGTTATGCCTGTTACTGATGCTATTATGACAGCCCATATTGTTGTGCCAGCGCTTGATAATTCAATGCTGACAAACACTAAGGGCGAAAAAATCGGAACCCCGGCGACATTATCAAAGCCAATTCTGACCGACATTTTACGTAATGAACTCAAGTATGATGGTTTGATTTTAACTGACGCTATGGATATGGGCGCTATTACCAGTAACTTTGATCGTAATTGGTCTATCAAGCAGGCTATTATGGCGGGCAATGATATTGTATTAATGCCAATAGAAATTAAGAACAGCACCAGTATTGAACAGCTTAATGCGCTTTATGGTTATTTAAAGGCTGAAGCTGCAAAAGATCCTGCTTTTAAATTGCGTATTGAGGATGCGGCGCAGCGGGTAATTTACACTAAACTGAATAAGCGCATTTCTCCCGAACCTCATGATATTGCTAGAGCGCAGAGGGTCGTGGCATCAAAAAACCATAAGGATATTGAGAATTTTATTTCTGAACAAGCCATCACATTGATCAAAAATGATAATGTTCTGCCTTATAAAGTTAAGTCACAAAATAAAATAATGGTATTTTCCGATGAGAAGCCACGTAATGAGCTAATTACCAAACATCTTGATGATATTGCAAATGAATTTCAGGTTAACTTTGCAGTTAAAAATCAAGTTATTAAGCTGGATAAAGATAATGTAAGTGCTGAGGATATCGCAAAACAGATTAAGGATCAGGATATTATTATTCTTGCTACCTATAATCTTAAGCTAAATCCGATTAATGCACAACGGATCATCGATGAAGCCAATAAGGCTAATATTCCGTTAGTTGTTATATCAAGCCGTAATCCTTACGATATTGCATATTTGTCAGGAGTGAAGGCAAATATTGCTATTTATGGTATCACGGGGTTCGATGTTACTAATAACGTACGAAATAGTCTGGAAACTAACATTCGCAGTGGGCTAAGAACATTATTTAAGGGTTCAAAAGGAAGATTAGATGTACTGGCTGAGCCGCACGGGAAATTACCGGTGGATATTAGAACACCTGATAATAGCCAGATACTCTACCCGCGTGGTTATGGATTAACGACGTTATAAAAATATCGGAAGGTAAACATGAATATCTTAAAAGGACTCGTTGTTTTCAGTACACTAACAATGTGCGCACCTGTATTAGCGGATGAATTTGAAACTGATTATGATCAGGAAATTCATAAGTTAAATAAAAGAATCCAGCAAATAGAGCAAGAAAAAAAGGAAGCACAGGAAAAATTAAGACAAAAAGCGTGGAACTTTGAAACATATATAGGGGCAGAACAAGAAATAGACAGTGATGACAATTGGAAGTTTATTAAGGGTAGTATGGCAACGTCACCTTATGTCGGGGCTTATATTTATCAGAATGACTCATTATGGTTATATGATGTTCAGTTTTTGAAAACATATTTAGATAATAACCAAGAGTATGACCGTACACGTTGGCAGGCAGGTGTAACAAGAACCTTTCCTTTTACCTACAATGGGAAGAGCGGTAATACTAAATTGCGTATGGGGTATCGTAATGACAACTGGCATTATCCTTCAATTAGCAACCCGGCATTAGCGGATCCAGACTACAAAGGGGATATTCGTAAAGGTGAAGAGCGGCATGAGATTTGGATCCGGCCACAAGCATATTATAAATACTCTGATAGCTTGAGTTTTAACGCTAGTTTTTCATTCCGCTTAATTGATCGCAAATTAGACTATGCTCGTGCAAAAGGAAACTATGGTGTATATAAAAGAGATTGGAGCCAAATCAATGAGCACTTTGCTGGTGCAAATATTACCTTTAATCCGAGTAACTCACTCTGGCTAAACTATTTGTACATTGATGAGCAATTGGTCAATACGCTTTATAACAGGGAGCATTTCTTGTGGGGCATTTATCGTTATAAGTTTGATAATGGTCTTTTGTTTATGCCTTATACACGTCTGGCCCTGACTAAAGGTACGCAGAGTTTCCGCGACTCGAATAATCATGAAACGGTACATAAAGAAAAGAATCGTAGTCGCTATGGTTTGCAAGTGCTCTATCCACTAACGAAGCAAACGTCAATATTTGCAGATGCTTATTATCGACCAGAACAGACCTGGACTAATAACAACAAAACCAGTAACAATTTTTGGTTTTGGGCTGTGGAGTTGAGACATAATTTCTGATAATTGATAAGGTATATCAGAATATCAATCAATCAATCAATTAATTGCGAGAGACAAGGGATGAGGTATTTCCTACGAATATTACTATGTCTGTGTTCATTGTTTATTATAAGCGCTGGCTATGCCAGCGTTACCCAGAAAATTATTTTAGGTGTCGATCAGGGAAATGTTTATGGGCCACTGCTGAAAAATAAGCGAGTGGGTTTAATGGTCAACCAAAGCTCGATTAATAGGGAAGGGCGCCATACCATCGACAAATTGTTATCCGAGCAAGATAAATTCAATTTTACCGTGACGACATTATTCTCTGTTGAACATGGTATACGTGGGAATGCCGATGCCGGGCTGGGGGATGATAATCATATTGATAAACAGAGTGGCCTGCCTATTATTTCTTTGTATGGGCGGGATAAAGACGGGCGTGTACGGGCCCATCCAACTGAAATGCAATTATCTGATGTTGATGTTGTTATTTATGATTTACAAGATGTTGGCGTCCGTTATTTTACTTATACCATCTCCATGCATCATATGCTGGAAAGCCTGCAAAAGTATCATAAACAATTTATGGTATTCGACAGACCCAACCCGCTTGGGAGTCATGTATATGGGCCTATTCTTGAAGAGGAGAATATTTCCGGTATTGGTATGCACCCAGTACCCATGGTGCACGGACTGACGTCCGGGGAGTTTGCACGCATCATAGTCAATGAGGGCTGGCTGACGCATTTCGATGATTCTAATTGGAAGGCATTCGGTATCAACGCTTATCAGTTTCCTCCCGAAGATTTAACTGTCATCGCTATGGGGAATTATACGCATGATTCACCTTATTCATTGCCAGTAAGGCCCTCGCCAAATTTACGCAGTGATTTGGCTATTCATCTTTACCCTTCTTTGGGTTTATTTGAAGCAACCAGTGTCAATATGGGACGAGGCTCTGATCACCCCTTTGAACAGTTGGGCTTCCCATCGCGGAAATTTTATACCAATACCTGCTATCACGTGGATATTAACCAGCAGAAAACAGGGTGGCCGCAAGCGGGTAAAGAAGTCTGTGGCGAAGAATTTACTGCTGCTAATGTAGCCGATATTAAACCGACAATACGCTACTTTGTTGAATGGTGGTTCAAATTTAACGCAGCGGGTTATTCAATGGTTATCCCTCCCCAGATGGAGGCAAAATATCTGGATTATCAGGAGGAGTATTTTTTAATACGACCGCTTTGGCTAGCTAAATTAACAGGCACTCGTAATTTGGCTAAGTTAATGGAAGAGGCTGCTGAAAGGAAGTTGTCTCTGGATGAGACCGTTAATTATCTGGAATCTAGCTGGCAACCCGGTATTGATAATTATTTGAAGCTACGCGAAAAATATAAAATTTATCCTTAAATCCGATTATTCTTCTTTGACGTTTGGGGTGCCAGCGAAAGCGGTACCTCTTTTTTTGTTTTTACTATCTTGGGTGAGATGGTAACCCCGCAGGCTGCTCCCAAAACGAATAAACGACGATATGAGGGCATTGCCCATGAAGAAACGTTTCTCCGACGCACAAATCATCAATATGTCGAAAGATCTGTAAAGTTGAATGGTTCGTTTGCGCGGGATACTTACTGAGGGAATCTATTGAAATAGCGCCAGTCATGGGTGCGGTGTTGGCGCGGAAATAGGCCAGAATCCAGATGTGAAAAAGCCCCGCTTTGCAGCGAGGCCTTATAAATAGTGGTGCCCGGACTCGGAATCGAACCAAGGACACGGGGATTTTCAATCCCCTGCTCTACCGACTGAGCTATCCGGGCAACGGGGCGCATTAAACCGTATTGGCCGCTGATCGTCAACGAATTTATGGTTTAAAACCACTAAAACTGTACTGACTGCTCTCTTTTCAGGCAAAAGAACCAGAAATCATCTCAGAACAGTGATAAAACTCAGTGGTAAATCACTTAACCCAGTGCGCCATTTTTACGGCATTGCGCGACTTCCAATACATCTTCAGCCAGGCGCTTGGCAACTTCAACATCGACGAGTTGGCGTTTAACCAGCAGTTTGCTCAAACAACCTTCCAGAATCAGTTCCATCTGTTGTGCAACCATACCTGCATCATCAGCGTCCATCTCTTGCAACAGCTCTTGGGTATAGAGCAGTGAGGCCTGTTTTTGCTGTTCAGCCAACTGGTGGATCGGGTGTTCATCATCGGGATAAAAACTGCATGCAGCAATAAATAAGCAACCGGGGTAACGCTGATTCTGCACCTGTTCACTTAGCGTCAGGTAACGCGCCAGTAACTTTTGTTTGGGGGATAAGGTCTCGTCCAGTTGCAATTGTCGCCGCCAGGTGTCGATCTGTTGACCATGATAGCGCAGACAGTCATACAACAAAGCTTCACGATCCGGCCAGAAACGGGCCAGATCACTGACTTCTACTGACACCTCTTTTGCCAGCATCTCCAGCGTGGTATTTGCCAGCCCTTGCTGCTCTAACAGATTGAGCGCGCTGCTTAAAACTTGTTCACGTTGCACGTTGCTCTCCTCCAACTTCTTATCTGGCAAGTGTGGTTTACCACCGCCTATAGTGCAAATAGTCTATACCCTGCGTACTGATTAATAGACATCGGCAGGTATCGGCATTTTCTGCCAGCAGACCCTGTACCTTATCATTACTACGGCGAGATTTTTCTAACTCTTTACCCTTTAGCTGTTTGTTAATTTATAACGATAGGATTACAGCACGACTTTTGCTATTTAGCAGTCTGTGAAGCAGGGCGCATTTTATTGTGCATCTGCCTATAACGACCTGTGAATAACTGATAATTCCTGTTCTTTTGCCTGATGGTTTATTGGAACGGGGTTTCTATAATGATCATCGTGAACCACAAATAGAAAAATCTGACAAAACAGGCGCAAAAATTAACGACTAACACACGCTGCCGTGTGCGCTGGCAACCTGAATTGCATAACGTCCTGCATCGAGCCGTCGTTCTGTCCGGGCGTTCAATTATAAGGATCGAAAATGAGTCTGCAAAATTATCCTAATCAGTTCCGCCGCAACCTACAACAAGGGCAAACCCTTATCGGTTGCTGGAGTGCACTGGCAAATCATATTTCAGCCGAAGTGCTGGGCCTGGCGGGTTTTGACTGGTTGGTTCTGGACGGTGAACATGCGCCGAACGATGTCACGACGTTTATTCCACAACTTATGGCGCTGAAAGGCAGTAATAGTGCACCGGTTGTACGTGCGCCCTGTAATGAACCCATCATTATAAAACGCTTATTGGATATCGGTTTTTATAACTTCCTGATCCCGTTTGTCGAAAGCGAAGAAGAAGCCATTCGTGCGGTTGCCTCGACCCGTTATCCACCGGCAGGTATCCGGGGGGTTTCTGTCTCTCATCGTGGTAACAATTACGGCACCGTGCCCGACTATTTCGCCACTATCAACGACAATATCACTGTACTGGTACAAATCGAAAGCCAGCAAGGGGTGGACAATCTTGATGCTATCGCCGCCGTTGATGGTGTGGACGGTATTTTTGTTGGGCCAGGCGATCTGTCGGCGGCACTGGGTTATCTGGGGCAGCCCAATCATCCCGAAGTACAAAAAGTGATTCGTCATATTTTTGATCGTGCTAAAGCACAGGGTAAACCGAGCGGTATTTTGGCGCCAGTTGAAGTTGATGCCCACCGTTATCTGGAATGGGGTGCAACCTTTGTCGCTGTTGGCAGTGATTTGGGCGTATTCCGTAGCGCGACTCAGGCGTTATGCGACAAATTTAAAAAATAACCATCAGTCAGTTTTGACAGTTTAGTGCTGCCGTGTTGACGGCCTTCCGACTTAATTGAGGAGTAATAAATGAAAATCGGCTTTATTGGTTTAGGGATTATGGGAAAACCAATGAGTAAAAATCTGCTGAAAGCGGGCTACTCATTAACTGTCCTCGATCGTAATGCTGCGGTACTGGATGAATTGATCACTGCTGGCGCACGCACCGCAACGACGCCAAAAGCACTGGCAGCAGAATGCGATATCATCATTACCATGCTACCTAATTCGCCCCACGTAAAAGAAGTCGTACTGGGTGAAAACGGTGTTATTGAAGGTGCTAAACCGGGTTCTGTGCTGATTGATATGAGTTCGATTGCGCCACTGGTTAGCCGTGAAATCAGTGAAGCACTGGCATTAAAGCAGGTTGCAATGTTGGATGCACCCGTCAGTGGTGGTGAGCCAAAAGCTATTGATGGCACCTTGTCAGTAATGGTGGGTGGCGATAAAGCTGTGTTCGATAGCTGCTTCGAGGTGATGAAAGCCATGGGGGGATCGGTGGTACATACGGGTGATATTGGTGCCGGTAATGTGACTAAACTGGCCAATCAGGTGATTGTCGCGCTGAATATTGCCGCAATGTCTGAAGCCTTGGTGCTGGCAACCAAGGCGGGAGTGAACCCTGACCTGGTATTCCAGGCGATCCGTGGTGGTCTGGCAGGCAGTACCGTGTTGGAAGCCAAAGCGCCAATGGTGATGGATCGTAACTTCAAACCCGGTTTTCGTATCGATTTGCATATCAAAGACTTGGCAAATGCCCTCGACACCTCGCACGGCGTCGGCGCACAGTTGCCACTTACCGCTGCCGTGATGGAGATGATGCAGGCGCTGAAAGCCGATGGTCTGGGTACCGCTGACCACAGTGCATTGGCATGTTATTACGAGAAATTGGCTAAAGTTGAAGTCACTCGTTAATCGGTGGCACCGGTGTCTGTGGATACCGGGCTACTGGGTCACAGGGCTATACTGGTAAGCATCCCGTTATCCTGAGCGGCTGGTTTATAAAGTCGGAGCCTGTGTGGCATTGGATAGCTCATGAGATTGAATCATTTATGAAAATAGTTATCGCCCCAGACTCTTATAAAGAAAGTTTATCTGCCCTAGACGTTGCGGTGCAGATTGAAGCGGGTTTTCGCACCCAATTCCCTGATGCGCAATATATCAAATTGCCCGTTGCTGATGGTGGCGAAGGCACCGTCGAGGCCATGGTCGCAGCCACTGCGGGCCGGATTATTCAAGTTAATGTGACTGGTCCGTTAGGTGACGAAGTGGCGGCTTTTTACGGGATATCCGGTGATGATAAATCGGCCTTTATTGAAATGGCGGCCGCCAGTGGGCTAGAGCTGGTTCCGCCAGAACTGCGCAACCCACTGAAAACCACCTCCTACGGCACCGGCGAATTGATTTGTCATGCGCTGGATCAGGGCGTTAAACATATTATTATCGGTATCGGCGGCAGTGCTACCAATGATGGCGGTGCGGGTATGGTACAAGCGCTGGGGGTCAAACTGCTGGACAAGCAGGGTAAACAGATTGGCTTTGGCGGCGGGAAGCTGGCTGAGCTGGATGTTATTGATATCTCAGGGCTGGATCCGCGTATTAAGCAGTGCCAAATCGATGTTGCTTGTGATGTCACTAATCCGCTGACCGGTAGTGAAGGGGCATCGGCTATTTTCGGGCGGCAGAAAGGCGCTACTCCTGAGATGGTTAGCCAACTGGATGATGGTTTACAGCATTATGCGGGGATCATTAAACGTTATCTTGATATTGATGTTGACCAGGTTGAAGGCGCTGGCGCGGCGGGGGGGTTAGGTGCGGCATTACTGGCATTTTGCGGTGCAACCTTAAGCCCAGGTATTGATATTGTCACCGATGCTCTTGGTCTGGACGCCTTGGTTAGGGACGCGACGTTTGTCATTACCGGCGAAGGGCGCATTGATAGCCAAACTATTCATGGCAAAGTGCCGATCGGTGTCGCAAGAGTTGCCAAACGTTATAACAAGCCAGTGATTGGTATTGCCGGTAGCCTGACAGACGATGTTGATGTGGTGTATGAGCATGGTTTAGATGCGGTATTCAGTGTGATCTACAGTATCTGTACTCTGGAGCAGGCGCTGGACAATGCGGCAGCCAATGTGTTTATGACCGCCCGTAATATAGCCGCCACGCTGGCGATAGGGATGGCTGTTGGTCAGTCATCGCAAGAAAGTAAATAACATGTTTTGAATCAGAACCGCACCTCGCTAAATCTCTATCAGGGCTAACGATCGATTGGCCCTGATTTCCTCGCTAGCGCTCAACCTTTCCAGTAAAACGTCACCGGCTCTACCATTTATGTGACCTGTCCCTCAACTCTCTTCCTTTGTGGTATGAATTGGGCGTTTGTCCAATGTATTCCCTTTACAGAGTACATATGCTGGTGCATCAGCCCAGACTGAGGCCCATTCATGAGTGTATATAATCTTGACCCCCGGCTAGCCCAGGATATTGTTACCCGTACCATGAAGATCATTGATACCAATATTAATGTGATGGATGGTAAAGGTCGGATCATTGGTAGTGGCGATGAAGAGCGCCTTGGCGAATTGCATGAAGGGGCGCTCTTGTCGCTGTCTCATGGCCGGATCGTCGATATCGATGAAGCTGTTGCTCGCCAGTTGCACGGCGTGAAACCAGGGATCAACCTGCCATTGCGCCTTGAGGGTGAAATCGTGGGTGTGATTGGCCTAACCGGCAATCCGGGGCAGTTACGCCAATACGGCGAACTGGTGTGCATGGCGGCAGAGATGATGATGGAGCAGGCGCGACTGGTGCACCTGTTAGCACAGGATAGCCGTCTGCGCGAAGAGTTGGTATTGAACTTGATCCGCACTGAAGAGATATCACCGGCACTGATGGAATGGGCACAGCGCCTTGGGGTAGATATCAATGAACCGCGCGTCGTGGCCGTGGTAGATGTGGACAGCGGCCAGTTGAGTGTTGACAGTGCTATGTCGGAATTACAAGAGTTGCAAACCCTGTTGACGACGCCGGAGCGTAATAATCTGATTGCGATTGTATCCCTGACTGAAATGGTGGTGCTTAAACCGGCGCTGAATAGCCACGGCCGCTGGGATGCTATTGATCACCGGCGGCGTATGGAGTCTTTGTTGTCGCGTATGACTGAGCGGGGCCGTTTGCGGGTACGCCTGTCGCTTGGCAACTTCTTTACCGGGCCGGGTAGCATTGCGCGTTCATACCGTACCGCTCGTACTACTATGGCAGTAGGTAAACAACGGATGCCGGAGCAGCGTTGCTACTACTATCAGGATTTGGTGTTACCGGTATTGCTTGATAGTTTGCGTGGCGGCTGGCAGGCCAATGAATTAGCCTTACCACTGGCTAAATTACGGGCGATGGACAGTAACGGTCTGTTGCGGCGCACGCTGGCCTGCTGGTTCCGTAATAACGTGCAGCCAACGGCTACGGCTAAAGCGTTATTTATTCATCGCAATACTTTGGAGTATCGGCTGAATCGTATTTCCGAGCTGACCGGTTTGGATTTAGCGAACTTTGATGATCGCTTGCTGCTGTATGTGGCGCTTCAATTGGGCGAGCAGGAGTAGAGGTGATAGTAAGGTTGAGGTGATAGTAAGGTTGAGGTGATAGTAAGGTAGCGGTGATAGTAAGAAGGGCAGGCCGAGTGAGTGTCACCCGGCCTGATGATATCGCTGATACTTAGGTCACTGGTGCCGGATTAAACACCGCCAAGGCATTGCGCAACCCCCATTGATCGGACCACGTCCGTTTGCGGTCACTGGCAATATCCAGAATAAATTCAAATAATTGCTGACCAACCTCTTCAATAGTGGCATCGCCTGTCGCAATGGTTCCGGCGTCGATATCCATCAGGTCATGCCAGCGGTTAGCCAGATCGGTGCGGGTTGCCATTTTGATTACCGGTACTGCCGCCAGACCATAAGGGGTGCCGCGCCCGGTGGTAAATACCTGAACGGTAATACCCGATGCCAGTTGTTGCGTGCCGCAGACAAAATCACTGGCTGGGGTGGCTGCAAAAATCAGCCCACGCTTGGTGGGGCGCTGCCCCGGAGAGAGCACTTCCACAATGGCGCTGCGGCCAGATTTGGCGATGGAACCGAGCGCTTTTTCCACTACGTTTGCTAAGCCGCCCTTTTTATTCCCTGGTGAGGGGTTGGCGCTACGATCGGTTTTGCCGGTTTCGAGATAGTCGTCGTACCATTTCATCTCTTCCAGTAACCTTCTGCCAACCTCCTCATTAATCGCCCTGGGAGTTAACAGATGGATAGCATCACGTACTTCCGTGACTTCAGAAAACATGACTGTTGCGCCGCAACGCACCAGTAAGTCCGAAGCATAACCCACCGCAGGGTTGGCGGTTACGCCAGAAAAAGCGTCACTGCCGCCGCATTGCATACCGACCACCAATTCAGAGGCCGGGCAGGTTTCACGTTGGCGCATATTCAGGCGTTGCAGGTGCTTTTCCGCCACTTGCAGAATGTCATCGACCATGGAACGGAAGCCGACGTGTTTCTCATCCTGCAAGCGCACGATATTGCTTTCATCCAGTGAGATAACCTGCACGTCAGGTGTCCCTTCCAGCAGCCGCTCAGGTTGGAGTTTTTCACAACCGAGGCCGACGACCATCACTTCGCCACCAAAATTAGGGTTAAGGGCCAAATTATGAATCGTGCGGATGGGCACTACCGCTGCCGGAGCATTAATTGCCACTCCACAGCCATATAAGTGATTCAGTGCAACTACGCCATCGACATTGGGATACTTGGGAAGTAGGGTGCGTTCAATGATATTGACGACATAATCCACCACGCCAGCCACGCAATGTACGCTGGTGGTAATCGCGAGTAGGTTTTTGGTCCCCACACTGCCGTCAGCGTTGCGATAGCCCTCGAAGGTATAACCTTCCAGTGGTGGTAAGGCCTCGGGGACTGCGGTGGCAAGGGGTAAGGTTTCCAGTGCCGGTGCAGCAGGTAATTCAACTAACGATTCATCTATCCAGCCGCCACGAGCAATATCCCGCACTGCCAGACCAATCACTTCAGCATAACGAATAATTGGGCCGCCTTTAGGAATATCAACCAAAGCCACTTTATGGCCTTGTGGCACATGCTCAATAAGTTCAAGGCCACATTTAAACCGGGTGCCAGCACAAAGCCCATTGTTATTAACCACAATGGCAACGTTATCCGCGTCCTGTACTTTAATATAAAGTGGGTTGTTACATATGCTCATCATATTTTAAGCCTATTAAGATGTTTTCAATTCCAGGCGTTTGATATCGCCGACAACAAATAAGTAACAGAACATGGCCATAATGGCAGAACATCCAACAAAGATTAAGGCAGCATTAAAGGAGTGTAATTCTTTCACCAGATAACCGATAACCAGCGGCGTAACAATAGAGGCGACGTTGCCAAATACGTTAAATAACCCGCCACACAAGCCAACAATCTCTTTTGGTGCCGTATCCGCAATAACCGGCCAACCCAATGCGCCAAAACCTTTGCCAAAGAAGGCCAATGCCATTAGTGCGACCACTACCACGTCGCTATCGACGTAGTTACACAGAATGATGCTTGATGCCAATAACATGCCTAACACGATAGGAACTTTACGGGCAAAAGTCAGGGAATGACCACGTTTAATGAGTGAATCAGAGAATACGCCACCTAATACACCGCCAGCAAATCCGCATAATGCCGGGATAGAGGCGACCATCCCCACTTTTAAAATAGACATCCCTTTATCTTGTACTAAATAAATGGGGAACCACGTCAGGAAGAACCAGGTGATCGTATTAATAAAGTATTGACCAAAAAAGACACCCAGCATCATTCGGCTAGCCAATAATTGCTTCAGATAATCTAATTTAGGGCCGCTTTTATGACCATCGGGTTTTTTGTGGTCCATATCGACAACCGCACCACCTTGTTTTATGTATTCAAGTTCAGATGCAGACATACCAGGGTGATCGGTCGGGTTATGAATAAATTTAACCCAGGCAATGGTTAACACGAAACCTAGCCCGCCCATGACGGTAAACACATGCTGCCAGCCCCAGGCAAAGGTTAAATAACCTAATAATGGAGAGAAGAGTGCTAAGGAGAAGTATTGTGCAGAGTTAAAAATAGCTGAAGCAGTCCCCCTTTCTTTGGTGGGGAACCAGGCCGCAACAATTCTGGCGTTAGCCGGGAAAGAAGGTGCTTCAGAGAAGCCTAACATAAAGCGCATGATAAACATGGAGATAGCGGCATACGCTATCGGGAACATGTCGACAAACCCTTGCGTAAAGGTAAATAGCGACCAGAAGAACAGGCTATAGGTGTAGACCCGCTTGGAGCCATAGCGGTCCAGCAGCCAACCCCCCGGTATTTGCATTAACAGGTAAGCCCAGCCAAAGGCTGAGAAGATATAACCCATTGCCACGGCATCTAATTGTAATTCTTTTGCTACTTCAGTGCCTGCAATTGACAATGTTGCCCGGTCAGCATAGTTAATTGCAGTCACAATAAAGATAATTAATAGTATTATATAACGGACGTGGGTCCGTTTTTCAGTCACAGCGGCTTCCAGACTCATTTTTATACCCTCTATAATCATTATTTAGGTTGCCGCATTTAAATTCATCATGAATGAGATGCAATAACCTATTTTTTATTTGGTGTCATATAAATAAAATAATCAATTTTCATAAATGTCTTCGTTAGCGCCAGATACATTATATGGAGCAGAGAAATAATTCGCATTGTGCATCGGCCCAAAAAAATGCGGTTAAATTATTTAATTGTTGTGTGGCTGTACAGCTAAGTGGGGTTATCATCACAAATACGCCTTCTGCCTGAGGCCGCAACGGTGCGAGTTGTCTTGCAGCGCCGCAATTTTATTGGCTATATTTCAATAAAGTTATTTTGCATTATGATAATAAACTGATCTGGATCAAAGTTGTCTTTAGTATCCAGATGGATTAAATAAACATCAAATTAACATTGTGCGAGTTAAATCTCTTTATTATTGTAAATAATTGGGGTAAATAACTGCGCTTAATCGATTCTTACCGCGATTTATTACTCTTTATCTTCGTGCATTTGCCTATTTAATTATCCCGAAATATCAGCAATGGCACGATTCTTTTGCATTAAAAATTAATTGTAATAATACAATATTATAGACACTATGTTTGTAAGGTTAATGAGTTGATAGAGTTGTGAATAGTTGTTGCAAATAATAATTATTTATCTGGCAATGGCGTGACTTCTGGGAAAAATAAGATGAATCCATTTATTGTTGCTGACGCCGAAAGTTGTATTGGTTGTCGGAGCTGCGAAGTTGCTTGTGTAGTCGCTCACCATGAAGGGAAGTTCCCTGATAAGCCTGACTATTTCACGCCTCGAGTGAAAGTCTTTAAAGGTAACCAAAGTGCCACTGCGGTCTTTTGTCACCATTGCGAAGATGCCCCCTGTGCCAGCACCTGCCCGAATGGTGCCATTGTTGAGTTGAATAACAGCGTTCAGGTTATTCAGGAGAAATGTATCGGCTGCAAAACCTGCATGATCGCTTGCCCGTTTGGCATGATGACGGTCGTTACCGAGACCGTGCAACCCGCAAGTCATCGCCTGGCTGATGCCTATCAACGTACTGAAGCACAGAAATGCGACCTTTGTATTGACCAGCCTGATGGCCCTGCTTGCATCAAAACGTGTCCGACGCAGGCACTGACACTGGTCGATCAACATTATCTGCTCCGGCAACAACAGCAAAAACGCCAGCGCACCGCATTGAATGAGCACAATGGTCGTTTGTTCAGCAGTGCGACCTCTGCTGGCGCGGCGCACTCATTCAGTCCATTGAGCAAAAATATTCGTGATGCGGCACCGGTTAATTTATTGCAGCGGCCACGAACTCCACGTCTCGAGCCGAAAAAAATCCCACTGGCGGAGCGTAAAGCAAGTTTTGCCGAGATCTATCTGCCGTTCACCGAAGGCCAAATCCATGAGCAGGCCGAACGTTGTTTGAATTGCGGCGATAAGACTATTTGCCAGTGGACCTGCCCGCTACATAACGCTATCCCGAAATGGATTTCATTGGCTTATCAGGGGCGTATTCATGAAGCGGCAGAGTTATCCCACCAAACCAGTAGCTTGCCAGAGATCTGTGGCCGAGTTTGTCCGCAGGACCGCTTGTGTGAACAAGCTTGTACTTTAAACGACCACGATGGTGCAGTAACGATTGGCCAGATTGAACGGCATATTACGGAAACGGCATTAGCCACTGGCTGGCGGCCTGATATGTCGCAAGTCAAACCCACAGGTAAACGTGTTGCTATTATCGGCGCAGGGCCTGCGGGGTTAGGGTGTGCGGATATTCTGGTCCGTAACGGTATTACGCCGGTGGTGTTTGATCGTTATTCCGAAATCGGTGGGTTGTTAACCTTTGGTATTCCGGCATTCAAATTAGATAAAGGTGTGATGACCCGTCGACGTGAGATTTTTAGCGAGATGGGGGTCGAGTTCTGCCTAAATACCGAGATTGGGCGGGATATCACCATGGAGAGCCTGCTCAGTGATTTCGATGCTCTATTCCTCGGTGTGGGAACATATCGCTCGATGCGCTCCGGGCTGGAAAATGAGGATGCTCAAGGGGTTTACGATGCTTTGCCATTCCTGATTGGCAATACCCAACATCTGATGGGGTACACAGGCAGTAGTGCTCACCCTTATGTCAGCATGGAAAACCAACGGGTGGTGGTTTTAGGCGGCGGCGATACCGCGATGGACTGCGTGCGTACTTCATTGCGCCATGGCGCTAGCAGCGTGATTTGTGCTTACCGCCGTGATGAAAAGAACATGCCTGGCTCCAAGCGAGAGGTGAAAAACGCGCGCGAAGAAGGGGCCGAATTTATGTTCAATCTTCAACCACAAAGGATTGAGGTGGATGAACAAGGGCAGGTCACCGGCATCAAAATGGTGCGCACTGAAATGGGTCAGGCCGATGCTAAAGGGCGGCGACAGGCCCGCCCCATCGCCGGCTCCGAGCACATTATTCCAGCCGATGCCGTAATTATGGCCTTTGGTTTTAGCCCGCACCGTATGTCGTGGTTGGCGGAACACAATGTGGTGCTGGATAAGCAGGGGCGAGTGGTCGCACCGACGATTTCCGGTTACCCGTATCAAACCAGTAATCCAAAGATCTTTGCGGGCGGTGACATTGTGCGTGGTGCAGATCTGATTGTCACGGCCATTGCCGAGGGGCGCAAAGCAGCCGAAAGCATTGCTTATTATCTCAATGTTTTATAACCGCGGCGGCCAGGAGAGAAGATGAACCGATTTGTAATCGCCGATATGACGCAGTGCATTGGTTGCCGCACCTGTGAAATTGCCTGTGTGGTGGCGCACAGCACCGATAATAACGCCAGCACCATTACGCCAGAGCAGTTCCATCCGCGCTTGAGCGTAATGAAAAGCTTTGCCGTCAGCACCCCAATCTTGTGCCATCAATGTGAAGATGCGCCCTGTGAAAACTCCTGTCCGAACGGCGCTATCGTCACTGGCAGTCATGGCGTTCAGGTAATGGCCTCTCACTGTATTGGCTGCAAAACTTGCATGCTGGTCTGCCCGTTTGGGGCGATGAATATGGTTGAGCAGACAAGCCATGACTCAATGGTGCGAGCGCAAGCGCATAAGTGTGATTTATGCCATTCCCGTGAGGCAGGCCCGGCCTGTATTGAAGTCTGCCCAACCAAAGCATTGAAATTGGTGACGCCGATGGCGTTGGAAACGCTACAACGGGACAGACAATTGCGCGCTGCTCGTGGCGCTGCACCGGGCATCGTCCGGTAACGTTTGTGGTTATAAGGATAAGAAAATGGAAAAGATCCTCACGGTCTGCCCTTATTGCGGTTCTGGATGCAAGTTAAACCTATTGGTTGAGGATGGCGAAATTGTTGGCGCACAACCGGCCAATGGCGTCACAAATCAGGGGGAGCTATGCCTGAAAGGCTACTATGGCTGGGACTTCCTCAACGATACCCGGTTGCTAACTCCACGACTGACCGCACCATTATTGCGGCGTAAGCGGGGTGAGGCGTTTCAGCGGGTGAGCTGGCAGGACGCCATTGCCTTTATTACCACCAAACTCAAAGCAATAAAAAAACGCCATGGCCCAGATGCCATCATGATGACTGGCTCCTCAAGAGGGCCGGGCAATGAGGCTAACTATGTGATGCAGAAGTTTGCGCGTGCAGCCATCGGCACCAACAATATCGATTGCTGCGCTCGCTTGTGTCATGGCCCCTCGGTGGCCGGATTGCAGCAAACGCTGGGCAATGGGGCGATGAGTAACTCGATTGGTGAGATTGAAAATACCGACTGTGTGTTGGTGTTTGGTTATAACGCGGCTGACTCTCATCCGATAGTTGCCAGACGGATCCTCAAGGCCAAAAGCAAAGGCGCTAAACTGATCGTTTGCGATCCTCGACATATTGAAACTGCTCGCATTGCCGATCAATGGTTGGCGCTGAAAAATGGCGCGAATATGGCGCTGGTGAATGCTTTTATCTATGTGCTGATTGAAGAAAAACTGTACGACGCTAATTATGTCCGTGCGCATACGCGCGGCTTTGAAGAACTGCAAGCGGGAGTGGCAGATTACCGCCCGGAAGACGTTGAACACATTACCGGCTTACCTGCATCTGCGGTACGACAGGCAATGCGCACTTATGCTGCCGCCCCTACTGCCACTATCTTGTGGGGCATGGGGGTTACCCAATGGGGGCAGGCAGTCGATGTGGTTAAGGGTTTGTCTTCGCTGGCGTTATTAACCGGTAATCTGGGGCGGCCAAATGTTGGCGTCGGGCCGGTACGCGGCAAAATAATGTGCAGGGCGCGTGTGATATGGGGGTGCTGCCCAATACCTTCCCCGGTTATGAGAAAGTGACTGATGATGAGGCCAGAAACCGCTTCGCTGCTGCCTGGGGAGTGCCTGAATTACCCGCGCATATTGGTTACTCGATTACCGATGTGCCGCATAAAGTTGCAGAGGGCAAGTTGAAAGCCTATTACGTGTTTGGTGAAGATCCGATCCAGACCGAACCTGATTTGGCCGCAATGCGCGCCGCGTTCGAGGCATTAGAGTTGGTGGTGGTGCAGGATATCTTCATGACTAAAACCGCTGAATTGGCGGATGTGGTACTCCCGGCGACCTCGTGGGGTGAACATGAAGGGGTTTATACCAGCGCCGATCGTGGCTTCCAGCATTTTAACAAAGCCATTGAGCCGAAAGGCGATGTGAAGCCTGACTGGGAAATCATTAGCCTGATATCGACGGCAATGGGTTACCCAATGGCATATCAAAACACCCGCCAAATTTGGGATGAAATGCGTAGCCTGTGCCCACCATTCGCTGGCGCAACTTACGAGAAAATGGCCGGTTTGGGTTATGTACAATGGCCTTGTCCGACAGAAGATCACCCCGGAACGCCGTATCTCTATACCGATAGTCAGTTTGCTACTGAGGACGGTAAAGGCTTACTCAGTTGTGCGCCATGGCAACCGCCACATGAGCAGACTAACCCTGATTACCCACTGGCACTTTGCACCGTGCGGGAAGTGGGGCACTACAGTTGCCGCTCGATGACCGGTAACTGCGCCACATTGAAGATTCTGGCAGATGAGCCTGGCTATGTACAAATACACCCAGAGGATGCCAGCCAGCTCGGTGTGGTTGATCAAGCACTGATCTGGATCTCCTCGCGGCGTGGCAAAGTGATCGCCCGCGCCAGTGTCACCGATCGAGCCAACCTGGGGGCGGTGTATATGACCTATCAGTGGTGGATTGGTGCTTGCAATGAGTTGACGGTGGATCATGTTGATCCGGTGTCAAAAACACCGGAGTTCAAGCATTGTGCCGTCAAGGTTGAGGCGATTAGTGATCAAAACGCGGCGGAGCACTATGTTGAGCAACAATATAGTCAGATGAAAAAACGCTTATCTGATGCGGCTACCGTGCAGTAATTGATAACCTACCGCGCCAGACCATTCGCATGGTTTAGCGCGGCAGGGTTTAGCGCGGCATGGTTTGCTGCAAATGTGCTAAGAACTCAGTGGCGTTCATAAAACCGGTCACTCTGGCGGCGGGAACCTCTTTACCCTGCGCATCAAAAAACAGAATAGTTGGCAAACCCAACACCTTGAGTTCTTTCAACATCGCCGCATGTTCGGCGCTGTTGCTGGTGACATCAGCCTGAATGAGCACGGTATCCGCGAGCTGGCGCTGAACATGGCTATCACTGAAGGTATATTTCTCAAACTCTTTACAGGCCACGCACCAGTCTGCATACAGATCCAGCATCACCGGCTTGCCCTGTGCTTGCGCTAATGCAGCCTGTAATTGTGGCAAATTAGCCACCGGTTGGAAGCTTAAGTGTTTGATTTCAATCTGCTGCGTGTTGCCATTAAAAGCCCAATCCTGTAACGGGCGGGCAGCGATTAATAGCGCCGCCAACAGCAGCAATTGTAAGGCCCGTGCCCAGCCAGAATGGGTTTTAAGGCTGAGTACAAATGCCCAACCGAAGAAGGCGATGGCCAGCAGGCTCCATAAACGCAAGCCCCAGACATCACCCAAGACCCTTTCTAGCAGAAATACCGGCAGCGCCAGAATCACAAAGCCGAAAGCTTCTTTGACATATTGCATCCACGGGCCGCTACGCGGGATCAGCTTGTTGCCAAACAGCGTCACAACTACCAGTGGAATCCCCATACCTAACGCATATAAATACAACGTACCGCCACCGGCCAGCATATTTCCGCTTTGCGCGATATACAGCAGAATGGCGCTGAGGGGCGCGGTGGTGCACGGAGAGCAAATCAGGCCCGCCAGTGCACCCATGGCAAAGACACCGGCCAGCGAACCGCCACGTTGGCTGCTACTCCACTGTACCAGCCGGGTTTGCAGTGACGAGGGCAGTTGCAGCGAATAGAGGCCAAACATCGATAGCGCCAATAATACGAACAGCACCGATAACCCAATCAACACATACGGATGTTGTAGCGCGGCCTGAAATTGTAAGCCAGCCGCCGCTACCACTAAACCGAGCAAGGTATACGTCAACGCCATGCCTTGCACATATACCACTGCCAGTATCAATATTCGCCGCTGGCTGTGGGGCTTTTCGCGGCCAAGAATAATGGCGGAAATTAGCGGGTACATGGGCAACACACAGGGGGTAAAGGCGATACCGATACCAATTAACAGCGCCCACAGTGGTGAGAAGGGTAATTCAGCCGGTACAGGCGCGCTATCGTGGGTGGGTTGTGCCGCGCCCTGCGGGTTAACGGTAGCGGCTGAGCTAGCGATGATGGCATTAAGCGGCACCACCCGTACTTCTGGCGGGTAACAGAAACCGGCGGCGGCACAGCCCTGATAAGTGACGCTGACACTCGCGCCTTCCGCAGCCTGCGAAATAGGGATTTTCAGCACAAGCTGCTGTTTGAAAATCGCCACTTCACCGTAGAACTCATCATGATGTGCAATACCCTCTGGCAGAGTAAATTCCCCTAGAGTGGCGTGCTGTGGCTCAATTTTTATTTGCTGGCGATACAGATAATAGTCGGGATGAATCTGCCAACTCAGTGTGAGCTGGTCGCCTTGTTGGCGAAAATCAAAGGCAAACGCCTTATCGACCGGTATGAACCGGCTCTGGCTGCTTTTTTGGCCAAAGGAGGAACTCTCACCAAATAGTGAGGCCTGTGCGCTGTGCGGTACGAGTAAAGCGCTACACAGCAGCAGAATCAGAGTAATGAAGCGTTGAGCCATGACAGGTAATCTTTATCTCCGCCCTGTACCGGTAACACCAGTAATTCTGGCGTCTGGTAGGGGTGATGTTGTTTGATGTAACTGAGAAGGGCTTGCTGATGATCTGTATCGCTCTTAAACAAGAGTTGCACTTCATACTCTTGCTGGAGCTTACCTTCCCAGTAGTAAATCGAGGTTGCACCGGGCAACAGCGTGGCACAGGCGGCCAATTTCTCACCCAGAACCTGCGCGGCTAAATCTTGCGCGCTGGCTTCATCAGGGGCGGTGCACAATACCACAATTGCATCACAATCAGACATCTTAACCTCATCGGTTGCGCGGCTTATATGACGAAGCGGAGCGTAACGTGCTGTATATACGCGTTACCTGAATACTTGCCTGGACACTATAGCGCGAAGCGCGGGCAGGTCAGAAGATGATTTATGTAACGGTGAGATGGATTCGATGAAAGTGGCAAATGAGTGTTGTAGAAGAGGATTGTTGATGTGAGTGGGGGCGCAAATAAATTGCGCCCCACCAAAACGCTTACAGAACCAGACTACCCATCACAAAGCCGAAGCACACGGCCAGCGCCACCCCGATGGTACCAGGGATGAAGAATGGATGGTTAAACACGAAACGACCAATACGCGTAGTACCTGTATCATCCATTTGTACTGCTGCTACCAATGTTGGGTAGGTAGGCAGAATAAACAGACCAGACACCGCCGCGAAAGAAGCGATGGCGGCCAGTGGTGACACGTTCAGGGCCATTGCCATTGGCATCAATGCCTTGGCAGTTGCAGCCTGAGAGTACAACAATGCAGAACAGAAGAAGAAGATAACGGCCAGCAACCATGAGTGAGCTTGAATCAGGCTACCCGCAGTTTCTTTAATCCACTCCAGGTTGTGCTGTACAAAGGTATCACCTAACCAGGCTACACCCAGAATACAGATACAAGCGCTCATACCGGCTTTGAAAGTGCTGGAGTTCAGGACTGCATCGGTATCAACCGAGCAAACCAGCGTAGTGACGGTTGCCACACTCAGCATGATGATCAGGATAGCGTTAGTGGTATTCATCAGCGGAGTTGCAACCAGACCGACACTCGGGCTGTTGATAATCGCGTAGGCAACCACACAAAGAACGCCCGCCAGGAACAGTAGCACTGACGTTTTAGCCCGTGGTTTGATTACTTTTACAGTATCGCCACGCAGTGTTACCAAACCTTCTTCTAAACGTTTGATATAGATAGGGTCATCAGACAATTTAGAGTTAAAGCACAAGGATACGATCAGCGACATCACCAGCACCGCACACAGGGTAGAGGGGATGACGATCATCAGCAGATGCAGATAGCTAACGCCATGACCTTCCATAACGGAAGACATGTAAACCACCGCCGCTGAAATCGGTGAGGCAGTAATGGCTATCTGTGCGGAAACCACTGCTGTGGACAGAGGGCGGCAAGGTTTGATGCCTTGCTCTTTCGCCACTTCTGCAATCACGGGCAGAGCTGAAAGAGAAATGTTACCGGTCCCAGCAAAGATGGTCAGAAAATAAGTGACCAGCGGTGCCAGAATGGTGATGTGTTTTGGATTCTTACGCAGTAACTTTTCAGTTTGCTGCACCAGATAATCCATACCGCCCGCTACCTGCATCGCAGAGATTGCAGCAATAACGGCCATAATAATTGAGATAACATCGAACGGAATGCTACCGGGTTTAACGCCAATAATGGCTAAAACCAGAACACCGATGCCGCCTGCAAAACCAATACCGATACCACCTAACCTGGCCCCTAAAAAAATGGCCAGCAGAACGATGACTAATTCTACGGCTATCATAGTGTTTACTCCTTATTTAAAATTGGGAACAACTTGTTTTAATTAGTAATGAAAAGTTAAAGAATTGTGTTCGCCAGAAAGTAGAAAGGCACGCTGTCCAGAGGAGCATGCGTGCCTTTCAGGGCTACCGGATGATTATATTATTGTTCATTTTCATCGGTATAACGTTTCGCTTTATAAGCCGGATGCATCAGGTTCTCAACAGAGAAAATGTCGTCCAGCTCGGCTTCAGTCAACAAGCCGCGTTCCAGAACAACTTCCCGCACATTTTTACCGGTTTCCGCACAGATTTTACCCACGATGTCACCATTATGGTGGCCAATGAATGGGTTGAGATAAGTGACGATACCGATGGAGTTAAAGACGTAGCGTTCGCAGACCTCTTTGTTGGCAGTAATACCGTTAATACATTTTTCCAACAGGTTATAACAGGCGTTTGTCAGGATATGGATAGACTCAAACATGGCCTGACCAATCACTGGCTCCATAACGTTCAACTGGAGTTGACCCGCTTCGGCGGCCATAGTAATGCAAGTGTCGTTACCGATCACCTTAAAACAAACCTGGTTAACGACTTCAGGGATAACCGGGTTAACTTTGGCAGGCATAATTGAAGAACCAGCCTGTAATTCTGGCAGGTTGATTTCATTCAGGCCAGTACGTGGGCCAGATGACAGTAAACGCAAGTCGTTACAGATTTTTGACATCTTAACAGCCAGGCGTTTCAGCGCACTGTGCACCATGACGTAAGCACCACAGTCAGAAGTAGCTTCGATCAAGTCTTCAGCCGGAACACAAGCCAAGCCACTGATTTCAGATAATTTCTTTATTGCTAACTGTGAGTAGCCTTCTGGTGTGTTCAGCGCAGTACCAATCGCAGTTGCACCCAGGTTAACTTCTAGCAGCAATTCAGCGGTACGTTGCAGGTTCTTGGTTTCTTCTTTTAATAATATCGCAAAGGCTTTGAACTCCTGGCCCAGCGTCATTGGTACTGCGTCCTGCAACTGGGTACGGCCCATTTTCAGGATTTTTTCGAATTCTTTGGATTTTCTTTCAAAACCTTCTTTTAACTGATTGATCGCGTCGATCAACTTCATAATGGAGGCATACACCGCAATGCGGAAACCGGTAGGGTAGGCATCGTTGGTGGACTGGCATTTATTCAGATGGTCGTTAGGGTTAAGGTATTGATACTCTCCCTTCTGGTGACCCATCAGCTCCAGACCGATATTGGCCAGAACTTCGTTGGTGTTCATGTTTAAAGAGGTACCGGCGCCGCCTTGGAACACGTCAACCGGGAACTGATCCATGCACTTGCCTTTATCCAGAACTTCATCACATGCCTGAATAATGATATCCGCGATTTTGCGTGGGATAGTGTGTAGCTCTTTGTTCGCCATTGCTGCGGCTTTTTTTACCATAACCATGCCGCGTACAAATTCGGGAACATCACTAATTTTGCTGTTACTGATATAGAAGTTTTCAATCGCACGCAGGGTGTGAACACCGTAGTAAGCCTCTGCGGGGACTTCTCGTGTACCTAACAGGTCTTCTTCAATACGAATGTTATTTGACATGAGAACCTTCTCTATTGTGCTGTCTTGTTTTGTATTTGTTAATTTAATAATGCCGCCGTGAGCAATATGATGCCGCAATGAACCTTTAGTGCGGAAAGATTAACCACTCATCTTCTTGCTAACAGGATCATATGCTGCTTAGCGACAAAAAGCCTTGAACTGAGATCACTATATGGTCGGATTTAATCGAGATGATCTGATATCTGTGATTCTTCTCACAGTTAGATTAATTAGTAATAAAAGTATGGCAGCAACTTGAAAATCGAGCCAACCATCACCATTTTACTGTAGTCGACCCACGTTGAAGGGGGAGCTGATGCTGAAATCTGCTAACAGAGGGAAAGGGGCGTGTCAGCAACAGCCGGGTCAAGGTTTTCATGGTATCTGTCAGGCAGGTTTACCTGATGAGGGATACTGAATGATCGGAATAAGGAGAGTGCGGTGCGTTGGTTACCGTTAGCGCTGATATTTTTATTGGCATACATAGAAATATCGATATTTATTAAAGTCGCAGCCGTATTGGGTGTGTTGGTTACACTGCTGCTGGTGATCCTTAGCTCCTGTGTGGGGATCTCTCTGGTGCGTAACCAGGGGATAAAAACCTTTATGCAGATGCAGCAAAAACTGGCTGCCGGTGAAAGCCCGGCGGCAGAGATGATTAAAAGTGTGTCGCTGGTTTTGGCTGGCTTCTTGCTGTTGATCCCTGGTTTCTTCACTGATTTCCTCGGCTTACTGCTGTTATTGCCGCCGATTCAGAAATCTTTAACGCTAAAACTGATGCCGCATCTGAATATTTATCGTGGTGGTTTTACTCACAATGGTTCTGGCCCTATGGGTGGTGGCAATACCTTTGATGGCGAGTTTCAGCGCAAAGCTGACGACAGTTTCACAGTAGAACATCGCTCTGATGAGGATGATAAACCTACAGATAATCGTTTCAAAGATGATAAGTAAGCGGTGGTTTTTATCTAATAGCTTGTTTATTAATCATAAATTTATAAAGTAAATTACAGACTTTCTTTGTCGGGTAGGCAACGAGGAGGATGAGAATCTTCCTGCTCAGGGTGAAAAAAAGTGAAATTTTTTTTGTCGTCTCCCTTGAAGGGATGAGAGGGTGCCCCCACTTAGAATGTCACGGTATCGGTTATGAAGGCGTGCCGATATTAATCCTAAATCTGATACGGACCTTCTCATAGGAGAGCTATCAATGAAAATTCGTCCATTGCATGACCGCGTTATCGTCAAGCGCAAAGAAGTTGAATCTAAATCTGCTGGCGGCATCGTTCTGACTGGCACTGCAGCGGGTAAATCTACTCGTGGTGAAGTTCTGGCAGTCGGCAATGGTCGCATCCTGGATAACGGTGAAATCAAACCGCTGGATGTGAAAGTAGGCGACATCGTTATTTTCAACGATGGTTACGGCGTGAAGTCAGAGAAGATCGACCATGAAGAAGTGTTGATCATGTCCGAAAGTGACATTCTGGCAATTGTTGAAGCGTAATTCACGCTCTCTAATCTTCTGAACTGAACGAGTTAAGGGAAATACCAATGGCAGCTAAAGACGTAAAATTCGGTAACGACGCACGCATCAAAATGCTACGCGGCGTAAACATCCTTGCTGATGCAGTGAAAGTGACCCTGGGCCCGAAAGGCCGTAACGTAGTTCTGGACAAGTCTTTCGGCTCTCCAACTATCACCAAAGATGGTGTTTCAGTTGCGCGTGAGATCGAACTGGAAGACAAGTTTGAGAACATGGGTGCACAGATGGTTAAAGAAGTTGCCTCTAAAGCGAATGACGCGGCGGGTGACGGTACCACTACTGCAACAGTATTGGCTCAATCCATTATCACTGAAGGCCTGAAAGCAGTTGCGGCCGGCATGAACCCAATGGATCTGAAGCGCGGTATCGACAAAGCAGTTATCGCTGCGGTTGAAGAGCTGAAAAAACTGTCTGTACCTTGCTCTGACTCTAAAGCTATCGCTCAGGTAGGGACTATCTCTGCCAACTCTGACTCCACCGTAGGTGAGCTTATCGCTCAAGCGATGGAAAAAGTCGGTAAAGAAGGCGTTATCACCGTTGAAGAAGGTTCAGGCCTGCAAGACGAGCTGGACGTAGTAGAAGGTATGCAGTTCGACCGTGGCTACCTGTCTCCTTACTTCATCAATAAACCAGAAACTGGTTCTATTGAACTTGAAAGCCCATTCATCCTGCTGGCTGACAAGAAAATCTCTAACATCCGTGAAATGCTACCAGTGCTGGAAGCCGTAGCGAAAGCCGGTAAACCACTGCTGATCATCGCAGAAGACGTTGAAGGCGAAGCCCTGGCGACTCTGGTGGTTAACACCATGCGCGGTATTGTTAAAGTTGCAGCGGTTAAAGCACCAGGCTTCGGCGACCGTCGTAAAGCTATGCTGCAAGACATCGCGACACTGACTAGCGGTACTGTTATCTCTGAAGAGATCGGTCTGGAACTGGAAAAAACCACTCTGGAAGATCTGGGTCAGGCAAAACGCGTTGTTATCAATAAAGACACCACTATCATCATCGATGGCGTAGGCGATGAAGCGGCAATCCAGGGTCGTGTTACTCAGATCCGTCAGCAAATTGAAGATGCGACTTCTGACTACGACAAAGAAAAACTGCAAGAGCGTGTCGCTAAACTGGCTGGCGGCGTTGCCGTTATCAAAGTGGGTGCCGCAACTGAAGTTGAAATGAAAGAGAAGAAAGCGCGCGTTGAAGATGCTCTGCACGCAACCCGTGCGGCAGTAGAAGAAGGCGTAGTGGCTGGTGGTGGTGTTGCACTGATTCGTGCTGCATCTGCTATCACTAAATCTGGTCTGAAAGGCGATAACGAAGATCAGAACGTCGGTATCAAAGTTGCTCTGCGTGCGATGGAATCTCCACTGCGTCAGATCGTGGTTAACGCCGGTGAAGAAGCCTCTGTTATCGCGAACAACGTTAAAGCGGGTTCAGGTAGCTACGGCTACAACGCTTATACCGAAGAATACGGCGACATGATCGCGATGGGTATCTTGGATCCAACTAAAGTGACTCGTTCTGCTCTGCAGTACGCAGCCTCTATTGCTGGTCTGATGATCACCACCGAGTGCATGATCACTGACCTGCCACGTGATGACAAAGGCGGTGATATGGGCGCTGGCGGCATGGGTGGTATGGGCGGCATGGGCGGCATGATGTAATGCTGCCAACCTTTGAGTTGCCATTAGATTGGTAGCAAAAGGAACAAGCTGTTGATGAAAGCGAGTGGGGTGACCTGCTCGCTTTTATTTTATCTAGTATCACTGCACCTTGTCATAACCCCCCACCTCTACTTACTCTTATACTGAGTCTTTTCTGATTCAAATTTCGTAACTTAACGCGCTAAAAGTGGTTTTAATTCATTCAGTGTGATGATTGCATGACTTTTTTTAGTTGTGGCAGTAATTTAATGTGTAAACTGATAACCATTAACCATCAGGCTCGACATCGAGTATTTGGATAATTTCGGCAACGGATGCCTAAGCGGCAGCGGTGCTTTCTGGTAATCTTTAGCGTGATTCTCAACTTAGAATGGGGAAAAAAATGCGAATTAAAGTGTTACTTGGCCTTTCAGCAGCGCTGTTGCTGGCGGGTTGTAGCTCCACTAACCAATTAAGTTCGGCGGGTGAGCAAGTGAAGTTCTCTGATACTAAGCCTGGTGCTGAATGTCAGTTGGTCGGCCAAGTGGCTGGTACTCAGAGTAACTGGTTCTCTGGTGGCGGTGGTGAAAGCAGTTCTATGCGTGGTGCAGCAAATGATCTACGTAATAAAGCAGCAGCAATGGGTGGCAACGTAATTTACGGTGCTACCAGCCCAAGCGAAACCTTCTTATCAAGCTTTGCGCCACTGGATAGCAAAATGGTTGGCGAAGTTTATAAATGCCCTTGATAGTTCAGGCGAAAATTTAAATAAATCAGGGGATGCCATGGCATCCCCTGATTGTTATACCCGTCATCTTTCGAGTTACAGATTTGTCACCCGAATTATTTATCCTGCATCAATCGGAGATCCAGCGGGGTCTTGCTTAACTCACCGCCAATTTCCCGTGCTAAACGGGGAACCAAATAACCGGATACGCGGCATAGAAGCCCTTTCATCAATAGCCTTGCTTCGTCATCATCGACCATAAAGTGAGCAGCGCCCTGTACTTTATCCAACACATGGATGTAATAAGGCAGAATACCGGCATCAAACAAGGCATTACTTAATGTTGCCAATACCTCGGCATCATCATTGATCCCTCGCAACAGCACACTCTGGTTTAATAGGGTCACACCCGCCCGTTTGAGCTGTGCCATACTGTCCCGTAAAGGCTGATCGATTTCATTGGCGTGGTTTATATGTGTAACCATCAGCACTTGTAATCGTGTATCACCCAACCGCTGACACAGTGCCGCAGTAATACGGTCAGGGATAACCACCGGTAACCGGGTATGGATACGCAGGCGCTTGATGTGAGCGATGTTTTCCAGCTCATCCAGCAACCAACTGAGTTCGTGGTCTTTTGCCATTAGCGGGTCACCGCCGGAAAAGATGATCTCGTCTAGCTCAGGGTGTTGGCGGATATAGTCTAGCGCTTGATGCCAGTTGGCTTTGTTGCCTTGGTTATCCTGATAAGGGAAATGGCGGCGGAAACAATAGCGACAATTGACGGCACAGCCGCCTTTAACCAGCAGCAGTGCGCGGTTGTGATACTTGTGTAATAAGCCGGGTACGACGCTGCGTTGTTCATCAAGCGGATCGGTGGTGAAACCGGGGGCGGCGATAAACTCTTCGCGCGCGGTCAGCACTTGAAGCAATAATGGGTCAGATGGATCCCCCAGCCGCATACGCGCAACAAAAGCGCGGGGGACTCTGAGAGGGAATAAACGACGAGCCTCAATACCTTGTTGCAGGTTAGGGTGTTCATTTAAGGACAGAATTCTTAGCAATTCGGCCGGATCAGTAATTACATCGGCGAGTTGCTGTAACCAATCTTCTCTAATTGGCATGTTTCGGGTTACAATACTTGCCATTTTTTAGGCTTAACTACCAGTTTCTTGAGGACCATTATGGCCACTTATTATAGCAACGATTTTCGTCCCGGTCTTAAAATCATGTTCGAGGGCGAGCCTTATGCAGTTGAATCCAGCGAGTTCGTAAAACCAGGCAAAGGTCAGGCTTTTGCTCGTGTTAAGATGCGCCGCCTGCTGACCGGCTCACGCGTTGAAAAAACCTTTAAATCTACCGATTCTGCCGAAGGCGCAGACGTTAACGATTTGAACCTGACTTACCTGTACAACGACGGTGAGTTCTGGCACTTCATGAATAACGAGACTTACGAACAGTTGCAAGCTGATGCTAAAGCCATTGGTGATAACGACAAATGGCTGATTGATCAGGCTGAATGTATCGTAACTCTGTGGAATGGTCAGCCTATCGCTGTCAGCCCACCAAACTTTGTTGAACTCGAAATTGTTGACACTGATCCAGGTCTGAAGGGTGATACTGCCGGTACCGGTGGTAAACCTGCAACTCTGAGCACCGGTGCAGTGGTCAAAGTGCCATTATTCGTACAGGTTGGCGAAGTCATCAAAGTTGATACCCGCTCTGGCGAATATGTTTCTCGCGTTAAGTAAGCCTTAATAAGTAAGATGCGCTGAGAATGAAAGAAAACCGCTTTTAAGCGGTTTTCTGCTATCTGGGCCTGTCGGATGTGGATTTTATCGATAGCGCGCGGTGGTGCTGCAAATTGAGTCGGAAAAAGTGCAATGCTGTTTTTTTGACTATCCTTATAAGCTGAGTAAGCCCAATGTCCCATAAGGAACCTTTAAAATGTTGAAGAAAAGTATCGCCATTATTTTTTCATTGTTGGTTATCTCTTCATTGAGTGCCTGCAACACCACGAAAGGTGTTGGCAAAGATGTTCAAAGCGCTGGTAGTGCGATTGAACGTAGCGCCGAATAAACGTCTGTTTATGTTGTTATCGGCGGTGATTGCCGCCGGATTTGTTTTGGTTGATCATGATATTGCTGATTATTATTTAGCGTGATAACGTATCCCCCTTACCTTTCTGCTGTTCAGGACGACCTGAGCACGCATCTGTTTTTCGGGGACGACCCCGCCTGAGCGAGGTGGTTACCATGGCTTGGATTATTCTGGTTATTGCGGGTTTGTTAGAAGTTATTTGGGCTATCGGCCTAAAGTATTCTCATGGTTTTACGCGGCTGACGCCCAGTGTTATCACTCTTGTGGCGATGGCCGCCAGTGTCTTTTTACTCGCTTATGCCATGAAAACGTTACCGGCAGGCACGGCCTATGCGGTCTGGACCGGTATTGGTGCGATAGGTACAGCTATTTTAGGTATTGCACTGCTTGGGGAGTCTGCCAGTTTGGCGCGGGTGCTTAGCTTGGGGTTGATTTTGGCCGGAATTATCGGGTTGAAGTTGGCGTCATAACCGAAGGTTTCCTGTAGCGCGTTCTCGGAATGAAAAGCAGATCGGGTCATATTTCGATCTGCTGTTACAGATTAACGGCTAAAACACCACATTATTACTTTTTAATCTCTGCGCTCCGCCCTTCCTGCTTAACCCATATCAACTGATCAACCGGGAAACCATAATTCTTCGCTACGGCAACCAAACGATCGCGAGTTTGAGTATCAATTGTTGGCGTACGGGATAAAATCCACAAATAATCCCGGTTAGGGCCAGCAATTAAGGCATGTTGATATTTATCATCTAAATCAATGACATTATAGCCGCCATAGAAAGGCCCAAAGAATGACACTTTCAGTGAGGCTTGTTGTGGCGAGCCAATAAAATAGGCTTTGCCGATACTCTCCTGCCATTGCTGCTTCTGCGGGTTATAACCCCGATTAATGACTTTTACACCACCATCATCTCGGGGCGTGTAATTAGCGCTGACTCTCTCCAATCCACGTTCAAAAGAGTGGTCTAACCGGGCAATTTCATACCAGGTGCCGAGATAGCGGGGGAGTTGAAAGTTATCAACCACTTTCATGTCTTTAGGGGGAGTCACGCTACAGGCGACCGAGAGCAGGGTTGCAGTTAATACGGATAGTTTTGACCACAGGCGCATTGACGTTCCTTAGTTTTCTGATAATTACTCTATGGCTGAGAATAGCTATCAGTTATCAGAGGCGCAAATAGATGAATCTGAGTTATTAGCTGAGTGCTGAAAAAGAAACGGCCCGCTAAAGAGCAGGCCGCAGATCAGGTATGAATAATTACAGCGTTAGGACACCAATGATAGTGACCACACTCAGAATGGCTGCCAGACCATAGAATACCCATTTCCCGGCAGGGACATGGATTTTCAAATCATGCATAGCGTGATGGATACGGTGTAAACCGCACCACAGTGGCAGAATTATCATCAGTAGCAGGAAGATGCGGCCAATGAAACTCTGACAGAATGCCAGAATGCGCTCATAACTCAACGCATCACCAGGGAAGGCGCCCAGCGGCAGCAAAATAGCAACCAGCAGAATAATGGCAGGTGCAATAATCGCACTCCACATACCACCCGCGCCAAACAGACCCCAGAAGATAGGTTCATCGGAGCGTTTAGGGACTTGATTCATCTTGTTCTCCTCCGAGTTAGAGTAAGGCAACGGCCAGAATAATCGCGGTAGCCACGACAGTCACAACCCACAGCGCCTTGATAATTGGCTCTGGACCCATCTTTTCGCTATTAACGATAATGTTAGCGGCCTTCGGTGCCAGTTCAAACCAGGTTTTGGTATGCAGCACAGCGGCCAATAACGTAATGATATTGATCAGTAACACCAGTGGGTTTTGCAGGAAACCAACAAAGCCTTCCCACCCAGCCGGGCCACTTTTCAACGCGAATACGCCGTAAATCAACAGAACACTGAACCAGACTGTTGGCACCGACGTGCCTTCACGCACCATATAAAAGCGGTAGAAACCGAGCTTCTGCCACCAGTTTGGGGCCATGGTACGGACATAAGCTTTACGTTTAGTAGTCATTACTGTCTCCCCTCCCTTATTGTGGTTTCAGCATGGCGATCATGAAGTCTTTAGCACTCTCAACCTTGCCTTGCTGGATAGCAGCAGCCGGATCAACGTGTTTCGGACAAACTTCAGAACAGTAGCCAACGAAGGTACAGCTCCATACACCATTTTTACCGTTAAGCTGCGGCATACGTTCTTTTTTACCGTGGTCACGGTTATCCAGATTGTAACGGTGCGCCAGAGTGATCGCTGCCGGGCCGATGAACTCAGGGTTCAAGCCAAACTGCGGGCAAGCGGCATAGCACAGGCCACAGTTAATACAGCCAGAGAACTGATGGTATTTCGCCATCTGAGCTGGAGTCTGTTTATTTGGGCCGTCTTGTGGTTTCCGCTCATTACCAATAATGTAAGGCTTGATCGCTTCCAGACTCTCAATAAAGTGAGTCATATCAACCACTAAATCGCGTTCAATTGGGAAGTTACCCAAAGCCTCGACTTTCATTCCGCCCGTGTATTCGCGTAGGAAAGTCTTACAGGCAAGTTTCGGAACTTTGTTGACCATCATGCCGCATGAGCCGCAAATCGCCATTCGGCAAGACCAGCGATAAGAGAGGTCCGGTGCCAGGTTATCTTTGATGTAGCCCAATGCATCAAGCAGAGAGGTCTGCTCATCATAAGGTACTTCAAAGGTTTCGAAGTGAGGTTCGCTATCACTTTCCGGGTTATAGCGCATGACCTCCATTTTCAGGAGTTTCATATCAGTCATTCGCCTGCTCCTTATCCTTCAAATCTTTTGCATCTTTCGCATCTTGTGCGGTGGCTTCACCACCATAAACACGTTTTGCAGGTGCCAGCTTGGTAATTTTAACGTCGCTGTATTCAAGGCGTGGTGCGCCACCCGGATTATGGAATGCTAGCGTGTGTTTGAGGAAGTTAACATCATCACGCTCGGTACAGCCTTCATCCAGACGCTGATGCGCGCCACGGGACTCTTTGCGGTTAAGTGCGGAGTGGGCCATACATTCAGCCACATCCAAGCCATAACCCAGCTCGATGGTGTACAGCAAATCAGTATTGAAAACACTGGAGGTATCGGTGATTTTCACGCGTTTAAAGCGCTCTTTCAACTCAGCCAGTTTATCCACAGTTTTCTGCATCAGTTCTGGTGTGCGGTAAATACCACAACCTTCTTCCATTGACAGACCCATCTCATCGCGGATTTTAGACCAGTTCTCGGTCCCTTCCTGTTTCATCAGGTTACTCAGGCGGGTTTCCACATCACGGGTTTGAGCATCCAGCGCACTGCCATTTGCCGGTCCGGCTTCCATGGCCCGCGCTGCGGCTTGTTCACCGGCGACACGACCAAATACCACTAACTCAGCCAGTGAGTTGGAACCTAAACGGTTCGCGCCATGCAAACCAACAGAAGAACATTCACCTACCGCGAACAGCCCTTTGATCCGTGTTTCGCACTGCTGGTTGGTTTCGATACCGCCCATGGTGTAATGCGCAGTTGGGCGCACTGGGATAGGTTCTTTGACTGGATCGACACCAACATAGGCTTTTGCCAGCTCACAGATGAACGGCAGGCGCTCGAGCAGTTTTTTCTCGCCCAAATGACGCAGGTCCAAATAGACCACATCACCACGTGGTGTGGCGATAGTGCGGCCAGCACGCCATTCATGCCAGAAGGCTTGCGAAACTTTATCGCGAGGGCCGAGTTCCATGTATTTGTTTTTAGGTTCGCCGAGTGGGGTTTCTGGCCCCATTCCGTAATCCTGCAAATAACGGTAACCATCTTTATTGACCAGAATACCGCCTTCGCCACGACAACCTTCAGTCATCAGGATGCCAGAGCCTGGCAGGCCGGTTGGGTGGTATTGCACAAATTCCATATCTCGCAGCGGAACGCCGTGGTGGAATGCCATCCCCATACCATCACCGGTAACAATACCGCCGTTGGTGTTATAACGATAAACTCGGCCTGCGCCACCGGTAGCCATGACCACCGCGTTTGCACGAATTTGTACACGGGTGCCTTCCATCATATTCATGGCAACTACACCGCGTGCCTGACCATCATCGACCAGAACATCCAACACAAAATGCTCATCAAATCGTTGAATTTGAGGGTATTTTAAAGATGTCTGGAATAGAGTGTGCAGCATATGGAAGCCGGTTTTATCGGCAGCAAACCAAGTGCGCTCAATTTTCATCCCACCAAAACGGCGAACGTTAACCGAGCCATCAGGTTTACGGCTCCATGGGCAGCCCCAAATTTCTAGCTGTGCCATTTCTTGCGGGCAACTGTGGACAAAATGGTCAACAACATCTTGTTCGCATAACCAGTCACCACCGGCTACGGTATCGTGGAAATGATAGTCAAAGCTATCGTGGTCTTGTGTGACGGCGGCTGATCCCCCTTCGGCAGCCACAGTATGGCTACGCATCGGGTATACTTTCGAGATCAGAGCAATCTTCAGTTGGGGGTTGGCTTCCGCTGCGGCTATTGCTGCACGTAAACCAGCACCTCCGGCCCCGATAATAGCAAGATCGGCGTTAAAGGTTTGCACTGCGCTTCTCCATTGTTCAAGTGAAAATCTTATACCCTTGGTCCTTAACGCCACAACGGTGTGCGCTGCAACGGCAATGACTTTGGCTATATAAAGTGAATCTCTATTCGTAATATTTTTTTAATATTATTACCCCGCTAACTAATTGGCGGGCGACTAGAATGATGGTATTAAGAATAGCTATTTCTTACTTTTCGTATGGGAATAATTATACCTAATGCTAAGTGCTAGAAATTTGATGTGATCGATTGTTTTGTTTTATTTGAACCTACTCAGGCGCATTACTAGCAAAAACGTGATCCCAAACAGGATCTACTGGGCTAAAGTCTTTTTTTCAGCGCGAAATGCTGAATTTAGGCGAGAAATCTGGCTGGGGAGTGACGGATTTGTCTGGGTGAGTAGATGCGAGTAGACTGCATCCCCTGTTTGATTTCGGAGTTAACCACCATGAGCGAAACGGCAAGCTGGCAGCCGAGTGCACCTATCGCCAATTTGTTGAAGCGCGCAGCAATAATGGCAGAGATCCGGCGCTTTTTTGCCGATCGTGGCGTATTAGAAGTTGAGACGCCAACCATGAGCCAAGCGACAGTGACGGACGTTCATTTAGTCCCATTCCAAACCCGGTTTGTTGGCCCGGGCGCTGCCGATGGCCTGACGCTGTACATGATGACCAGCCCTGAATACCACATGAAACGTTTATTGGCAGCGGGCAGTGGATCTATCTATCAATTGGGGCGCAGTTTCCGCAATGAAGAAGCTGGTCGTCATCACAATCCTGAATTCACCATGCTGGAATGGTATCGCCCACATTATGATATGTATCGCTTAATGAATGAGGTTGATGACCTGTTGCAGCAAATACTGGATTGCAATAGCGCTGAAACCCTGTCTTATCAGCAAGCATTTCTGCGCCATTTAGACATCGATCCATTGTCGGCAGATAAAGTGCAACTGCGCGAAGCAGCGGCAAAACTGGATTTAAGCAATATTGCCGATACAGAAGAAGATCGCGATACATTATTGCAACTGCTGTTTACCGTCGGGGTAGAACCGCACATTGGCCGTGATAAACCGGCCTTCGTTTATCATTTCCCGGCGTCTCAGGCTTCACTGGCAGAGATCAGTACCGAAGATCACCGTGTGGCAGAACGTTTTGAGGTTTACTTCAAAGGCATTGAGTTGGCGAATGGTTTCCATGAGCTCACTGATGGTGATGAACAACTGCAACGTTTTGAGCAAGATAATCGTATTCGTGCCAAACGTGGTTTACCGCAGAACCCGATTGATATGAATCTGATTGCCGCCTTGAAACAAGGCTTACCGGATTGCTCGGGGGTGGCGTTAGGTGTTGATCGTTTGGTGATGTTGGCACTGGGGGCAGAAAGGTTAGATGATGTTATTGCATTCCCGGTAGGGCGTGCTTAATAACTCCTCGCCCTTGGCGCCGCAGCGGTGTTCGCTACGTTCACGAACCCGAATCACTTACTGATGTAAGCTCATCGGGATTAATGAACTTACTGCCTTGCTGCAACACCCATGACTTTGGGTAATATCCCTGATTATTGGGCCTGATTCTTCACAGAGTCAGGCCATTTTTCTATCGATACGTCAACTTAACTTACAAGCTACCCGGTGTGCGGCCGCGCCCTGAAGTAATAGTGCGGCCAGCGCCACGCCCCAGCGTTTCCAACCGAGCCTGGAAGGGTGGGAATGGCAGAGTAATACCGTGTTCACGGTAACCGGCCAGAATCAACTGGTGGATCTCATGGCGCAGTGGCATACGGTGGCCCATTTCGGCGGCGTAAATACGCAGTTCGAAAATCTGAATCCCTTGCTGAAGATCAACCAGATAGACCTCTGGCGGCGGGTTATCCAATACCAAAGTACAGCGGCGTGCAGCAGTAAGTAGCACCTCAGTCACTTCCTCACTGCTGGTTTCAGCCGGTGCCGGTACTGTTAGTACCACACGGGTAATTGAATCCGACAATGACCAGTTAATAAATTGCTCAGTAATAAATGCTTTATTCGGCACGATAATTTCTTTGCGATCCCAGTCAGAGATAGTCGTGGCACGGGTATTGATTTTGGTCACGCTACCGGTGAGATCACGTATGGTCACGGTATCGCCGATACGGATTGGTTTCTCGAACAAAATGATCAGGCCAGAAACGAAGTTGGCAAAAATCTCCTGCAAACCGAACCCCAAACCTAAACCAAGTGCGGCAACCAACCATTGGAATTTCGCCCATTCGATCCCCAGCATAGAGAAACCGAGCAAGCCGCCGAACAGGATCAACAGATATTTGGTGATGGTGGAGATGGCATAACCGGTACCCGGTGTCAGATCCAGATGCTGCAACAGCGCCAGTTCCAATAGGGCAGGCAGATTGCGCACTAACTGAGCCGTCACAACCATCACTAAGATAGCGATCAACAGGGATCCCATGGTGATCGCCTGTACTGATTCAATACCGTTAATGGTGGATGACACATCCCACAGGCGAATATTTTCCAAGAAACCAAAAGCTGAATGAATCTCAGACCACAGAGCGATCACTGAAACCAAGGCGATCATCGTCAGGATCGATCGCACTAGCCGCAGGGACTGGGCGCTGATCACATCCAGATCAATGACCGGTTCCTCAACATCAATGGACCCTTCGGTACTGTTATTGTGCGGTGTATCTTCTTCACCACGTGCGCGCTGCGCCAGAATATCGGCGCGCCGCTGTTTGGCGCGGTCAAAGGCAATACGGCGGCGCTGAATTAACATCCAGCGGCGGATAATATGGTAAACCACCAACAGGAAGAACCAGATGGCAACTGAGGTTTCCAAACGCGCCAGCAGCGCCTGTGAGGTGGTGAGATAACCGAGTGCCGAGGCCAGCGCAGCAATCAGTGGCGCAGACAGCAGTAGCCCCCATAACGCCACATTAATGATGTTTTCACCTGAGCCTTTTTTATCCAGATAGAGCGGAATACCCGCCCGTTTCAGGCTATTGGTCACCAGACTTAAGGCAACACACAGCAAAATAAAGCACAAGCGGCCTAGGGTGCCCGCAAATTCACGGTCGTTATAATTCTCAAAAGTAATTAGCGCCATCATCAATGGGATAATCAACCACACAGACATGCGATAGAAACGCATTGCCCGCCCAACCTGCGCTGGTGACCAGCGGAAGTGGGTGATAAACAGGCCATGAGGATGTGCAAACGAGGCACTTATCATAAACAGCCACAGTACTGGCACGGTGGCTGTGACGGCATTACCAATGGCGATCGCCATTGGATATGACCAGGCGTTTTGCAGGCCATAACCGAGAGCGGCCCACAACACCGGCAGCGGCAGTGCCACCAGAATTGACCAGAAAACGGTGCGTAACGTCAGAGAGAAATGGTCTTGCGTAACCTTACCTACCCGGCTGCTAGCACGCTCCAGGAAGGCATGATAGTGGCGACGAGAGCTGATACTGAAACCGACAAACAGCAGGGCGGCGATGACCGGTAGCAGCGTCTCCTGGCTGGTCATCATCATGACGAACGCGCGACTTAACTGCGCAAATGTATCCAGCGACAGCAAGCGGGTCAGGTCATGAGCGACGTTAATCGGGTAAGACAGCGATATTGGGCTGACATCTGCGACCCAAAATAGATAACGGTGAGTGGCCTCGCGCACCTCACTTAGCGCATCCACCAACTGACTGTTGGCCACTTTCAACTTGGTTAATTCTAGGATCTGGGTGTCATAACCGGACAGTAGCGAGTTCAGCAATTCACGCTGTGTGCGCCACTGAGCATCAAGGATCCGCTGCTGCTCGGTGGTGAGCGGTGTGCCATCATTTTGTTTTAATTTGACGTTTTGCTGCTGCAACTTCTCCAGCATATCTTCATATAGCAGGCGTTGAACCCGCAACTGTGCCATATCACGATCCAGCTGCTGGGATTTCGGCACTTCAGGCAATCTTGCAACCTGTGCCCGCAGTGTTTCCCCTAATGCGGTTGAAACGCCCAGCCACTGGGCCTGTTCACGAATAGTGCTGAGAGCTTGCCGGACTTGTTGGGTCTGGGCTACCGCTTGCCGTTGTTGCGAAGAGATCAGATCAATGCGTTGCGCCTGTTGATTCAGCGCTTGCGACAGCTCGCGGTTGGTTTGCAGTTCCTTAATAATTGACTCAGGTAAGTCGCCCCCTTGTTCCGCCAGTAACTCGGTGCGTTCAAGAGCCTGTTCTGCCGCCTGCTGGCGTTGGTTATTCAGATTATTACGTAAACTTTGGAGTTGAGCATCTACCCGCTCTTGACGCTTTTTGTATAACTCGGCACGTAGCCGTGACAGCTCTTGCCGGTTGTTGGCGGAGAGCTGAGAAAGTTCCAGTTCATTGGCTTTGGCCTTACGGGCCACCGCTTCTGCTTGCAGTAATGCAAATTGTGCCTGAGCGACTGGATTTGCAGGGTTGCTTTGTGCCTGAAGCCGGGCGCTGATTTCAGCCAGAATTCGGCGAGCTTCTGATTGCTGCTGAGGCAGCTGGCTGAGGGACTCACTGATTTCCCGCGCCCGGTCCTGTTCCTGTTGCGACAAACGGCTTAATTCCAACAACTGGCTGCTGATTTGCAGCACTTGTTGTTCCAGCTCGGATGTGGACATGTTACTGGGGACGGGCAGGGGTTTATCCCCTTCCTGAGCCAATTCCTGGCGTAACTCGCGGGTCAGCTTGGGGAAATCATCAATGGCTTTTTGATACTGCTGTGCGCGGATATCAGACTCTTTTGCATCCGCCAGCCAGCTAAGAGCCGATTGCAGCGCCTGAACAATTTCGGTCTGATTTGGCATCCCTTTATTGGTTTCAGCCTGTTTCAGCTCTTGTCTGAGCTGATCTTCATTAGGCTGAGTTGCCGCATGTAACGGCAGAGACAGCAACATGACAAATGACAGTAATAAGCCAAAAGAGAGTAACTTGCCAAAAGGCTGCGAAATTATTAGGCGCACGTAAGGGTTCCTTAACATCGATTACGTTTATACCCGTCATCCTTCAAGCTGCAAGCAGCGTTCAAATCTGCTGTTGGCAGGGGTGTCACCCAGTGAGTTGACTGGTGCCAACTCATCGGGATTATGAGCCTCAAAGAGGCTCACCCTGCGGGCTAGCATAAATGCAGTTCAAAATGGTTTACAACCAATTTGTCACTCGCTTGCCGCTTTCCTGCAACTCGAATTATTTAGGGTATAGCAGTGCAAGGCCGTTCAGGGACGGCTTCGGCTAATACTTCACCCATGCGGGTAACAGAACCGCTGTTTAACTGTGGTGCTAAATAGACTTTACCTTCAGCAAACAAGTTAATCACTGTCGAGCCTAACTTAAAGCGGCCCATTTCTTGCCCTTTTTCCAGCACTACCGCGCCTTCAGCCCCTGCTTGTGGATAGGTCCAACGGCGAATCACACCTTCTCGTGGCGGGGTAATGGTGCCAGCCCAGACGGTTTCTATGCTGCCAACAATAGTGGCACCTACCAGAATTTGTGCCATCGGGCCAAAGGCGGTATCAAAGATGCAAATAACACGTTCATTACGTGCAAAGAGATTAGGCACATTAGCCGCAGTCAATGGATTGACCGAGAACAAATCACCAGGCACATAAATCATTTCGCGCAAGACACCGTCACACGGCATATGAACGCGATGGTAGTCACGCGGGGCCAGATAGGTGGTGACAAAATGACCATTTTGGAATTCAGCAGCCAGCATATAGTTACCAGCCAGCAGGGCTTCCAGCGTGTAGTTATGGCCCTTTGCCTGCAAAATTTGCCCGTCATGAATTGCGCCTAACTGGCTAATAGCGCCGTCGGCAGGTTGTGCCAAGAGGTTTTCTTCCGCGACAACAGGGCGCACACCTGCGCGCAGTGGGCGCACAAAGAACTCATTGAACGAACGATAAGCTGAGAACTCAGGGTCCTGGGCTTCCTTCATATCAACATGGTAATAGCGGGCAAATGCCTTGATCACCAATTGGGTCAGCCAGCCACCTTGCTTATCTGCCCCCCAGCCAGCCAAACGGGTCAGGCCAAGTTTTGGGAGTAAATATTGTAATCTGATTTTGATACTGTCCAGCACGTAGACCTCTGGGTAAACGGTAAAATTAATAAGGGGCGCATTATACCCGTCGCCCTTCAAGATACAGGGGGTTGGCTGCCTTTACTCACCCCCAGTCACTTACTTGAGTTAGTGACTGGGGCTTCGCTCAACTGCCGCCTACCTGCATCTCGACGTCACTTGGGTATATATCTTTCTGCGCCCACAGTTTTTAGCTAAAGCATGTTCAACAGGACTATTTCAACAGGACGATCGCGACATCATTTCTCGTCGCTATCTGATGTCTTACGCGGCTTCGCCTGTTCCATACTTTCCAGAATCCGATGGTAATTATCGAAACGCTCTTCAGCGATCTTGCCTTGTTCTACCGCTTCGCGCAGTGCACAACCGGGATCGGTGGTATGGCTGCAATCACGGAATTTGCAATGGCCGAGATAATCACGGAATTCGACAAATCCTTGAGTGATTTGTTCCGGTGCCAGATGCCAGAGGCCAAATTCACGCACCCCTGGGGAGTCAATCACATCGCCGCCTTGCTGGAAGTGATATAAGCGGGCTGCGGTGGTGGTGTGCTGACCCAGACCTGAGTTACCCGACACGGTATTCACCAGAATTTCGTTATCCGTTGGCGGTAGCAGGGCATTCAGCAGGCTGGATTTACCCACACCAGACTGACCGGCAAAGATACTGATGCGCCCGGCCAGCGCCTTTTCAAAGGCTTCCATCCCTTCACGGGTTTGGCTTGAGACTTCCAGCACGTTGTAGCCAATGCGGCGGTAAATTTCCATCATGCCATCAACGAATTTACGGCCATCGGCATCCAGTAAATCGATTTTATTCAACACAATTAACGGTTCGACTTCCAGTGTTTCACAGGCCACCAGATAACGATCGATAATATTAAGAGAAAGTTCAGGCAAGATCGCCGAAACAATCACGATCTGATCGATATTCGCGGCGATCGGTTTCACGCCATCATACAGATCAGGGCGTGTTAGCACGGATGTGCGCTCATGCACAGCTTCGACAATACCTTTAACCCGCACACCTTCCTGAGCTTGCAAGCCCGGACGCCAGACCACACGGTCACCGGTAACCAGTGATTTAATGGTACGGCGGATGTTACAACGGTGTTGAACACCATCGGTGGCTTCGACATCGGCGTGCTGACCGAAACGACTGATTACGATACCTTCTTGCGCATCGCCAAGCTGAGAGTCATCTAACTCAGGTTTTCTATCAGTGCGTAGCCGACGCTGATGGTTTGCCTGCACACGGCGTTGTTGACCTTTCGACAGTTTATTCTTACTCACTGCGCCTCACTTGAATCTGCATTAATACCCTTCATACTTGAAGCCGCTGGGGCCACCAGGTTTACTCTCCCGCGGCGTAAGCCTATCGGGGCTCGTTCACTTGCTGCCTACCTGCAACGCCAATTTCTTTGGGTATATCGCTGGTTGCGACCAAAAGGGCTATGATACACATTATTTTATCAATTAACCGTTTGTTCGGTAGTCTCACCCGCTAACAGGCAGGAAATATTATGGCAGAGAATCAAAATAATCTGATCTGGATCGATCTGGAAATGACCGGCCTTGATCCTGAGCGCGATCGGATCATTGAGATAGCCACTCTGGTCACCGATGCTAATCTTAATATTCTGGCAGAAGGCCCAGTATTGGCAGTCCATCAGTCAGATGAACAGCTTGGGCTTATGGATGAATGGAATGTGCGTACCCATACCGGCAGCGGTTTGGTTGAACGAGTTAAAGCTAGCCCATTTAGCGATAGTGATGCTGAACTACAAACCATTGAATTCTTGAAGCAGTGGGTTCCAGCAGGTGCTTCACCTATCTGTGGTAACAGTGTGGGCCAAGATCGCCGCTTCCTGTTCCGCTATATGCCAGAGCTTGAAGCCTATTTCCACTACCGTTATCTGGATGTCAGCACGCTAAAAGAGCTGGCACGCCGCTGGAAGCCAGAGATCCTGCCGGGTTTCAAAAAACAGAATACCCATCAGGCGCTAGACGATATCCGTGAATCTGTGGCTGAGCTTGCCTATTACCGCGAGCATTTTATTCAATCTTAATCCCCTGCGGCCTTGAAGTAGCAGGGGTGTTAGCTGCACTCACTTACCCGAATCACTTACTTATGTAAGCTCATCGGGATGCGTTTGCTGGCTGCCTACCTGCTACTCCAATGACTTTGGGGATTTATTGCGGCCTTGAAGCAGCAGGGGGTTAGCTGCGTTCGCTCACCCGAATCACTGACTGCCCGTTGACCTTAAAATAAATAGACTCATCGGGATGCGTTTGCTGGCTGCCTACCTGCAACTCCAATGACTTTGGGGATTTATTGCGGCCTTGAAACAGCAGGGGTAGCCGCGCTTACCCCCTGCTGTTTCAATAACTTTGGGTATATACTTTGCCTGATGCTGGTAAAAGCGCCACATTGCTGTTTTAATCGGCACTTGAACCAAAAAATGATTTTTTTGCTTTTAGGGGCTTGCGGCAAAACGGATTTCTCGTATAATGCGCACCCCGTACCGATGAAGAATTCGCAAACATGCGCAGACCGATTTAGTACGAGTTATGTGTAGAAGAAGTTGTAAAAAGTAAGGCGGCACAAAGCGGGAATAGCTCAGTTGGTAGAGCACGACCTTGCCAAGGTCGGGGTCGCGAGTTCGAGTCTCGTTTCCCGCTCCAATCTTTAACCATAAAGACAGTGGCCAGCAGTACAGCAGCTTTAGTTCAGAAGTCAGAAATATAAGTGATACGTTATTTTTTTATGATGTATGGCAGCGACGCGGGAATAGCTCAGTTGGTAGAGCACGACCTTGCCAAGGTCGGGGTCGCGAGTTCGAGTCTCGTTTCCCGCTCCAAAATTTATTTCTGAATAAGCAGTAAATATCAAATGCTGTTACATACAGCAGGGTGCAAAAGCATCTCAATGCGGGAATAGCTCAGTTGGTAGAGCACGACCTTGCCAAGGTCGGGGTCGCGAGTTCGAGTCTCGTTTCCCGCTCCAAAATTTTCATTCAATTCTATTATTTTTTATCCACAGCCGCGCTACGCGTCATGCCGCGTTGTACATACAATGTATTAACTTCGTCAACAGACTTATCCACAGATTCTGTTCTTTTTATATCCAGCTCATATTTTATCCACTGCAAAGCCCTCTTTTATATCTCTTTGATTTAGCGATATATATTTTTCTGTGAAAACGTTATGCCGATCACTTGCGCTTTTTTTCGCGCTTGATTGCCAAGGTGTTTTTATTTTTATGCACAGGAAAACTCTGAGTTCATTCATTATAAAAATACATAAAAAAAAGCTATACCAAACAGCATATAGTTTCAGGTAACGGGGGATATCAGGCATCCCGTGGCAGGCCTTTTTCAATAGCTCGCACCAGCCTTTTTTTCTGTGGCGATTGAACATCCACAATCAGTGTAGACCGTCTTTTCAATTGTTGTGAGATTGACCACTCAATATGTTCATCTAACATCGGATGAATCCCGCGACGCGCTTCCAGTGCCAATACGATACTGTCGAGATAGGGAGCATTGCCCAAAGCGACTGAGATATTACGTAGCCAGCGCAGGTGACCAATGCGGCGGATGGCGGAACCTTCCGTAACCCGCAAAAATTTCTCTTCGTTCCAGGCAAATAAATCCAGTAACTGTGGCGTGTGTAGCACGGCGCGTGGGCTGAAGTCTTCTTCATCGGTTAATTGTGAGAAGCGGTTCCAGGGGCAGATAAGCTGGCAGTCATCACAACCATAAATACGATTCCCCATTAGTGGACGAAATTCTTCTGGTATCGCCCCTTCTAATTCGATGGTCAGGTAGGAGATACAGCGGCGAGCATCAACGGTATAGGGCGCAACGATAGCGCCGGTCGGGCAGGTGGTGATACAGGCGACGCAACGGCCACATTGCTCTTCTTGCGGCTTATCAATCGGCAGCGGCAGGTCAATCAGTAATTCGCCAAGAAAGAACCAGGAACCCGCATCACGATTTAAAATTAGTGAGTGCTTACCAACCCAGCCAATCCCTGCTTTTGCAGCCAATGACCGCTCCATAATGGGGGCGGAATCCACAAATGGGCGGAAATTGATGTCACCGTGAGCCTGCTCCAGACAATAACTCTGAATCATATCGCCCAATCTCTTCAGCCGCTGGCGCAACAACTTATGATAATCACGGCCCAGCGCATAGCGACTGACATAACCTAACTCAGCATTGTTTAATGTGCTGGCAAATGCAGCCTTGGCAGGGAGATAATTCATTCGCACGCTGATCACCCGCAAGGTTCCGGGTAATAATTCATGGGGTCGCGCGCGCAGCATACCGTGGCGAGCCATCCAGGCCATTTCGCCATGATATTGTTTATCAAGCCAAGTCTGTAAACGCGGTTCTTCCGCAGACAAATCCGTATCGCAGATACCGACTTGCTGGAAACCTAGCGATTGCCCCCATTGCTTGATATGTTGGGCTAATTGATTCAGATCGAGGGGGTGTGCCATGACGGACCATAGTAAGAAACAAATCGGTATTAGTTTACCACACTCTGTTTTTTCTGCGGACTGGGTACGCCAGAACGAGGCCGTGGCCGCAGCATACTTCTCTCTAACGTTATTTGATCTGATGGTCAGAGCGGGCGATGCGGCTTTTGAACTGGCGCGTAAACAGTATCCAGCGGCGCGTCACTGGTTGATCTTGTGTGGCCACGGCAATAATGGTGGCGATGGCTATATCGTTGCGAGTCGGGCCTTAGCGGCGGGGCTGAATGTTACGCTTATTGCCTGCCCCGGCAATCGGCCATTACCCGCAGAAGCGCATCAGGCGCAATCCCAATGGCTGGCTGCCGGCGGTGTGATTCATCAACCTGATACCCCGTGGCCTCAACATATTGATTTGATTATCGATGCATTATTGGGTATTGGCCTGCGGGCAGCGCCGCAAGGCGTTTATGCTACGCTGATTGACACCGCGAATCGCCATCGTGCAGCTAAAGTTGCTTTGGATATTCCTTCTGGGCTCAGTGCCGACAGTGGTGCTGCTCCTGGCTCCGTTATTCGCGCAGACCACACCCTGACCTTTGTCACGCTGAAACCGGGTTTGCTCACTGGTCAGGCCCGTGATTGGGTGGGGCATGTACACTGCAATGACTTGGGGCTAACCGCATGGCTGCTCACCCAACCGGTACAAATTGAGCGAATGACCGCTGATCATCTACCCCAATGGCTGAAGCCACGCCGCCCTTGTGCTCATAAGGGGGAACATGGTCGATTGTTGCTGGTGGGCGGAGACAAAGGGCTGGGAGGTGCGATTAGGATGGCGGGTGAAGCCGCTCTGCGCAGTGGGGCTGGCTTGGTGCGAGTGCTCACTCACATTGAACATGTCGCACCGATTTTGGCAGCGAGGCCAGAGCTGATGGTACAAGAGCTAACGCAGGAAACTCTTGAGCAAGGTATTGGCTGGGCTGATGTCTTGGTTGTCGGTCCGGGGCTGGGGCAATCCGATTGGGGCCGGAATGCGCTGAATTTATTGCAACAAAGTGATAAACCAGCATTATGGGACGCAGATGCACTCAACTTACTGGCATTAAATCCGCATAGGCGTCAGAATCGGGTATTGACCCCACATCCGGGGGAAGCTGCTCGTCTGCTTGGTTGCCGCGTCGCTGATATTGAGAGTGACCGCTTACTTTCGGCCCGAAACATCGTTAAACAATATGGTGGTGTGGTGGTATTGAAAGGTGCTGGTACTCTGATTGCCAGTGAACAGGGCGAGATGGCGATTGCTGATGTTGGTAATGCAGGGATGGCCTCCGGTGGCATGGGGGATATTCTGTCCGGTATTATTGGTAGTTTGATAGCACAAAAGCTGGTGCTGTATGATGCCGCCTGTGCAGGTTGTGTCGTGCATGGCGTTGCCGCAGACAAACTGGCCGAAGTTCAAGGCACCCGGGGTTTACTGGCGACAGATTTGCTGCCGGTTATTCCGAAGTACGTTAATCCTGAGTTAGCAAGATAGATATCACAGAATGAAAGAACTCGTTTTACCTCTGCCTGATGAGGCAGCGACCGTTGCATTAGGGGCTACTTTGGCCCATGCCTTCAATGGTGCCAGCGTTATTTATCTGTTCGGCGATTTAGGTGCCGGAAAAACGACTTTCAGCCGTGGCTTCCTTCAAGCCCTTGGGCATGTTGGCCACGTTAAAAGTCCTACTTATACCTTGGTTGAACCTTATGCGTTAGCCCCAAGACCGGTTTACCATTTTGACCTGTATCGTCTGGCGGATCCTGAGGAGCTGGAGTTTATGGGTATTCGTGATTATTTCGATGAGCGGGCAATTTGCCTGGTGGAATGGCCACAGCAAGGTGAAGGGTTCTTACCTCGAGCCGATATCGAGTTACATTTGGCTTATCAGGCCGAAGGGCGTGAAGCCCGGCTGGTTGCTCTTTCCGATGCGGGTGCGGATGTATTGCGCCGTTTAGCTGCTGTGCAAGGATAATCTGATAATGATGCATAGCTTGTCGCTAATAAATCGCTGCAAACGATCATTTACCGCAGTAATGCTGGTTATGGTGAGTTTATTAAGCCTGCCTTCTGCCTTGGCTATGAAGCTCACCGATATTAAAGTGAACAATGGCCCGACGGAAAGCCGGGTGACGCTCAGTTTTGATGGCAAACCGATTTATGCCTTTTTCTCGTTGAGTTCGCCTGAACGAGTGGTCTTGGATGTCCGCCAAAGCGGTAATCTCTCCGGTTTGCCCCTGGAGTTCAGTGGGCAAAATCTGCTGAAAAGAATTCGCTCCAGTACCCCGAAAGATGAGCAAAGTACCCGTCTGGTGCTGGAACTGACGCAGAAAGTTAAAACCCGCGCGGTGACACAGCAGTCGGGCAGCAACTACACGGTCGTCATTACTATGACCGCGACCGCCCCTGCTCGTCAGGTGCAAACCACGTTAAGCCCAAACAATACGTTAAGCCCAAACAATAGGCCACTGAGCCAAACCAATACCCCTAGCCCGAATGCTGGGCGTTTGACGCCGCCGATAAATAGTGTGAATACGACACCGCGCGTGACCAATTCAAACACCACATCTGAGGCTAAAAACCCGTTTAATAATAAGCCGACTGTGGTGGTCAGCACTGATACCATCACCACCAATACCGCCCGCCCGATTAAAGCCAGCCGTGTAGCTAATAGCGATCGCGTAGTGGTGGCTATTGATGCGGGTCACGGTGGGCAGGACCCAGGTGCTATTGGGCAAAATGGCCTGAAAGAGAAGAATGTCACGATTGCCATCGCCCGCCGACTTGAAGCATTGCTTAACAGTGACCCCATGTTTAAACCGGTTTTAACCCGTAATGGTGATTACTTCATTTCGGTCATGGGCCGTTCGGATGTAGCCCGTAAGCAGGGCGCTAATGTGCTGGTTTCTGTTCATGCGGATGCCGCCCCTAACCGCAGTGCTACAGGGGCTTCGGTCTGGGTTCTGTCAAATCGCCGTGCTAACAGTGAGATGGGGAGCTGGCTGGAACAGCATGAGAAGCAATCTGAATTGCTTGGTGGTGCCGGTGACGTGTTAGCTAACACCGCGTCGGACCCTTATTTGAGTCAGGCAGTATTGGATCTCCAATTCGGCCATTCCCAGCGAGTGGGCTATGACGTAGCAACCAAAGTGCTGCGTGAGCTACAAACCGTGGGCGACATTCATAAACGTCGGCCTGAACACGCCAGTCTTGGGGTGTTACGTTCACCGGATATTCCATCGTTATTAGTGGAAACCGGCTTTATCAGTAATAGTACGGAGGAGCGGCTGCTTGGCAGTAGCGCGTATCAGGAGAAGATTGCTCAGGCCATTTATAAAGGCTTGCGCAGTTATTTCCTCGCGCATCCGCTACAAGCCGACCCAAAGGTCGAAAACCGCCCGCTAATAGAAACAGCGGCGGTTGATTCTTCAGTACAGCGTTCAAGTGTTAATCAGCCAGATCCGATTGTCAGCAATGCGCAAAGTGGCAGAGTCTCTGCCGTCAAGCCGGTGGCGGCAGGTAAAAGCCAAATCCATAAAGTGCAACGTGGCGAAACCTTATCCGGCATTGCGAGCCAATACGGCGTCAGCATGGCGGTATTGCGGCAAAACAATACGCTGAAAAATGATGTGGTGTGGGTAGGGCAGCGTTTGAAAGTGCCGACATCGGGCCGCACGGTAACGGCAGCGGCACCCAAAACCAGCGCAATTGCTAAAAACAAAACCATAAAACATCAGGTAAAACGCGGTGATACGCTATCAGCCATTGCGGCCAGATATGGCGTATCGATGAGTGAGATTGAGCGGGCGAACAAGATAAAATCAGGTAATGTCCAGCTAGGGCAAACCCTCACGATCCCACAATCGTAAGCGAAAGGAACTGCTATGCCGATTCATATTCTGCCACCACAGCTTGCTAACCAAATTGCCGCCGGTGAAGTGGTCGAGCGGCCTGCGTCGGTAGTGAAAGAGTTGGTAGAAAACAGTCTGGATGCAGGAGCCACCCGGATTGATATCGATATTGAACGTGGTGGCGCCAAACTGATTCGTATCCGCGATAATGGCTGTGGCATCGGCAAAGAAGATTTATCACTGGCGCTGGCGCGCCATGCCACCAGTAAGATCAGTTCGCTAGAAGATCTGGAAGCTATCCTCAGCATGGGGTTTCGTGGCGAAGCACTGGCCAGTATCAGTTCAGTCTCACGCCTGATTTTGACTTCACGCACTGCCGAACAAAATGAAGCCTGGCAGGCTTATGCGGAAGGGCGTGATATGGCTGTCACCATCAAGCCAGCGGCGCATCCGGTGGGTAGCACCCTTGAAGTGCTGGATCTGTTTTATAACACGCCAGCGCGCCGCAAATTTATGCGCACTGAAAAAACCGAATTTGGTCATATTGATGAAGTGGTGCGGCGCATTGCGCTGGCGCGTTTTGATGTGGCGATAAACCTGAGTCATAACGGTAAGTTAATGCGCCAGTACCGCGCAGCCCCTGACCCTTCACAGCACGAACGCCGCCTGGCGAGCATCTGTGGCCCGGCCTTTTTGCAGCATGCACTGGCCATTTCTTGGCAACATGGTGATTTAACCATCCGTGGGTGGGTGGCCGATCCTGCCGCCAGCCGCACGCTCAGTGAAATGCAGTATTGTTACGTCAATAATCGCATGATGCGTGACCGGTTGATTAATCACGCCATCCGTCAGGCCTATCAAGATTTACTCAAAGACGATCAACAACCGGCTTATGTTTTGTATCTGGATATTGATCCGCATCAGGTGGATGTAAATGTGCATCCGGCGAAACATGAGGTGCGTTTCCATCAGGCGCGGTTGGTACATGACTTTATTTATCAGGCTGTCACTACTGTTTTACAACAGGCAGCTTCGCCGGTGCTGAATATCAATGAAGATGGTGAAGAGATAGAGGCACCACGTTGGCAGCCGGAAAACCGTGTGGCGGCAGGGGGGAATAAGTATGCTCAACCTGAGCCTGCGAAAGCTTCTCCGGCAGAGCGGACACGGGTTGCAGAGAAAGTATCAACTTCTGAACCCACGGTAGCGACAGCGCGGTCACCTGCCCGTGAACAAGCAGCACCTGGCTATAGCGCTGGGCAACCCTACCAAAAGCAGCAAGGCGAATTATATCGTCAATTGGTGCAACCCGCCGCGGTGAGCCAAGCCGTAGATCAGCCGGCCAAGGCGTCAGCTCCGCGCTCTGCATCAACCGATGAGCCACTTCATGGCGATAATTACAGTTTTGGTCGAGTATTAACGGTATTCCCGCCAAGCTATGCTTTAATTGAATATAAACAAGGCGTGGCATTACTGGCACTGACCGTTGCTGAGCGCTGGTTGAAACAAGCTCAACTGAACCCGCCAGCCGAGGGTTTACGCCCTCAGCCATTACTTATTCCATTAAAACTGACATTAGATAAGAATGAAGCCGCAGCCTGTCTGCGCCATCAGAACTTATTGGTTACTATGGGGATAGAATTGGCTGTTGAGCAAACAAGAGCCACTTTACGTGCGGTATCTTTACCATTACGCCAACAAAATTTACAAAAACTGATACCGGAACTGTTAGGCTATCTGTCGCAGCATGAAGAGATATCGCCAGATGTTCTGGCCACATGGATTGCCCGCCACCTTGGCAGCGAACATGAGGTTTGGAATGTGTCTCAAGCGATACAGTTATTGACGGATGTGGAACGCCTTTGTCCGCAGTTGGTGCAATCACCGCCTGCTGGATTATTACAACCTATTGATATAAAGGCTGCATTGGCAACCCTGACTCATGAATGATATTGAAAACCTAGACCGGCCACCGGCAATTTTTATTATGGGGCCAACCGCTTGTGGTAAAACAGCGCTCTCTATCGCGCTTCGGCAGCGGTTACCTGTAGAGTTAATCAGCGTCGACTCTGCCTTGATCTATCGTGGCATGGATATCGGCACTGCTAAGCCTAATGCTGAAGAGCTGGCGTTAGCACCACATCGGCTGATTGATATCCGTGACCCGGCTGAATCCTACTCAGCCGCTGATTTCCGTAAAGATGCATTGAAAGAGATGGCCGATATTACCGCTGCCGGGCGAATTCCGCTGCTGGTGGGGGGGACCATGTTGTATTTTAAAGCGCTGTTGGAAGGTTTATCTCCGTTGCCACCCGCAGACCCGCAAGTGCGCCAGCGTATTGAACAGCAGGCCGCTGAGTTGGGTTGGGAGGCATTGCATCAACAGTTAACCGAGGTAGACCCGGTTGCTGCGGCGCGAATTCATCCTAATGATCCCCAACGGCTTTCCAGAGCACTGGAAGTTTTTTTTATTTCAGGTAAAACGTTAACGGAACTGACTAAAGTTTCGGGTGAAACCTTACCCTATAGGGTTCACCAATTTGCGATTGCGCCTGTTAGCCGGGAACTGTTGCACCAGCGGATTGAATTACGTTTTCATCAGATGCTGGACGCAGGGTTTGAAACAGAGGCTAGGGCGCTTTTTGACCGCGGTGATTTGCATACGGATTTGCCTGCCATTCGTTGTGTGGGATACCGGCAGATGTGGTCTTATCTGTCTGGTGAGATTGATTATGACGAAATGGTTTACCGTGGAGTTTGTGCGACACGTCAACTGGCAAAGCGCCAAATGACTTGGTTACGGGGCTGGAGTTCAGTTCAGTGGCTCGACAGTGATAAGCCGGGAGAGGCTTTAGACTCTGTAATACAGGTTGTTAGTGCATAGGTTGAATGATTGTGTACAATTGATTAGTACTCAACGCGCGGATTTTTTTTACGCAGTTTATTTTCGAGCCGATAGGTTCTTAGTTAAAAACAACAAGCAAATAAGGAAAATATAGAATGGCTAAGGGGCAATCTTTGCAAGATCCGTTCCTGAACGCATTGCGTCGTGAACGGGTTCCGGTTTCTATTTATTTAGTGAATGGCATTAAACTGCAGGGCCAAGTTGAGTCTTTTGATCAGTTTGTCATTCTGTTAAAAAACACAGTCAGCCAGATGGTCTATAAACACGCCATCTCTACTGTAGTGCCTTCTCGCCCGGTTTCGCATCACAGCAATACGCCGAGTGGAAGCACCAATAATTATCATGGTAGTAATCCGTCTGCGCCGCAACAACCGCAGCAGGATAGCGATGACGCTGAATAAAGCGCATTGCTGGTCGACCATGACGGGGAACATAAACAACGGATTCGGGTTTATGTTCTCCGCACTAGCGGTTTTAATCCGTTTGAGAGGTTGCACGTTTGTTTGACCGCTATGAAGCCGGTGAGCAGGCCGTACTGGTTCATATCTATTTCTCGCAAGACAAAAACTCAGAGGACCTGCGTGAGTTCGAAGCGCTAGTATCTTCTGCGGGCGTAGAGGCTTTGCAAATTGTGACGGGTAGTCGCAAAGCACCACACCCTAAGTATTTTGTCGGTGAAGGAAAGGCCGAAGAAATTGCTGACGCGGTGAAAGCCAGTGGCGCGTCTGTCGTCTTGTTTGATCATGCCCTTTCCGCAGCGCAAGAGCGAAATCTTGAGCGTTTGTGTGAGTGTCGGGTCATTGATCGTACTGGGCTAATCTTAGATATTTTTGCCCAACGGGCCCGTACCCATGAAGGTAAATTACAGGTCGAATTAGCGCAATTACGCCATATTGCGACCCGTTTGGTACGTGGCTGGACGCATCTTGAGCGTCAAAAGGGGGGAATTGGCCTAAGAGGGCCAGGTGAAACCCAGTTGGAGACCGACCGCCGTTTGTTACGCGACCGTATCAGCTTGATTTTGAGCCGTTTGGAGCGGGTAGCAAAGCAGCGTGAGCAAGGGCGGCGTGCGCGTACCCGTGCTGAAATTCCGACAGTATCTTTGGTGGGATATACCAATGCCGGTAAGTCCAGCCTGTTTAACAAAATTACGGCAGCCGATGTGTATGCGGCTGACAAATTATTTGCCACGCTGGACCCTACTTTACGCCGTATTAGTGTGGCTGATGTGGGCGATACAGTGTTGGCGGATACGGTAGGTTTTATCCGGCATTTGCCGCATGATTTGGTCGCTGCTTTTAAAGCGACATTACAAGAAACACGGCAAGCCTCATTACTGTTACACATTATTGATGCAGCAGACCCTCGGGTAACTGAGAATATAGCCGCAGTCAATTCTGTTTTGGCAGAAATAGAGGCGGATGAAATACCTACATTATTAGTAATGAATAAAATTGATTTGTTGGATGATTTTGTTCCGCGAATTGATCGCAACGAAGACAATCTGCCAGTCAGAGTTTGGCTTTCAGCCCAAACCGGCGCAGGGATCCCGTTGCTCTTTCAAGCGTTGACGGAACGTCTTTCAGGTGAGATCGCACACTTTGAATTACGTTTGCCGCCTCAGGCAGGTCGTCTACGTAGCCGTTTTTACCAGCTTCAGGCAATTGAAAAAGAGTGGATAGACGAGGACGGGAACGTCGGTATGGTGGTAAGAATGCCTATCGTTGATTGGCGTCGTCTCTGTAAACAAGAGCAAGATTTGGTCAGTTATATTATTAATTAGTCGGCGTGGCTAATTATTTGATTACTTGACCTTTTTTGTGAGATTAAGAGCCAGCTTCTTTGGCATGTGCTCTTGGCCTGAAGAAAACCAATCATAGAAGAATGGAGCTAAAACATGGCGTGGAATCAGCCCGGTAATAACGGACAGGACCGCGATCCGTGGGGGAGCAGCAATAATAATGGCGGCAACTCTGGCGGAAATAACAATAATAAAGGTGGTCGTGACCAAGGGCCGCCTGATCTGGATGATATCTTCCGAAAACTGAGCAAAAAACTGAGTAGCCTCGGTGGTAAAGGTGGTGGCAGCGGCGGCAATGATAACAGTGGTACAACAAAAGGCCCTGGTTTCAGTGGCCGGATTGTGGGTATTGCTGTGGTTGCGGTTGTGGTTATCTGGGCGGCAAGTGGCTTCTATACAATTAAAGAAGCTGAGCGCGGTGTTGTTACTCGCTTGGGTAAATTAAGCCACATTGTGCAGCCTGGTTTGAACTGGAAACCAACCTTTATCGACGAAGTCACTCCGGTTAACGTTGAATCGGTCCGTGAATTAGCCGCATCCGGCGTGATGCTGACCTCTGATGAGAACGTGGTTCGCATCGAAATGAACGTGCAGTACCGCGTGACTGATCCGGCCGCTTATCTGTTTAGCGTGACTAACCCGGATGACAGCTTGCGTCAGGCAACTGACAGCGCAGTGCGTGGTGTTATTGGTAAATACACCATGGACAAGATCCTCACCGAAGGTCGTACTATCGTTCGTAGCGATACTCAACGAGTACTGGAAGAAACTATTCGTCCATACAAGATGGGTATAACGCTGCTGGACGTTAACTTCCAGGCGGCGCGTCCGCCAGAAGAAGTTAAAGCGGCATTTGATGATGCGATTGCTGCCCGTGAAAACGAACAACAGTATATTCGTGAAGCGGAAGCCTACACCAACGAAGTCCAGCCACGAGCAAATGGTCAAGCGCAGCGTCTGTTAGAAGATGCGCGTGCTTACTCCGCTCGGAAAGTGTTGGAAGCGCAGGGTGAGGTTGCTGGGTTTGCCAAGTTGTTGCCTGAGTATAAAGCGGCACCGGAAATTACCCGTGAGCGCCTGTACATCGAAACGATGGAGAAGGTTCTCGGTCATACCCGCAAAGTACTGGCGAGTGACAAAGGTAACAGTCTGATGGTGTTGCCGCTGGACCAAATGCTGCGCGGCCAAGGCACTGATGCAAATAAAGCGGATGGCAACAAAGATACAAGTCTGATTCGTTTGAATCCGCCTTCCTCTGCTAATAGCAGTCAAGAGTCTGGTGCCAGCAACACTAATACCAGCTCAACCAGTGGCTCTATCATGGATCAGCGCCGGGCGAATGCTCAGCGTGATACTTCCACTCGCGTAGGGAGAGAATAACCAATGCGTAAGTCTTTTTTACTTATCGTCGTTGTGGTGTTAATCGCACTCTACGCTTCGCTGTTTGTGGTACAGGAAGGCCAGCGCGGTATCGTGCTGCGCTTTGGTAAGGTATTACGTGATAGTGATAACAAGCCGTTGGTGTATGCGCCAGGCTTGCACTTCAAGATACCGTTTATCGAAACAGTGAAGACGTTGGATGCCCGTATTCAAACCATGGACAACCAGGCCGACCGTTTCGTCACCAACGAGAAGAAAGACCTGATTGTTGACTCCTATTTGAAATGGCGTATCAGCGATTTCAGCCGTTACTATCTGGCCACCGGTGGTGGTGATGTTTCTCAGGCTGAAGTGCTGTTGAAACGTAAGTTTAGTGACCGTTTGCGTTCTGAAATTGGTCGCTTGAACGTGCGTGACATCGTGACTGACTCACGTGGGCGTTTAACTTCAGATGTTCGTGATGCGCTGAACACCGGTAGTGTGGGTGATGAAGCTGTTACTACTGAAGCTGATGATGCAATTGCCTCTGCGGCAGCCCGTGTTGAGCAGGAAACCCGTGGCAAACAGCCTGCGGTTAACCCGAACAGTATGGCGGCGCTGGGGATTGAGGTCGTTGACGTGCGAATCAAGCAGATCAACTTACCGGCTGAGGTTTCTGATGCTATCTTCCAACGTATGCGTGCTGAACGTGAAGCGGTAGCCCGTCGTCATCGTTCACAAGGTCAGGAAGAAGCAGAGAAATTGCGTGCAACGGCTGACTATGAAGTAACACGTACACTGGCAGAAGCAGAACGTCAGGCGCGTATTACTCGTGGTGGCGGTGATGCAGAAGCAGCCCGTCTGTTTGCTGACGCATTCAGTAAAGACCCAGACTTCTATGCCTTCATTCGTAGCTTACGTGCGTATGAAAACAGCTTTAACAGCGGCAATGATGTGATGGTTCTTAGCCCTGATAGCGATTTCTTCCGTTATATGAAGTCGCCGGATAACTCCAGTAAACGTCCATAACGGCTGTCGTTACAGCATGTTTTGATCGTAACAGTAAGGCCCGTTCACGCGGGCCTTTTCCATTTGAGACAAACAATGAATTCAACCATCTTATTAGCATTGGGCTTGGTTTTGGTGCTGGAAGGGCTTGGCCCGATGCTATATCCCAAAGCCTGGCGCAAAATGATTCAGGCCATGACCCAATTACCCGATGCCACTTTGCGCCGTTTTGGTGGTGGATTAGTGGTTGCAGGCGTTGTTATCTACTACATGTTGCGTAGCCGCATGGGTGGCTGAATGTAAGCACAAAAAATGTCCAGTTATGTGCTAAAAAGTACTGAAAGCAGCCGAATGAGATGTTAGAATCCTTTTTTAAGCAACCTGGTGATTTTTGAGATGGGTAAGAACGTCGTCGTACTGGGCACCCAATGGGGTGACGAAGGTAAGGGCAAGGTCGTTGACCTGCTGACTGAACGGGCTAATTATGTTGTGCGCTATCAAGGTGGTCACAACGCTGGCCATACTTTGGTTATCAACGGTGAGAAAACCGTTCTTCATTTAATTCCCTCAGGTATTCTGCGTGAAAACGTAACCAGCATCATCGGCAACGGTGTTGTATTGGCACCTGACGCTTTAATGAAAGAGATGACAGAACTTGAAGCACGCGGTGTGCCTGTACGTGAGCGACTGTTACTCTCCGAAGCATGCCCATTAATCCTGCCTTATCATGTGGCTTTGGATAATGCGCGTGAAAAAGCCCGTGGTGAAAAAGCGATTGGTACTACTGGTCGTGGTATCGGTCCTGCTTATGAAGACAAAGTTGCCCGCCGTGGTCTGCGCGTAGGCGATTTGTTCAACAAAGAAACCTTCGCTATCAAACTGAAAGAAATTGTGGATTACCACAACTTCCAGTTAGTGCATTACTACAAAGCTGATGCAGTTGACTACCAAACAGTGCTGGATGAAGTATTAGCTATTGCTGATATTTTGACCGCCATGGTGGTTGATGTTTCTGACTTGTTGGACAGCGCCCGCAAGCGTGGTGATCTGATCATGTTCGAAGGCGCACAAGGCACCTTGTTGGACATCGACCACGGTACTTATCCGTATGTAACTTCATCTAACACCACTGCGGGTGGCGTAGCCACAGGCTCTGGCTTGGGTCCACGTTATGTTGATTACGTCTTGGGTATCGTTAAAGCTTATTCCACCCGTGTAGGTGCAGGCCCATTCCCTACCGAGTTGAATGATGAAACTGGCGAATTCCTGCGTAAGCAAGGTAACGAATATGGCGCAACAACAGGCCGTAGCCGTCGTACCGGTTGGTTGGATATCGTTGCAGTGCGTCGTGCAGTGCAGATCAACTCCCTGTCTGGTTTCTGTATGACCAAACTGGATGTGTTAGATGGTCTGAAAGAAGTGAAGCTGTGTGTTGGCTACCGTATGCCTGATGGCCGCGAAGTTGATACGACGCCACTGGCTGCTGAAGGCTGGGAAGGTATCGAGCCAATTTACGAAACCATGCCAGGCTGGTCAGAAATCACCTTTGGCGTGAAAGAACACAGCAAGTTGCCACAGGCAGCCCTGAACTACATCAAACGTGTAGAAGAGCTGACCGGTGTTCCGGTTGATATCATCTCTACCGGCCCAGACCGTGACGAAACCATGATCCTGCGCGACCCATTTGACGCATGATCCGTTTGATTTATGATTAAGCGGCTAACCGCCAAATAGTCAGAATTCAGACTTCAATAAACCGGGCTTAGGTCCGGTTTATTGTTTATACCCGTCATACTTCAAGCTGCATGTGCGTTGGCTACGTTCAATCACCCGAATCACTTACTCATGTAAGCTCATCGGGGGTCTCTCTTGCCGCCTTCCTGCAACTCGAATTATTTAGGGTATATACCGGTCATACATTGTTAACTGTAACGCCAGTTACTTTGGGTATAATGAGATGCAGAAGTGACCTCGGATATGCCGTTTTATACCAAAAGTTCCACCCTTCACCTAAATGATTAGCCGCAGGCTTTGTGGCTGGTTTATCATTCAAAGAATATATCCGTCATACTTCAAGTTGCATGTGCGTTTGGCTGCCTTTGTTCACCCTAATCACTTACTGATGTAAGCTCTCTGGGATCCGTGTAGTTGCCGCCTTCCTGTAACGCGAATTATTTAGGGTGTACGTTATGTAAATAGCGCTTAGAATCGCACTTATAACCGATCAAAAAAGTGTTATTTCAGATGGGTTTAAGCCGGGTAAACTGATACTCAGGGGTATACGTGCAGTTAACAAGTTTTACTGATTACGGTTTGCGGGCGCTTACTTATATGGCTTCGCTACCGGAAGGCCAAATGACCAGCATTTCTCAGGTAACTGAGGTCTATGGTGTGTCTCGCAATCATATGGTTAAAATAATCAATCAGTTGAGCCGTGTAGGGCTGGTGACCGCCGTGCGAGGCAAAAATGGTGGCATACGGCTGGGTAAACCGGCTAACCAGATTCGAATTGGTGATGTTGTGCGCCAACTGGAGCCGTTGTCTCTGGTGAATTGCAGTAGTGATTTTTGCCACATAACACCTGCTTGTCGCCTGAAACAAGTACTTAATCAGGCGGTACAGAGTTTCCTTAACGAGCTGGATAACTATACTTTGGCTGACATGGTCAAAGATAATTCCCCGCTCTACAAATTATTACTTGTTGAGTAGGTTTTTGCTTAATCAAAGACATATATACCCAAAGAACTTGGAGTCGCAGGTAGGCAGCCAGTAAACGAATCCCGATGAGCTTACACGGGTAAGTGATTCGGGTGAGAGCGCGCAGCTAACACCCCTGCGGCTTCAAGTACGCAGGGTATAAGACCTGCTGATGGCAACGGAGGAACCGCAATGTCACAAGATCCATTCTTGGAACGAGAAGCAGAGAAGTATGAGTCACCGATCCCTAGCCGGGAATTCATTTTGGCTCATCTCGCGAAGCGCGAAACACCTGCCAGCCGTGAAGAGCTGGCCAATGAACTTAATTTAACCGGTGAAGAGCCTTTAGAGGCCCTGCGCCGCCGCCTGCGCGCCATGGAGCGTGATGGGCAATTGATCTTCACCCGTCGTCAGTGCTACGCCTTGCCGGAGCGCCTTGACTTACTGCGCGGGACTGTTATTGGTCACCGTGATGGTTTTGGCTTTTTACGTGTTGAAGGCAGTAAAGACGACCTGTATCTCTCCGCAGAACAGATGAAAACCGCCATTCATGGTGATGTGGTATTGGCCCAGGCAGTTGGTGCTGACCGCAAAGGTCGCCGTGAAGCGCGTATCGTGCGCGTATTAGTACCAAAAACCAGCCAGATCGTTGGCCGCTACTTTACCGATGCAGGTACTGGTTTTGTGGTACCGGATGATGGTCGATTAAGTTTTGATATTCTGATCCCGCCAGAAGCTATCAACGGTGCGCGGATGGGTTATATGGTGGTGGTCGAGTTGACCCAGCGCCCGACCCGCCGGACTAAAGCCGTGGGTAAGATTGTTGAAGTTCTCGGTGAAAATATGGGCACCAGCATGGCGGTAGATATCGCACTGCGTACCCATGAAATCCCCCATACCTGGCCGCCACAAGTTGAAAAACAAGTGGCAGACCTAAAAGAACAAGTACCGGAAGAGGCGAAGAAAGGGCGGGTGGATTTACGCAATCTGCCATTGGTCACTATTGATGGTGAAGATGCCCGCGACTTCGATGATGCAGTTTACTGCGAGAAGAAACGTGGTGGTGGCTGGCGCTTGTGGGTGGCCATTGCTGATGTTAGCTATTATGTGCGCCCACGCACCGCGCTTGATGATGAAGCTCGCAACCGTGGTAACTCGGTTTACTTCCCATCGCAAGTGGTTCCGATGTTACCGGAAGTGCTATCAAATGGTCTTTGCTCCCTGAATCCGCAGGTAGACCGCCTGTGTATGGTGTGTGAGATGACCATCTCTTCCCAAGGTAAGCTGTCGTCGTATAAGTTCTACGAAGCGGTGATGAGTTCCCACGCTCGTCTGACCTACACCAAAGTGTGGCGGATTATTGATGGTGAAGAGACGCTGCGTGAGCAATATAAGCCGTTGGTACCGCATCTGTTAGAACTGCATACCATGTACAAGGCGCTGGATCAGGCCCGTGCTGAGCGTGGTGGTATCGCGTTCGAAACCGAAGAAGCCAAGTTTATCTTCAACGCGGAACGGCGCATTGAACGTATTGAATCGACGGTGCGTAATGACGCGCATAAGTTGATTGAAGAGTGCATGATTTTGGCGAATATCTCTGCTGCTCGTTTTGTCGAAAAACACAACGAACCCGCATTGTTCCGTGTGCATGACCGCCCAAGTGATGACCATATCTCCGCACTGCGTAGCGTGCTGAATGAGCTGGGCCTGACCTTAGGTGGTGGCTTGAAGCCAGAGCCGAAAGATTACGCCGTACTGATGGATGAAGTTGCTGATCGCCCGGATCATGAGATGCTGCAAACCATGTTGCTGCGCTCAATGAAGCAGGCGATTTACGATCCAGAAAACCGGGGTCACTTTGGTCTGGCGCTGGCCTCTTATGGTCATTTCACCTCACCAATCCGCCGTTATCCTGACTTAGCAATGCACCGCGCTATCAAGTACCAGCTCGCCAAAGAGCAAGGCAATCAGAAAGAGCGTTGGACACCTACCGGTGGCTGGCACAGTGAGTACGAAGATATGCTGCAATTGGGCGAACACTGCTCAATGACTGAACGCCGCGCTGATGAAGCTACCCGTAACGTAGCGGACTGGCTGAAGTGTGATTTTATGCAGGATCAGGTTGGTAAAGTCTTCACGGGGATCATTGCCAGTGTTACCGGTTTTGGTTTCTTCGTGCGTCTGGATGATCTGTTTATTGATGGTTTGGTGCATGTTTCCAGCCTGGATAATGACTATTACCGTTACGACAACATCGGCCAGCGTCTGATCGGTGAATCCTCAGGTCAGGTTTACCGCTTGGGTGATACCGTAGAAATTCGGGTCGAGGCGGTACATATGGATGAGCGAAAAATTGACTTTGCTCTGGTTTCCAGTACCCGTAAGCCGCGTGGTGAGGGTAAAACAGCCCGAGATAAGGCGAAGAAGGCTGATGGGCAGCGCACGATGCGTGATACCTCAACCGGTCGTGGTGGGCGTGGCAGTTCATCTGGTGCTCCGCGCCGTGATGGCGCGCCAGCCGGTGGTGGGCAGCAACGGCCTCGTCGTGCAAAAAAACCAGTGAACTTCGAGCCGGATAGTGCATTCCGCCCAGCGGATGCAGCCGCTAAACTGGACGATAAAGCGCTGGCTGAGAAAAAAGCCAAAGCGAAAGCAAAACGAGCGTCCGCTAAAACCAAAAAAATTGCCGCCGCCACCAAGGCCAAGCGCGCGAAGAAGAAAACCAGCAGCGACCAGTAATGGCCTGCTGATTGTCGGGTGGCTTTGGTCACCCGCATTCGTTTACTTATTAATACTTAATCATTTATAAAAGAGCATCATGAGCGAAATTATTTACGGTATTCACGCCGTCAAAGCCCTGCTAGACAATGATCCGCAACGCTTCCTGGAAGTTTTTATTCTGAAGGGTCGTGACGATCGTCGTCTGCAACCTTTGGTCGCGGAACTGGAAGCTGCCGGTTTAGTGATTCAGGTGGCTAGCCGCCAATGGCTGGACTCCCAGGTTGAAGGCGGTGTCCATCAGGGGATCGTCGCGCGAGTGCGTGAAGGGCGTCAGTATCAGGAAAATGACTTACCTGCCCTGCTGGAAAGCGTGGATATGCCGTTCTTGCTGGTACTGGATGGTGTCACTGACCCGCACAATCTCGGGGCATGCTTGCGTAGCGCCGATGCCGCCGGTGTCCATGCGGTTATTGTGCCACGGGATCGCTCAGCGCAGCTTAATGCTATTGCCAAAAAAGTGGCCAGTGGTGCGGCGGAAAATGTGCCATTGATTAAAGTGACTAATCTGGCGCGCACCCTGCGGTTACTGCAAGAGCACAATGTCTGGATTGTCGGCACTGCCGGTGAAGCAGACCACACCTTGTATCAAAGCAAAATGACCGGCCCGATGGCGCTGGTGATGGGGGCTGAAGGTGAAGGCATGCGCCGTTTGACCCGTGAGCATTGCGATGAACTGATCAGCATTCCGATGGCGGGTACGGTTTCTTCGCTAAACGTCTCGGTTGCCACTGGGGTTTGTTTATTTGAAGTTGTGCGTCAGCGGGCATTGAAAGCGTAATATCTCTTTTGCTATTGAATTCAGAAAGCCAGCATTCACGGATGCTGGCTTTTTTATAGGGATTTTAATTAAATCATCAGTGATATATAGGGCTTTCATCCCCGTTTGTGATGAGCCTGCCAGCAAAAATTTGCGCCTGCACCATACTTAACCCTGATTGATGAATGCCGATGGTACAGTTATATCCAAAGTAACTGAAGTTGCAGGTAGGCGGCAAGTGAACGAGTCCCGATGAACGCACGATGGTAAGTGATTCGGGTGAGCAAGCGTAGCTAACACCCCTGCGGCTTCAGGTACGAAGGATAGAATACCGAAATGGAGGAAGGTATGGAGTGGCAGACTCACTTGGTTTTCAATCAGCCGGAGCCATTGTCGAACAGTAATTTATTTTTGTCTGACATGGCGTTGCGGGAAGCCGTGATGCGTGAACACGCTGGTTGGGATGGAGAGACTCTCTCTTTGATCGGGCTACAATTGGGATCATCGGAGTCTCTTGAACTTGGGCGGCTGGCAAACACCAATCCTCCTGAGTTATTGCGCTATGATGCTGCCGGGCAGCGCTTGGACCAAGTGCGATTTCATCCTGCTTGGTATGTGTTAATGCAGGAGTTGGTCAATCATCGCCTGCATAATCTGCCATGGCAGGAAGATGCACGAATCGGTTCTTTTGCTGCCCGTGCGGCGCGTTTTATCTTACATGCACAGGTAGAGTCCGGGTCGCTATGCCCAATAACCATGACCTTTGGTGCTATCCCACTACTACAGCAAACACTCCCACCACTATTTCAAAACTGGCTATCGCCACTACTTTCTGATCGCTTTGATCCCCATCAGTCCATTGGTAGCCAGAAACGGGGCTTGTTGATAGGAATGGGCATGACAGAAAAACAGGGTGGCTCCGATGTACTCAGTAATACTACCCGGGCTGAGCCGCTGGAGGGGCGGGGCAATGGTGAGGCTTATCGTCTGGTGGGGCACAAGTGGTTTTTCTCGGTACCACAAAGTGATGCACACCTGGTGTTGGCGCAGACCGATGGGGGGTTATCCTGCTTCTTTCTGCCTAAAATATTACCGGATGGCAGCTATAACGCCATTCGATTAGAACGGCTGAAAGATAAACTTGGCAACCGCTCTAATGCCAGCAGTGAAGTTGAGTTTGATAATGCAACTGCTTGGTTATTGGGGGATGAGGGCGACGGTGTGCGCCAAATTTTGAAAATGGGGGGCTATACCCGTTTTGATTGTGCACTCGGTAGCCATGGTCTGATGCGGCGTGCCTTCTCCGTCGCGCTGTATCATGCGTGGCAGCGGCAGGCCTTTGGTAAGCCACTGGTAGACCAACCTTTGATGCGGCAAGTGCTGAGCCGCATGGCATTGCGTCTGGAGGGGCATACGGCACTGCTGATGCGCTTAGCTAGCGCCTGGGAAAAGTCAGATGAGGCTCATGAGCAAATATTTAGCCGTCTACTCACCCCTGCGGCTAAATATCGGGTATGTGGGCAAGGCAGTGGGTTTGTTGCCGAAGCGATGGAGGTGCTGGGTGGGATTGGCTATTGTGAGCAGAGTGAACTGCCACGGCTCTATCGTGAAATGCCGGTAAACAGTATTTGGGAAGGTTCCGGCAATATCATGTGCCTTGATGTGCTGCGCACATTTCGCAAACTACCGGCAGCCATCGAGATGCTACAGCAAGAGTTCTATCCGGTTCGCGGGCAGAATCGATTGTTTGATCGTGCTTGGCGGCAATTACAGCAGCGGCTGAAAAACCCCAAAGAGGAACAAGGGCGGGCATTAACCCAGCAACTGTTCGATCTGTGTTGTGCTTCTCAGTTACTGCGTTTTGCCTCACCCCCACTGGTCGATGCCTGGTGCCGCATGACGTTGGATCACCGTGATCAATATATGCTGCCGGAAGCGGTTTGCGCGCTACTGCTCAGTCGCAGCAGCGGTTTTCAATAGGGAAATCAGCACACCCCGCAGCGCCAATAAATTATTTATATAGCAGCGCATTGGCATACCAGGTGCCGGGATAAATGCTGTCGGACAACATAATAATCAAATAGTAGGGCGCGCCACTGGCATTAGCCCTACGTTGAATTTCGGCTTCTATATCCATCGGGCTACCAAATACCTGCGCTGAGACGGTGCCTACTTTTTGCAAATTAAGGCTCTGGGCGCGGGTAATTTCCTGTGCGTAAGGCTGGATTGCAGGAGGGGGGGCTGGTGTCGTATGAAAAACACTACAACCCGAAAGCCCGAGCGCCAGCAGTAAAACCCCCATCACACGTTTTATCTTCATTTATTGCCTCGTTATCAACGGCGCAGTTACCGTAAAATCCCAAGATGAAGCGTAATATCTTGGAAGAAATTGATTTAAGACTTTATATCCTCATTTTGGCACACTGCCTTGTTCTTTGGGTATATTACGCTGGTTTTTCCTGTTTATGCTCCGCCTGATCAATAAAGGATTTTTTGCCATGATTGAGATATCGCTGGAAAATATTAATGGTATTGAGGTGATTCATGCTGCCCCTACGGGCAAACGCCAGCAGCCGCTACCGACCATTTTTTTCTATCATGGCTACACCTCATCAAAAGAGGTCTATTCCTACTTCGCCTATGCCTTCGCACAAGCTGGTTTCCGCACCCTATTGCCAGATGCGGATATGCACGGTGCGCGGTTTAACGGTGATGAATCACAGCGCTTATCCTATTTCTGGGAGATTCTGAAATCGAACATTGATGAGTTGCCTGCGATTAAACAACATTATCAACAAGCTGGATTGATTGACGGTGATCGCATTGGCGTAGCGGGTGCATCAATGGGCGGTATGACCACATTGGGGGCGTTTGCTCGCTATCCGTGGGTGAAAGTGGCCGCCGATTTTATGGGTTCAGGTGATTTTACCTCACTGGCTCGCACGTTGTTTCCACCATTGGCGGCGGGGCAGCCGGTCAACGCGGCTGAATTTGAACGTCGTTTAGCGCCACTGGCTGCTTATGAACTGAGCCATCAGTTAGAAAAAATTGCAGAGCGGCCATTATTGGTCTGGCATGGTGAGGCTGATGAAGTGGTGCCAGCGGCAGAAAGTACGCGATTGGTGCAGGCGTTAAGGGCAAGCGGGCGCGATAATCAGCTAACCTATATTACCGAGGCCGGTATTGGTCACAAAATTACCCCAAGTGCATTAAAGGCCGGAGTCACATTCTTCAGCAGGCACTTATAAAAAAGCCCCCAGAGGTCTGGGGGCAAGGGCATATCGAAGGGCTTTTTTTGGTTGTTGGTCGTCGTATTCACTGGTGTTGTATCTTTACTGCTGGGTCTAACGGTAAATCTCAGCATTTACCCGAATTGAGGTGTTGCTACCCGGCTCATGCATCTGAGTAATGTGGTATGCCGTTGCGCCGCGTTCATCAGCCATTTTGCTAATTTGTGCCACGGCGTCATCCGGTGAAACCACATTATGGTTAAGAGAAATCTCGCCGATACTGACACGCTGCTGCTGCATCGCTTCCTGGCGGCTGATTTCTGTGGCGGCAAACGTGTTGGCGGATAGGAGCAAACTGACTGTGGCTGCGATGATGAGAGTGTGTTTCATAGGTGACTCCAATATCTTATACCCGTCATACTTCAAGTAGCAGGCGCGTTGGCTGCCTTCGTTCACCCCAGTCACTTACTGGTGTAAGCTTCTGAGGATTTGCTCAGTTGCCGCCTTCCTGCAACTCGAATTATTTAGGGTATGTTTATATACTTTGAATAACTTTCGATTAGCGCTACCGCTTGTTTTGCGGTGGATGTAAATAATTCTAGTCGCTTTTGTTAATTTAAAAATACGTAGTAATTGATTCACTTGGTCAAAAAAAGTGAATGATATTTTCACTGAGCCAATGATTTTATTGAAAGATTTAATAGACTAATGGATCTACATCCATTGGTTATTTAATGAACAAAAAATGCCTTTTTAGCGAAGTAAGAGCCAGAACAAGAATAAATCCCCGTCAGTCCTTGAGTTTCAAACCGCCCGCAAGTATAGTTACGCGTCATTTTTCAGCCGCACACAAACACGTTCCTTGCCTCCATGGGCCGCGGTTGACCCTATCAGGAGGCTGAATAATCCGTAAGGAGCAATAATCGATGCGTCATTACGAAATCGTTTTTATGGTCCATCCTGACCAAAGCGAACAGGTTCCGGGCATGATCGAGCGCTATAGTGCAACTATCACTAATGCTGCTGGTACGATCCACCGTCTGGAAGACTGGGGCCGCCGTCAACTGGCTTACCCGATCAATAAACTGCACAAAGCTCACTACGTTCTGCTGAACGTTGAAGCCCCGCAGGAAGCGATCGATGAGCTGGAAACAAACTTCCGCTTCAACGACGCCGTTATCCGTAGCATGGTTATGCGCGTTAAACACGCGGTAACTGAAGCATCACCAATGGTTAAAGCGAAAGACGAACGCCGTGAGCGTCACGACTTCGCGTCAGAAGCCAATGATGATTCTGAAGCTGGGGATTCTGAAGAGTAATTGCTGTGGTGACCACTAATCGTCTGGTACTTTCTGGCACAGTGTGCAAGACGCCAGTACGAAAAGTAAGTCCTTCTGGGATTCCGCATTGTCAATTTGTGCTTGAGCACCGATCAACACAGCAGGAAGCCGGATTTAGCCGACAAACATGGTGCAGAATGCCGGTTATTGTCAGCGGACAAAAGTCACAAGCATTAACTCACAGTATAACGGTCGGCAGTCAGTTAACCGTTGAAGGCTTCATTAGCTGCCATCAAGGTCGCAATGGGCTGAACAAATTGGTTCTGCATGCCGAGCAGATTGAATTTATAGATTCTGGAGACTAGCCAAATGGCACGTTATTTCCGTCGTCGCAAGTTCTGCCGTTTTACCGCGGAAGGCGTTGTAGAGATTGATTATAAAGATATCGCTACGCTGAAAAACTATATCACTGAAAGTGGTAAAATTGTCCCGAGCCGTATTACCGGTACTCGCGCAAAATACCAGCGTCAGCTCGCCCGTTGTATCAAGCGCGCACGCTACCTGTCTTTGTTGCCGTACACTGATCGTCATCAGTAATCGGCCACTGTCCATTAACGACTTTGAGAGGATAAGGTAATGCAAGTTATTCTGCTTGATAAAGTAGCAAACCTGGGCAGCCTGGGTGACCAAGTGAACGTTAAAGCGGGCTATGCTCGTAACTTCCTGGTTCCACAAGGTAAAGCTGTTCCGGCAACTAAGAAAAACGTAGAGTTCTTTGAAGCACGCCGTGCAGAATTGGAAGCCAAATTGGCTGGCGTTCTGGCTGCTGCTGAAGCTCGCGCAACCAAAATTAACGAACTGGGCAGCGTCACCATCGCTTCTAAATCTGGCGATGAAGGCAAACTGTTCGGCTCTATCGGTACTCGTGATATCGCTGACGCAGTAACTGCGGCTGGCGTTGAAGTTACCAAGAGCGAAGTTCGTTTGCCGAATGGCGTTCTGCGTACCACAGGTGATCATGAAGTTCACTTCCAGGTACACAGCGACGTGTTCGCTAAACTGAACGTGATCGTGGTTGCAGAAGCGTAAGTTACGCTGCTGTTAACCTGCTAAAACGCCAGCCTCGTGCTGGCGTTTTGCTATTTGGTGATTGATGAAAATAGTCATCTGCATGTTGGCTCAACACGAAAAACTTAACCCGGCGCTAAAATATCAAACTTGCACTCTTCGGCGGCAACACCTGAACATTGGTAAATTTCCAGAAAAGGATTTTGTTGGTATACCCAGAGTGGTTGCCCACTGATCGATACTGACCAAGTCTTATTACCGTAGAACATATCTATCTGCCTACCTTGCGCCTGCAAGTTATAGGTACACTTCTGAAACTCACCTTGTCCCACGATGTTGTTTTTATCACTATCAATGATGATCAGCGCTTCACTAAAATTTTTAACTGAACTGTTGGGTGGAAGGGTACCTTGTAACATGCCAATCCATTCTTCATTACCAGCTGCAGGTGCACTATAAACTGCACCAGTCTGTTTAATCGTATCCACTGGTGGGCAATGCAACTGAGCTAAGGTATTAAACGATGTGAATAGCATTAAGAAAGGTAATTTGTATTTCATATCATAGTCACTCCCTCTATTTCTACCCGCTATCTTTCAGGCTACTGGTGTGTTGGCGACAGTCATGACTCTTGGGGAAGCTCATCGGGTTCTATGCGCTTGTCGCTTGGCTGCATCTTGAAATCTGTTGGGTATACGAATGTGGTTAGCAATGGTGGATGGCGTCAACCATCCAGAAAACAACCTAATTCGGGAGAGACAACGTGACAATATCAAAGAAGGTAAGGGGTAGGTCAAAAGTGGTTATCGATGGCAGCGATTAACGGTCACGGCGGTAACTGCCATCGCTCTGTCGGGTAAACAGCACTTCTGTATTATTGGTGGTTTCAATGGCCAGCGCGGCGACTACGCCTTGTGCATCCAACATAATTTTGACTTCTTGCCCAGCTTTCAGGTTACTCAATGGCTTATCGTTACCTTCAACCTGTGCCATCGCAAAAACTTCATTGACCGGCAGATTATTATCACGGAATAACTGTGCCAGCGTTTTCCCTGATTGAATTTGATAACTTTGCCAATTTCCCTGCGCCAAAGCAGGTGGTTCGGGAGCCGCCACCGTTGGAGGTGGCGGAGCATCAAGATTACCCTGTAATTGGGCTTGTAGCGGCACGCTGGTGGACGGCGCGCTCACTGGGAAGGAAAGGTTGGTGTTATCCCGCGATGCGGGCCACAGCAGTGCCAGCAGCAATACAGCGGTGGCGACAATAACCCAGCGGCGATGGAACAGAGGCAAAGGTTCCATCCATTCGAAACTGTCCGGCAAATGCCAGATTTTCAGCAGCAGACCTTTGATCCCTTTTTCTACTGTGGCGCTTGCCACGGATTCAGGTGGCACATTACCGTTTGCAGAAACGCTATCTTCAGTAGTAATAACGTCCTCCGCAGAGGCTGTATGCTCGGGCGCACTGATTTCAGGCATCAGGTTTTGTTCATCGGTAGCTTTAGGATCCGGCATGATCTTCTGCCTAATCGTCAGCCAGGTATGCAGCAGTGGCTGATAAACCCGATTATTCTTTCTTCTCCTGGGCGCGATTCTGCCCATGGTGACCTCTCTTCAACAACGTAAAACAACATAAAATTAAATATGGGCGGTAACCCCATAGGCTTCTAAGTATATACCCTTATCCCCGTTACCTTTCAAACTACAGGTTTGTTGGCCGCTTTTAATTACCCGAATCACTGACTTGAGCCATTTAACGCGATCCACGCACAGGGCGTCATTGTTTCTTTTTCTTCGACAAAAGTCATCATTCACGATGCAAGATTTTACCGCGCTCCCCTGCTGCTGTTATGCTGGCAGCTTCAATATGATGAGTGACTAAAGGAAAATCCATGACAACCCCTTCTTTTGATAGCGTTGAAGCGCAAGCGAGCTACGGAATTGGTTTACAAATCGGGCAGCAATTGCAAGAGTCCGGGCTGGAAGGTTTATTGCCAGAAGCACTGTTGGCAGGTTTGCGTGACGCGATGGAAGGGAATGCACCGACCGTCCCGGTTGATGTGATACATCGCGCACTACAAGAAGTGCACGAAAAGGCTGATAAAGTGCGTGTTGAGCGCCAGCAAGCTCTGGTAGAAGAAGGCAAAACCTTCTTAGAAGAAAATGCCAAGCGTGATGATGTGACCACCACTGAGTCTGGCTTACAGTTCTCCGTGTTGCAGGCAGGTGATGGCCCGATCCCATCCCGCCAGGACCGTGTTCGTGTGCACTATACAGGCCGTCTGGTTGACGGTACGGTATTTGATAGCTCAGTTGAACGTGGCCAGCCAGCAGAATTCCCGGTTAGTGGTGTTATTCCTGGCTGGATTGAAGCCTTATCCATGATGCCAGTAGGTTCTAAGTGGAAGTTATACATCCCGCACGGCCTGGCTTATGGTGAGCGTGGCGCGGGTGCAACTATTCCACCATTCAGCGCATTGATGTTTGAAGTGGAACTGCTGGAAATTCTGTAATTCCTGTATGCGGTGAAACCAGAAAGGGCGGCGTAATGTCGCCCTTTTGCATTTATTGATGCCGGTCATGACCAATGGCGAGATTATTCGCCTTTTAGGGCACGCGGAAATAGCAAATTGTTTTCCAGATGAATATGTTCCATTAGATCAGTTATGAATTCATTGATACCGGTGTAGAGTGCCCGCCAGGTATTGCAGGCCCCTTCTGGTGGGGTGACATTTTGTGTTAACTGTTTTACCACTTCTAGCTGCTGCCCGACCGCATCGTGTTCTGCTTCCATCACAAATATCGGCCCACTAGCCTGAGACCCCATACCACGGGTTATCATTGGGAACAGAATTTGCTCCTCTTTGTACATATGCTGGGTTAGCTCTTCTAAAATTGCAGTAAGTTCAACCGCCAGTCCACGCGGACAGGCCGGTTTCTCGCCGTGTACCCGTTCAACTTTTTCAGCCATCAGAATTAATTCCGGTAACTGCTCACGATGGCGGTTGTGGTAGCGGCTGATAATAAAATCGATGATATTAGCCAGCGGCTGCTGTTGCCAATCTTCAGATGACTGAGGTTCGGATTGCAAGGCATTCAGTTGTGCTTCCAGCTCATCGATATCCAGGTTCAGCTTATTGGCTGCCCGTAGCAGAGTCTGTTTACCACCACAGCAGAAATCGAGCTGGTGATGACGGAATAATTTTGTGGCTCGTGGGATAGCGATAGCCAGAGCACCGAGAGACTGATTGCGGTAATCCATAATGACACCTCATTGAGTAGTTAAATATCTATAACATGCATAATAAATACATGTTATAGATTGCGATATAACCACAAAGAGGTACTTGTGAAAAGTAACAGCGCGTTGAAGCGCTGTTATCCGAGATTATTTGTTCTGTAAGTCGATTTGATAAACGGCAAAGCCAATTTCATCAGTACCTTGTGCTTTCATCGGGTACTGTGCTTTTTGCTTGATAAATTCAGCGGCTTTGGCACTGGGTGACGTTTCAAAGCGGATATCCAGTGGTTGTTTACTGTCGATCGTTGCCAGACGCCAATTATTATCAGCCTGTGGGGTAACTTGCCCGTGTTTCTTGGTTTCAGCACTGATGTAAGCCGACAGTACCGCCCGGTTTTCATCAGGAGACGCAAATGCAATATGCTTATCACCCGTACCGGCAAATTTACCGCTATAAGCCCGATAATTGTTGGTCGCAATCAGGAATGTGGCTTTCGGATCGATAGGTTTACCATTAAATGTCAGGTTTTTAATCCGTTCGGTTTTATCGTTGATCAGTGCGCATTCGCCGTCATAGCGCGCAGGTTGACTGACATCGATTTCATATTTCACGCCATCGATAACATCAAAATTATAAGTGCGGAAGCCATCCCAGTTAATCAACGACTGTGGCTTACTGTTGGTCACATTAATTTGATTAAATTGTGCGGCAGAGCACTCTAACCATTGCTTAACTTCCGCCCCACTGGCTTTCACCACCACCAGAGTGTTCGGATACAGATAGAGATCGGCGGCATTACGGAAGGTCAGTTCACCTTTTTCCACTTCAACAAAACTGGCGGGATCATTTTTACGCCCGCCGGCTTTGAAGGGGGCGGCGGCAGAGAGCACCGGCAGATTGGCTAAATCAGGGTCGCCTTGAATAAAGTGTTCGGTATAGGCGCGTTGAGCATTGTTCACAATCTGCACTGTCGGGTCATCTTGGATGAGTGCCAGATAGCTGTACATATTGTCCGATGCTTTGCCGATCGGCTGACTGACGAAATCACGAGTACCCTGATGGTCTGCTGCGAGCACTTTCACCAGACTGGCATCTTCGATTGCCAGCGATTTTTGTGCTGTTTTATCGTAGATCGGGCGCGCTTCAGCTTTGGCTTCAGTAACTTGCCATGGGCCTTTATCATTATTCAGGACGAAATCAACCACCCCCAGGTGATCACCCCACTGGCCCGGCATCACTGCTGCAATACCATTTAAGGTGCCTTGAGCGATATCAGCACCTTTGATGGCGGCAAAATCTTTACTTGGGAAAACGGCATGGGCGTGACCGAACATGATGGCATCGATCCCCGGAACCTGGCTGAGATAATAAACTGAGTTTTCCGCCATGGTTTTATAAGGGTCACTGGAAAGCCCGGAGTGCGGGATAGCCACCACCAAATCAGCACCTTGCTTGCGCATTTCAGGTACCCATTTTTTGGCTGTTTCGGTGATGTCGTTAACGGTCACTTTCCCGCTCAGGTTCGCTTTATCCCATATCATCACTTGTGGCGGGACAAAACCAATATAACCAATGCGCAAGTTATGGGTTTTACCTTCACGATCTTGCACTGGTGTGTCAACAATCAGGTAAGGCTGGAACAGCGGCTTACCGGTTTTCACATCAATCACGTTGGCATTCACATAGGGGAATTTTGCGCCAGCCAGCGATTTCTTCAGATAGTCCAGACCATAGTTAAACTCATGGTTACCGATATTCCCCACGGCATAATCCAGCGTATTCATTGCTTTGTAGACCGGGTGAATTTCTCCGGCTTTCAATCCCTTGGCTGCCATATAGTCACCAAGCGGGCTGCCTTGAATCAGGTCACCGTTATCCACCAGTACACTGTTAGTCGCTTGTTGGCGGGCTGCGCTAATCAGGCTTGCGGTGCGCACCAGACCAAACTTTTCAGTAGGTTTATCTTTGTAGTAATCAAAATCCATCATATTGCTGTGCAGGTCGGTGGTTTCCAATACCCGCAAATCAATGGTGGCAGCAGTTGCTACAGACATTGAGGTCGCGACAGCAATCAGGCTGGCAAGAAGAGATAACGTCAGCGGACGCGTGATCATGGCTTTCTCCATTAAAATCTATTCGACATGTATCGCAAAAGAATATGTAACTTTAATTAATTGCTACAACAAAGTGTGAAGTTTGGCAGAAAAGACCAGGGGATAACGCGCATAAGTTCACAGTTGCGACAGGTTAATCCCACTGATTTTATTGGCAGTTACCTACAGTGATGGCTATTTGCCAGGAATCTTATTAGTCTGCAACCCTGATGATTGAAAGCATCTACCCGCTATCTTGCAACTTGCAGGCCTGCGGGTTGCGCTTGCTGTCTTCATCTTGAAATCTATTAGACATAGATAATTAATTTTTACGTTTGCGTTCTAAACTGTATATATGGCGAACGAGTAACAAGAGCCTCTATCGGTCTAAACAATCACTATTAATTTAAACAACCACTATCAGTATCCGGCACGACTCATAATACCAAGGGGTGGATGATGTTAGAGCAAATTTGCCAGTTGGCCCGCGACGCAGGCGTGGCGATTATGGCGGTCTATCAGGGTGAGAAGCCCCTTGATGTGACCCATAAGAAAGATGATTCGCCAGTGACAGCGGCTGACCTTGCCGCTCACCAGATTATCAAAGCCGGATTGGCGGCACTGACTCCCGATATCCCACTGTTGTCTGAAGAAGATCCTCCGGTTTGGGCGGTGCGCCAACATTGGCAGCGTTACTGGCTGGTTGATCCGCTGGATGGCACTAAAGAGTTTTTGAACCGCAATGGTGAGTTTACCGTTAATATTGCGTTGATTGACCAAGGCGTTCCTGTGCTTGGCGTGGTATACACGCCGGTGACTGAAGTGATGTACAGCGCTGAGAACGGCCAGGCGTGGAAAGAGGAGTGTGGCAGGCGGATGCAGATTCAAGTGCGTGCTGCACTGCCGCCGTTAGTGGTCGTCAGCCGTTCCCACAGCGATGCTGAACTGGAAGACTATTTATCACAGTTAGGTGAGCATCAGACCGTATCAGTTGGTTCGTCACTCAAGTTTTGTCTGGTGGCGGAAGGGAAGGCGCAACTGTATCCGCGCTTTGGGCCGACCAATGTATGGGATACCGCCGCTGGGCATGCGGTAGCCATAGCAGCCGGAGCATTGGTTAACGACTGGCAGGGTAAACCACTCTCTTATACCCCTCGTGAATCTTTCCTGAACCCCGGTTTTAGAGTGTCGTTATTCTAACGGCATAGCCAAAGAGCTTGTCGTTACCGGTAGGTGGCACGCACCTGAATCAGGTGTGTGCCACGCAACAAATTACAGCCGCTTCAAGTCTGAGGCGCGATTACTGTTTCACCAATTGGTGCAATTGATCGATCACCTGCTGCACTTCCTGCGGTGTCAATGCGCCATCTTTGGCAAATTTCACATTCCCTTGTGAGTCTAACACCACAATTGCAGAGCCTTTCTCCGCCAAACCCCAGGCTTTTTTGACATTCCCGTCGCTATCGACCACAAACTGTGACCAGGGAAAGTCGCGCTTATTACTTTCAATACTGTTACGTACAAACACTGCTGTACCGATGATGGCGTCATCAGTATTGACGATTGTCGTCGTTTGGTAATGTTCGTGTGGCAGATTAGCGTGCTTAATGGCTTCCACTAAGGGGGCGTTCAGCTCTTTTGCCGAGGTGCGGCCAGCAATATGTTGGATCACACGCACTTTGCCGGGCAGTTGCGAGCTATTCCAGTTTTTGTAGCTAAACTGATCAGTAGCTTTATCATAATTTAATTCGCCTTTATCGCTGACACCCACCGGCGGTACACGCTGGTTGATTTGCAGGGAGTGAGCGCAGGCCATTAGCGGTGTGAGCAGTAGTGACAGTATAAGCAGGCTATTTTTTATCATGGTATGTCCTTGTAGGATCTTATGGGTAATATCGGGCACTAAGCCCCGCATGCAGGGTTGCCCGTAATTTTTCAAATTGCAGGTTTGTTAGCTCTTTCCTGCATCTTGAAACCTTTTGGGCATCAGTTTTCCAATAATAGGTGCAGATCAGAGGTCTGTCCTGTTTCGCTAAAGTATTTATTTCCTATACTTACTAGATGGTTATTCTGCTATTAAGTCTCATTATCTCTGTATGACTCTGTAATTTTATGTAAATCCAGCAGTAATGACTGGTTTTGGCGGAACTTAACGCCATACTCTAGGTCTATTACTCTGCAATTATATTACGTTACCTGTGATCTTGGTCGTTAAGGCGCAAGAGGGGGCGTATTGATGTCATGGGAGGGAAGTAAAACAATGAGGATCTTCCAACGTTACAATCCGGCTAAAGTGGCGATGTATGTCAAAACGCTTTTCCGGGGGAGGTTGTATATCAAGGATATGGGGGCTTTTGAGTTTGACAAGGGTAAGATTTTAATCCCGAAAGTTAGGGATAAACGCCACTTTGAGGTGATGTCAGAGGTTAATCGTCAGGTGATGCGTTTGCAGGCTGATACCCTTCTTACATAATTGCTTTGGGTATGACATTAGTCTGAACAGAATTAATTGCGGCCCCTATTTTGGGGCCGCTAATGTTTTAAATAATGACTGATTTAAACTTTCATTAAGCATCACTGCTTTCGTGTGGGGCTTTTGGCAGGATGGGGGCTGGCAGGTCACTGAGTTTAGTTACCAGCAGCTGATCGATTTTGTAGCTATCGATATCGACCACTTCAAACTTGTAGCCGGCATATTTGACGAAATCAGTGCGCTTAGGAATTTTGCGCAGCATATACATCATAAAGCCGCCGATGGTTTCATAATTGCCAGACTGCGGGAACTCATCGATATGCAGCACTCGCATGACATCCTCAATCGGGGTACCGCCCTCAATCAGCCATGAACTTTCATCACGAGCAACAATTTGCTCTTCTTGCCCCTGACCGACCAAATCCCCCATCAGCGTGGTCATCACGTCATTCAGGGTAATGATACCAACCACCAAAGCATATTCGTTGAGGATAACGGCAAAGTCTTCACCGGCGGTTTTAAAGCTCTCCAGCGCCTCGGAGAGTGTCAATGTGTCTGGCACAATCAGGGCCGAGCGAATTTGTACGCCACTGCTCAGTACCAAACTCTGGTTGCCTAATACTCGGTTCAGCAAGTCTTTAGAATCTACATAACCTACAACTTGATCGATATGGCCATCACATACCAGGAATTTAGAGTGTGGGTGGGTCGAAATCTTCTCTTTGATGCTGTCTTCGCTTTCCCGCAGATCAAAATAAATCACACTTTCACGTGAGGTCATTGAAGAAGGGACGGTACGTGACTCCAGTTCAAACACGTTTTCGATCAATTCATGTTCTTGCTTACGTAGCACGCCAGCCAATGCCCCCGCTTCCACGACGGCATAGATATCATCTGACGTGATGTCATCATTGCGCACCATTGGTAGTTTGAACAGGCGGAAGATCAAATTTGCCATCCCATTGAAGAACCAAACTAATGGGCGACAAATCATCAGACAGAAGCGCATCGGGTTGACGATCCGAACGGCAACCGCTTCAGGTGAAATCATACCGATGCGTTTCGGGGTTAAGTCTGCAAATAGAATAAATAAGCTGGTGACCAGAACAAACGAGCAAATAAAACTCACCTGATCGGCAAGCTCTGGGGACATGAAACGCTCAAACACCAATTTAAAGGAAGGAGAAAACGCGGCATCACCGACGATACCCCCCAGAATGGCGACAGCATTCAGGCCAATCTGGACCACGGTGAAGAAAATCCCCGGAGTCTCTTGTAATTTAAGTACCCGCAAGGCGTTGATGTCACCGTCATCCGCCAGAAGTTTTAGTTTAATCTTGCGCGAAGCTGCCAATGAAATCTCTGATAATGAGAAAAAGGCACTCACCGCGATTAAAAAAAGAATCAGTAAAATACTGTTTAACATAATCTGTCCGTGTCGTACCGACAATCGCGCCGGCGATCGTAAGGAAGGCCATACATTTGTTTGAGTTAAAAAATACTGTTTAAAGATAACGGCAGAAAGCCGCCATCGGGCCGTGTGAACAGCCCGAATAGTATAACCCGTCTTACTTTAAGTTGCAGCGCTGTTCGTTACTCAGCTCATCCCCAGATTTTGCAAGGTAAGGTTACTTGCTGCCTATCTGCAACTCCACGCCATTGGGGATGCCCGCCGCGATGAGCACCCGCCAGCCTTACAAATTAGGCGGCATACAAACGCCAATACCACCAAGACCACAATATCCATGTGGATTTTTGTGCAAATATTGCTGGTGGTCATCCTCGGCATAATAAAACGGCAGTGCAACCGCCACTTCACTGGTAATTACCCGGCGATCACCGGCTTGCTCCATGGCTTGCTGGAACAAGGCTTGGCTCTCTTGAGCCTGCATTTGCTGTTCAGGGGTTAAAACGTAAATAGCTGAACGATATTGTGTTCCAACATCCCCGCCCTGACGCATTCCCTGAGCCGGATCGTGATTTTCCCAGAAAATCTGCAATAGTTGCTTATAACTGATGATGGCCGGATCAAAGACAACACGAACGGCTTCGGTATGGGCCGTGCGGCCACTACAAACTTCATGATAGGTTGGATTCGGCGTAAAGCCACCGCAATAGCCTGCGGCAGTACTGTAGACGCCAGGTTGTTGCCAGAATAGGCGCTCGACGCCCCAGAAACAGCCCATGGCGAAGATGGCGACCTCCATCCCCTCAGGGACATGTGTCATAGAGTGCCCATTCACCACATGGAGAGTTGCGACCGGCATTGGTGTGAGTCGCCCTGGCAAGGCATTCGCCGCATCAATAACGGTAGTTTTGTCAAAATTTTGCACCAAAATAGGCTCCAATGTTTACAGTGAATCTGAAGTTTACAGTAAATTAATAACAAGATGTTTACAGTGAATAGGTATAGACAGTTGTATCTGATTGCGAGTTTGCACACAATAAGAGCCATTCTGCGTTAATGTATCGGCTTAAGGTAGAATTTTAGGGATAACAGGCTTAAATCGGTCTTTAAGTGCGGAATGATTGTGTAAGTGATAAAAAGTCCGTCAGATCGGTTTTACAGAGAAATATACCCAATAGATTTCAACGTGTGGGAAGGCGGCAAGGGAGATAACCCCGATGCACTTTTATCGGTTAAGTGATGCGGGCGGTAAATCGGCCCAGATCCGATTTGAACGCTGCATGTGAGGCCCCATGATGGGCCGAGTAATGAGAGCTGCCAATACACCTGCAACTTGGAAGATGGCAGGTATAAAATTAATTAGGAGTACGCGTGCCACGATACCCTATTTTGTGTTTTTTGTGCGTATTGCTCGCCACGCCTGTCGCCTACGCTGCCAATGTGCGGTTGCAGGTCGAAGGTCTTAGCGGGGATTTAGAGAGAAACGTCAGGGCGCGTTTATCAACAATTGGTACGGATGAAGTGACGTCCGATGGCCGCTTCCGCTCAAGGGTGGATGAAGCCATACGTCAGGGGTTGCGCGCGTTAGGTTATTACGACCCCACCATCACCTTTGATTTGCAGCCGCGCCCGGCACCGGCACGTTCCGTTTTAATCGCCAAAGTGGTTCCTGGTGAACCGGTTTTGATTGCTGGTGTTGATATTGTGCTACAAGGCGGGGCGAAAACCGATCCTGACTATCTGTCATTGGTACGCCGCGATACCCCTAAAATTGGCTCAGTCCTCAATCATGGCGATTTTGATAATTTCAAAAGTTCACTGACGGGGTTAGCGCTGCGCCGTGGTTATTTTGACGCCAATATGATCAAAAGTCAGTTGGGTGTTGCCGCTGAGTTGCGTAAAGCATTTTGGGATATCGATTTTGACAGTGGCGAACGCTATCGGTTTGGTAACGTGGTCTTCCAAGGCTCGCAAATCCGTGAAGATTTCCTGCAAAATTTAGTGCCTTTTCATGAGGGCGATTTTTATACCTCTGATGAACTGGCCGAGCTGAACCGCCGTTTGGCGGCGACTAACTGGTTTAACTCGGTGGTGGTCTCACCGGATTTTCGCGATGCGAGAAAAACCAAAGTCCTGCCACTGGATGCGGTCGTCACTCCACGTACCGAAAATACGGTTGAATTGGGGGGCGGTTATGCGACCGATGTTGGCCCACGTCTGACGGCCAGTTGGCGTAAACCGTGGATGAACTCCTACGGGCATAGTCTGACCACCAGTACCACACTTTCCGCGCCCGAACAGACGCTGGATTTCAGCTATCGCATTCCGTTGTTAAAAAATCCACTGGAACAGTATTACCTGTTGCAAGGGGGCTTTAAACGCACCGATCTGAATGATACAAAATCGGATACCACCACGTTGAACGTTGCCCGTTTTTGGGATCTGTCCAGTGGTTGGAAACGCTCAGTTAACCTGCGTTGGAGTTTGGATCACTTTACTCAAGGTAGTGTCACCGACACCACCATGCTGCTGTATCCGGGGGTGAATATCAGCCGTACCCGTCAGCGCGGCGGCGCTATGCCGGTGTGGGGTGATAGCCAGAATTATTCTATTGATGTCTCTGATACCACCTGGGGGTCTGACGTAGATTTTGCCATACTCCAGGCGCAAAACGTGTGGATTCGTACCTTGGGTGAGAAGAACCGTTTTGTGGTGCGGGGTAATTTGGGCTGGATTGAAACCAATGATTTCGATCGGGTACCGCCGTCACTGCGCTTCTTCGCCGGTGGAGATCGCAGTATTCGTGGCTATAAGTTCCGTGATATTTCCCCACGCGATAGCGAAGGCAAATTAACCGGTGCCTCTAAACTGGCGACCGGTACGCTCGAATATCAATATAACGTTACCGGCAGATGGTGGGGCGCAGTATTTGTCGATTCGGGTGAAGCGGTTAATGATATTCGCAAGAGTGACTTCAAAACCGGTGCCGGGGTTGGGGTCCGCTGGGCTTCTCCGGTCGGCCCGATCAAGCTAGACATCGCCAAACCTATTGGTGACAACGAAGCACATGGCGTGCAATTTTACATCGGTTTGGGGCCTGAACTATGATGTTGGTAAAGGGAGGGAGGTGGATAAAGAGACTCAGTATCGCATTTCTGCTCATTATCCTGCTGCTGGTCGGGGCTTTGGCGGGTTTGTTAGGCACCACCAGTGGTCTACATTTTGTGATAAACAGTGCCGCACGTTGGGTTCCCGGCCTGGATATCGCCAGTGTCAGTGGGGGGTGGCGTGACCTCACCTTAAAAGGCATTCAATATCAAATGCCGGGTGTCACTGTTAAAGCAGGGCAGTTCCATCTTTCATTACAGCTCTCTTGTCTAAAACGCAGTGAGTTGTGCATTAATGCACTGACGGCACAAGATATTGATGTGGTGGTGGATACCAAAGCCATGCCGCCTGCGGCACCAGCGCCTGCCAGCACCGAACCGATGGGGGAACTTAGTACTCCGTACCCCATGACATTACGCATGCTGTCGCTGAATAATGTCAAAGTCACTATTGATGACACTGCGATTTCATTAGATGAATTGCGCACCGGTGCACATTGGCAACAGCGCGCACTGGCATTAATGCCAACCAAAATCAGTGGGTTATTGATAGCTCTACCAAAAACAGTGCCTGCGATGGTGCCGGATGCCGCTAAGCCTGCGGTTGAAACGGCTATTGCGGTAAAAGAAGCGGTTGAGCAACAGGCGGTAGCGCCAGCAGAGCAGGAAACTCCGCTAGGTGAAACGCTAAAAGCGCTGTTTGCTAAACCGCTACTGCCCGAATTGCCGGACTTCCGTTTGCCGCTGGATTTACAAATTAAAGAGATCTCAGGGCAACAACTCCGGCTGACAGGTGATACCGACGTCGTTATCAGTAGCCTTTTGCTGCAAGCCAGCACACAAGAAAACCAAATAACACTGGATAAGCTGGAGATTAAATCGCCCCAGGGTGGGCTGTCAGCGCAGGGTGACGCCACGCTGACCGATAACTGGCCGGTGAGTATGGTCATCAATAGCGCGCTGAACATTGAGCCACTGAAAGGCGAAAAAGTGAAGTTAACCGTCGGTGGTGCGCTGCGCGAAAAACTCAATGTGGCACTCAATCTGTCAGGCCCGGTGAGCGCGCAACTGGATGCAGAAACTGCATTGGCACAGGCCGGTTTGCCACTGGTGCTGACTCTACAAAGCAAGCAACTGCGTTGGCCATTGAGTGGTGAGCCTCAATATCAAATTGATAATCTCAAAATGCGCCTCAATGGGCAGGCGACAGATTATGCACTCTCGATCCGTTCTGATTTTAAAGGTACTGACTTGCCACCGGCAGTGTTCACCCTTGACGGTAAAGGGAATGTCGAGCAATTCAATCTGACCCGTTTACGCCTGGCGGCATTGCAAGGTAACACTGATCTGACTGGTGTAGTGGATTGGAGTAAAGCAATCAGTTGGAACTCGGTATTAACCTTATCGGGCATTAACACCGCGAAGCAGTGGCCGGAGTGGCCAGCAAAATTGGACGGTAAAATTGTCACCCGTGGCAGTATTCATGGTGGTAGTTGGCAATTACAGGTGCCAGAGCTGGCGCTGGACGGCAATGTGAAACAAAACCGAGTGACGGCTCGTGGCTCCCTGACTGGGAATGCGGCAGGCCAGTGGCATATTCCGGGCATTAATCTGGCATTAGGCCGTAATAAATTAGATGTGAAAGGTGACCTTAGTGACACCTGGCAGCTCGATGCCAATGTGGATGCGCCACAACTTGATGGCGCGTTACCGGGATTGGGTGGAGTGGTGAAAGGCGCGCTGAAATTGCGCGGCAACCTTAAAGCACCGCAACTGCTGGCTGATCTTACCGCCAGCCGCCTGCAATGGCAGGAGCTGACCATTAACCGCATTAAGATTGACGGCGATGTTCGCTCAACGGATCAAATCCAGGGGCAGTTGGCAATCAGGGTTGAACAACTGAAGCAAGCGGATCTGGTCGTCAGTTTATTGACGCTGGATGCCCGTGGTAGCGAGAAACAGCATCAGTTGCGCCTGAATATACAAGGGGAGCCAGTCTCTGGTCAGTTGGCACTGGATGGCAGCTTCGATCGTCAGCAAGAGCGTTGGCGCGGTTCGCTCAATAATACTCGCTTCGATACGCCGGTAGGTGAATGGCGTCTAAGCCGCGCGATGTCATTGGATTACCAAAATAGCTTACAGCGAGTCACCATCGGGCCTCATTGTTGGCTTAACCCGAATGCGGAACTTTGTGCTCCTCGGGCGATTGAAGCTGGCCCAAGCGGGCAGGCGAGTGTGGTACTTAATCGCTTTGATTTAGCGATGCTCAAACCATTCCTTGGGCCGGATACCACCATGAGTGGCGTGTTCACTGGCCGGGCCGATGTTAGTTGGAAGGCCGGTGGCAGCCTGCCAGATGTACGGGTGTCGCTCAGTGGCAATGGGGTCAAAGTGCAGCAAGTGGTGCAAGGTAACCCGCTACCGATTGCTTTTGAAACGCTGAATCTCAATGGTGGCCTGACCAATGGGCAAGTGCGGGCTGACTGGTTGATTAAACTGGTAAATAACGGCCAGTTCTCTGGGCAGGTACAGGTTGCTGATCCACAAGGGCGGCGCAATTTATCCGGTAATATTGCTATCAGTAATATTTCGTTGGCAATGATTAACCCGATACTGAGTGATGGTGAAAAAGCCGCTGGTACATTAAACGCCAATCTGCGTTTAGGGGGGAATGCGAAGAGCCCGTTAGTCTTTGGCCGTTTGGCGCTGGATAATGTCGATGTTGACGGTAGTTGGATGCCATTTGATATTACCGAAGGGCGTCTGGCGATGAATTTCGACGGTATGACCTCAACGCTAGAGGGGTTAATTCGGACGTCTCAAGGGCAGCTCAATCTATCCGGTGATGCCGACTGGCGTGATATTAATGCCTGGCGCGCTCGGATCGCCGCAAAAGGCAATAAGTTGCGGGTTACGATCCCACCAATGGTACGGATTGATGTTTCACCGGACATTGTTTTTGAAGCGACACCGCAGTTGTTCACCCTCAATGGTTCGGTTGATATCCCATGGGCGCGGATAACAGTACAAGAAGTGCCTGAAAATGCGGTAGGTGTCTCGTCAGATGAAGTGATGCTCAATAACGATCTGAAACCTATCTCCCCACGGACGGCCAGTATTCCAATCAACAGTAACCTGGTGATTCGGGTAGGTAATGATGTGCGCCTGAATGCATTTGGCTTGAAAGCCCGTTTGCAGGGTAACTTGAAAATGATTCAGGATCAGCGCGGGTTGGGCTTGAACGGGCAAATTAATATTCCATCGGGTAGCTTCCGTGCTTATGGTCAGGATTTAATCGTCAATAAAGGGATATTGCTGTTCTCCGGCCCGCCGGATCAACCGTTACTCAATATCGAAGCGATACGAAATCCAGAGGCTACAGCAGACGGCGTTACTGCCGGTGTGCGGGTTACTGGGATGGCAGATGCTCCACGGCTAGAAGTGTTCTCGGATCCGGCTATGTCACAGCAGGAAGCGTTATCTTACCTGCTGCGTGGTCAGGGGTTGAGTAATTCAGGGGCCGACAGTGGCATGATGACCTCAATGCTTATTGGTATGGGGGTTGCGCAAAGCGGTAAACTTGTGGGTAAAATCGGCGAGGCATTTGGTGTCAGTAACCTGGCACTGGATACGCAGGGAGTCGGAGATAGCTCACAAGTGGTAGTCAGTGGTTATGTCACCAAAGATCTGCAAGTAAAATACGGTGTGGGTATATTTGACTCGCTGGCGACGTTAACATTACGTTATCGGTTGATGCCAAGGTTGTATCTGGAAGCAGTGTCTGGTATTGATCAGGCATTAGATGTGCTTTATCAGTTTGAGTTCTAACAATGCGAATTATTGTCTACGGTAGTTTACGGCGCAAGCAAGGTAATAGTCATTGGATGACGGACGCCCAGTGGTTGGGTGAACATGACCTTGAAGGCTTTGATATGTACAACTTAGGTCATTATCCGGCGGTTATCCCTGGAGACGGCACTGTGCATTGTGAAGTTTATCGGATTAACTCATCTATTATGAATGAGTTAGATGAACTTAAAAGTAATACTAAGGATTACCGGCGCGAACTTATTCAGACGCCTTATGGTAGCGCGTGGATATACCTTTATCGCTTACCGCTCGAAGGTGTACCACGTATCTACAGTGGCGACTGGCTAAAACGCCATGAAGAAAGCGGCAAACCGTAAAATTAAGCTGTAATTAACAAAAAAAACACCGCTTACAGGGCGGTGTTTTTACTTTTCATGCTTAAAGCATTTTCAAAAGGTGCTTTTTGACATGCGAAACGGGAAATTACTTCTTCGCGCGTTCGAAAGAGGACAGGATCTCGGCTTTAGCAGCGGCGGCATCTTCCCAACCGTCCACTTTCACCCACTTGCCTGTTTCCAAGTCTTTGTAATGTTCAAAGAAATGTTTGATCTGTGCTTTCAGCAGTTCTGGCAGATCTTGCACGTCTTTTATGTGATCGTATTCTTTAGTCATTTTGCTGTGTGGAACCGCAACCAGCTTGGCATCTTCACCCGCTTCGTCAGTCATTTTCAACACACCAACCGGACGGCAACGGATCACTGAACCTGGTTGCAACGGATACGGTGTTGGCACCAGCACATCAACCGGGTCGCCATCTAATGACAGAGTGTTGTTGATATAACCGTAGTTACATGGATAGAACATGGCAGTAGACATGAAGCGGTCTACAAACAGCGAGCCAGTTTCTTTATCGATTTCATATTTGATCGGATCCGCATTCGCAGGGATTTCGATCACTACATAGATATCTTCTGGCAGGTCTTTACCTGCGGGTACTTGGTTCAAGCTCATGTCGGTTTCCTTTTATCAAACCAGAAATGGAGTGTTGGCTATTATAGCCAAGTCGATTTGAAAGTACTCCCATTTTTCGGACGGTTCCGCGCATGGAGCGCTATTTCCGCCTGACGGTGATTTGCCTGTGGCAGAGCGCTCTCTATGAGCCACATAAAAAAACAGCGGCTTGTGGCCACTGTTTTATGTATTTCTCTGTCACTGTTGGATTTAGTGCAAGTTACTTGGCTTCTTCATCCGGGAATCTAGCAATAAAACCTTCTGCGTCTTCCACCATGGATTTGGTACCGACAAAGAAAGGTGCGCGCTGATGCAGTTTCTCTGGCACGATATCCAGAATGCGGTTCACCCCATCCGTCGCCTTACCACCGGCTTGCTCTGCCAGGAAGGCCATAGGGTTGCATTCGTACAGTAAACGCAGTTTCCCTTGAGGGTGGCTAGCCGTGCTTGGGTAAATATAAATCCCGCCTTTCAACAGGTTACGGTGGAAATCGGCAACCAGTGAACCAATGTAGCGCGAGGTATACGGGCGCTTGGTGGCTTCATCTTGCTCCTGGCAGTACTTGATGTATTTCTTCACACCCAATGGGAATTTAATGTAGTTCCCTTCGTTGATGGAATACATGCAACCGGTTGCGGGATAACGCACTTTTTCGCCGGATAAACAGAAAACACCCAGCGATGGATCATAAGTGAAAGTATGAACACCATAACCGGTGGTATACACCAACATAGTTGATGAGCCGTATACCACATAACCAGCTGCAACTTGCTTTGTGCCCGGTTGCAGGAAGTCAGCTTCGGTAATCGGAGTACCAAAGGGGGTAATGCGGCGGTAGATGGAGAAAATAGTACCGACGGACACATTCACATCTATATTTGAAGAGCCATCCAGTGGATCCATCAGAACGACATATTTGGCATTTTCTGCCCGGCCACCATCAAAGATAACAATATCATCTTCTTCTTCGGACGCGATACCGGCAACTTCGCCCCGCGCTTTTAGGGCCGCTTTCAATTTTTCATTGGCAAACAAGTCCAGTTTCATCTGGTCTTCGCCCTGAATATTGGAAACGCCGCTGGCACCTAAAATATCAACCAGACCTGCTTTGTTGATATCGCGATGGATAATCTTCGCGCCGAGTTTGATTGCTGAAAGTAATGCAGTTAATTCGCCGGTGGCGTGAGAGAAGTCTAGCTGTTTCTCAACTATGAATTCGCCTAACGTTTTCATGACTCAATCCCTGGATCTACGGTTAAATATCGATTTATTAACAAACAACTCACCTGATTGCAGCAGTGTAGCCCAAAGGTAAGAATGATTCATAGGCAATTCCATTTCTTCTCTCTGTTCTGAGCGGTAGAATGGTGACAAACTCGAAGCTTATTAATACGGAAAATTTATGCGCATTCACATATTAGGTATCTGCGGCACTTTTATGGGCGGCCTGGCAATGCTGGCCCGTTCATTAGGTCATGAAGTGACGGGAGCGGATGCTAACGTGTATCCACCAATGAGCACGTTGCTGGAGAATCAAGGGATCGATTTAATTCAGGGATACTCTCCCGCTCAATTGAGCCCTCCCCCGGATTTAGTGATCATTGGTAATGCCATGAGCCGCGGTAACCCTTGTGTTGAAGCTGTATTAGAGCAAGGTATCCCTTATGTTTCTGGCCCACAATGGCTACATGACCATGTATTGCCAGGGCGCTGGGTATTAGCGGTGGCGGGTACCCACGGTAAAACCACGACTGCGGGCATGGTGACCTGGATACTGGAAGCCTGCGGTTATGAACCCGGCTTTGTCATTGGCGGAGTACCGGGTAATTTTGATGTCTCAGCACGTTTAGGTAATAGCCCATTCTTTGTTATTGAGGCTGATGAATATGATTGCGCCTTCTTTGATAAGCGCTCCAAGTTCGTTCACTACAGCCCAAGAACGCTGGTTATGAATAACCTTGAGTTCGATCATGCCGATATTTTTGACGATCTGAAAGCTATCCAGAAGCAATTCCATCATCTGGTACGTTTAGTACCAGGGACAGGCAAAATCATCGTGCCAGATAATGATAATCACCTGAAGCAAGTGATGGCGATGGGGTGCTGGAGTGAGCAAGAGTTGGTTGGCGAAACTGGCAGTTGGTTCGCACGCAAAGTATCAACCGATGCCAGCGTTTATGAAGTATTTCTTGATAATAAATTAGTGGGTGAGGTCAGTTGGTCGCTGGTGGGTGAACACAATATGCATAACGGTTTGATGGCGATTGCCGCTGCCCGTCATGTCGGGGTTTCCCCCGCCGATGCTTGCAAGGCACTGGGTAATTTCATTAATGCCCGCCGCCGTTTGGAGCTACGTGGTGAAGCAAATGGTGTCACTGTTTATGATGATTTTGCTCATCATCCTACCGCTATTCTTGCCACCCTGGCGGCACTGCGCAGTAAAGTGGGTGGGACGGCTCGTATTCTGGCCGTTTTGGAGCCACGCTCTAACACGATGAAATTAGGGTTATGTAAAAATGAGTTGGCACCTTCATTAGGGCGTGCGGATGAAGTGTTTCTGTTCCAGCCGCAGCATATCCCTTGGCAGGTAGTGGAAGTGGCTGAAGCATGTATTCAGCCTGCGTATTGGAGTGCTGATATTGATACGTTAGTCGATATGATCGTGAAAACAGCACAACCAGGTGATCACATTTTGGTGATGAGTAACGGTGGTTTTGGTGGGATTCATAACAAACTGCTGAGCGCTTTGGATAAAAAAGCGGAACAAGAAACGTTATCGCAGGATTAAACCGGATAAAAAAAGCCCCCGCGATAGCGGGGGTAAAGGGTTCGTCGGATAGACGAGGGATTATTCGGGGGCTGACTTCAGCCAACATTTTGTTGTAATCAATACTCTATTCAATAAGCTAAAAATTAGTATTTATCTTTATTTTCAGTCTATTAAGTAAATTATCAAGATACGAAAGTATGCCCCTCTATGCGGGGCATTTACTTTCATTCCTGGCGTTTAATCTTATTTGTAAATTTTGGCAGTGGCATGCCAGCCATTGTCTTCACGCACACCAATGATTTTGTATGCAGTAGCGCCTTCACTGTCAGCTTTATTCGCAATGGCCTGTTCAATATCAGAAGGAGCACCGGTAATACCGCTCACACTGATTGCGCCTAAATCAGTCATTTTGCTTGCTTGTGCGGCATTGACTGATTCAGCAGCAGATGCACCGAAAGCAACCACAGAAAGTAAACTCAGAGCTGTAAGGGTAGTTTTGATTTTCATGATTTTTCCTCAATCAGATTCAATAACCTAAAAGTGCTTTGAATGATTTTTTGTACTTTTAGTTTATTGTTTTTACTGGTTATTTAACTTTTATTTCAATTTTGGCTTCACGCCATGTTTGATGTATCTATCGCGAATTACTGGTAAATCTTGGCAGTGGCATGCCAGTTATTCTCTTCTCGAACTTCGATCACTTTGTAAGCTTTAGCGCCCATAGCATCAGCTTTATCCGATAGCGCCTGACGAATATCAGAGGGTGCACCGTTAAGGCCACTGACGGTGATGGTGCCCATAGGTTGTAATTTTGCCGCCTGATTTTCATTAATGGAATCCGCTGCAAAAACACCAAATGACAGTGCAGACAGGATGCTAATGGTTGCGATGGTAGCTTTAATATTCATGTTGTTGCCTCTATTTGTTCTTTATCACTTCTTATGAAGTGTGATTTGCGTCACGAAAATGAGTATACATCTAGTAACTGAGAATATTAATAGCAAGCTAATAATATTTAAGGTCACTTTATCGTTAGTGACTACTTTTTAAGAACTAAAAGGAATAAAAAGTGACTAAAAAACAACATGTTTGATTAAAAATATAATGTTTTCAATTAAATAAGCGTTTTTGACTAAAAGTGCGTTACTGCGTGGCGGTTTTGACTGCAATAGAGAGAACGGTAGGATGATTTTGCGGTTTAGGCGGGAATTAGTAGCTGTATGCCCTGGCTAAAGGCTAAGGAGGTGTGATGAATGGAATAACAATAACAAAGATACAGTGCGGCGCAAAAGGCCGCATCTATATATACCAAACATAAAGGTGTGGAATTAAAGCTCTTGATCGAATAACCCGAGGATAGCTTCATGCAGTTGTTTAACAGTAAAACCTCTGGCAGGCGTTGTGAAAATGGTATCGTCACCGGCAATACTACCTAAGATACCTTCAGCTTTACCTAATGAATCCAGCAGGCGGGCGATCAACTGGGCTGCTCCTGGGCTGGTATTAATCACAACGACCGAATCATTATAATCGACATCCAAAACCAGATTTTTTAGTGGGCTACTGGTTGTTGGTACCCCCAATTCTGCTGGTAAGCAGTAAACCATCTCCATTTTGGCGTTACGCGTTCTAACCGCGCCGAATTTAGTCAGCATACGCGAAACTTTGGATTGGTTAATATTTTCAAAGCCTTCTTCCTGCAAGGCCAAAACGATCTCACCTTGAGAACTGAATTTCTCTTCTTTCAATAACGCCTTAAACGCCTTGATAAGATCTTCTTGTTTTGCTGGATTACGCATTTTCTATGCCTTGAACAGTCAATAATGAATAGGATTATTATGCATATAAATGAATTTTTATTCAACATGACTATGGAGTATTGGCGATAAAAGCGCTGATATCAAGGTGTGGTGAAATTTTAACATCATCTTACTGTTACGATTATGCTAAATCAGTTTTTATTAACATTCGGCTTGAGTAACCAAAATGTTATTAAAATGATGTTGTTCTGATGTAACAGAAGGGTGTAATGTAACCGCCGATTAACCTGTCATGAATACTTCGGTAAATTTTAGAATAATGTGCGCTATATCATTAATGAATAAGCGATTTACTCTAAAATACATAAGTCTTATGCGCCTTTTTGATGCGTGATATCTCAATCTGACTGTTAATAGATTGTGTTTAAAATCACAATAAATTAAGGTGCCTAAATAGATGAATTCACGGCAAATTTAAATTAAATATAAAAAGGAGTATAGGATGAAAGTTGCAGTTCTCGGTGCCGCTGGTGGTATCGGCCAGGCCCTCGCTCTTCTACTCAAGACCCAGCTTCCTTCCGGTTCAGACCTCTCATTATATGATATCGCGCCAGTGACTCCTGGTGTTGCGGTTGATCTGAGCCATATCCCGACTGCTGTTAATATTAAAGGCTTTAGCGGCGAAGATGCTACCCCAGCCCTTCAAGGGGCCGATATTGTTCTGATTTCTGCTGGTGTTGCACGGAAACCAGGCATGGATCGTTCAGATCTGTTCAATGTTAATGCCGGTATCGTCCGTAATCTGGTTGAGCAAATCGCGCGTACTTGCCCGAAAGCATTAATCGGTATCATTACCAACCCAGTTAACACGACTGTTGCAATCGCCGCAGAAGTGCTGAAAAAAGCCGGTGTTTACGACAAGAACAAATTATTTGGCATTACAACACTGGATACCATCCGCTCTAATACCTTTGTTGCTGAACTTAAAGGTAAGCAACCTCAGGATATCGAAGTGCCGGTTATCGGTGGGCACTCTGGTGTTACTATTTTGCCATTGTTGTCACAAATTCCAGGCATTAGCTTTACCGAGCAAGAAGTGGCTGATCTGACTAAACGTATCCAGAATGCGGGTACTGAAGTTGTTGAAGCAAAAGCCGGTGGCGGGTCAGCGACCCTGTCTATGGGGCAAGCTGCGGCACGTTTTGGTCTTTCTCTGGTCCGTGCTCTGCAAGGCGAAAGCAATGTTGTTGAATGTTCTTACGTTGAAGGTGACGGTAAATATGCCCGTTTCTTTGCTCAGCCAATCCTGTTAGGTAAAAACGGTGTTGCTGAACGTAAAGACATTGGCAAACTGAGTGCTTTTGAACAACAAGCGCTAGAAAGCATGCTTGATGTGTTGCACAAAGATATCGAGCTGGGCGAGCAGTTCGTCAATAATAAGTAGTAGCAGGGGCTTAAAGCTGCCCCTGAGATAATATTATCAACCGCCGAAGCAATGTTCGGCGATTTGATGAAATGGTCACCTCCACCCTGTGAGCGATAAGCTGGCAGGGTTTTTTTATGCCCGAACAATAGCTGGGCGTATCCTCACTTTTCGGTCAATAAGTACCCCTGTCTTTGGATCAAAATAACGTGTCGGCCAGATTTCGGAAGGATGAATGTCCAAACATTCGGCAATCAACCATTCCCCCTTTGGCCAGGGACGAGTTAACGCATTGGCAAGTGTAGATGAACTTAACCCTGCTTTACGGGAGAGAGCGGCTAACGTTGTGCCTTTTTTACGTAGGGCGGCAATGATGTCTGCTGGGTGCCAATCAGATTTCTTTAAAATCATCTTTAATCCTTTTTTTTCTAAGCAGATGGCGCGTTAGTGATATAAATAACGGTACATTGTTAATCGTACTGTGAACAGAAAGTGACCATTTAGAAAGATCATACCATTTATTTTCTAAAAGATTTTAAATGTTTTCTAAATATTCCTTTTTTGAGCCACAACGCATATTAGGAAGCAACACCATGAAAAAAGAGTGGTTTGCCGCTAAGGAATTGGCAGGTCTTGAAGGATTACCATCGTCACCACAAGGTATTAACCTTATGGCGAAACGTGAGGGATGGGAACAGCGCCGCCGTCGTGGCGTTCAAGGGAAAGCAGTGGAATACCATGTTGAGAGTTTGCCCTCCACTATAATGAATTCATTACATCTACGGGAGGAGCCAGCACAGTATACGCCAGTGCGACAAGACCCATTGGCCCTATGGGTAGAGGCTTACTATCGTTTTACTGAGGCTGAAAGGGAGCAAGTTATTACGTTTATTTTTCGGGAAGGAGCTAAAAGCCTGATCGAACGGCTAACAACAGATTAGCCCACCAGGTGCTCACTTCGCGTTAGGGACTTGCTACAGCGGCTCATTGATAGAGTATAGATATGAAAAAACAATGGATTACCGCAGTTGAGCTGATTGGCATCGGTGGGTTGCCTAAAAGTCCAGCAGGGGTTAATGGCCGAGCCAGAAAGGAAGGTTGGGAACGCCGGCGTAAACTGGGGGTGCAGGGAAAGGCGGTGGAATATGCCATCGAGGGGCTGCCACCTGATGTGCTGAATGTTTTACGCTTGAAAGAAAATCCTGCTGAGTATGTTGTGCCGCGCAATGACCCATTGGCCATATGGATTGAAGCCTACCATCAGCTCACTGATGTTGAGCGCTCGCAAGCTATTGCATTTTTGCTGCGGGAAGGGGTAGGAACACTGATGAAGCGTTTATCTTAAAAGCAGAAAAGAGAAACCCGAGCGGTAAGACGCGAGTTTCTCAATAGTTTCTTTATAAGGGTTTAAAAGTTGCGTTGTACGGCAATATGCGCTAAACCTTCGAGCGCCAGACGGTATTCACTTTCAGGCAGGATCTGTAACGCAGCAATGGCTTTATCTGCTTCTTCCTCTGCACGCCGGCGGGTATAGTCAAGTGAGCCACACTGCTGCATTGCTGCCAATACTGGCTCGAGCAAATGGCGGCCATTGCCTTGTTCAATTGCTTGCCGAATCATGGCGGCTTGCTCTACTGTGCCATTATGCATGGCATGCAGAAGGGGCAATGTAGGCTTGCCTTCATTGAGGTCATCACCGGTATTTTTGCCCAAAGTGGTGCCATCAGAGCTGTAATCAAGCAGATCATCAATTAGCTGGAATGCAGTACCCAGATAACGACCATAGTTCTGTAATGCCAACTCCTGCGTTTCTGTGGCATCAGCCAACACGGCAGCAGACTGTGACGCCGCTTCGAACAAACGGGCCGTTTTGCTATAGATAACCTGCATATAGTTTTCTTCAGTGATGTCAGGATTATTACAGTTCATTAACTGTAAGACTTCACCTTCAGCAATAACGTTTGTGGCTTCAGACATTAAAGTAAGAACGCGCAGAGACTCCAGGCCGGTCATCATCTGGAATGAGCGTGTATAGATATAGTCGCCCACCAATACACTGGCGGCGTTACCAAATGCAGCGTTAGCTGTCGCCTTACCACGGCGCATATCAGATTCATCGACCACATCATCATGCAGCAAGGTTGCTGTATGGATAAATTCAATCAATGCCGCGACGGTGATATGCTTATCACCTTCATAGTGCAATGCACGGGCCACCAAAACGGCAATCATTGGGCGAATTCGTTTCCCGCCACCACTGATAATGTAATGGCCCAATTGATTGATGAGAACGACATCAGAGTTCAACTGGTTGAGAATTGTTGTGTTTACATTCGCCATATCCGGCGCGGTTAACTCGATAATCTTTTCTAGGTTCATTGTTATATTCAGCTGTTTTTCTCTTTAACTACGATGAGATTACCGCCCACATTATTACATGACGCTCCCTGAGACTATGATTGTACTTGAAAAAACCATCAAATAAACATGATGTAAGAAACTGTGCTTTTTTTCTTCTCTTGGGCTGATTATATACTTGTCATTCACTGCATTTTTGCGTAGAATTCGCGCCCTATTGTGAATATTTATAGTGCGCTCTGGACTACAAAAGTGGAGTGCACGGAAAGCGGAGTTTTATATGTACGCGGTTTTCCAAAGTGGTGGTAAACAACACCGAGTAAGCGAAGGTCAAACCATTCGCCTGGAAAAGCTGGACATCGCAACTGGTGAAACTGTTGAGTTTGACCAAGTTCTGATGATTGCTAACGGTGAAGAAATCAATATCGGCGCTCCTTTAGTCGATGGTGGCAAGATCAAGGCTGAAGTAATTGCTCACGGTCGCGGCGAGAAGATTAAGATTGTTAAATTCCGTCGTCGTAAGCATTACCGTAAGCAACAAGGTCATCGTCAGTGGTTCACTGATGTTAAAATCACCGGCATCAGCGCTTAAGATTTAGGAGAGCGGATAAATGGCACATAAAAAGGCTGGTGGCTCGACCCGTAACGGTCGTGACTCCGAAAGTAAACGTCTTGGCGTAAAACGTTTTGGCGGCGAAGCAGTTCTGGCAGGCAGCATCATCGTTCGTCAACGTGGGACTAAGTTCCATCCTGGCATCAACGTAGGTTGCGGCAAAGACCATACTCTGTTTGCTTTGACTGACGGTAAAGTCAAGTTCGAAGTTAAAGGCCCGAAAAACCGTAAATTTATCAGCATCGAAGCTGAATAAGTTTTTCGCGTCCTGTAAATAGATGTAAGCCCTGCAATTTCGTTGCGGGGCTTTTTACATTTCTGGGTTAACCCCTCCGGTAAAAAATGGATACGAAGCAGCAGGCTGGTTTAGGTATTTTTTTGGCACTAACCACTGCCGTATTCTGGGGTGCCTTGCCGATTGCAATGAAGCAAGTGCTTGTGGTCATGGAGCCTTTTACCATTGTTTGGTATCGCTTCATGATGGCGGCTATCGGCTTGGGGATTATTCTGGCTTCACGCCGTCAGTTGCCCTCTCTTAAACTTTTTCGCCAACGTCGCTGGCTGGTATTACTGATAGTTGCGACGTGTGGCTTGCTGGGGAATTTCATCTTCTTCAGTTCATCATTACAATATCTAAGTCCGACGGCATCTCAGGTTATTGGGCAACTGTCACCGGTAGGTATGATGGTTGCCAGTGTGCTGATTTTAAAAGAGCGGATGCGCATCACCCAAGTTATTGGTGCGGGGATGCTGATATGCGGGTTACTGTTATTTTTTAATACCAGCCTGTATGAAATCTTTACCCGTTTGACTGATTATACGCTTGGCGTGGCATTGGGTGTCTGTGCAGCGGTTGTTTGGGTCAGCTATGGTGTTGCCCAGAAGGTGCTATTAAGGCGTATGGCATCGCAACAAATCCTATTATTGTTGTACACTTTATGTGCAATTGCATTATTCCCAATGGCGAAGCCCGCCGTTATTTTTCAGCTAAATGGGTGGCAGTTTGCCTGTTTACTGTTTTGTGGGGTTAATACCCTGGTAGGTTACGGTGCTTTAGCTGAAGCTATGGCGCGCTGGCAGGCAGCGCAGGTAAGCGCACTCGTCACATTGACGCCGCTGTTTACCTTGTTTTTTTCAATTCTATTGGCGCTGGCTTGGCCAGAAATGTTTGCCGCACCGTCCCTCAACCTTGTGGGATACGCAGGCGCATTCGTGGTAGTGGCAGGCGCAATGTTTTCCGCAATTGGGCATCGTTGGTGGCCACGTCGGACAGAAATAAACCTGGTTGCTCCGCAAAAGCAGCAGCCCGGTGAATGATTTACGGAGAAAGTAAATGAAGTTTGTTGATGAAGCTACGATTCTGGTTGTAGCGGGTGACGGTGGTAACGGCTGCGTCAGCTTCCGCCGCGAAAAATATATCCCTAATGGTGGTCCTGACGGTGGTGATGGTGGTGATGGCGGCGATATTTTCCTGCTGGCCGATGAAAACCTTAACACGCTGATTGATTACCGTTTTGTGAAGTCTTTCCGTGCTGAACGTGGGCAGAACGGCCAGAGCCGTGATTGTACCGGCAAACGTGGTAAAGATATCACCATTAAAGTCCCGGTGGGTACCCGTGTACTGGATCAGGGAACCGGTGAAATTGTGGGTGATATGACCCGCCATGGCCAGATTCTGATGGTCGCGAAAGGGGGGTTCCACGGGTTAGGTAACACCCGATTCAAATCATCGGTTAACCGTGCGCCACGCCAGAAAACCATGGGTACTGAAGGCGAAACCCGTGAATTGATGCTTGAGCTGCTGCTGCTGGCTGATGTAGGGATGTTAGGTTTGCCAAACGCCGGTAAATCAACCTTTATCCGTGCAGTTTCTGCGGCTAAACCCAAAGTGGCTGATTATCCATTTACGACATTGATCCCAAGTCTGGGTGTTGTACGAATGGATCACGAGCAGAGCTTTGTGGTTGCCGATATTCCTGGTTTGATCGAAGGTGCATCAGACGGTGCCGGTCTGGGTATTCGTTTCCTAAAGCATCTGGAACGTTGCCGTGTACTGCTGCACTTGGTTGATCTGGCTCCGACCGATGAATCTGATCCGATTGAGAATGCCAAAGTCATCGTTAATGAGTTGCAGCAATACAGCGAAAATCTTTCCCAGAAGCCACGCTGGCTTGTTTTCAATAAGATTGACCTGATAGGTACTGAAGAAGCTGAAGTTCGCGCTAAAGCCATTGTAGAAGCGCTGGGATGGGACGATAAGTACTACATGATTTCTGCCGCGAATCGCGAGAATGTGAATGCGCTGTGCTGGGATGTCATGAAATTCCTTAACAGCCAACCTAAAGCCATGGCTATTGCAGAAAGTGCGCCAGAAAAAGTTGAATTCATGTGGGATGATTATCACCGTGAACAACTGGCTGAAGTGGAAGCTGAAGCAGCGGCAGAAGAAGATGACGACGATTGGGATGAAGAGGATGATGACGGCGTAGAGTTTATCTACGAACGTTAAGTCACCCGGTGGTGATGAGTGTAAAGTTGTTATGAGTATAAATTAGGGCTGCCACTTCACCAGTGGTGGCCCTTTTATTTGAACAGCCACGCCTTATGACCACACTAGCTGAATTGAGGTAACACCGTGCTATGAGTGACCGCAGGTATCCAGCATTGTGCCTTTAATCCTGAACGCTCTGTGCGGTTCTCCAGTGTTAGCCTGCCTTGGTGCAGTTGAACAATACGGATCACGATATTTAGCCCTAAACCACTGCCTCCATAGCGTTGATCCATACGACGAAACGCCTGAGTAAGTTCGCCTGCCTGTTCTGGTTTTATACCCGGCCCTTCATCTATCACTTGCAGAATAGTACCCGAGTCTTCAGTAACGAGTTTGACTGAAATCTGGCTACCAATCGGGCTATAACGATGGGCATTTTCAACCAGATTTCGCAACATTAAGCGCAGCAAAGTGGCGTCACCTTCTGTCTTGGCATAAGGAGGGAATTCCCACTGAATAGTTTGCTGGCGAAGAGTACACATTTCCTGCAACTCATCTTGTAGTGGCTGTACTACGTTCTCAACCCAATCAAGAGTTTGATAAAGGCCACTGGCAAAATTTTGGCCAGCCCTGGATAGCGCCAGTAGCTGTTCAATGGTATGCATCAATAAGTCGATGCGGTTAATCAATAATTTACTCTCAGTGATTCCTTGTTGTTCCATCAACTCAAGGTGCAGGCGAATTCCAGCAAGAGGGGTGCGCAACTCATGCGCGGCATCGGCGGTGAACAAACGTTCTTGCGCAAGAGTATTGGATAGCCGGGATAACAACTGATTAAGTGTCGACGTTACAGAGACGATTTCTTGCATATCGCTCTTAACAATCACTGGGGTGAGATTATCGGCTGAGCGTTCAGCCAGCTTCTTTTGCAATTGATCCAACGGGCGAATAATCCAACTGATCGCCCAGAAAGAAAGCAAAAGAGTAATGGCCATCATGATGAGCGACGGGGCAAGCAGTGATGCAATAGCTTCCGCTATTTCAGTATCAACCCGTTCATTACGTGCTTGCGCGCTAAGGGTTTCATCAACCAGGAAGCTTATTTGCTCCTGACTTTCATGCCATAACCAAAATGCGCTAATTAACTGGGTAACCAATAAAATTAACGCCAGCATTAAGATCAGACGGCGACGCATACTGATCATGATTGCGCTTCCAGTCGATAGCCAATACCCCTGACAGTGCGGATACGATCCTTGCCTAATTTACGACGCAGGTTATGGATATGCACTTCTAACGTATTGGAGCCGAGATCATCATTCCAGGTATACAGATCCTGCTGTAATAACTCACGATTAACCGTTTGACCGGCTCGCATAATTAAACGTGAGAGGATCGCAAACTCTTTAGGTGTGACTTCCAGCGGCTGATCCTGCAAACAGACTTGCTGGGTTGATAAGTTAAGGCTCAGATCATCTTGTTGTACCAGATTGTCACTTTGCCCCTGATAACGTCGGATCAATGCGCGGACGCGTGCCAGTAATTCGGCTAACGCGAAAGGTTTGATAAGGTAATCGTCAGCACCGGCATCCAGCCCGTCAACCCGGTCTTCCAGTGCATCACGGGCGGTGAGGATGAGCACCGGTAGGGTGACATGCTGGCGACGCCATTGACGCAGCAATACGGCTCCATCTTGATCCGGCAAGCCGAGATCGAGGATTACCATACTGTACTGACTGGTGTGTAATAAACTGTGCGCTTCGGCTGCGGTACCGGCACAGTCGCAGGCATAGCCTTGGTTGGTCAGGGCCATCGCTATTCCGCGTTGCAGTAGTTCATCATCTTCAACAATCAGTAGTTTCATAGTTTTTAATTGTTCTGATAGATATCTTTATACAGGCGACTTTCGAAGCGAACCAAAGGTGCCCGACGATTTTTTTGATCTTCTGGTGGCACGGCGTAACCCGACAAGAATTGGACAAATGCCATGCGCTGCCCGCTCGCAGTGGTGATAAATCCGGCCAGATTGTATACGCCTTGTAGTGCCCCGGTTTTAGCCGAAACCTTGCCATCAACACCAGCCTCATGCAGGCCACCGCGATAGCGTAATGTGCCATCATAACCCGATAACGGCAGCATTGAGATAAAGTTAAGCTCTTGATCATGCTGAGCTATATACTGCAAAGCCTGCATCATGGTTGCTGGTGAAATAAGGTTATGACGTGACAACCCTGAGCCATCCACGACAATACTGTTCCCCAGATCCACACCGGCTTTCTGGCGCAGAACCTGACGCACTGCATCGGCACCGGCGCGCCATGTACCCGGTACACCAAATCGCTGATGACCAATGGTCCTGAATACGGTATCGGCAATCATGTTGTCAGACTTTTTCAACATGATTTTCAGTAAGTCATGTAACGGTGCTGACTGTGCTTGTGCTAACACGCTTCCCGCAGGGCCTGGTGTAGTTTGGCGCCGCAAACTACCGTCAATCTGAATATCCGCTTTTTTCAGTTCATCTTTCAAGATGGCACCGGCATAGCTGGCCCCATTTTGTACGGCAAAGGCCAGCGGCAGAGGTTCGCTGCGTTGTGTCAGGCATCCGGTAAGCGTGAATCGGTTTAATTCACCCGGAACGACATCTAACTCGCAATATTGCGCATCCGGTGAACCTTTAGCTAAAGTACGTACTTCACTGAACATCTGCACCGGATAATAGGATGCAACTCGGATAAATGCCATGTCACCCGGATTAGGTGCGCTGTATAGTGAGACAGAAAAACAGTTGCGATCGACAATGGCCGCCGCAGGGGGGGCACTAAAACATTGTGTCATGTCGTTCCACGGCCAACCGGGTGCTTTATCATGGCTGGCGAAAACCGACGTATCAATGATCAGATCACCTGCAACTTGTTTCACACCCGCTTTTCGTAGTGTAGCCACCATATTACGCAGTTGCTGGCGTGTTAAGGTGGGGTCACCGTCAAAACGAGCAATTAAATTGCCGCGCAACACACCATCGGTGATCGGGCCGTGGCTTTCCAGTGTGGTACTGAAGCGAAAATCGGGCCCAAGTTGTAATAATGCGGCCAATGCCGTCAGGACTTTTTGCGTACTGGCGGGTAATGCCATCTGCTGGGCGTGATAGTCTATTGCCGGGGTAGTGGCCCCGATTTTTTGTACCACTAACGCAAGATTTGCCCCATCAGGCAGATACTGTGTGTAATTTTCGACCTGAGCCGCATTGGCGTTAGATATGCTGATATTGATCGCAATAGCGCAGGCCAATCCACTGACAATTCGTGAAAAATGCATAATTTCGGTATAACTGCTGAATAACGTGTTGCCATACTACGGTGCAACGAGGGCGAAAGTAAACGATGACCCTAAAGGAACTCTACGTTAAAATGCATATCAAAATGCAAAATTGATCCTGACTTGGGGTTTTGGCTCCGGGGTGATTTTTTTTGTTTATCGCCTGGAGGCGGGTAGGGTATCAAACTAGCCGTATTTTCATTCGAAAACGTTAGGATGACGGTTTTTTGAACAGGATAGATTTAGAGGTATTTAAAAGATGAAACAGATTCCGATGACGGTAAATGGCGCAGAGAAACTGCGTGAAGAGCTGGATTTTTTAAAAGGCGTTCGTCGCCCTAAAATTATTGCTGATATCGCCACTGCCCGCGAACACGGTGACTTGAAAGAAAATGCTGAATATCACGCAGCCCGCGAGCAACAAGGGTTCTGTGAAGGCCGGATTCAAGAAATAGAAGCAAAACTCTCTAATGCGCAGGTGATTGATATCACCAGAATGCCAAATAATGGCCGCGTTATTTTTGGTGCCACGGTTCGTGTCTTAAATGTGGATAGCGAAGAAGAGCAGCAATACCGGATTGTGGGTGATGATGAAGCGGATTTTAAACAAAATCTTATTTCGGTTAACTCACCTATCGCTCGTGGCCTGATTGGTAAGGAAGTCGATGACGTCGTTGTTATTCGAACTCCAGGCGGCGAAGTAGAATATGAAATTCTTAGCGTGGATTATGTGTAATACTTGCCCATCTGAGCAGCTATTACGCATTATTTCTCAAAAATGAAGTTGTAAAGAAAAGTAAAAGGCCGCTTGCGGCCTTTTATCAGAACAAAGTGCATGGCACCTTTTCTCTAAAACAAGCGTCATTACCGCGGTAAAATGATCTTGCGCTCTTTCGCCGGGCGATAGAGCACTAAAATATTACCGATGATTTGGACGTTAACGGCACCGGTCTCACGCACGATGGCATCAGCAATTAGGGCTTTGGTTTCACGCTCTTCAGCAGTGATCTTCACCTTAATAAGTTCATGATGTTCCAGCGTTTGTTCGATTTCAGCCAGCACCCCTTCGGTTAACCCGTTATTGCCCAGCATGACTACTGGCTTTAATGGATGGGCCAAGCTTTTCAGGTGCTGTTTTTGTTTGTTATTCAGATTCATCGTCTTTTTTGCTTAAGTTGGGATTGAAAACGGTTCATTCTACCGCCATCTCATGTGTATCACCAAATCGGTCTACGTCGATGGGGAGTTTACGCGAGCTAAGCAACAGATGCGCGGGCTCTTAATTAAGATAGTTGGAAAAAGAGATGTCTAATAAAAAGCGTTCGGCTAGCTCCAGTCGCTGGTTACAAGAACACTTTAGCGATAAATATGTAATTCAGGCGCAGAAAAAGGGGCTACGCTCCCGCGCCTGGTTTAAACTTGATGAAATACAACAGAACGATAAACTTTTTAAACCCGGTATGACAGTGGTCGATTTAGGCGCTGCACCCGGCGGTTGGTCCCAATATGTTGTAAGCCAAATAGGCGGTAAAGGGCGAATCATCGCATGTGATCTTCTACCAATGGATCCTATCGTTGGTGTCGATTTCCTTCAGGGCGATTTTCGTGATGAACTGGTCTTGAAAGCCTTACTTGAGCGTGTTGGGGATAAAAAAGTTCAGGTGGTCATGTCCGATATGGCCCCGAATATGTGTGGTACTCCGGCAGTCGATATACCTAAATCAATGTATCTGGTTGAATTAGCTTTGGATATGTGTCGTGATGTACTTGCACCAGGCGGAAGTTTCCTGGTGAAGGTGTTTCAGGGAGATGGCTTTGATGAATACCTACGGGAAATTCGCTCCCTGTTTACGAAAGTTAAGATTCGTAAGCCAGACGCTTCTCGTGCGCGATCGCGTGAAGTGTACATTGTAGCGACAGGGCGGAAACTGTAGTACCCTAACGCTGTTTGTTAACACAGTTGTAATATGAGGTTAATCCCTTGAGTGACATGGCGAAAAACCTAATTCTCTGGTTAGTTATTGCAGTCGTACTGATGTCTGTATTCCAGAGCTTTGGACCCAGCGAATCGAATGGCCGTAAAGTGGATTACTCTACTTTCATGTCCGACGTAACCCAAGAACAGGTTCGTGAAGCGCGTATTAATGGGCGTGAAATTAACGTCAGTAAGAAAGATAACAGCAAATATACGACTTACATTCCGGTCAATGATCCAAAGCTGTTAGATACCTTATTGACTAAAAATGTGAAAGTTGTTGGTGAGCCACCGGAAGAGCCGAGCTTGCTGGCCTCTATCTTTATTTCCTGGTTCCCAATGCTGTTGTTGATTGGGGTCTGGATCTTCTTTATGCGTCAAATGCAAGGTGGCGGCGGCAAAGGGGCAATGTCCTTTGGCAAGAGCAAAGCCCGCATGCTGACAGAAGATCAAATAAAAACCTCTTTTGCTGATGTGGCCGGTTGCGACGAAGCAAAAGAAGAAGTCAGTGAGTTAGTTGACTACCTGCGTGAGCCAAGCCGCTTCCAGAAACTGGGCGGTAAGATTCCGAAAGGCGTGTTGATGGTCGGTCCTCCAGGGACAGGTAAAACCTTGCTGGCGAAAGCCATTGCAGGTGAAGCTAAAGTGCCATTCTTCACTATTTCTGGTTCTGACTTCGTGGAAATGTTCGTTGGTGTGGGTGCATCCCGTGTCCGTGACATGTTTGAGCAGGCTAAGAAAGCCGCACCTTGTATCATCTTTATCGATGAAATCGATGCGGTAGGCCGTCAGCGTGGCGCTGGTTTGGGTGGTGGTCATGATGAACGTGAACAGACACTGAACCAGATGCTGGTTGAAATGGATGGCTTTGAAGGCAATGAAGGCATCATCGTCATCGCGGCAACTAACCGTCCAGACGTTCTTGACCCAGCGTTACTGCGTCCAGGTCGTTTTGACCGTCAGGTTGTGGTTGGTTTACCTGATGTCCGTGGTCGTGAACAGATTCTGAAAGTTCATATGCGCCGCGTACCATTAGATACCGATATCGATGCTTCAGTTATCGCACGCGGTACACCAGGTTTCTCTGGTGCTGACTTGGCTAACCTGGTCAACGAAGCCGCACTGTTTGCTGCTCGTGGTAACAAGCGTGTCGTTTCGATGGCTGAGTTTGAGAAAGCGAAAGATAAAATTATGATGGGTGCGGAACGTCGCTCCATGGTAATGACTGAAGCGCAGAAAGAGTCTACGGCTTATCATGAAGCAGGCCACGCGATCATCGGTCGTCTGGTTCCTGAGCATGACCCAGTACATAAAGTGACCATTATTCCACGTGGTCGTGCGTTGGGTGTGACATTCTTCCTGCCGGAAGGTGATTCTATCAGTGCCAGCCGTCAGAAACTGGAAAGCCAGATCTCTACCTTATACGGTGGTCGTCTTGCTGAAGAGATCATTTACGGGCCGGAAAAAGTCTCTACCGGTGCATCGAATGATATCAAAGTTGCTACGTCTATCGCGCGTAACATGGTGACACAGTGGGGCTTCTCCGAAAAACTGGGGCCGTTGCTGTATGCTGAAGAAGAAGGCGAAGTATTCCTTGGCCGTTCTGTGGCAAAAGCCAAGCATATGTCTGATGAAACTGCGCGTATTATCGATCAGGAAGTTAAGTTACTTGTCGAGCGCAACTATCAGCGTGCACGTACTTTGCTGATGGAAAACATGGATGTTCTGCATACCATGAAAGATGCGTTGATGAAGTATGAAACGATTGATGCACCGCAGATTGATGATTTGATGAATCGCAAAGAAGTTCGCCCGCCAGCAGGTTGGGATGATGCGACCAAGAATAAATCATCTGACAATGACAGCACACCAAAGGCACCAACGCCGGTAGATGAGCCAAACGTACCAACGCCTGGCAATTCAAATACCATGTCAGAACAGTTGGGCGATAAGTAAGTCAATTGTTGGCATCTAAAAGCGTTGTGATTAATATAAACCTCGGGCTTGCTCGGGGTTTTTCTTTTTCTGTCATATCCTGCTTACTTGGCGTTGCAGCGGTTCCCACTTGAATAACTGAACTTTGGTGTGTTCATCGGGCCTTGTTCGGTTTGCCTTGCTGCAACGCAATGACTTTGGGTATAAAATTAAAGTGAATTGCCACTTTTAAGGCGTGATTACATGCAGTTAACTGCCAGAGATCGGGTTCTGGATCTTTCTCTCCCGCAAGTTATGGGTATTCTGAATGTCACCCCGGATTCATTTTCGGATGGTGGGAATCACAATAATCTTGATAAAGCATTACAGCATGCCCAATCAATGCTATCAGCAGGTGCTACGCTGATTGATATTGGCGGCGAGTCCACTCGCCCCGGTGCTGCGCAAGTGAGTGAGCAGGAAGAGCTTGATCGGGTCGTGCCCGTTGTAGAAGCGCTAGCCAAGCGCTTTGATGTCTGGTTATCGGTGGATACCTCTAAAGCGGCGGTTATCACCGAATCTGCTCAAGCAGGCGCCCATCTGATTAATGATATTCGCTCATTACAAGAGCCTGGTGCGCTTGACGCTGCGGCAAAAACTGGGTTGCCGGTGTGCCTGATGCATATGCAGGGGCAACCGCAAAGTATGCAACAGTCACCGCATTACGACGATTTACTGGCTGATGTAAACCAGTTTTTTGAACACCATATTGCTCGCTGTGTTGCGGCCGGCATCGCAAAAAGTAAATTGTTACTCGACCCAGGCTTCGGTTTCGGTAAAAATCTGGCGCATAATTACCAGTTATTGGCGCGATTGGCCGAACTACATCATTTTGAGTTGCCATTGTTAGTGGGAATGTCGCGAAAATCGATGGTGGGTCAGCTATTACATGTTCCGCCACAACAGCGGGTCATCGGGAGTGTCGCTTGTGCTGTCATTGCCGCTATGCAAGGCGCACAGATTGTCCGAGTGCATGATGTCAAAGAAACTGTCGAGGCGATGCGTATCGTCGAGGCAACACTTTCAGCGAAGGGATAAACAAAAATTATGAGTAACCGTAAATACTTTGGTACAGATGGCATTCGCGGCAAAGTGGGTGAGAGCCCGATTACGCCTGATTTTGTATTAAAGCTCGGCTGGGCTGCCGGTAAGGTTCTGGCTCGACATGGTTCTCGTAAAATTATCATTGGTAAAGATACGCGTATTTCCGGCTACATGCTGGAGTCGGCGCTGGAAGCTGGCTTGGCTGCTGCAGGGCTGTCTGCATCATTTACTGGCCCGATGCCGACCCCGGCCGTTGCTTATCTGACCCGAACTTTCCGCGCTGAAGCGGGTATTGTTATTTCAGCTTCCCATAACCCTTTCGAAGATAATGGCATTAAATTCTTCTCGATCGATGGCACCAAGCTGCCCGATGATGTAGAGGAGGCCATTGAAGCAGAAATGGAAAAACCATTAACCTGCGTTGAATCGGCCGAACTGGGTAAAGCCAACCGTATCGTGGATGCGGCCGGGCGCTACATTGAGTTCTGTAAAGGCACATTCCCAAGCGAACTCAGCCTGAAGGAATTAAAAATCGTGGTCGATTGCGCCAATGGTGCAACCTATCACATCGCCCCAAGTGTACTGCGTGAACTCGGCGCAAATGTTATCACCATCGGCTGTGAGCCTGATGGTATGAATATCAACGAAGAATGTGGCGCCACGGATGTTCGCTTGCTGCAAGCGCGTGTGCTTGCTGAAGGGGCACATGTTGGTCTGGCATTTGACGGCGACGGCGATCGGTTGATGATGGTTGATCATCTGGGCAACAAGGTTGATGGTGACCAGATTCTGTATATCATCGCGCGTGAAGGCTTGCGTCAAGGTCAACTTAAGGGTGGGGCAGTTGGCACGCTGATGAGTAATATGGGCCTGCAACTGGCGCTGAAAGATCTGGGTATTCCGTTTGTTCGTGCCAAAGTGGGTGACCGCTATGTGCTGGAAGCCATGCAAGAAAAAGGCTGGCGTATTGGAGCTGAAAACTCCGGTCATGTGATTTTGTTGGATAAAACTACCACCGGTGACGGCATTGTTGCTGGTTTGCAAGTGCTTACTGCTATGGTGCGTAACCACATGAGCCTGCATGATTTATGCAGTGGCATGAAGCTCTTGCCACAAATCCTGGTGAACGTGCGTTTCTCTGGTGAACACAACCCGTTGAAATCAGAGGAAGTTGAAGAAGTGACTCGCCAAGTTGAAAAAGAGCTAGGCGATCGTGGTCGCGTTCTGTTGCGTAAATCAGGTACCGAACCCTTAATCCGCGTGATGGTTGAAGGCGACGCTGAAGAATCATTGATTGCTGAAATGGCAAACCGAATTGCTGATGCGGTGAAAGCAGCAGGTTAATGGCATTTTTATGGGGGGAGGGCGTAACTCTTTCCCCATAAATTACGCTGAAGTTGAAGAACTTGACGATTTTTTCTGCAAATGAACTCGTGTAGTGAAATTGCCCTTGCGTGTACTATGCGCTTTGGTTAGTATTCACACCCGCTTAAGTGGGTGAATAAGTCCCCGCTGATGGGTGAAAAGCATTTGGCATGCGGTGAACCCGCAAGGATACAGGTACAACTATGTACGAAGCTCTTCTGGTATTTTTCTTGCTGATTTCGATTGGGCTAGTCGCTCTGATCATGTTGCAGCAAGGTAAAGGCGCGGATATGGGAGCCTCATTCGGAGCAGGTGCATCTGCAACTCTGTTCGGTTCGAATGGTTCCGGTAACTTTATGACTCGCATGACGGCTTTATTGGCGACGCTGTTTTTCGTCATTAGCTTGATTCTGGGCAATATGAGCACCAACCAGGGCCATACAGGCAGCGAGTGGGAAAACTTGGGTACGCCTGCAAAAACTGAGCAGACTACAGCTCCAGTAGCACCCGCTAAGCCAAGTAGCGATATCCCGCAGTAATGTTTTGCCAGCAGTAAGCAGTAAAGATAGAAAAAAAAGTTTTAAAATGGTTGTGACGACTTAAATAGTAAAAACAACCAGTTGAATCAGTGCCGGGGTGGTGGAATTGGTAGACACGCTACCTTGAGGTGGTAGTGCCCGATTGGGCTTACGGGTTCAAGTCCCGTCCTCGGTACCAAATCAGTCAGATAACTTGCTTTTTTGTCGTTATCAACGTAATATTTGCCACGTTTTCGGACGCGGGGTGGAGCAGCCTGGTAGCTCGTCGGGCTCATAACCCGAAGGTCGTCGGTTCAAATCCGGCCCCCGCAACCACTTTCCTGAAGTGTTTTTTTTCAAATGTTGTATTCGGTAGACCTCAGATACTTTCGATTTCAATTTGAAAAAAATACTTGTCAGAAAGTTGCACCGAAGCCGCTTTGCGGCAAACAGGGTCCAGTTGCATAAAGCCCCGAATTTCGGGGTTTTTTGTTATTTGACAGCAGAATCACTGGGCTATTAGGCCCTTTTTTTATGTCTTGGGGGTGGGCTTGTCCACATTAGAACAAAAGTTAACAGAGATAATTTCAGCACCGGTTGAGGCCTTAGGCTATGAATTAGTCGGCATTGAGTTCATCCGGGGGCGCCAATCGACGCTACGAATCTATATTGATAGTGACGACGGAATCACTGTTGATGCTTGTGCTGATGTCAGCCACCAGGTCAGCGCTGTATTGGACGTAGAAGATCCAATTACGGTCGCTTACAACTTAGAAGTTTCCTCTCCGGGCCTTGATCGCCCTATGTTCACCGCTGAACACTATACTCGTTACCTCGGTGAAGAAGTCACTTTGGTTTTGCGTATGGCAATGCAGAACCGCCGTAAATGGCAGGGCATTATTAAAGCCGTTGATGGTGAAATGATCACGGTTACTGTGGATGGAAAAGATGAAGTGTTCGCGCTGAGCAACATCCAGAAAGCGAACCTGGTACCCCACTTTTAAAGTTTGGATGAGGCAACTAGGATGAACAAAGAGATTCTGGCTGTTGTAGAAGCAGTTTCCAATGAGAAATCCCTTCCGCGCGAGAAGATTTTTGAGGCGTTGGAAACCGCTCTAGCGACAGCGACCAAGAAAAAATACGAACAAGAAATTGAAGTTCGCGTCAGTATCGACCGCAAAACCGGTGATTTCGACACTTTCCGCCGTTGGGTCGCTGTTAACGAAGTTACCATGCCAACGCGTGAAATCACGTTGGATGCGGCTCAATATGAAGATCCAACTCTCCAGTTGGGTGATTATGTCGAAGATCAGATTGAATCTGTTACTTTTGACCGTATCACAACCCAAACGGCTAAACAGGTTATTGTACAGAAAGTCCGTGAAGCCGAACGTGCTATGGTGGTGGATCAGTTCCGTCAATATCTGGGCGAGATTGTTACCGGTGTAGTGAAAAAAGTTAACCGTGACAGTATTGCACTGGATCTGGGTAACAATGCTGAAGCCGTTATTGGTCGTGAGGACATGCTACCGCGTGAAAACTTCCGTCCAGGCGACCGTATCCGTGGTGTTCTGTATGACGTGCGTCCAGAAGCTCGCGGTGCTCAGTTGTTTGTTAGCCGTTCACGTCCTGAAATGCTGATCGAGCTGTTCCGTATTGAAGTGCCAGAAATTGGCGAAGAATTGATCGAAATTAAAGCAGCTGCTCGTGATCCGGGTTCGCGTGCTAAAATTGCGGTCAAAACCAACGACAAACGTATCGATCCAGTCGGTGCTTGTGTCGGTATGCGTGGTGCACGTGTTCAGGCTGTTTCCAGCGAGCTTGGCGGCGAGCGCATTGATATTGTATTGTGGGATGATAATCCAGCCCAGTTTGTTATTAACGCTATGGCGCCAGCTGATGTTGCGTCTATTGTGGTTGATGAAGACAGACACACGATGGATGTTGCCGTTGAAGCCAGCAATTTGGCACAGGCAATTGGCCGTAACGGTCAGAACGTACGTTTAGCAGCACAACTGAGTGGCTGGGAACTGAACGTAATGACGGCGGACGATCTTCAGGCGAAGCATCAGGCCGAAGCTCATGCCGCTATTGATACCTTCACCAAATATCTTGATATCGATGAGGACTTCGCCACCATATTGGTAGAGGAAGGTTTCTCTTCTCTGGAAGAATTGGCTTACGTGCCAATGAAAGAACTTCTGGAAATCGACGGTCTTGACGAAGATACGGTTGAAGCGCTGCGTGATCGCGCCAAAGCTGCATTGACCACGCTGGCCCTGGCACAAGAAGAAAGTCTTGGCGACCAAAAACCCGCCGATGATCTGCTGAACCTGGCCGGTCTGGAACGTAGCATGGCATTCAAATTGGCTGCGCGCGGTGTGTGTACGCTGGAAGATCTTGCCGAGCAGGGTATCGACGATCTGGCAGATATTGAAGGGCTTAGCGATGAGCAAGCCGGTGAGCTGATTATGGCTGCACGTAATATCTGTTGGTTTGGCGATAACGCGTAATAAACTGTAGCAGGAAGGAACAGCATGACAGATGTAACCGTAAAATCGCTGGCAGCTGAGATTCAGACCCCAGTTGATCGCCTGGTACAGCAATTTGCTGATGCAGGGATCAAGAAGTCTGAAGTAGACTCAGTTACCCAGCAAGAAAAAGAAACATTGCTGGCGCACTTAAACCGCGAACACGGTAGTGCGCCTAATAAACTCACGTTGCAACGCAAAACGCGTAGCACCTTGAATATTCCGAGCACCGGCGGAAAAAGTAAATCGGTGCAAATCGAGGTCCGCAAGAAACGCACTTATGTAAATACGCCGGAAGCTGAACAAGCGAAAGCGGAAGAGCAGGCACAGCGTGAAGCGGAAGAGCAGGCACAACGTGAAGCGGAAGCAGCAGCGCAGAAAATCGCTGAAGAAAAAGCTAAACGTGCGGCCGAAGAACAAGCCAAACGTGAGGCCGCTGAAAAAGCTAAACGCCAAGCAGCGGAAAAAGAAAAAGTGACGAATCAACAAACCGACGAAAAAATCAAGCCAGCTCAGACCGATAAAGCACGCCGTGAAGCTGAAGCTGCCGAGCTGAAACGCTCAGTAGAAGAAGAAACACGCCGTAAGGTCGAGGAAGATGCTAAACGCGTTGCTGAGGAAGCCCGTAAAATGGCAGCCGAAAACGAAGGTAAATGGCCAGAACCTGTGGCTGAGCAGACTGAGTCTGCTGACTACCATGTAACCACCTCACAACATGCGCGCGCCGCGGAAGATGAAAACGACGCCAAAGTTGAAGGTGATCGCCGTAGCCGCACTCGTGGTGGTAAAGCAACTAAGCAGAAGAAAGGCAATAAACTCTCCGAGTCTAAAGCTGATCGTGAAGAAGCACGTGCTGTTGGTCGTAAAGGCAAACGTAAACCAAGCACATTGCAACAGAGCTTCAACAAGCCTGTTGTTGCGGTTAACCGCGATGTTGTGATTGGTGAGACTGTAACGGTTGCTGAACTGGCAAACAAAATGGCGGTTAAAGGCTCTCAGGTCATCAAAGCAATGATGAAACTGGGCGCAATGGCAACCATTAACCAGGTTATCGATCAAGAAACAGCACAGATGGTTGCTGAAGAGATGGGCCATAAAGTGATCTTGCGTCGTGAAAACGAACTGGAAGAAGCACTGATGAGCGACCGTGATACTGGCGCTGAAGCCGCAGCCGAGCACCGCGCTCCGGTTGTGACCATCATGGGCCACGTTGACCACGGTAAAACCTCTCTGCTGGATTACATCCGCTCCACGAAAGTGGCGTCAGGTGAGGCCGGCGGTATTACACAGCACATCGGTGCCTATCACGTTGAAACTGAAAACGGGATGATCACCTTCCTGGATACCCCAGGACACGCCGCGTTTACTTCAATGCGTGCCCGTGGTGCTCAGGCGACTGATATCGTGGTGTTGGTTGTTGCAGCCGACGATGGCGTGATGCCACAGACTATCGAAGCTATTCAGCATGCCAAAGCGGCGAACGTGCCGGTTGTGGTTGCAGTAAACAAAATCGATAAGCCAGAAGCTGATCCAGACCGCGTTAAAACCGAGCTGTCTCAGTACGGTGTCCAGCCAGAAGAGTGGGGCGGTGACTCTCAGTTCATCAACGTATCTGCAAAAGCCGGTATCGGTATTGATGAATTGTTGAACGCAATCCTGCTGCAAGCTGAAGTTCTGGAACTGAAAGCAGTTCGTACTGGCATGGCAAACGGTGTTGTTATCGAATCCTTCTTGGATAAAGGCCGTGGCCCTGTTGCTACCGTGCTGGTTCAGAAAGGTACCTTGAACAAAGGTGATATCGTACTGTGTGGCTTTGAGTATGGCCGTGTACGTGCGATGCGTGACGAATTGGGCCGTGATATCACGTCTGCTGGTCCGTCTATTCCGGTTGAAATCCTGGGTCTGTCCAGTGTTCCTGCTGCCGGTGATGAAGTGACTGTTGTTCGTGACGAGAAGAAAGCGCGTGAAGTTGCACTGTACCGTCAGGGCAAATTCCGCGAAGTCAAACTGGCTCGTCAGCAGAAGTCTAAGCTGGAAAACATGTTTGCTAACATGACCGAAGGTGAAGTTTCTGAACTGAACATCGTAATCAAGTCTGACGTACAGGGTTCTTGTGAAGCTATCTGTGATTCACTGGAAAATCTGTCTACTGATGAAGTGAAAGTCCGCATTGTTGGCTCAGGCGTTGGTGGTATCACCGAAACTGACGCAACATTGGCAGCAGCTTCTGGCGCAATCATCCTTGGCTTTAACGTTCGTGCTGATGCTTCAGCCCGTCGTGTGGTTGAAACTGAAGGTCTGGATCTGCGTTACTACTCAGTAATTTATAGCCTGATCGACGAAGTCAAACAGGCGATGAGTGGTATGTTGGCACCTGAGTACAAACAACAAATCATTGGTCTGGCTGAAGTTCGTGATGTGTTTAAATCACCGAAATTTGGCGCCATTGCAGGTTGTATGGTTACTGAGGGTGTGATTAAGCGTAACAATCCAATCCGTGTTCTGCGTGACAACGTGGTTATCTATGAAGGCGAGCTGGAATCTCTGCGCCGCTTCAAAGATGACGTTAACGAAGTTCGTAATGGTATGGAATGTGGTATCGGCGTTAAGAACTACAATGACGTCCGTACTGGTGATGTGATCGAAGTCTTCGAAATTATCGAAATCAAACGTACTATCGATTAATCGCCTCAGATCTGCTTATATCCATTTGGGGGGCCTTGGCCCCCCAATTTGTCTGGAGAATCCAAATGGCAAAAGAATTCAGCCGTTCTCAACGTGTTTCGCAGGAAATGCAGAAAGAGATCGCACTCATCTTACAGCGCGAAATCAAAGACCCACGTGTTGGCATGGCTACCGTATCCGGTATCGAGCTGTCCCGTGATTTGGCTTACGCTAAAGTCTTTGTGACCTTCCTGAATGTGTTAACCGATAACGCAGACCCGGATACAGTTAAAAATGGCATTAAAGCACTGCAAGATGCCTCTGGTTATATCCGCACTCTGCTGGGTAAAGCGATGCGCTTGCGTATCGTACCGGAACTGACCTTCGCTTATGATAACTCATTGATTGAAGGTATGCGGATGTCTAACCTGGTGACTAACGTCATCAAAAATGATGTAGAACGTCAGGTTAATCCAGGTAACGACGAGGAGAAGTAATGGGGCGTCCACGTCGTCGCGGCCGTGACATTAACGGCGTTCTGTTATTGGATAAGCCGCTGGGCCTCTCCTCTAATGACGTTTTGCAGAAAGTAAAACGTCTCTTTAGTGCTAATCGTGCAGGTCATACCGGTGCACTCGATCCACTGGCGACCGGCATGCTGCCTATCTGTCTTGGGGAAGCGACCAAATTTTCTCAATTCTTGCTGGATTCTGATAAGCGCTATCGTGTGGTTGCCCGTTTGGGGCAGCGCACCGATACTTCGGATGCCGAAGGCGCGTTAATCAGTGAGCGTGAAGTTAACGTCACTCAGGCACAGATGGATGCCGCTTTGGACCGTTTTCGCGGCGATAGCCAGCAGATACCGTCCATGTATTCGGCACTGAAACATCAAGGTAAGCCGTTGTATGAATATGCCCGGCAGGGGATTGAAGTAGAGCGCGAAGCCCGTAGCATTACCGTGTATGAATTGCTGTTTATCCGCTGGGAAGGCAATGACCTTGAGCTGGAAATCCATTGCTCAAAAGGTACCTACATTCGCACTATCATCGATGATTTGGGTGAATTATTAGGTTGCGGTGCACATGTTAGTTATCTGCGTCGTTTGCAAGTGGCTACTTACCCAAGTGATCGCATGGTGACTTTAGAGCAGTTGACTGCCATGGTTGAAGCGGCACAGGCAGAAGAACGTTCGCCAAATCCAGAGCTGGATTTACTGTTGCTACCGATGGACAGTGCAGTATTAAACTTCCCTGAAGTCAATCTATTACCTGCTGTCGCAGCCTATGTAAAGCAAGGGCAACCGGTACATGTTGCAGGCGCACCAAGCGAAGGTATGGTCCGTATCACTGAAGGCGAAGAGCATAATTTCATTGGTATCGGCACTATTGCAGAGGATGGTCGTGTTGCACCCAAACGCCTGGTAGTAGAGGCGCAGGAAAATGCACTGTAGGCCATACCCTATATAATTCGAGTTGCAGGAACGCTGCTTGAAGTATGACGGGTATATGCGGCTACCTTGCGATCCTGCGGTTCAAAGAGTAGAATAGTGCGGCTTACATATTGGGTTGCTGAATTAGAGATCGGCGCCTGTTTTAATTTATCTATATATATTTGGAGTTGTATCATGTCTCTAAGTGTTGAAGCGAAAGCTAAAATTGTTGCTGACTTCGGTCGCGGTGCCAATGACACCGGTTCAAGCGAAGTTCAGGTTGCTCTGTTGACTGCTCAAATTAACCATTTGCAAGGTCACTTCTCCGAGCACAAAAAAGATCACCATAGCCGTCGTGGTCTGCTGCGTATGGTATCCACGCGTCGTAAGCTGCTGGACTACCTGAAGCGTGAAGATGTAGCACGTTATGCTTCCCTGATCGAGCGTCTGGGTCTGCGTCGCTAAGTCTGCGAGTTTCGGGAGAAAGGGGCCAAATTGGCCCCTTTTTTCTAAGAAGCAATGATAAAATACGTTAGTATATTGTTGTTGCTCATTACCCAAAGTATTGAAGTTGTAAGTAAGCAGCAAACGGGTCCGTCCCGCCGAGGTTGGCTCAGGTCAGTGATTCGGGTGAGTGAGAAAGGCTAACACTGCTGTAGCGTTAAGTAAGAAGCGTAAATTTTAAACATAGGATCTTCCGGTGCAGAGGTTCGCGCGGCTAATGAGAGACTTTAACTCAATGAGAGTTAAGGATTGTCATTAGTCGCGAGGATGCAGTGTGAAGGTATTAGTAACAGGTGGATGGAGAGTCAATACGATCCGGCACCGCATAGTATAAGGATACTATTTTGCTGACTCCGATTATTCGTAAATTCCAGTACGGCCAACATACCGTTACCATTGAAACCGGTATGATGGCTCGCCAGGCAACGGCTGCTGTAATGGTAAGCATGGACGACACCGCAGTATTCGTGACTGTTGTTGGCCAAAAGAAAGCCAAGCCAGGTCAAAGCTTCTTCCCTCTGACCGTTAACTATCAGGAGCGTACTTACGCTGCTGGCCGTATCCCAGGTAGCTTCTTCCGCCGTGAAGGCCGCCCAAGTGAAGGCGAAACACTGACTTCACGTCTGATTGACCGTCCGATCCGTCCACTGTTCCCAGACAGCTTCTTGAACGAAGTGCAGGTGATTGCGACCGTTGTTTCTGTTAACCCACAAGTTAACCCAGACATCGTGGCACTGATTGGTGCCTCAGCGGCGCTGAGCCTGTCAGGTATTCCATTTAACGGCCCAATCGGTGCTGCTCGCGTTGGTTACATCAACGATCAGTATGTGCTGAACCCAACGACCGACGAGCTGAAAGAAAGCCGTTTGGATCTGGTTGTTGCCGGTACTGCTGACGCAGTATTGATGGTGGAATCAGAAGCACAGATTCTGTCTGAAGATCAAATGTTAGGCGCGGTTATCTTCGGCCACGAACAACAACAAGTTGTGATTGAGAATATCAACGCTCTGGTTGCTGAAGTTGGTAAACCTAAGTGGGATTGGCATGCAGAGCCAGTTAACGAAGCGCTGCATGCGCGTGTTGCTGAGCTGGCAGAAGCTCGTCTGGGTGATGCTTATCGCATTACTGAGAAACAAGAGCGCTATACTCAGGTTGATGCTATTAAAGCTGACGTCACTGAAGCGCTGTTGGCACAAGATGAATCTTTAGATGCTAGCGAGATTCAGGACATTCTGGGCGATGTTGAGAAAAACGTCGTTCGTAGCCGTGTATTGCGTGGCGAGCCACGTATCGATGGCCGCGAAAAAGACATGATCCGTGGTCTGGATGTGCGTACTGGCGTATTGCCACGTACCCATGGTTCTGCGTTGTTCACCCGTGGTGAAACTCAGGCGCTGGTTACCGCAACACTGGGTACTGCCCGTGATGCGCAAAATATTGATGAGCTGATGGGTGAGCGTACTGACTCATTCCTGCTACACTATAATTTCCCTCCATATTGTGTTGGTGAAACAGGTATGGTGGGTTCACCTAAACGTCGTGAGATTGGCCATGGCCGTCTGGCGAAACGTGGTGTACTGGCAGTAATGCCAAGCCCGAGCGAGTTCCCTTACACTGTTCGTGTGGTTTCTGAAATCACCGAGTCTAACGGTTCTTCCTCAATGGCTTCTGTTTGTGGTGCATCTTTGGCCCTGATGGATGCAGGTGTGCCAATTAAAGCCGCTGTTGCGGGTATCGCGATGGGTCTGGTTAAAGAAGGCGAAAACTTTGTTGTTCTGTCTGACATTCTGGGTGACGAAGATCACTTGGGCGACATGGACTTTAAAGTGGCCGGTAGCCGTGACGGTATTACTGCACTGCAAATGGATATTAAAATTGAAGGTATCACCCGCGAAATCATGCAGGTGGCACTGAACCAAGCCAAGGGTGCGCGTCTGCACATTCTGGGTGTTATGGAACAGGCTATCAGCACACCTCGTGGTGATATCTCTGAGTTTGCTCCACGTATCTACACCATGAAAATCAATCCTGAGAAAATCAAGGATGTGATCGGTAAAGGTGGTTCTGTGATTCGTGCGCTGACCGATGAAACTGGCACCACCATTGAAATCGAAGATGATGGCACCATTAAGATTGCAGCAACCGACGGCGATAAAGCGAAACACGCTATCCGTCGTATTGAAGAAATCACTGCTGAAATCGAAGTGGGCCGTATCTATGCGGGTAAAGTGACTCGTATCGTTGATTTCGGTGCATTTGTGGCAATCGGTGGCGGTAAAGAAGGTCTGGTTCATATTTCTCAAATCGCTGACAAGCGTGTAGAGAAAGTGACTGACTATCTGCAAATGGGCCAAGAAGTGCCAGTTAAAGTAATGGAAGTTGATCGCCAGGGCCGTATCCGCCTGAGCATCAAAGAAGCCACTACTCCTGACGCAGAAGCTCCGGCACCAGAAGCAGCAGAGTAATAAAGTATTCCATAGCCTCTTACCTCTTGGTGAGGGGCTGTGTTGTCTCGAGGGCAGGATGCTCTTGTGTTAAACAAATGGATGAAAGGATATTTATCCAATGTTTGTCTTCGGGAGTAGGAAATGAAGCCTTTCTTGCGCTGGTGTTACGTTGCGACAGCACTCATGCTGGCAGGATGCAGCAACCATGATTGGCGTAAAGACGAGGTGTTGGCTATCCCGTTGCAACCTACGTTGCAGCAGGAAGTGATTCTGGCGCGCATGGAACAAATCCTTGCAAGTCGGGCACTTACGGATGATGAGCGCGCACAGCTTTTATATGAGCGCGGAGTGCTGTATGATAGCCTCGGGCTACGGGCACTAGCGCGAAATGATTTTTCGCAAGCGTTAGCTATTCGTCCTGATATGCCAGAAGTTTTTAACTATCTGGGCATTTATTTAACGCAGGCAGGCAATTTTGATGCTGCCTATGAAGCGTTTGATTCTGTACTAGAGCTTGATCCAACTTACAATTACGCGCGTTTAAACCGGGGTATCGCCCTCTATTATGGCGGTCGACTCCCGTTGGCGCAGGATGATCTGCAGGCGTTTTATCAAGACGATCCAAATGATCCCTTCCGTTCGTTATGGCTGTATCTGGTGGAAAGAGAAATCGATCCCAAGGCGGCTGCAGTAGCGTTACAACAGCGCTATGAAAAATCGGACAGAGGGCAATGGGGATGGAATATTGTCGAATTCTACTTGGGCACGATCAGCGAAAAAACGCTGATGGAAAGGCTCAAGTCAGATGCAATGGATAACACTTCGCTCGCTGAGCATCTCAGTGAAACTGACTTCTATTTAGGTAAACATTACCTAAGTCTGGGGGACAAGAACACCGCTTCGGCGCTGTTCAAACTGACGGTAGCTAACAACGTTCATAATTTTGTTGAGCACCGCTATGCATTGTTGGAATTGGCGCTTTTGGGCCAAGAACAAGACGACCTATCGGAATCGGACCAGCAATAGCTGACGAACAACTATTAGCCTGACTACCTTGGTTTTTACCAACGTTAATCACCCTAACAGGTGATGGCCTTTTTGTTCGTTTTATAATCTAATTTGAGCCGGTTCACACTTTTCAATGAAAATGACTGAAAATTTTCTCGACGAGTTATGTAGACTGGCTGCCATTATTAATGAGGCACGTGTACATGACTACTGAGCTTGAAACCTCTTTTGCTGATCTGGGGCTGTCCGCTCCTATTCTTTCCGCTCTGACTGATCTTGGTTATGAAAAACCATCTCCTATCCAGTTGGAATGTATCCCACACCTGTTAAACGGCCGTGATGTTCTTGGCATGGCGCAAACAGGCAGTGGTAAAACAGCCGCGTTTGGTTTGCCGCTGTTACACAATATTAAAGCTGAGCTGAAATCACCGCAGGTTCTGGTGCTGGCACCAACCCGTGAGTTGGCTATTCAGGTCGCGCAAGCACTGTCTGACTTCTCTAAACACATTAATGGCGTCAACGTTGTGGCCCTGTACGGCGGCCAGCGTTATGACGTTCAATTACGCGCTTTGCGCCAGGGGCCACAAATCGTTGTTGGTACCCCAGGTCGTCTGTTAGACCACCTGAAACGCGGTACTCTTAACCTGTCCAACCTGAGCGGTTTAGTGTTGGATGAAGCAGATGAAATGCTGCGCATGGGCTTTATCGAAGACGTCGAAAATATTCTGGCGCAGATCCCGGCTGAACATCAGACGGCGTTGTTCTCTGCAACCATGCCTGACGCGATTCGCCGTATTACCCGTCGCTTTATGAAAGATCCACAGGAAGTTCGCATCCAGTCTAGCGTCACTACCCGCCCTGACATCAGCCAGAGTTTCTGGCGTGTAGGTGGTGGTTATCGCAAAAACGAAGCGCTGGTACGTTTCCTGGAATCTGAAGATTTCGATGCGGCCATCATTTTCGTGCGTACCAAAAATGGCACCCTGGAAGTGGCTGAAGCTTTGGAAAGTAGTGGTTATAACTGTGCTGCCTTGAACGGTGACATGAACCAGTCTTTACGTGAGCAGACACTGAACCGCCTGAAAGATGGCCGTTTGGATATTCTGATTGCAACTGACGTTGCGGCACGTGGTTTGGATGTTGACCGTATCAGCCTGGTTGTAAACTATGACATCCCTATGGATTCAGAGTCTTACGTTCACCGTATCGGCCGTACTGGTCGTGCTGGTCGCGCTGGTCGTGCGTTGCTGTTTGTTGAAAACCGTGAACGCCGTCTGTTGCAAAACATTGAACGCACCATGAAGCTGACTATTCCAGAAGTTCAGTTGCCAAACCCTGAATTGCTGGGCGAACGTCGTTTAGCTCAGTTTGCTGCTAAAGTTGGCCAACAGCTGGAAAGCAGTGATTTGGACCTGTACCGTGCATTGCTGGCTAAGCTGCAACCGGAAGAAGAGTTTGATCTCGAAACACTGGCTGCTGCACTGCTGAAAATGGCACAGGGCGAACGTCCTCTGATTCTGCCACCAGAAGCTCCGCGTCGTCCGCAGCGTGAATTCAATTCCCGTGATGACCGTGGTAGCGATCGTGGCCGTGATCGTAGTGACAGCCGTCGTGATAGTCGCCCTGATAGCCGTGCTGACAGTCGTGATGGTGGCGAGCGTCCAGCGCGTCGCGAACGTCGTGATGTTGGTGAGATGGAACTGTACCGCATTGAAGTGGGCCGTGATGATGGTGTTGAAGTTCGTCACATTGTTGGCGCGATTGCTAACGAAGGCGACATCAGCAGCCGTTACATTGGTAATATCAAGCTGTTTGCTTCTCACTCAACTATCGAGTTGCCAAAAGGTATGCCGGGCGAAATGTTATCTCACTTCACCCGTACCCGTATCCTGAACAAGCCGCTGAACATGCAGCTGTTGGGTGATGCACAGCCACATGAACGCCGTGAGCGTCCTGCTGGCGGTGCTGGTGCCGGTGGTGAGCGTCGTGGTGGTGGTGCTGGCCGTTCATTCGGTGGCGAACGTCGTGATGGCGCAGCAGGTGCTCCTCCTCGCCGTTCATTCGGCAGTGACCGTGCTCCGGCCGGTGGTGGCGAACGTCGTGGTAACCGCGATGGTCAGCGCTCAGCAGCGCCTCGTCGTGAAGATGCAGCAGCGCCTGCACCAGCAGCAGCGGCACCTACTCGCCGTCGTTTTGGTGATGCATAAGTCTTAATCATTTCTGATGATTCAAAATAAAAACCAGCCCAAGGGCTGGTTTTTTTATGTCTATAATTTCGCTTCAATTGGCGGGTTATAGGTGTTCAACAGGTTGTAACTCTGACTGTAATCCGGCAACTATTTCAAATGAATATAGCCGTGCCTGATGGTCGAAAATCTGGCCATTCACCATCAATTCGTCAGCTTGGGTCTCCCGCAATAATGACTGAAGCCCATGACGCACTTTACTTTTATCCCCAATAATAGATAAGCGTAGCGCCTGATCCACACCAAATTGTTCGGCGGGTGAGCAGATCTTATCCATATTCTCTACTGGTGGCGGTAGTTGACCCGGCGTGCCTCGGCGCAAATTGACAAATTGCTGCTGCATGGAGGTAAACAGGAAACGGGCATCGCGCTCGCTATCTGCGGCAACCACGTTCACACAAACGATAGCATAGGGTTTTGGCCATTGAATGGACGGCTTGAAGTTTTCCCGATAGAGCTTGAGCGCCTGGAATAACATATCTGGTGCGAAATGTGAGGCGAAGGCGAACGGCAGGCCCATGGCTGCAGCCAATTGAGCGCTATATAGGCTGGAACCCAGTAGCCACAATGGAACATGCAAACCCTGCCCAGGAACGGCTTGTACCGCTTGCCCCGGTTGTACTTCAGCAAAGTAGCTTTGTAGTTCGCTGACATCGGCTGGGAAGTTATCTACTTCACCGGACAGATGGCGGCGTAGTGCCATCATGGTGCGTTGGTCACTACCGGGCGCACGGCCAAGGCCGAGATCGATACGGTTTGGGTAGAGGGAGGCGAGGGTACCAAACTGTTCTGCAATCACCAGTGGTGAGTGGTTAGGTAGCATGACCCCGCCAGAGCCTACGCGGATGCTCTTGGTACCCCCGGCAATATAGCCAATCAGTACCGAGGTCGCCGCGCTGGCAATACCTGTCATATTATGATGCTCAGCGAGCCAATAGCGGTGATATCCCCACTTTTCAGCATGTTGAGCTAGATCCAGCGAAGCATGAAAAGCCTCTCGTGGTGTCTTGCCTTGCGCTATCGGCGATAAATCAAGTACTGAAAGCGGTACTGTCTTTTTGTCAGTCATAGAGTCGTCCATCTTAACCTTATGTCGAGTCGCTTGAAGGGCGAACGCACTAATTTATTAACCCAAATAGGGTGTCTAGTCGCCTTACTATGCACATAAAAAATCACATGCAGTGCGCGACTATCACGTATAAAAGCATAATCTAAATCGTGGGTTGCGAAGGGGGAATAAATGCGGCGGCAAAAGGACGATTGAGGCGATGAAAAAGAAAGCGCGATGGAGCCTACGATTCGTGTGGTAGCTATATCGAGTGGCTGGGTAAGAATGCCAGCGCATAGAGAAATATCGGGCGTAGTGCTACGCCCGATGGCTTATTTATGACACCAATTCCAGCCCAGCGAGACGCCGCCAGTAGCCGTTACAATCGTTTTTATCGGTCAAAATAAGTGGGTTCAACCCTTGCTCATTAGCCCGGAACTGCTCGATAACTGCCAGCGTATCCAGGCCTTGCGGAGAAAGTCGCACGATATCCACTAATCCTTGCATGGAAATCAGTTCATTACCGAGGTTATAACAGTAGCCACTTTGGGTTTGAATACCATTGAGGATGAATACCTGTTGGTCTTCTTGTGATAATACCGGCCGCCCTTGTGGGTAGTTGATGCAGCAGGTTTCACACTCATCTTTGGCTCGGTCTTCTGAGCGCGCGGTGAAGCAACGGGCGGAATAAGCCAGCGGTAAGTGGCCGTAGCTCAAGACCTCTACCTCAAACTGGTTGCGGAACCCCAGTTCTTCACACTGTTGCAGCACATTAACCAGCCAGTCACGTGATAGCTCAACCGGCATACACCAACGCATCATGCCCTGGCGGTGTAAAATTCGCAGAGTATAAGCGTTGTAGCAATTCAGTGCATGGCCGGCAACAAAGGGTAGGCCACGCTCAGCGGCCATATTCACCGCCCCCAGATCATTGGCCTCCAGCAAAAACTCACCGTTTTCCACATAACGCTTTAATTCATTCAACTCTGACGGTGCTTGCAGCAGCGCCAGTGTGGAAATAACCACCTGTTTGCCACTGGCAGCCACTTCTTTTGCAAGTGCCAACCAGTCACCCACCTTCATTTCACGGCGTTTGGTACAGACATTCTCACCGAGATAAATAATGTCGGCGCTACTGTTAGCTGCAGCTTGGTAAAAGGTTTCGATATCAGTTTTCGGCCAGTAATAGAGTACTGCGCCTAAGGCGTACTTCATGTTTCCTCCGGCTACTGCCACTTACGATGATAAGCACCCAATGTGGTTTGAGTACCTTCGGACATTGCGCCCAGTTGCTCCATCCATTCCGCTTTAGCGACAAACTGCGAAGGATTGGCCTGATAGTGGTCAATTGCCTGTCGCCAGACCTTGGCAACCTGGCTGACATAAGCCGGGCTGCGTTGGCGGCCTTCAATTTTCACTGACGCAATGTTGGCAGCAAACAGCTCCGGTAATAACTCAAGCGTATTCAAGCTGGTTGGCTCTTCCAACGCATGATAGCGCTGACCGTCTACCCGATAACGGCCTTTGCACAGGGTGGGATAACCGGCATTTTCATTATCTTCATAACGGTCTATCAGCACTTCATTAAGGCGAGACTCCATCCCCTGTGGGGTTTGCTGCCAGCGAACAAAACGCGCTGGAGAGCAGGCACCGACCGTATTGGGTGATTCACCGGTCAAATAGGAGGAAAGGTAGCAACGGCCCTCAGCCATAATGCATAAGCTACCAAAGGCAAAGACCTCCAGTGGCACTGGGCTGGTACGCGACAATTGTTTCACCTGATGCATTGACAGTACGCGCGGTAAAACCACTCGCGCCACATCGAAATGACGTTGATAAAAGCGGATAGCCTCATCATTGGTAGCCGACGCCTGTACCGATACATGGCGCTCAACCTCTGGGTAACGTTCGGCTGCATATTCCAGCATGGCCAAATCAGCCAGGATCAGGGCATCAGCCCCAAGCTGTGCCGCCATATCCACTGCCCGCTGCCAGCGGGAATAACCGTCAGGGTGGGCGAAGGTGTTAATGGCGATATGCAGTTTACGTTTGCGGCTATGAACGTAATTGACCGCTTCCTGCAACTTTTTATCGGTGAAATTGAGGCCAGCAAAATGGCGGGCGTTGGTATCATCTTTCAAACCGATATAAACTGCATCGGCACCATTATCAATGGCAGCCTTTAATGCAGGTAAGTTGCCGGCAGGACAAAGCAGCTCCATAGAATTTTCCTGAATGAGTCAACGGCTCGCCTTGCTGAGGTTACCGCTGGCAATTATTTTTCCCATCCGAAGATGATATTCGTGGCGATGAAAATCTTATCGAATGGCGATTCTAGTTAACCTGTCCCACACGGACCTTGATTTAAGGCAGTTTCTTTGGCATTGGTGCTATTCTTCTGATATTTAGCAATACTTTCAGCCATAACTTGGTGCAAAATTTATTGATATAACACATTTACCTTTTTTATCTGGGTTAAAAGGAGTCTGCCTGTGTTGGGAAAACTACGAGCACGTCTGGTGAGTCAAGGGCCTGCGCTGCTGCGAGGTCCATTAAAATTGACACCATTTGCCTTAAAGCGTCAGGTAATAGAGCAAGTGCTCGGGTGGCAACTTCGTCAGGCTCTGCTGGACGGAGAACTGGAGTTTTTGGAATCCCGCTGGCTAAAAATTGAAGTGCGAGACCTCGCATTGCAATGGTTTATGACGGTAGAACACGGTAGGCTGGTCGTAAGCCAACAGGCTGAAGCTGATGTGAGCTTTAGCGGTGATGCCAACGATTTGATTTTGATCGCTGCCCGTAAAGAAGATCCGGATACGCTGTTTTTCCAGCGCCGGTTACGAATTGAAGGGGATACTGAATTGGGTCTGTATGTCAAAAATCTAATGGATGCCATTGAGTTGGAGTCCATGCCAACATTACTGCGTGTTGGCCTGCAACAACTGGCTGAATTTATCGAGGCTGGTCAGCAAGAGGGTGCGGTGAGTGCTTCCCGTACATTAGCATCGTGCTGATCCGGGTTGAAATTCCGGTAGATGCGCCGGGGATCGACGCCCTATTGCGCCAAGCCTTCAAGCAAGATGCAGAAGCCGAGCTGGTACAGCAACTGCGTGAAGACGGCTTATTGACATTGGGTATCGTGGCAACTGACGATGAAGGCGGTGTGGTTGGTTATGCAGCATTCAGCCCGGTAGAGGTGGGAGGTGAAGACCGTCAATGGGTCGCACTGGCACCACTGGCCGTGGCGGAGGGGTTGCGCCGCCAAGGCTTGGCTGAAAAGCTGATATACGAAGGGCTAGACTCCCTGAATGAATTTGGCTATGCCGCTGTCGTGGTGCTAGGCTCCCCAGCCTATTATCAGCGTTTTGGTTTTGTGCCCGCAGTTCGTCATCAGTTGAGCTGCCGTTGGCCCGGTACCGAAGAAGCTTTTCAGGTTTATGCGTTGGCGGAAGATGCATTGACGGGCGCTGATGGCGAAGTGGTGTTCTCTGCCCCGTTTAATCGCTTTTAGCGGCGAGCAACGATAGCAATGAAGAAGGCTGGCTAACTACCAGCTTTTCTTTTTGCTGCTTATTGAGTTGTTTCACCCGATATTCCAACTTCAATGCTGTTGATCTATCCCCGGCCTCACACTGAAATACCAATGTTAACTCACCTTTTCCTCGCAGCGCTTTTGCGCCTTTCCCTACCTGATGTTGGGCCAATCGCCGTGTTACATCAGTGGTGATCCCGGTATAGAGCATGCCAGTGGGGGTGCGCAGTAGATAGAGATGCCATAGGCTGTCCGACATAATTTTATTCCAGTCCGGGGGTAGCGGTGCGGAACATTATTACCGGAATTGGCTGCGGCATCCTGACTTTTTTATCTGCTGGCACCTGATTGGTTAAATAGGCGGGGGAAGTGACCTTCCACCCGCCGGGTTATGGCTATTTATTTGGTTTTTGCTGCAAATTCAAAGCGTGGTGAAACCAAACCGTACAGTGTCCAACCAAGGAAGGTAACAATCGCACCCCATGTCATCGCTTCTTGCCCAGAGCTGTAAAGCGCATAGAAGCTATACATCGCACCGATAAAGGCAATGATATTGGCTTTACGCGCTTTGGCTGGTGGCACATTGGCTGTTTTCTGGATAATGACCAGCGCCGCCATCGACAGAATATAAGGGATGATATTAGTTACTACCGCCAGATTGACCAACACATTGAACTGTTTGTTCAATGACGGGCTAATGGTCATCAGGGACAACACACTCTGGATGACAACAATGGTTAACATCCCTTTGATTGGCGCATCTGCTTTACTGACTTTTGAGAAAATTTTCGGGAAGAAACCTTCATCAGCGGAGGATTTAAATACCTGAGCGATGGTGAACTGCCAACCCAGTAATGAACCCACGCAGGACATGATCATCAATGCCATGATGATTTTACCGACCGCTGGGGTGAACATATAAGCGAATGCCAGGCCAAATGGCGCTGTAGAGTTAGCCAAATCCATATTTGGCACGATACCGGCAATCACGTTGGTTGAGATGATATAGATAACTGCGGCACCTAAAGTCCCACCCAGTACGGCGATCGGAACGTTACGTTCAGGGTTTTCGACAGCATCGGTGTTGGCACAAGCAGATTCCAGACCAAGGAAGGCCCACAAGGTCATTGAGATAGAAGAACCGATAGCTTCAAACGTAGGAACTGCATGTGGGTTCCAGGCTGCCATATAGGCTGAGCTGCTAAACCAGAACCAGCCGACGATTGAGATACCGACCACTGGGATAATAACCCCCCAGATAGTAACACTACTGATCTGCCCCGTAATGCGCGCGCCACCGAAGTTAGCAACTGTTGCCAGCCACAGCACGCCAATGGTTGCAATACAAATACCCAGTGGAGTGAGTGTCGCCCCCAACAATTCAGTACCATAACCTACTGCAGATATTGCAATGGCGATATTGGCAATCAACAGTGAAGCACCGTAGGTGTAGTTCGCCATAAAGTTGCCAGACTTACCGAATGCATATTCAGCATAGCCGCCCATACCACCGGATTTACGGCTGAACATCCCACATTGGGCGAAGGCATAAGCCAGTGCCATTGAACCTACTGCGGTGACTAACCATGAGACGATAGAGATTGTCCCGACTTCGGCGAGTTTGGTTGGTAGCATAATTATTCCCGACCCCATCATATTGACGGCTGTCAGAATTGTTAGCTGTACTACTCCCATCTTATTATTTGTTTTACTCATTTTTATTATCTCTTTTTTAATTTCAGAGACTGTGGGAATAATTTATCCCCACAGGTTTGAGTTATTGGTGTCGTCAAATCCCTTTTTATTTGAAACTACAGTGTTGTTGGCGATTATCATTACTCGGCCTATCCTTCTTGGGCCACGCAAACAGATTTTTCACCCGAATCACTTAATATTATCCAGTGATTCGGGATCGTTTCATTTGCCGCCAGGCTGTAGCGTCAACTAAATCGGGTATAAATTTATTATTATTAACTTATTGCTTCATCATATAACCGTATGCACGGTTCCAACCATCTTCGTCGACTTGTAAATAAACACCTTGTAACTCAGGTGCAAACCCTGGTAGTAAATTAATACTTTCTTCTAATGCCAGGAAATAACGCTGTGCAGCGCCACCCCAAACTTCGCCAGGGACCACACACAATACTCCCGGTGGGTAAGGAAGTGCACCTTCAGCAGCAATTCGGCCTTCGGCTTTACACAATGGAACTAATTCTGCATGACCACGGACGAATTCAATATTGGCATCTTGCGGATTCATCATAACTTTAGGGAAATACTGTTTACGGAACATTTCTTTTTGTAGCTGTTTAACATCATAGCTGACATAAAGGTCATGCATTTCCTGACATAATTTGCCAATAGTATAACCTTGATAACGTGTTTCATTATTGCGATACACAGTAGGTAATACATCGATTAACATTGCATCTTCTTCGATGAAACGTTCAAATCGGGCAATTTGTGCGACCAGGTGCTGCATTTTCGCCAAATCTTCTGCTGGCGTTAATAAGAATAGGATCGAGTTAAGGTCACATTTTTCTGGCACGATACCATTTTCGCGTAGGAAGTTAGCAAGAATGGTCGCCGGGATCCCTGATGCAGTATATTCGCCAGTATTCGTATCAATCCCTGGAGTGGTTAATAATAATTTGCATGGGTCAACAAAATATTGTGACTCTTCATAGCCTTCAAATGCATGCCATTTTTCGCCAGGAATAAAATTAAAGAAGCGTAAATCTTGTGCCATGGCTTCGGTGTCATATTGCTGCCATGGTTTACCATCAACTTCTACCGGTACAAAAGGTTTAATCATATTACAGGTATTCAAGATCATTTTACGTGCTTCAATACCGGTCTTAACACAATCGAGCCACATGCGTTGACCACTTTTGCCTTCATGCATTTTTGCGTTAACATCTAAAGCGGCAAACAATGGATAGAATGGGCTGGTGGAGGCATGCAACATAAAGGCGTTATTAAAGCGTTTATGATTGCAGTAACGATCCTGGCCTTTAATATGTTTATCTTTTTTATGAATCTGCGAAGTTTGTGAGAAACCAGCTTGTTGTTTATGTACTGATTGAGTAACGATAATACCCGGATCGTTTTCATTCAGTTCAAGCAATAATGGTGAACAATCTTTCATCATTGGAATAAATTGTTCGTAACCAACCCAAGCAGAGTCGAACAGAATATAGTCACAAAGGTGGCCAATTTTATCCACAACCTGACGAGCGTTATAGATGGTGCCGTCATAAGTACCCAGTTGGATGATAGCCAGACGGAACGGGCGCGCTTCATTAGCACGATCAGGTGCTACGCTACGGATTTGTTCCCGCAGGTATTTTTCTTCAAAACAGTGGGCATCAATACCACCAATAAAGCCAAATGGGTTACGGGCAGTTTCCAGATATACCGGTGTTGCACCAGCCTGAATCAGCGCACCATGATGGTTGGATTTATGGTTATTACGGTCAAACAGCACCAGATCACCACGCGCTAATAGCGCATTAGTCGCGACTTTATTAGAAGCAGAAGTGCCATTCAGTACGAAATAGGTTTTATCTGCGTTAAATACTTTCGCTGCATGTTTTTGAGCATCACAAGGTGCGCCTTCATGAATAAGCAAATCACCTAATTTAACGTCGGCATTACACATATCAGAGCGGAAAATAGTTTCGCCGTAGAAGTCAAAAAATTGGCGGCCCGCTGGGTGTTTACGGAAGAATTGACCACCCTGATGACCAGGGCAAGCAAAGGTGGAATTACCCATCTCCACGTATTTTTTTAATGTGCTAAAGAACGGTGGTAACAGCTCTTTCTCATATTTTTCTGCAGCTGATTCAAGTTGTTTACCATAAAAATCAGTGTTGTCGCCACACAGTTCAAATACCCCGTTTAAAGAGGGTAATACATCGGTGTTCAATTCTTCTTCACAGCAAACAGCGGCAAAAATTGGAATCTCTAAACCTAACTCATGAATGCTTTCAATGACACCATTATTAATGTCCTGAACTGAAAGCACGACGGCGGCAATATCAGTAAAATCAGTGTGTAAAACATCTACGACTTCACGCTGTGATTCAAAGCAAGGCATAGCAGATAAACTTGCCGCGATATTTAATTTTTTCATCATAAATTCTCTTTTATTTTAAGAGGCTATTGTTGGTTTATTTAAATTAATTTATATTAAATTTTGGGTATAACAATCCGTATCAATGAAACAACATTCATTAATCGTCTTGGCTGCTTTATGTTTTTTCTGCGTAACACAGCGACTGAATTTTAGGCGCAGTGATCCTCTGGTCATTTAGCATTAATGACAAAGGTGACAGTAAATTTTACAGGATAGCTATGTTTCTGCTGAAAGATGAATAACACAGGCTGAGTATCGATTGGTTAATAAAAAACCATAATCAGATAGACGTATAAATATAACCGAGTGTTAGTCTCTTCGGAGAAAGCAGACAATAGTTAACTCAACGTAAAGGTCGTGAACGCTTTTCGCATTTGTTAAATATTGTGCATAGACAATGACTATCCAATAAAAGTGGATGTCATCGCAGGGAGGATGTTATCTATAATGATAGTAGGAAAAGTTAAAATAACTACGGTGTGCCGGCATCATTAAATGCGTTGTCCGCCTTATATGCGCCATTTTTTTGTTGTTATTTTCCATTTACGTAAGGTCTCTATTCTTTAAACAAGGTTTACGAACAATGTACTGATGACGGCTATTTTAGTCATAACACTTATTCATTCTGTGACTCAAATCATGTTTTCTACCGATTTAAAAAGAGAATCTGACTAAAAAATGAATAAAAACTTTATTTTATTCATTTTAAACGTTGTTTATTCAAAACTGTACTGTATGTTATGCAAAACAGTGTGGCTATATTTAACACGGCGGATACATAAGAAAGCTTATTATTATCCAATATTCGGCATGAGAGCGGATTCTTAATAGTTTTTGTATTTTATTTGTTAATCCATAATTATTTGTTACATCCAAATTTATACGCGCAATTTGCATATAAATTCATATGCATCTTATGCAGTAAATGCTAGCTAAATCACGTTATTAGGTTGTTGCTCGATTAAGACCCTATTCTTGGGAGGGATATGCTGGCAATGATCTCCTACTCAGAGATAAGTGTGGTGAACGTGTGGCAAAGGCTTTTCCATGTGAGTAAACGCAACTGAATAGCCGCAGAGCTGCTTGTTGCGGGGGACTTGATGTACACTCAATACCGCTTTTAAGCCAGAGGGTGTTGTGAATAATGAGTGACGTGAATAACCCTGATGATCTGCTGGGCATTAGCCGTTTCCTGCGCCAGCAACATGTACTGACGCTGTGTGCGGGTAGCGGTATGGATATGTGGTGTGCCAACTGTTTTTACGTATTTGATGAAACGCAGATGGCGCTATTTATCATGACAGAAAAGCATACCCGACATGGCGAACTGATGCAGATAAACTCACAGGTTGTCGGCACCATCGCCACCCAGCCGCGCACGGTAGCCTTGATTAAAGGTATTCAATACCGCGCAGAGATAAGCGAATTAACAGGGGATGCGGAACACCGCGCTCGCCAGCTCTACTGCCGCCGCTTTCCGGTGGCTAAAGTGGTATCCGCTCCACTCTGGCAGCTCAATCTGCTGGAAATTAAGATGACTAATAATACCCTTGGTTTTGGCAAAAAACTGTATTGGCAGCAAGACTCTTCACTATAAATTCCCTGTTTTAATGATAACTGCTATTTTTCGATTCTATGTAATAGTGTTTCTGGTATGTATTATTCATAACAATTGATTTCAATAATTGTCTCCGCACGTTTTCGTGGCGTTAGCATCAATACCATAAGGCAGGAGGTCAGATGGCGAAGGTATTATTACTGGGCGCAAGTGGCCTGGTGGGGGGCGAATTACTGCGTCTGCTACGTTTGGATGCCAGAGTGACATCCATTATTGCACCCAGCCGTAAACCCTTGCCAGTCATGAATAAACTCATTAATCCTCAGGGTGAAAATATCGGCGAGTTGCTGAAAACCTTGGATCAGCCGGTGGATTTGGTCTTTTGTTGTTTGGGGACCACCCGCAAGCAAGCTGGCAGCCAGGCGGCATTTCGTCTGGTGGATTATCGGTTGGTATTGGCCGCCGGTGAAACCGGCTTGCGGCTGGGAGCGCGGCATTTTCTATTGGTAAGTGCGATGGGGGCTAATGCTAACTCATGGGTGTTTTATAACCGCACCAAAGGTGAGGCCGAGCGTGACTTACAGGCTCAGGGCTGGCCACAACTTACTTTTGCCCGGCCCTCAATGCTGGCTGGTCAGCGCGACAAGCCCCGCTTGATGGAGAGCCTGAGCGCGCCTCTGTTTGCTTTATTGCCGGATAAGTGGCGCTTGATTAAAGGCAAAGATGTCGCACAGGCGATGCTGGATCAAGCATTTGCGCCGCCGAAAGAGGGCGTGACAATCTTAACCTCAGCTCAGATGCAGCAGCGTTGATTATAACAGGGTAATCGTCTGATTATCATGGGCGATTGCCACGCCTGCCGGTAATGGGTGGTCAAGCAACCATCGGTCAAGTTGGTGGCTGGCGTGGGTCAGTAACGTCTGTTGTGGCATCAGCAAATCCTTAATGGCTAACGCGATGGTCACATCATTGTGATTGCGTGGTGGCGGCGTCTGCGGCGGGTGGCTGCAATCCAGTACCAGCAGATCGATATTTTTGCTGGTCAGAAATAGCGCACTATCAGCGGGCAGCCCGACGGTATCGGTCAGATAGGCGATGGTTCGGTTGGGGCTTTGCAATAAATAGCCGAAGGTTATTTTGGAATGGGTTAGCGGAACCGGTGTGACTCGTAAGTTACCAAAATGGAGGGTCTGGAATGCGGCCATCGGCGGCTGAAAATGCAGAATTCCAGGATGTTTGAACAGATCGTCACAGCCGTCTGGATCCGGCGGTCCGTAGATCGGGATCGAATTTCCGCATCCCCAACGTAACGGAAATAACCCCTGAACATGATCCATGTGGTAATGTGTAAGCAAAAAACGCTGAATTTCCCCCGCAGTAAACTGCTGATCCAGTGTCGGCAATCCGGCATCAATCAAGGTGGTTTCCCCCTGATATCGCAGCATGGCACTGCAAGGTTTACGGCCCAATGCGGGCTGCACTCTGGCTTTAGCACAAATCACACAGTCACAACCAAATACCGGCACTTGCTGGGCGCAACCGGTGCCTAACAGTGTCAGTTCCATTTTTTATCCCCCATTTCTTTACTGGTTATGGGGGGCGCTACCAGTAATTGTTGTAACTGCCCCAGTGTGTGGTGCAGCTCACCATCATTAGACAGTTGCAAACAATTAAGCGGTAGCTGTTGCTGATAGTGCTGCGCCCGTTGTAATCGTGCATTGATCTGTTCATTGTTCTCTCGGCCACGTTGCTGCAATCGTTGCGCCAAAATAGCCGGAGAAACCGTCAGACAGAGCGGCAAAAGTTGGTCGGGATAGCGCTGTTGCGCCTCAGGCAGATAAGCTCTGGAGCCATTAACCACCACATCTAACCCGTGTTGTAGCCAGATATCAATCTCAATGCCGACCCCATAGCGATACTGATGCGCTTGCCAGTACAGTGCGAATAATCCTTGGGCCGCCCGCAGTAAAAATTCCTGTTCACTCAGCGCAACATGGTTTTCCGCCCCGGCATTGGCTTGGCGGGTGATATAACGATGTGCCACGATAATATTTGCCGGATTGGCTGCCCGCAGAGCCGACAGCAGGCAATCTTTTCCGGCACCCGATGCCCCCATCAGATAGATTAAGCGCGCCATCAGAACACCTGTATTCCCTGACGCCAGACGTTTTGCACGTAAACATGTTTACTTTGCGCACTGTCATGAGCGCGTGCCAGTATCAAATCAGCCCGTTTACCTTCGGCAATGACACCGCGATCCTGTAGCCCCAAGGCGCTGGCAGGATTACGTGTTACCAGATTGACCGCTTGCGGCAAGGTGAAGCTATTCGTTGCATCGTGTGCGATACGGAAGGCCGCATCCAGCAAGCTGGCTGGGTAATAGTCAGACGATAAAATATCCAATACTCCAATAGCGGCCAGTTGGTGTGCGGCAACATTTCCTGAATGGGAGCCGCCACGGACGATATTTGGCGCGCCCATCAATACTTGTAAACCATGCTGATGTGACGCTCTGGCCGCCACCTCCGTGGTGGGAAACTCAGCAATCACACTGCCCAGTGCTTGTGATTCCGCTACATGTTCCACAGTGGCATCATCGTGGCTGGCGAGTGGAATACCTCGCCGCGAACAGTGATCGGCGATTGCTGTTCGATTCGGCGCGGACCAGCGCGCTGACAGGGTGATTTGCTCTTCCTCAAACTCTGCCATTTGTTGATCATTAAGATGGTATTTGCCCTGATAATATTCGCGATATTTTGCCCTGGAGGCGAATTGACGCTGGCCTGGTGAGTGATCCATCAGCGATACCAATGACAGTTCAGGCTGCATCATCAGTTCTTCAAACAGCGGCAGGGTACTTTCATGAGGTAATTCACAACGTAAATGAATCCGGTGTTCTGCCCGGTTCAGTCCCGCCCGCTGGCTATCCACCACCGCATTAATCATTTTTTGCAGATTATCCAGACGATGCCCGCCATCGCGAACATCGCCAATTGCCACGGCGTCCAACACGGTGGTGATGCCACTGGCAACCATCAGCGCATCATGGCTGCTCATCGCCGAATGGGCAGGCCAATCAACGTTGGGGCGTGGGGTAAAAAACTTGTCCAGATTATCGGTATGCAGCTCGATCAACCCCGGCAACAGCCAGCCATTTTGTCCATCTATGGCGGCAGAAAGTTGGGTTTGGCGATCACTGTAATTGTGGATAAGCCCATTTTTGATTTCGAGCGATCCGTTGACCACCTGATCTTCAAGAATAAGATTGATGTTATTGAGGATCATGCGGGTATCTCCGGGCTGGCATCGGCGGGAAAGGGCGTCATGACCAGTAAGCGATCACTGACATGGTTACGAACGGCCTCATCGTGGAAAATCCCAATGATGGCGGCCCCTCGCTGTTTAGCTTCATCAATCAGGCTAACGACTGCCGCGCTATTGGTGCTGTCGAGCGAGGCCGTTGGCTCATCAAGCAGCAATATGGGGTAATCTTTGATAAAACCACGGGCGATATTGACCCGCTGCTGCTCACCGCCGGAAAAGGTCGAGGGGGCCAGATCCCATAAGCGTGGTGGAACATTGAGGCGAGTCAGGAGATCCTGCGCGCGCTGTTGGCATATATGGCGCTCAACGCCAAGCTCCAGTAGTGGTTGCATCACTACATTCAATGCGCTGATCCGTGGGATCACCCGCAAGAATTGGCTGACCCAACCCACCGTATGACGGCGTACCTCCATAATTTGTCGCGCTGGTGCTGCCACAATGTCGAGCCATTCCCCCTGATGCTTGACCCAGATATGCCCGCTGTCAGGCAGATAGTTGGCATATAAAGAGCGTAGCAGAGTGGATTTACCACTGCCGGAATGGCCGTGTAGCACGACACATTCTCCGCTACTCACTTCCAGTGAGGTTTGATGCAATACCGGCAAACGAATACCATGCTGGTGGTGTAGTACGAAGGTTTTACTGAGATTCTCAACTCTCAGTTGTGGGTGATTCATAGGCCGTTGCAGGTGATTCATAGTGAGTTCTCGTTAATCGATTCGCTGGCTAAGAGACAAAACAGTCAGTTTTGTAGCACCGATGAGACCAATAGTTGGGTATAGGGATGATGGGGATCGTCTAGCACTCGATCGGTCAGGCCGCTTTCGATCACCTGGCCTTCCTTCATCACCAGCAACCGGTGTGCCAATAGCCGGGCCACACCGAGATCATGAGTGACAATCACTACTGCCAGTTGCATTTCCACCACCAGATTGCGCAGTAAATCCAGCAATCGCGCTTGTACTGATACATCCAGGCCACCCGTCGGTTCGTCCATAAATACCAGCTTGGGATGGGTCACCAGATTGCGGGCAATTTGCAGGCGCTGCTGCATGCCGCCGGAGAAGGTGGTGGGCAAGTCATCCAGACGTGATAGTGGGATCTCGACATCCTCCAGCCAGCGCCCTGCTTGTTGGCGGATATCGCCGTAATGGCGCTGGCCAATCGCCATCAAACGCTCGCCGATATTGCCACCGGCGGAAACTTGTGGGCGCAAACCATCCAGTGGATGCTGATGAACCACCCCCCACTCAGTGCGCAGTAAACGGCGGCGCTGACTTTCAGCCATCTGATATAAATCAACCGGTTGTTGTGCATCAGAATGGTAAATAACCTGCCCTTGCTGTGGTGCCAACCGGGCAGAAATCGATTTTAATAAGGTGGTTTTGCCGGAGCCGGATTCACCGACAATTCCCAATACTTCACCGGGATAGAGCTGGAAAGAGACATTGCTAAACCCCTTACCTGGCGCATATAAATGCGTGAGATTCTCCACTGATAGCAGTGGGTGAGCGGCTGCGGATGGTGAAATAACGTGTTCGGAGATCATTGAATATTTACCTCTTGTGCCGCTACTTGCGCCAGTTGCTGCTGGCAAAAATCAGTATCAGAACAGACAAACATTCGGCTGCCCTGATCGTCCATCACCACTTCATCAAGATAGCTGTGGCGCGAGCCGCACAAGGCACAGGGGCTAGCCCACTGCTGCACGGTAAACGGGTGATCGTCGAAGTCCAGACTTTCCACCTTGGTAAAGGGGGGCAGGGCATACAGGCGCTTCTCGCGACCGGCACCGAACAGTTGCAGGGCGGGCATCATGTGCATTTTGGGGTTATCAAATTTCGGGATCGGTGAAGGGTCCATCACGTAGCGATCATTCACTTTGACCGGATAGGCGTAGGTGGTGGCGATATGACCGTAGCGGGCGATATCTTCATACAGTTTTACCTGCATCACGCCATATTCTTCTAACGCATGCATTTTGCGCGTTTCGGTTTCGCGTGGTTCGATAAACCGCAGCGGCTCTGGGATCGGCACCTGATAGATAAGGATTTGATCTTCGCTTAGCGGTGTTTCGGGAATGCGATGCCGGGTTTGGATCAAGCTGGCATCGACAGTGCTTTCGGTGGTTGCCACCCCACTAACCCGCTGAAAAAAACGGCGGATAGAGACTGCGTTGGTGGTGTCATCAGCCCCTTGGTCGATCACTTTTAATACATCATGGCGGCCAATCAGGCTGGCAGTCAGTTGAATGCCACCGGTGCCCCAACCATAAGGCATCGGCATTTCCCGCCCGCCGAACGGCACCTGATAACCGGGGATCGCCACTGCTTTTAGCAGCGCACGGCGTAAAGTCCGTTTGGTTTGCTCATCCAGGTAACCCAGATTATAACCAGTGAGAACCTCAGTCATGGTGTGGTTCCTGTTCTTGAGATGAGGGTTGGTGAGAGGATGAACAGTGCTCGTGGCGCAAGCGTTTTAATAGCGCCAACTCGGCCTGAAAATCTACGTAGTGAGGCAGTTTAAGATGAGAAACAAAACCCGCAGCTTCGACATTATCAGCATGGGAAAGTACGAATTCTTCATCCTGCGCCGGGCTGGTGACATTTTCGTCATGTTCGCGGCTTTGCAAGGCTCGATCCATCAGCGCCATCGACATGGCTTTGCGCTCGCCACGGCCAAACACCAGACCATAACCCCGCGTAAAGTGCGGTGGTTCTGATTCCGGGCTGACGAAGCCATTTACCATCTCGCATTCGCTCAGCAAAATTTCGCCGATATCAATAGCAAATCCCAGTTCTTCCGGTTGAATTGAAACGCTCAGATGACCAGTGCGGATCTCGGCGGCAAAAGGATGGGTGCGGCCATAACCGCGTTGCGTGGAATAGCTTAGCGCCAACAGAAAACCTTCATCACCACGGGCCAGTTGTTGCAACCGGGCCGAGCGATTGCAGGGGTAAACGGGGGGATTGCGGGTGATATCTTCCGGCTGAGTACCGTCATCTTGCTCTGTCAGTGCTAGCTGCTCTTGAGCCAATAAATCAAACACATGGGCACAATTATTCTGTAGTAAATCATCGGGTAATGCTTCGCCACGCTTGGGGGCTTGCGGTGTATCGCCTGCGGCCAACAGGGTAAAATCCAGTAGTCGATGGGTATAATCGTAGGTTGGGCCGAGCACTTGCCCGCCGGGTAAGTCTTTGTAAATGGCCGAAATACGGCGCTCTAGCCGCATATGCTCGGTTGCCAGCGGTTGGCTGACGGCCAAACGGGGCAAGGTTGTGCGATAAGCGCGTAGTAGGAAAATGGCTTCTACTAAATCGCCGCTGGCTTGTTTAATTGCCAGTGCAGCCAGCTCGCGATCGTAGATGCCGCCTTCGGTCATCACCCGATCAACCGCCAGACCGAGTTGTTGCTCAATTTGCTCACAATCGATCGCCGGGATCTGAGTGTCCCCGCGCCGTTGCTGTTCCAGCAATTGATGGGCTGCTGCAATCGCTTTTTCGCCCCCTTTGACTGCAACGTACATCAGCACACCTCCACATGGGTGGTTCGTGGGATTGCCATCAGGCTCTCGCCACAGGTAAACATAAAATCGATACCAGCCGGAAATGCGGCAGGGCGGTTAAGCAGATAATTCAAAACGGCGACGGGCAGGTGGGGTGCAACGGTGCGGCTGTGTTCAATGCCTGGCCCGCGTAACCGCAATGGCACGCCGTGGTGTAGGCTGTCGGTCTGAATCACCACCGTAGTGGATTGTTCCGGTGAGAGTTCATTACCTGCCGGGCAGGTAGCGAGTTGCTCTGCTGTTATCTCATTATTAAATAATGAAAAAGAGGATTTATCACTGCATGTCGTCAGGGGCGCACCGGTATGAAAACGCACATTGTGTTGCACGGTGTCACTATTAAGTGCCGCGTCGAGATAAAGTGGTGTCTCCTGATCGGCCAGCGTGAGCAGAACACTGGTGGTTGCCGGGTTCAGTGGTTGCCAGCCGGTAGCATGAGGCAGTGTTACCAGCACGCCAGGTTCACTCAACGCTTTGAGAATACGGCGAAAAGTGTACTGTGCATCATCCACGGGATGCTCAAAGTGAGTTAATAGGCTCATCAGTCCTCTCCCCGCACCAAGGTGAAGAAATCAACCTTACTGGCCGTGATAGCACCAGCGCGTAATTGCCGCCGTTCTTGCTGTATTGCGGCCAGTGGGTGAATCACGGTTTTCAGCAATAATTCATTCAACCCGGCGGGCTTACCCTTAACGGTAGAGTGTTGCAACAAGGCATCCAGCACGGCGCACAGCTCGGCATGAGGCTTATTACGCCCGGCAATGTAGCTGTAACCATAAACATCCATGCTGTCGTTAAGCCTGATAACAGCGCGCGTTATGGTCATATCGCCAAGGATAAAACGGCGGCCAGTCGCCCCCATCCGTGCCTGTAATTGGTTTAGGCCTATCTCTGGGGCGCGGATCACTTGGTATTGCGGTGACAAATTCAAGGCTTGCCAGTGAGCAAGCAGCTCTGCTGGCTGGCTGTGGGCTAACACCGACATCCAGTTTTGCCGAAGGGTATGGTGAGTTTCCATTCAGTGCTCCATCGTCAATTCAATCATGTCGGCCCGCGTCAGGCTGACGGAGTATTCCGCCACTTGCTGACTATCAACACAGATATTTAAGGTACGTACACAGAGCAGCGGCGCATGAGTCGCAATCTCGAGTAAGCGGCTCTCTTTTGCCTGCGCACGACGTGCGCTGATGCGGGTTTGGCTACGATTCAGTGGTTGTTGTAAATGCTGGGTGATGAATTGATGCAATGAACCGGAGTTGAATTGCTGTAAAGCCGGCCACCAGCGCAGATCTGGCAGGTAGTGATCGATAACACAGACCGGCACGCCATTAACCCGCCGCAGAGTACGTAAATGGATCACGGTGGTGCCTTCCGCCAGTGAGAGTGCTTTGGCTACATGCTCTATACACGGGCGCAAAACTGCGAGTAAGCGCTCACTGGTGGGGTCACTACCTTGATCCAGCAAGTTCTGGCTAAAGCGAGCATTAGCATGCAGTGGATAGTCATATGGGCGCATTAATACCAGCGTGCCGATACCCTGGCGGCGTTGTAGCCAGCCGCGCTCAACCAGTTCATCCACCGCCCGGCGCAGGGTATGGCGGTTAACTTGATAGCGATCAGCCAGTTGTTGTTCTGACGGCAGGTAATCGCCACAACGATAGGCCCCGCGCAATTCTTGTTCTAATTGGGCCGCAATTTGTTGATAGCGGGTGGGGTAGCTGGTCGGTGGTCTAGATAAGTGCATGGCAGATATACCCTCGCAGTGCTATCCCCCTGATGGCCGTTTCTAGCCGCAGCGAAGCAACAGAAGTGGCAAAACGGACGGGCAGATGGTGGATAGTCATAGTGATAACCGGTAAGTGATCTCACCGCTATGCTGGCTGCTTTTGATGACAGTAGGGTTAAGCTGAGATGGCGGAACGATGAAGTTTTACGGCGTGCGATATTATTTTGGCGTACCTAATTCGGGAGGGGAAATGAGTCGCTACGGATTAATATTGAGAAGGGATTTGAGTCGCCATTCTGAACCTGAACAGTGTGCAGAATGGCGGAAATAAATTAACGCAGGTGATGGATAACCTGATTACCGCTGCCGCGCCAGAGCAGTGAGGGATCTTTTAGATCTTGCACGAACTTGCCGTCAACCAACACGTTGATCAGATCAACCACTTGTTGTTGTTCGTCGGTCAGTTCAGCCAAAGTGTAACCTGTCCAGATCCAGATATCTTTGCCGTCGCACTCATTACGCACTCGCTTAACCAGTTGCAGTATCGCGGACAGGTTTTGCGGGTGCAGCGGATCACCGCCGGAGAGGGATAACCCCTGCCGATGGATACGGGTATCATTCAGATCAGCAACTATCTGATCCTCTATTTCACGGGTAAATGGCTTACCCGAATTCAGTCGCCAGGTACTTTTGTTATAACAGCCGACACACTCGTGCACGCAGCCAGAGACGAACAGCGTGCAGCGTGTGCCTGGGCCGTTGATGACATCGACCGGGTAGTATTGATGATAATTTATAATCAGTGCCTCCCTTTGTACTTGGCGCTGCGGGGGTGTTGGCTACGTTCACTTACCCGAATCACTTACATCAGTAAGCTCATCGGGATTAATGAGCCTCATCCTTTATGCTAACCCTGCGGGCTAGCATAAATGCTGTTCAAATCGGTTCCCGACCGATTTGAATCTCCCTTGCCGGCTACCTGCAACTCCAATTACTTTGGGTAATATCGTATTAAGTGGTTAGCCCAGTTGTCCATTCGCCAGATGTTTCACGCGTCGTTTCACTTCTTCTTGCTTACCGGCATTGAATGGCCGCGCATCCGGGCTACCCAGATAGCCACATACTCTACGGGTTACTGAGACTTTCGATGGCTCATGATTGCCACATTTCGGGCAGGTAAAACCTTTGCTGGTACAAGAGAATTCACCGGTGAAGCCACATTCGTAGCACTCATCAATTGGCGTGTTAGTACCGTAATAGGGCACTCGGCTGTAGCTGTAATCCCAGACATCTTCCAACGCTCTGAGGTTATGCTGCAAGTTAGGGTATTCGCCGTAACAAATGAAGCCGCCGTTCGCCAATGGTGGGTAAGGTGCTTCGAAGTCCAGTTTGTCGTATGGGTTAACTTTCTTCTCAACGTCCAGATGGAAGCTGTTGGTGTAATAGCCCTTGTCGGTGACGCCATCCACCACGCCAAATTCAGCGGTATCAAGGCGGCAGAAGCGGTCACACAGGTTTTCACTTGGTGTGCTGTACAAGCTGAAGGCGTAACCCGTTTCATCTTTCCAGGTGTCTGTTGCTTGTCTCATCCGTTCGACGATAGCCACGCCCTTTTCACGCAATTTTTCGTCATCAAAGACATGGGTCTGATGACCAAACAGCGCATTAACCGTTTCATGGATACCGATAAAGCCCAGCGAGATGGATGCGCGGCCATTTTTAAAGATCTCAGAAACGTTGTCGTCGGCTTGTAAGCGCACGCCGCAAGCCCCTTCCATATACAGAATCGGTGCCACACGTGCTTTAATCCCTTCCAGACGGGCAATACGGGTCATCAGGGCTTTCTTGGCTAACAGCAGGCGTTCATCCAGTAATTGCCAGAAGTGGGCTTCATCGCCTTTGGCTTCCAGCGCAATACGTGGCAGGTTAAGGCTGATAACCCCCAAGTTATTACGGCCATCATGGATCTGTTTACCCTCTTCTTCATACACACCGAGGAAGCTGCGGCAGCCCATTGGGGTTTTAAAGGAACCGGTGACTTTTACGACTTGGTCGTAATTCAGAATGTCTGGGTACATGCGTTTAGTCGCACACTCCAGCGCCAACTGTTTGATATCGTAATTGGCATCACCAAACTTGTGATTCAGACCATCACGGATAGCAAACACCAGTTTTGGGAATACCGCGGTTTTGCGATTTTTGCCCAAGCCAGCAATACGGTTACGCAAAATGGCCTGCTGGATCATGCGTGATTGCCAACTGGTGCCCAAGCCAAAACCGAAAGTGACAAACGGTGTCTGACCGTTGGCGGTGTGAAGGGTATTAACTTCATATTCCAGCGACTGGAAGGCGTCGTAACACTCTTTCTCGGTGCGCGACATGGCATAACCGGCGGCATCAGGAATTTGCCACTCTTGGGCCACAGATTTATGTTTGTTAAAACTTTCAGTGACAAACGGGGCCAGAATTTCATCGATACGGTTAATGGTTGTACCACCATAGATATGGCTGGCAACCTGAGCGATAATTTGTGCGGTCACTGCGGTGGCAGTAGAAATGGATTTCGGTGGTTCGATTTCCGCATTACCCATTTTAAAGCCTTGGGTCAGCATGCCATCGAGATCAATCAACATACAGTTGAACATCGGGAAGAAGGGCGCGTAATCCAAATCGTGATAGTGGATTTCACCTCGTTCATGCGCTAACACCACATCCCGTGGCAAGATATGCTGTTTGGCATAATGTTTCGCGACAATACCCGCCAGCAGATCGCGCTGGGTGGGGATCACTTTACTGTCTTTATTGGCATTTTCGTTAAGCAGCGCTTTGTTACTTTGCTCAACCAATCCACGGATTTCCTGATTCAGGCGACCACGCAGTTCCCGCGAGATATCCCTGTCATGGCGATATTCAATATAGGCGCGAGCTAACTGCTTGTATTGACCGGCCATCAGTTGGTTTTCTACCGCAGTTTGGATGTCGCGGATATCAACTTTCGGCTGGTTTTCCATCGTCTGAGCGACCACTCGGGCAACAGTTGCACAATAATCTGCGTCCACAACGCCAACAGCTAAGGCTGCACGCTCGACGGCTTCCTTGATCCGCACCTCATCGAAAGGTACCTGACAACCGTCCCGCTTAATCACTACTGTTTTCACAATGCCTGCTCCTGTTGCCTGTAGCAAAGGTTATCCACAAGACAAGCCGCAGCGCATAAGGGCTGCGGGGAAGGTGTGGATGGTTTGTGGATAACTACTACATATAGGTGTTTGAATTACTATAAACACTATATATGGGTAATGGCAGAAGTGACAGTCAACTAATTTGACTTAGAACAAGGAAATCGACGTTAGGTCTATTCCCTGTTCAGTGCGTCACAAAAACGATATTTTTATGTGACTTATTGTGCGGATAAAGCGTGATGCGGACCGAAATGTTTTAACAGAAAATCAACCCAAACGCGGACTCTGGGCGGTAAATCGGCAGAAGCATAATAAAGCCATACTGGGGTAGGGGCGGGCCAGTAACTCGCCAATACGGGCATAAGGCTACCGTCAGCAAAATGTGATGCTGCATGCCATTGTGCCACATAGGTGATCCCCATATCCGCTAATGCGGCATGTAGCAGCATATCCGGCTGGGAAGAGATCAAACGACCTGACAACTCTAAAGATTGTACCTCATTATTTTGCTGCAATTGCCATTTTACTCTCCGGCCATTTGATGGATTACGGTGTATTAAACACTGATGTTGATAGAGATCCTGTGGGCTGGTGGGTGAACCATTGCGGGCCAGATAAGCAGGGGATGCCGCCAGAAGCATTTGCATTGGGTAAAACTGGCGGGCAATTAAGCGGCTATCGGGATCGATGCGAGTACCGATACCGACATCAAATCCTTCTCCGACCAAATTCACCACTCTGGCCTCCAATGAAAGATCCAAATCAATCTGTGGATAACGCGCCATAAATTTTGGAATAAGTGGCATCAACAGTTGGCGGCCAAAGCCGGGGATGACACTGACCCGTACCGTACCACTGGGTTGTTGCTCATCATTATTACGCACCGTATCCAGTGTGTTGGAAAGTGCCTGCCACAGTGGTGCCACTCGTGCCAGTAATGTTTTGCCTTCATCCGTTAGCACCACGCTGTGGGTATTGCGCTGAAACAGACGTAGCGCCAGTTTTTCTTCCAGTACGCGGATATTCTTGCTGACCGCAGCAGGTGTGATACCTAGCTGTCTGGCGGCGGTGGAGAAGTTCTCACTCTGAGCTGCGGTGAGAAAAGCGGGCAGTAAACGATGAATATCCAAAGGCAGCGACATAGTGGTTGATACCTTGAGTTGAAATTAATGTGACTGATAGCAGCCTACACCTGCCTGCCGGAAAATGAAAAAATAAGGTTATCAAATTGGTTGGAGAAAACGCTATGTCCGGTATTTTAGTTTTAACATCCCATCGTCACCCAGATGAGTCTCGTATTAACCGTCGGTTGATAGAGGCAATCCGCCCATTAGCGAATGTCACGGTGCATGAATTGATGCGTGAATACCCTGATTTTCAAATAGATGTGGTGCGGGAACAGGAGTTGTTGAAGTCACATGATGTGATTGTGATGATGTTTCCGTTTTACTGGTACAGCTCACCGGCTATTTTAAGTGAATGGCAGGATGCGGTATTAACTCATGGTTTTGCCTACGGCAGTGGTGGCAATAAGCTACAGGGTAAGCCGTTGCAGTTGGTGGTTTCCACGGGTGGGAAGGCACAGGATTATACGCCACAAGGATATAACCGTTATCCGGCGTTGGATCTGTTATTACCCTTCCATGCGATGGCGAACCTGACCGGGATGGATTATTTGCCACCGTTTTTGGTGCAGGGGGCAAATGAGATGTCTGAAGATACTTTAGATCGTTATGTTCAGGGTGTGGTGGGGTTGGTTAAGGGGTTTTAGTCACTCGTCCTGGTGGTAAGTGATCCGGTTTATTATTTTGGTTGATTTGGTTGTTGGAGTAGATCGGATCATTATTTTGGTTGATCCGGTGCTCGGATTCGGTTGTTATAACTTTACGGTTAACCTAGCCTTAGTCGCCTCAACCGCCAAAGGGGGCGGGCGCGCCCCCTTGTGGAATCCCGCGCTTGCGCGAAATATTGTGGCTTCGCCATGCCCTCCGGCCGCTTGCAGGCTAATCGAACCGGGGCCGACTCGCTCCCAGCTCGACAGCCCCTTTCGCCGCGTCCATGCGGCTCATTCGGCCTGCAATCTTTGTCGGCAATATTCCTGATTGCGCCCAACGTCAAAATCAAAACCTTTTCTTTAGGTTTTGATGTTTAAAAGCACATTTGAGCAGCCGAGTGAAGAGTGTTGCAAGGGCAACCCGCCAAGGATGGCGGGTTGAGGTGTGCTTGAGCATGGATGCGAATCACACCGTCCCGCCAGCGAAGTGATGAACCGAGGGTACCTGCGCAGCAGGCCAGCGATACGTGCGCAAGCGCGGATTGTTAAGGCCCACGCTTATGGGCCTTAACTCGGTTGAAGCGGCGGAAATTAAGTGAGCGCTGAATGATTATCAACCGAAACAGTGATCCGATCTATTCTATCAACCGAATCTGAGCACCGAATCAACCGAAACAGTGATCCGATCTACTCTAACAACCGAATCTGAGCACCGAATCAACCGAAACAGTGATCCGATCTACTCTAACAACCGAATCTGAGCACCGAATCAACTGAAACAGTGATCCGATCAACTCTATCAACCAAACCTTAACCCACGAGTGAACGGCAAAACGCTATCCCATAAAATGCTCAGCCAGCTCTAAATCCTGCCGGGTAAACTCTCTTACTATCTTCCCGCTCTCCATCAGGGCCGCGCGTTCAGACATATGGGCCACCACATCGCTGTCGTGGCTGACCAATAAATATGTCATGCCATGTTCGCGTTTCAAGTGATTGAGCAAATTGAGGATCTCTGCCTGCACTGACATATCTAACGCCGAGGTTGGCTCATCCAACAACAACAGTTTAGGGCGTAGCAGCAAGGCGCGGGCAATAGCAATACGTTGGCGCTGGCCGCCAGAGAACTGATGAGGGTAACGCTGGGCGGCAGAAGCAGGCAGACCTACTTGCTCTAATGCACTGACAATTCGCTGCTGGATATTCTTTTCACCATGAATCTTTAATGGCTCACCCAGTGTGCGCTGGATATTATGCTGAGGGTGCAGCGAGGCATAAGGGTCTTGAAACACCATCTGCACATCTTTACGCAGTTGGCCGGTGAAACGGTGCCCTGGCCGTAACGGTGTACCCAGCAAGGTTATCTCTCCTTGCCATTCTCGCTGTAGACCGGCCAGAGTGCGTAATACGGTGGATTTACCACAACCGGATGCACCGATCAGGCTGAAGGTTTCACCCGCTTCAACCGCAAAACTTACGGATTCAACCGCTGTTTTTACCTGATTCTTCTGAGGGAAACTGACCCGAAGATTATTGACTTCAATCAGTGCCATGGGAACCTCCAGAGAAATCAGCGCTGCGATCTAATACTGGCAAGTCAGTGCCATAGGTGCCGGCATTCGGGCGGCAAGCCCATAACGTATGGGTATAAGGATGAGTTGAATAAGGTAAATCTGCCGCCGCCCCCTGATCGACCAGTTTCCCTTGATACATCACCAGCACGCGATGGCAATGCTCAGCGACCAACGGCAAATCGTGGCTTATCAACAGTAAACTCATATTGCGCTGCTCGGTTTGTTCAACAATCAATTCAAGAATTTGATTACGCAGTTTGGCATCTAAGGCTGATGTTGGTTCGTCGGCAATTAATACTCGAGGGTTATTCACCAACGCTATAGCTAACATCGCCCGCTGGCCCATTCCGCCGGAGAGTTGGCCGGGATAGCTGTGATAAGCACCTTCATTCAGCCCAACGGCGGCCAGTGCGTTTAATACCCGCTCATGAGCATCAGCCCCTGAAAGGGCATTATGTAACAGCAAGGATTCTTCAATTTGCTTACCCACGGTTCGCACCGGATTCAGTGCGTAGCGGGGGTCTTGCAGCACCATAGCAATTTCACTGCCACGTAACGCACCCCACTGTTTCGGCTTGAGGGATGTCAAATCGTGTTCGACGATCTTACCGGGGTTTCCTTGTGCATCGGTATTGTCAGAGTAATAACTCAGCTTTTTGGCGCTGACTTTGCCCGGTGAGCGGACTAATCCCATCAATGCTCTGGCAGTAATAGATTTACCGGAACCAGATTCACCAACCAGAGCGACGCGCTCATGGCCAAGCTGGAAAGAGATATTATCCACCACCCGCTGTTGTTTAAAGTCGACACTCAAGCCTTCAACGGCGAAAATTTTATCAGTCATGGTGAGGATCCAAAATATCGCGCAGGCCATCGCCTAACAGATTAAAAGCCATACTGCTGAGCAAAATGGCGCAGCCTGGAATGGCGGCGATCCACCATTGATCGAAGATAACCTGCATTCCGTCGGCAACCATTGATCCCCATTCGGACATCGGCGGTCGGGCACCCAGGCCGAGGAAACCTAACCCGGCAGCGGCCAAAATAATGCCTGCTAAATCCAGCGCCAGACGCACCACCGCCGAGGGAAGACACATGGGTAAAATATGGCCCCACAGCAGCCGAAGACCTTTAATTCCCATCATTTCAGCGGCGGCCAGATAATCACTTTTGCGTAATAATTGGATCTCGGCTCTGGCCTGACGGGCATAGGCCGGCCAGGTAGTCAGTGCCAATGCCAATGCGCCATTAATCAAACCGGGGCCGAGCATCGCCACGAAGGCAAAGGCCAGAATCAGCCGTGGCATCGACATCACTACATCAGTGATGCGCATCAAAATGCGTTCGAGCCAGCCACCGTAATAACCGGACAGCACGCCGACCAGCAACCCCAATGGTAGTGTGATCACGGTAACCAACAGTACCAGCCCTAAGGTTGGGCGGGTGCCGTAAATCAGGCGCGACAGCATATCGCGGCCATAACTGTCAGTACCGAGCCAGTGGTGTGCACCCGGCGGTAATAAACGGTCGGCTGCGTTTTGCCAGTTGGGATCTTGTGGCGCTAACCACGGGGCGAAAATCGCAATGATCACCAGTGAGGAGAGAATAAACAGCCCAATGCTGGTGGAGGGGGAACGCTTTAGCGCGTGGCAGAAGGTTATCATCGACATATCAGCGCGTTCTCGGATCCAGCAGGCGGACCAACAGATCCGTCACATTGTTAATCAAAATAAAGCAGATACCTAGCAGCAGTGTCCCGCCCATAATCGCGGTGGTATCGCCGGCAAATAGAGCGCTGGTCAGATAGCGGCCAATACCCGGCCAGGCAAAGACGGTTTCAGTTAACACCGCGCCTTCCAACATACTGGTATAGGCCAGTGCAATCACAGTCAGCAACGTACCACGGATATTGGGTAGCACATGCATCAGCAGAATTCGCATTTCACCCGCGCCTTTCGCTCTTGCCAATGTAATGTACTCTTTATTCAACTCGCTCAGGCAGGCTGAACGGGTCAGGCGGGTGATACTGGCCAGGGCATAATAAGAAAGCAGGGAAACCGGCAAAATTAAGTGGGCAATGGCATTACTAAAGGCACCGGTATCATCGGAGCGCCAGGTGTCGATCAGCGCAAACCCCGTCTTCGCTTCCACGGTATATTGATAAATATCGTCAAGGCGGCCGGGGCCTGGGCTCCATTGCAAGCGCGCATAAAACAGCAGCAACATCAGCAGGCCAAGCCAAAAGATAGGTACCGAGTTACCCAGCAGGGTAATAAAGCGAATAGTGGCATCCAGCTTGCTGCCTGCCCAGCGGGCGCACAATAAGCCGAGGATAACGCCCAGTGCTGCGCCAATCACTAAGGACAAGGTGGCCAGCTCTAACGAGGCGGGGAAAACCGTCAGCAGATCTTGTAACACCGGTTGGCCGCTGGCACTGGCAGTACCCAGATCGCCATGGAGCAGCCGCACCAAATAGTGCCAGAACTGTACTGGTAATGGCTGATCCAGCCCAAGTTGGTGTTTAACTTGTTGATAGGTAGCCTCACTGGCGTGGTCACCCACAATTTGTAATACCCGATCCACTGGCGACAGCGCCGAGAGGAAAAAGGTAATTACCAGTAGACCGAATAAGGTCAGGGCCAGAGTAAATAAACCCTGTAAAAACCCCCAAAGACGACGCCGGGATGGGGATCCCGGCGTATTATTTAGTGCGACAGACATCAACTAGCAACTCACTATTTCACAAATAAATTTATCAACCAGCTATGCCCAAGAACTTGGCGTTACAGGTAGGCGGCAAGTGAACGAGTCCCGAGAGCTTACACTGGTAAGTGATTCGGGTGAGTTCGCGCAGCTAACAACCCTGCAACTTCAAGTACGCAGGGAATAGGCTATTTGCTGACACGGTCATAATAGACCATATCCGCATTCAGACCTTGCTGATAGCCTTTTACGTTATCTCGCAGCACAACTTGTGCTTTGGCTTGATCAATAAAGATATAAGGCGAGTTCTGTTGCAGCTCTTGTTGCAACTGGGTGTAGAGCGCAGTGCGTTTTGCCGGATCGGCTTCTGCAACGGCGGCCAATGTTTGTTTATTCAGCTCAGGAATAACCCAACCGTTTAAACCCGCAACGGTGCTGCTTTTGCCGTCGTTATAGGCAAAGGCGCTGGCATTGGAGTGCGCATCGAAGTAATCCGGGATCCACAAACGGATAGCAGACTGATGTTGTTTGGCTCGAACTCGGCCATACACCTGGCTGCCTGCTGCTGGCAGTAACACCAGTTTCACGCCACCTTGGGCAAAACTTGCCTGTAACGACTGAGCGATAGTGATAAACGGTGGTTTGTTCTCAACATCCAGTGTCAATGTGGCATCTTTAATACCTGCTTTGGCCAAAATCTCTTTGGCTTTAGCCGGATCAAAGGTGAAAGGCTTGCTTTCCAGTGCGCCCGGTAAACCAACCGGCAGGAAGCTTTGATGCACGAAATATTGGCCTTTCAGCAGATCTTTAGTAATCCCTTCATAATCAACCAAATAGCGGGCAGCCTGCCAGAATTGGGGTTTGCTCAGTAATGGGTTAGCGGGATTAGCCGTATTGAAAACCAAATAGTTTTGTTCCGCTGATGGGATCTCAACTACCTTGACGCCGGCTTGCGTTTTCAGCGCGGCTGTCTGATCTGGCCCCAATTCGCGGGCAATATCCGCATCACCCTGCTGAATCAACAGGCGGCGGGCGCTTGGGTCCGGTACGTTCTTGATAATAATATTTTTAATCAGCGGCTTATCACCCGGAGATGTCGGGTTGGCGTCCAGCACAATGGCTTGGTGCGGCTGATACACCCGCATTTTGAATGGGCCACTACCGGCTGAGTGCATTTTCAGCCAGGCATTGCCATAATCATTTTCTTTTACATTGGCGGTGACGGCTTTCTTATCAACAATTGAGGCGATTGGGGTTGATAAGATATTCAGAGCAACCGCAGGGCTAACATCGGCGCTCCAGCTCAGTTGCACGGTCTTGTTATCAATCTTTTTCAGATGTTGATCGATATTGCTTGCGTCCCAGCCCAGTACATTAAGGATGAAAGCTGGTGAACGGTTCATTTTTATCGCACGGGTAAAGGAGTAAATCACGTCATCGGCCTGCACTGGGTTACCAGAAGCAAACTCAGCCTTAGGGCGTAATTTCACCGTCAGGGTTTTGGCTGCGGCATCACCTTGCCAACTTTCAGCAAGGATCGGCACTACTTTTGCCGGATTATCGCGATCAGCCTGTACCAGACGCTGGTAGAGACTCGGAACCGTCTGAATGCTCGACAGTTCATTACTTTCAGCCGGATCAAGACTGACGATATCATCCAGGGATTGCACTACAACCAGAGTATCTGGCGGCGTTGCTGCAAGTGCGCTACCAGATAGTGCTGTCAAAACCAATAATGACAGAATTTTAGCTTTCATTGTGACTCCCCGAAATGGGCTACAACCACGAATATTTTTCGCGTTAATAGCCAGTATAGATAGTTAACATCGCTAGGAAATTATTGTTTTTTCGACTATTTCATCGCAGTTTCTCACGATAGTGGCTTTCCTGTCTGTGGTCAAAGTCTCAACAGTTATTTGTTATAACAATTAGTGATAAAGAAATATTACAAAAAAGTAATGATTATTAACTCGCCCAGCAGCAGCACAATCTTTATTCCAGATAAATAAATGTTAAACGCTTCCCACACAATGAGGGATGAATTAGTTATAATGAAACGTTATTTCATTTTATTCACCCCAAAGGGAAAGCCATGATTACCGGAAATATTCACCATTTGGAATTGTTGCCTTATCTGCCTGCACAATTAAAAGAAGCTATTGAATATGTGAAGAGCCATATCACCGCAGAAACCCCATTGGGTAAGCATGATATCGATGGCAATAATCTCTTCGTATTGATCTCCAATGACTGCACGGATTATCTGGAAAATCGCCGTGCGGAATACCACGCTAAATATCTGGATATTCAGATTGTTTTGGCGGGCGTCGAGGGGATGACATTCAGTAATCAGCCTGCCGGTAAGCCGGATACTGACTGGTTGGCGGACAAAGACATTGCCTTTCTACCGGCGGGTGTTGATGAGAAGCTGTTTGTCATGCAGACCGGTGATTTTGTGGTGTTTTACCCAGGTGAAGTACATAAACCACTGTGTGCGGTGGGGGAACCGGCTAATGTGCGCAAAGCGGTTGTGAAGATATCTGTAAAATAAGCTATTTCACTCGCCAGCTTGAGCTTCGGGCAGTGCTCGCCGCCGTCACATACTCCGTGTATGCTCCGTTGGCTGCGCACTGTCCGCACTCAATTTGCCTGCGCCAATAACGCTTATTGATTTGTTGTGAAAATAATTAAAAGCCGATACATCAGATGATCGGCTCTGTTATGTTTAGTCTTGGCCCAATGTGGCGACCATCACTGCTTTGATGGTATGCAGGCGGTTTTCTGCCTGATCAAATACGATGCTATGGGTGGATTCAAACACCTCTTCGGTAACTTCCATTCCACCGGGCAAATCATACTGTTCGGCCATTTGCTTGCCTACGGTAGTTTGGTCATCGTGGAATGCTGGCAGGCAGTGCAGGAATTTGACCCGCGGGTTACCGGTGAGTTTTACCACCGCCATGTTGACCTGATAAGGTTTCAGTAAGCTAACACGTTCTTGCCACACCTCTTTTGGCTCACCCATTGACACCCAAACATCGGTATACAGGAAGTCAGCGCCTTTTACCCCTTCGGCAATATCTTCTGTCAGCGTGATTTTACCGCCCGTTTTCTGTGCCTGCGCCCGGCAAGCCGCCACCAGATTAGCCTCTGGCCAACATGCTTTTGGTGCAACCAGGCGTAGATCCATCCCGACCAGCGCCGCTGCTTCCAGCATGGTGTTACCCATGTTGTTACGTGCATCACCAAGATAGGCAAATTTCATTTCACTCAGCGCTTTACCTGGTAAATGCTCTTGCATGGTCAGCAAATCAGCCAGTAACTGGGTTGGATGAAATTCATTTGTCAGACCATTCCATACCGGAACACCGGCAAATTCGGCTAATGTTTCAACGATTTGCTGGCCGTGGCCGCGATATTGGATACCGTCATACATGCGCCCTAGCACTCTGGCGGTATCTTTAATTGATTCTTTATGCCCAATTTGGCTCCCACCTGGGCCGAGGTAAGTCACGCGAGCACCTTGATCATATGCGGCAACTTCGAAAGAGCATCGAGTACGAGTCGAGTCTTTTTCGAAGATGAGCGCGATATTCTTACCTACCAACTTTTGCTGCTCACGGCCTGATTTCTTGGCTTGCTTGAGTTCAGCAGCCAGATCCAGCAGGGCCGTAATCTCGGTGGGGGTAAAATCCAGTAACCTCAGAAAGTGACGTTTATAGAACTGACTCATCTGTTCATCTCCATTTGCCCTTCATACTTGCTGTCTGACTACAACACCAATTATTAGGGGATTAATTGAACTTCAATGTGAATTTAAATTCAATTTATACGTATAAATATTCAATTACAACCCTAATCAATAAATCTTTCTCGTTTATAGTGGAGGCATTAGCGTGGGTGTGGGAAAATAGCACCATACAAAGCCCATTGACTGAGGATAAAGGCATGGCAAACCGCGAAATGCTGGACGAACAACGTGACGAAACCCGCCTGATCATCGAAGAACTGCTGGAAGATGGCAGTGATCCAGATGCGCTATACACCATCGAACATCACCTGTCTGCTGAGAAGTTCGAGGTGCTGGAGAAGGCTGCCGTTGAAGCATTCAAGCTGGGTTATGAAGTAACAGATGCTGAAGAGCTGGAAGTGGAAGATGGCTCATTAGTGATGTGCTGTGACGTGATCAGTGAAGTTGCGCTAAATGCTGAAATCATTGATGCACAGGTTGAACAACTGATTGCCCTGGCTGAGACCTGTGGCGTTAACTACGATGGTTGGGGCACCTACTACGAAGACCCGAACGCCGAAGATGACGAAGACGGTGATTTCGGCGATGAAGAGTTGGTGGATGAAGACGACGACGGTAAGCGCCACTAAATTACCCTTCGTCCTTGACGCTATAGCGGTGTTAGCTGCACTCACTCACCCGAATCACTGACTTGTGTCAGCTCATCGGGATTTGCTCGTTTGCTGCCTTGCTATAGCGCCAATGACTTTGGGTAATTGCTTTGGTGCTTGACGCTATAGCGGTGTTAGCGGCATTTTCCAGCTAATACTATCAGGGTGCGTTATGCGCCCTGAATAATCACAGTTTTTTCAGCATCGTCACTTCGCAGTCCACATGGCCAGTATTGCCCATCGAACAGTCAATATGCTCAAAACCCAGTTTCTCATATAAGCCAATGGCGCTGGTCAGGCTGGCGGTGGTTTCCAGATAGCAGCGGCCAAAGCCCTGCTGACGAGCAAAAGCTAACGCTTGTAACGCCAACTGCTTTGCCAAACCTTTACCGCGTAATATGGGCAGGAAATACATTTTCTGCAATTCACACAGATCGGCTTCGCCACCTGACAACGGCGCTACGCCGCCGCCGCCAGCGATATTACCGTCCACCTCGATCACCCAGTAAGCGCTACGTGGCTGACTATACAGCTCAAATAAGTGATCCAGATTAGGATCAGACACGGTATAGCCTTTATCTGCGGTCAAGCCGAATTCAGCCGAAACATCACGGATAACATTGGCAATAGCAAGATTGTCTGCGACGGTGATAGGGCGCACCAGCAGGCGGATAGGTGTGGCAGTGGTCATGGCGTATTACTCTATAAACCGATGGGTAATAACATAGTAATAATCTGTAATACCATCTATACCCGTCATACTTCAAGCTGTATGTGCGTTGGTTACACTCAATAACCCGAATCATTTACTACCAGTAAGCTCATCGGGATGATCTCGCTTGCCACCTTCCTACAACTTGAATTATTTAGGCTATGACACTGAATTAATGCAATGATAAAAAAACAGCGGGTAAATAATTAGCCCGCTGTTCTTATCTGGCTATCGTGGTCTGAGTTAATTACAGAGCTGCGATGACTGCCTGCTGCTCAATTAACTTCTGTTTAGCTTCAGCGCAGGCCGCCATTCTTTCACGCTCTTTGGCGACCACCGCTTCAGGCGCACGCGCCACAAAGCCTTCGTTACCCAGCTTGCCTTCGATACGCTCAATCTCGGCTTCCAGTTTTGCGACTTCCTTCGCCAAACGATCCAACTCAGTAGCTTTATCGATCAAGCCCGCCATTGGGATCAGCACTTCTGCGCCTTCAACCAGTTTGGTCACCGATACAGGGCCTTTATCACCGTCAGCGAGCAGCGTGAGGGAGGACAAGCGTGCCAGCGACTGGATGAAACTCTGGTTTTCCAACACGCGGCGCTGAGCTTCAGCACTGGCACCACGCAGTATGACTTCCAACGGCTTACCTGGCGCGATGTTCATCTCTGCACGGATATTACGCACCGCAATGATGGTTTGCTTGATCCATTCCAAATCACTCAGGGCTTTTTCATCGACCTGGCTGGCATCATATTCTGGGAAAGGCTGCAACATAATGGTATCTGCTGTAATGCCTTTCAGGGTTTTAACCCGCTGCCAGATGGTTTCAGTGATGTAAGGAATGATTGGATGCGCTAAACGCAGCAATGCTTCCAGCACCTCAATCAGGGTATGACGGGTACCGCGCAGCTCAGCATCAGAACCACTGTTCATCACCGGCTTGGTCAGCTCCAGATACCAGTCACAGAACTGGTTCCAGGTAAACTCATACAAAATACCCGCCGCCAGATCAAAGCGGTAAGTGTCCATCGCTTCACGGTAGGCTTTGATGGTTTGATTGAATTCAGCCAGAATCCAGCGATCAGCCAGTGATAGCACCATTTCGCCACCATTCTGCCCGCAATCCTGCCCTTCAGTATTCATCAGCACGAAACGGCTCGCGTTCCACAGCTTATTACAGAAGTTACGATAGCCTTCCAGGCGTTTCATGTCCCAGTTGATATCACGGCCGGTAGAGGCCAGCGCTGCCAGCGTAAAGCGCAGGGCATCAGTGCCGTGCGGTTCAATACCGTTCGGGAACTGTTTCTCGGTGCGCTTGCGGATTTTTTCCGCCAACTGTGGCTGCATCATGTTGCCGGTACGTTTTTCCAGCAATTCTTCCAGTGAAATACCGTCAACCATATCCAGTGGATCGATGACGTTACCTTTCGACTTGGACATTTTCTGCCCTTCGTCATCACGGATAAGGCCGGTCATATAGACGGTCTTAAACGGCACCTGCGGCTTACCATTTTCATCTTTCATAAAGTGCATGGTCATCATGATCATGCGGGCAATCCAGAAGAAAATAATGTCGAAACCACTGACCACAACACTGGTCGGATGGAAGGTTTTCAACGCGTCGGTTTGCTCAGGCCAGCCCAATGTGGAGAACGTCCACAGACCGGATGAGAACCAAGTATCCAGCACGTCTTCGTCTTGACGCAATGCCACGTCTGCGCCCAGATTGTTTTCGCGGCGCACTTCAGCTTCATCGCGGCCGACGTACACTTTCCCTTGTTCGTCATACCAGGCTGGAATGCGGTGGCCCCACCACAGTTGGCGAGAGATGCACCAATCCTGAATGTCACGCATCCATGAGTAATACATATTTTCGTACTGCTTAGGCACGAACTGAATTTCACCGTTTTCTACCGCTTCAATGGCCACTTTCGCCAGCGGTGCTGTGCGTACATACCATTGGTCGGTCAGCATCGGTTCGATAACCACGCCGCCACGGTCACCATAAGGTACTGTCAGGTCGTGTGGCTTAACCTCTTCTAGCAGGCCAAGCTTATCAAATTCAGCGACAACAGCTTTACGGGCAGCAAAACGCTCCAAACCCTGGAACTGTTCTGGGATCGCACCGCTGCAAGCATCGGTAGCTTCACCGTTAGTATCAAACACTTCAGCTTCAGCACGGATATCACCGTCGAAAGTCAGAATGTTGATCATCGGCAGGGCGTGACGTTTACCCACTTCATAGTCATTAAAGTCATGCGCTGGGGTGATTTTCACGCAACCGGTGCCTTTCTCCATATCGGCATGTTCGTCACCGAGGATCGGAATACGGCGGCCAACTAACGGCAGGATAACTTCTTTGCCGATCAGATCCTTATAGCGCGGATCTTCCGGGTTCACTGCAACACCAGTATCACCCAATACGGTTTCCGGGCGAGTGGTGGCGACCACCAGGTAATCTTTACCTTCGGCAGTTTTGGCACCATCGGCTAGCGGATAACGCAGATGCCACATGGAACCTTTAGATTCGCGGTTTTCTACTTCCAGATCAGAAATAGCCGTGCGCAGTTTTGGATCCCAATTCACCAGGCGCTTGCCACGGTAAATCAGATCTTCTTTATGCAGGCGGACAAACACTTCTTTAACCGCATTAGACAGGCCATCGTCCATGGTGAAACGCTCACGCTCCCAATCCACGGAGTTACCCAGACGGCGCATTTGGCGAGTGATGGTGCCGCCTGATTCGCCTTTCCACTGCCAGATTTTATCGATAAACGCATCGCGGCCGTAATCGTGGCGGGTTTTGCCTTCTTCTGCGGCAATCTTACGCTCAACCACCATTTGGGTTGCGATACCGGCATGGTCGGTACCCGCCTGCCATAGGGTATTTTTCCCCTGCATGCGCTGGTAGCGAATTAAGGTATCCATAATAGTCTGCTGGAAAGCATGGCCCATGTGCAGGCTGCCGGTTACGTTCGGCGGCGGGATCATGATGCAATAGCTTTCTTTGCTGGTATCGCCATTTGGCTTGAAATAGCCCTGCTTTTCCCAATGCTCATACAGCGGTTGCTCGATTTCCTGCGGGCTGTATGTTTTATCGAGGGATGGCTCAGTTTTGTCGATATTAGAAGGTGTTTTTTCCATTTTCTTTTTATTTCAATTAGTTGGCGGCGTTGCCGTGGTCAAATGAAAGCCGACGCTGCGATAAGACTTATATCGGTCGCGCGCCAACTGTTTTAAATTTTCTTCGTAAGGGACGAAGTCTACCACTTCATGGAAAGCGGTGGCAAAACCTGCGAACTCTGGTAGCAGGCTGATCAGCAGGTCGCGCGGGGAATTACCGCGCCGTTCCGGCCAGGCCAGTTCAACTGGCGCGCCATATTTTGGCCCTTCACCGGCCAGATTATGGGGCACAAATTGCTCAGGTGCCCGTTGCCACAGAGCTTCATCCAGCCGCTGTGCCTGCTCCTGGTTTTCACAGGCGATCAGTACCCGCTTGCCTGCCCGCCAACGCTCAGCCGCAATTTCGCAGGCCAACGCTTCATGAGCGCGCAGCTCACCGGCGGGCGTGTCGTGTTCGAGCAGGTAGAAGGTGGCGTTTTTCATAGGTTCTCTGCACCCTTTGAACTTGAAGTTACAGGGCTGTTAGCTGCTCTCACCCACCCGAATCACTTACTTGTAGTTAACCTACTTGAATAAGCTCATCGGTATGCGTTTGCTTGCTACCTACCTGCAACTCCAATTACTTTGGGTGTGTATCAAATGGAATACATCAAATGATTAATCGTCGCCGTTAAGCCCTGCACGATTTAGCAGGAACTGAGACAACAACGCGACTGGACGGCCTGTTGCACCTTTGTTCTTGCCCGAACGCCAGGCTGTACCGGCGATATCCAAATGCGCCCAGCTATATTTGCGGGTAAAGCGCGACAGGAAGCAGCCTGCGGTAATGGCCCCACCAGCACGGCCACCAATATTCGCCATATCGGCAAAATTGGAATCCAGTTGCTCGGCGTATTCATCACCGAGTGGCAAGCGCCATGCACGGTCACCAGCTTGTTCAGACGCACCAATCAGCTCATGAGCCAGTGGATTATGATTCGACATTAAACCGGTAATGTGGTGCCCTAATGCCACCACACACGCGCCGGTCAGCGTGGCGATATCAATCACCAGTTCGGGATCGAAACGCTCAACGTAGGTCAGCGCATCGCACAGTACCAAACGGCCTTCCGCATCGGTATTCAGCACTTCGACGGTTTGACCGGACATGGTGGTTAGAATATCACCTGGGCGATACGCGCGGCCACCTGGCATGTTTTCACAGCCCGCCAATACACCAATTACGTTCAACGGCAATTGCAGCTCAGCCACCACCCGCATTACGCCATAAACGGTTGCAGCACCGCACATGTCGTATTTCATCTCATCCATACCTTCGGCCGGTTTGATGGAAATACCACCGGAGTCGAAGGTCAGCCCCTTGCCTACCAGCACAATTGGCTTAGCGTCAGGGTTCGGATTACCCTTATATTCTATCACTGACATCAATGATTCATTCTGCGAACCATGGCCAACAGCCAGATAAGAGTGCATTCCCAGCTCTTTCATCTGTTGCTCACCAATAACGCGAGTAATGATGTTGGTGCTAAATGCATCGGCCAGTTGGCGCGCCTGAGACGCCAGATAGGCTGCGTTACAGATGTTTGGTGGCATATTGCCTAAGTCTTTAGCGGCTTTGATACCGGATGCTACTGCCAGACCGTGTTGTATTGCGCGCTCACCGCTGGTCAGTTCGCGGCGGGTTGGCACATTGAACACCATTTTACGCAACGGGCGGCGAGGCTCGGTTTTATTACTTTTAAGTTGATCGAAGGTGTAAAGCGTTTCTTTGGCTGTTTCTACCGCCTGACGCACCTTCCAGTAAGTATTGCGGCCTTTAACATGCAGTTCAGTCAGGAAGCAGACCGCCTCCATTGAACCGGTGTCATTAAGGGTATTGATGGTCTTCTGGATCACTTGCTTGTACTGGCGTTCATCAAGCTCACGCTCTTTGCCACAACCAATTAACAAGATGCGCTCGGAGAGAATATTCGGCACATGGTGCAGTAACAGCGTCTGCCCGACTTTGCCTTCAAGTTCACCACGGCGCAATAAAGCGCTGATGTAGCCATCACTAATTTTGTCGAGTTGTTCGGCAATTGGAGATAGACGACGAGGTTCGAAAACGCCGACTACAATACAGGCACTGCGCTGTTTTTCCGGGCTGCCGCTCTTTACACTGAACTCCATGCACTCTCCTGAATCTTAAAGACAAAGGCGCAGGCTACCGCTAGAATGTAGCGCTCCGCAACGATCTCTCTCCGTTGTGTTAACGACGTGTGTTAACCTTAACGGCATAAGTTGTTTTGTTTTGGCGACTATAAGCATGTTCCTATAGGACACCTAAACGCTAGATGCTGTAATACTATTTTAGCTGTGAAGGTTGCCATATGATGAGAATAAATGGCGGATTAACGATGAAACTATCGATTTTCCTGCAAAAAGACAAGTTTTCACAGGCGTATTAGCGTGATCATCATAAGATATCTGGTACGGGAAACACTTAAGAGCCAAATTGCGATTCTGTTCATCCTGCTATTAATCTTCTTTAGTCAGAAGTTAGTACGGATATTAGGCGCTGCGGTCGATGGTGAAATCCCGGCAAACCTGGTTTTATCCCTTTTAGGGCTCGGTGTGCCGGAAATGGCACAACTTATCCTGCCATTGAGCTTATTCCTTGGCCTGCTGATGACGTTGGGCAAATTGTACACGGAGAGTGAAATCACCGTGATGCATGCCTGCGGCATGGGCAAAAAATCCCTGATAATGGCGGCATTGATTCTGGCGCTGTTTACTTCTGCGTTGGCGGCAGTTAATACCATCTGGCTTGGACCCTGGTCTTCTAAACATCAAGACGAAGTATTGAATGATGCCCGCGCGAACCCAAGCTTGGCGGCCTTGGCCGGTGGGCAGTTTAAATCTTCAACTGATGGCAATTCAGCCTTATTTATCGGTAATGTGACGGGCAGAGAGTTTAACCGTGTATTTTTGGCACAATTGCGGCCAAACGGTAATCAACGTCCTTCTGTAGTTGTGGCTGATAGCGGCCATATGACCGAACGGCCAGATGGCTCGCAAGTGGTTATCTTAAACAAAGGTACCCGCTATGAAGGCACCGCGTTGTTGCGCGATTTTCGTATCACTGATTTTGTTGATTACCAAGCGATAATCGGCCATCAGGAAGTGCAGCAAAACAACAATGTGGCAGAACAGATGTCCATGAAACAGCTATGGCGCGCGAATCAACCCGATACCCGTGCTGAGTTTCACTGGCGTCTGACACTGATTGTTTCGGTCATTATTATGGCGTTGTTGGTGGTGCCACTGAGTGTTGTCAACCCGCGCCAAGGGCGAGTTCTGAGCATGCTGCCGGCCATGTTGTTGTATTTGATTTTCTTCCTGTTACAAAGCTCCCTGCGCTCTAATGCAGGTAACGGTAAGCTGGACCCATTTATCTGGATGTGGATCGTAAACGGTGCTTATCTGGCTGTGGCGGTGGTATTGAACCTGTGGGATGGCCTGCCGGCTCGTAAGTTACGTGCACGATTGAGAGGTGCTGCCTGATGTTTGGTGTATTAGACCGTTATATCGGACGGACTATCCTCAATACCATTTTGATGACGTTATTCATGCTGGTATCGCTATCTGGCATCATCAAATTTGTCGAGCAGTTACGTAAGGTCGGGCAGGGGGACTATTCAGCCGTTTCCGCTGGCATGTACACCCTGCTAAGCATCCCTAAAGATATTGAGATATTCTTCCCGATGGCGGCGCTATTGGGGGCTTTGCTCGGTCTTGGATCATTGGCGACCCGCAGTGAGCTGGTGGTGATGCAGGCATCAGGCTTTACCCGCATGCAAATTGCCGCGTCGGTGATGAAAACCGCGATCCCGCTGGTATTGCTGACAATGGCGATCGGCGAGTGGGTTGCACCGCAAGGCGAACAGATGGCACGCAATTTCCGTGCTCAGCAGATGTATGGCGGTTCATTATTATCGACACAATCGGGTCTGTGGGCGAAAGACGGCTCTGACTTTATCTATATCCAGCGGGTATCGGGTGACAACGAACTGACGGGCGTTAATATTTATCATTTTGATAAACAGGACCGTCTACTCTCAGTTCGTTACGCCGCAACTGCGACTTATGAAGACAATATTTGGCGTTTATCGCAGGTTGATGAGTCTGATCTTACCAATCCTAAGCAAGTGACAGGTTCGCAGACCTTGGCCGGTGAGTGGAAGACCAACCTGACACCAGAAAAACTGGGGGTGGTTGCGATGAACCCGGATTCGCTCTCCATTAGTGGTTTATACGATTACAGTAAGTACCTGCGGCAAAGCGGGCAGGAATCGAACCGTTACGAGTTGAACATGTGGGGCAAGATATTTGCGCCATTCTCAGTCGCGGTAATGATGCTAATGGCACTGTCATTTATTTTTGGCCCATTACGTAGTGTGCCGATGGGTGTTCGGGTGGTTACTGGCATCTTCTTCGGTTTTGTTTTCTACGTACTGGATCAGATTTTTGGCCCACTTAGTTTGGTTTACAGCATTCCACCGGTCATTGGTGCGCTGCTACCGAGTATACTTTTCCTCCTAATCAGTGTTTATTTGCTGCTAAAACGGCGTTGATGGCGTTTTTTTCGACACTTAGACCAAACTTAGTGGGATAACAGTTGCATGCGGATCATTGGTAGGTATAATTCACCTCGTTCTCCGCATACTACTTCAGTGCCGAAGTGGCGAAATCGGTAGACGCAGTTGACTCAAAATCAACCGCCGCGAGGCATGCCGGTTCGATTCCGGCCTTCGGCACCATTAGTATGTAAAGAGACGTCTACGGACGTCTTTTTTTATGTCTAAAATCCAGTCCCCGCAAGGCTCCTCTCGCTTTTTCACTCAACATACGTCAACCTGATTCAATCTACATCAACTTACTGATGTGGGTACAATTGCGGGTATATCCCGGTTCGATAATGTTTGTACCCACGCAGAACCCTTGAAAGGATACTCAACATGGCTCTGAGTGATGTGAAGGTTCGTACAGCCAAGCCTGAAGCGAAAGCCTATAAACTTACCGACGGCGAAGGCATGGTATTACTGGTTCACCCTAACGGCTCGAAATACTGGCGGCTACGCTATCGCTTTGGTGGTAAAGAGAAGATGCTGGCGCTGGGGAAGTACCCTGAAATATCGTTGGCTGATGCCAGGGCGCGGCGTGACGAAGCTCGTAAGCTGTTAGCTAACGGTGTGGACCCAAGTGAGAGCAAGAAAGCCGTTAAGGTAGAGCAGGAGCAAGAAGCGATAACTTTTGAAGTGGTAGCCAGAGAGTGGCATGCCAGTAATCGTCAATGGTCAGAAGCTCACAGTGCTCGAGTGCTCAAAAGCTTAGAGGACAATCTCTTTCAAGCCATTGGCAAACGGAATATTGCAGATCTCGGAACCCGTGATCTTTTGCCTCCAATCAAAGCCGTAGAGATGTCTGGACGTCTTGAAGTGGCTTCCCGACTGCAACAACGAACAACAGCAATAATGCGCTATGCAGTTCAAAGCGGTTTAATCGATTACAACCCCGCGCAGGAGATGGCGGGCGCTGTAGCAACGGGTAAAAGAAAGCACCGTGCTGCTCTTGAGTTAAACCGTGTTTCAGAGTTGCTTCATCGCATCGACTACTACAGTGGCAGGCCACTCACTCGGTTAGCGGTAGAATTGACTTTATTGGTTTTTATCCGTTCCAGTGAATTACGTTTCGCCCGTTGGTCAGAAGTGGATTTTGAAACCGCCATGTGGTCAATCCCTGGAGAGCGTGAACCACTGGAAGGTGTTAAGCACTCGCACCGGGGATCAAAAATGCGTACTCCTCATCTTGTCCCCTTATCCCGCCAGGCGCTCGCTATTCTGCAAAAGATCAAAAGCATGAGTGGAAATCGTGAGCTGATTTTTATCGGTGATCATGACCCACGTAAACCAATGAGTGAAAACACGGTGAACAAGGCTCTACGCGTTATGGGATATGACACGAAGGTTGAAGTCTGTGGCCATGGTTTTAGGACGATGGCATGTAGTTCATTGATTGAGTCGGGGTTGTGGTCGAAGGATGCGGTAGAGCGGCAGATGAGTCACCAAGAACGAAACTCTGTGCGTGCGGCTTACATTCATAAGGCGGAACATTTGGATGAGCGAAGATTGATGCTGCAGTGGTGGGCGGATTATCTGGATGCTAATCGGGAGAAGGGGGTGAGTCCGTTTGATTTTGGGAAACGTGACTGAATTGGAATGACTTGCGCAGTTTTAAACACTTCTGTTGGAAATTCAAATCAACTGGTTATAATTACAGTTGTATCGGCGTGAGTTCGAAATTTTAGGTTGAAGATTGGTGTATTCGGCCTGAGCCAATAAAAAAAGGTGGCCAATCAGATTGGTTTCCGTTAGGATCTGCGGATCAAAAAATGATGACATATACTATATGAAAAAGAAACCACTAAAGAAGTACAAGGTTTCCTCGTTTTTCGCGGGGATTGGTGGATTCGATCTGGGCCTTGAGAGGGCTGGGATGGAAGTTGTTTTCCAATGCGAAATCAATAAGTTCTGCCAGAAAGTTCTCAAAAAGAATTGGCCAAATATTCCGTTACATACTGATATTACTCAGTTGGTAGCTGATGATATTCCTGAAAGTAGTGTTTGGTGTGGTGGTTTTCCTTGTCAGGATGTCTCGTCAGCTAACCAAGGGAAACGTAAAGGTTTGGAGGGAGCCCGAAGCGGCTTATTTTATACGTATGCAAAACTCATCGAAGAAAGAAAACCTGAATGGCTTATTATTGAAAATGTTCCCGGGCTCCTCAACAGCCATAATGGGCAAGACTTCAAAGTTGTCATCGATACGTTGGTCGAACTCGGGTATGGCGTTTCATGGAGAGTATTGGATGCAAAATACTTTGGAACACCCCAGCGTAGAAGAAGAGTGTACATTGTCGGAAGTCTTGGAGATATGCGCTCCGCTCGAGTCCTTTTTGAATCCGGAGCAACTAGAATCGTTGATAAACAGGGCCAAGGAGAGAGGGCAAATGCTTCCGGAGCCTCTAATTCAGGCCTATCAAAAGCAGATATCTATTCTATCCAGCATGCCAGCATTGGACGAAAAGCAACTGCGGGCCCCCAAGCAAAAGGATACAGGAACGACGGAGAAACCTATACTCTTGACTCAAGAGGAAGCTCAGATGCTGTATGTGCGCCGAATGCTGCCTTCAGAGTACGAGCGTCTACAGGGATTTCCGGAGAACTGGACTCTAATAGATTCAGAGCCGTAGGGAACGCGGTTGCGGTCCCTATTGTTGAGTGGATAGGAAAACGAATTGTATTCGTAGATCAACAAATGATCAGCGAGGCATAATCGTAACCGTGCTGTTATCCAATCGTAAGAAGGAACCTTCGAACAGTTCAGGGCGTGGTGCGCCCTGATCTGTTAAAAATCGCACAAATGTTGAATAGTTAGTGAATAAAATTTTCGTGCTATCAATTGCTAATGGAATGGCACCTAGCAGAGGAGCTTGTGTCGAATCCTCTTTGAAAGCCAAGATACACAGTGTCCAATTATGAGCTTTAAGATCCCTCAGATTAGCGTTTCTGAATCTTCGGTGTAGATAATCGTAAAGCAAGCTACCGACAGCAAAAACGATCTTCCCTCCTGTTTGATCAACCACATTACCCTTTACAAGAAATTGTTCTTGTTGTCGCCTCCATGCGTTAGTTTCGATCGTGTTTGCCGCTACAGGTTGTCTTAGAATTTCATTAGTAGGGAACTCGAGCTCGGCCCAAGCAGCAATATGTCGCGTGATTGCTCCAGTGCTGCTTGTTTCTCCACCACCTTGCATTTCTAGAAGGACTTCATCCGCTTTTCCCCGACCAGAGAAATTTCTCATTACGTAGTCCGCATGGTAGCTATTGTCAGAGTCAGGTAAAGGAATATTGACTTCCCTTTTTACACCAATTTCGGAGTCCTGTAATTCAGGATCTTGATAAATCAACTTTGCTACTTTTCGTAAGATATCTTTTTGATGTTCAACCAAAACATTGTCAACTTGTCGTGTACGACCACCCACAATGGCTGTTTTTTTTTGGCGAGTAGAGCAAAGTCTGTGTTCACAAACGATCCAAATAGTGCCATCAGGCTTACGAACACAACACACAGGATGATTATTTTTACTAACTTTGTCACATGTTCGGTCCATGAAGGGACATTGAACTTGGGTACCTCTTACTATTGGTACAATGGCTTCTTCTACATCTGTTCTCTGACCTAGGTATTCAGCGATACTAACAGCCATGGAATCTCCCTCATAAAGATATTTTTTTCATTATTTCAGTGGGATAAGATGTAAGTCAAATAATATAGTGACCACCAATTTTTTAGGTGGCATTTGTTAAATGATGATAAACATCTCGGCGTACGTTAACTAACTTTTATCCCTATACAGTTATCAGAATAAAGATGATCAGTTGGACATCTGACCATTTCGGGGCGCTGTGCTGGTACTGCGGGCGACGACCATACGCCGTGACTTGCTGGCATAATTATTGTAGCAGCTTGGTCGCCTCAAGTTTAAATTCTGCTGAGAAGTCTTTACCCATGTGATCACCTGTCGTGTAATACCCCGACCAAGACCGAGGTTAGTGACAACTAAACCAGCTTTAATAGCTTCATATCGTAAAGAAGATCACTGCATTCTTCTTCAGCGATGTCTTTTATCAACTCATCAAGGGGATGGGCTGATAAAATTTTTTTAATTTCATTTCGATGGAACATTTCAACATGTTCAGGACCACGCGCAGCCATTAATATCAAGTTAATAACCGCTAACATTAATTGTTCGATAGGGAGTTGATAAACCCCCTCATATTGATAAGAGGCATACCCCCTTTCATCTGTACCCTCTGGCCACTGTGAGTTTCCCGTTGTTATATCACTCAACCTCGCGCGGCAACCAGCATAACAACAGTCTAAAAAATCTCTTTTAATTTCATAATAATCAATACGTTCACTATTCATTATTTCTTCCTCGGCGTTAATAACACACCATTGTTATCCAAGACGTTAACTTGGATTCCGGGATATTTTTGTTGGAACTGGTCAACCACACCTAAGCAACTACCACAAGCAGGGCGTTCTGTGAAAATAGTCACAGACCCTTTCGCAGAAGTATTGTTACCCAATTGATCGGCCAGATTATCAAGAATTTTATATTCAGAATCAGTATTTCTTGGAATCAAAACACCTTCTTTGTTCGGCAGTGTTTTATGCTCAAAATTCTGACTTCCTTTACCTACCAACCCTTTGCCTGCGTTATCAACACTACTATGTGCAGCGATCTGCTTTGGCATACCGGGAATATTCACTTCAGCAACAGCAACGTTACCTGAACGCTTTGGCGCGGAAGATAATCCGGCGCGGACATCGGTAACCAACTGCCGATAGGGAACCAACTGACTTTCAGCCAACCTTTCAAGACTTGCTCCCGCTGCCTTGGCACCATAAACGATCCCTGCCGTATCTTGGATGGTCATCGCTATCTTGGCCCAGCCAGGAACATCGTTGATTGCCTGCTGATATTTGGTTGAGTAGGCGGCATCCTCCGCCATCTTGGCCTGTGCCTGCTCAGGCGTATAACCCTGGTCTACCAGCTTGAGCAGATCACGCGAGTAGTTCCCGATGAGATCACCGAACTTCGCCATTTCCTCCGGAAACTGGTCGCGTAAGTCGTAATAGGTCTGGTATTCCGCATAACCCTGATAGCTTTCTTTAGCAGCAAGCGCCAGTTTTATCTCATTGATACAACCTGCGCTGGCCCCACTGGCACAGGCATTCTTCAGATTTGCATCACTGGTAATATTCTTTTGTGTCAGGTCAGCCAGATCTTTCACTTCACTATCAGTAATCGTGCCATTGGCCAATTTGGCTTCCAGTTGCTGTTGGCGGATCTTATCACTGGCATTGAGATAGTTATTCTCAACCGCATTCTTCCCAGCCTGCGCCCCGGCAACGGCACTACCCGTGCTATCGCCTACTAGGCCACCGGATAGTCCCGCCGCCAGGGAGCTGAGGTTAACAATAACCTGCTTCTGCGCTTCGGTCAGGTCTTTGGTCTCGATATTCGGGTAGAGGTTGTTTTTGATGTAGATGGCGGCCAGTTCGCCACTTAAAGCTCCGGCACCACCTGCGGCAGCGCTGTTACCTTGCAGGTGAGAGAGCACTGCGCCCAACACCGCATGTGCCCCAATGCGTGCCGCTTCATTATCTTCACCGGCGACATCTTTAATCATCTGCGCCAGATACGGGGCTGATGCACCCGCCAGTGCTTTGGTCATATCACCACCAGCCAATCCTTGCAGAGCAGCGGTGGCTGCTTGCGCGATCTTTTGGTAGGTGCCACCAATGCCATAATCTTTCATGGCATCTTTATAGACTGGCGATGCTTCTATCTCTTTCTGGGTTGGGTTGAGATTACCACCTTTCGCCAATGCATCTTTCGCCGCAGTGGTGGCCTGGATCTGCCCCTGCGTGCTAATAACATCAAACACCTGCCCGCCAATCTCGCCAATCAACTGTGCTTCTTTCAGGCGGTTTTGCTCTTTCTCTTTATCAAAGATAGGGGTGAGGGCGTTATTGGCATGTTCGACGTCACGGCTCAGGTCGTCGACATTTTGCTGCTGTTTGTCTTGATCGCGAATGATGATGCTACCGTCAGACACTGCCGCATGGGTGGTGCCTTGCGCGTTGCCATCATTATTGGCCCCGACCAGCACCAGATTGCCCATGTTGCCGAGGAAGTTATCCGCTACACTACCGCTGGTGCTGATGCTGCCACCCTGATGTTCGGTTTTGAACTCTGCTTTATTTTCAATATTGCTAAAGCCCAGTGTGCCGGTATCAAGTTTATTCTTATCCGCTGTTGCCGTAGAGCCAATCACCGCACCGTTAAGCTGGGTGTGTTCCCCTACGGTAATATCAAAGCCACCTTTGCCTGCAAAGATACCGGTCTGTTCTTGCACCGAATCAAAGTTGCTGTGCATTTTGTCCTGGCTGATACTCAGGTTCGCCGAGCTGTTACCGACACCCCATACCACTACGCTGACGCCGCCGCTGATGCTTTGCTGCTTCGAGTCGTAACGGTCACTGTCTTGCTGGCTTTGTAAGGCCAGATTGCGGCCGACATCGGCTTCCACTTTGTCGCCACTGAGTTGTGCACCCTGCAAGGTAGTATCACGGCCACTGGTGAGAGAGAGAGTATTGCCACTGTCGAGGGTAGTTTCAGACCAATAAGTGCCATCACCACTGTCGTTGCCTTTGGATTTATTGGCATTGGCAAAAACACTCACCCCGATTTTGTCACCAAAACTGATACTGGCACCGATATTACCGCCACTGCTGCTGTTGCTGCCTTCGCTTTTCTGGGTATTAGCTGCCCCGAGTAACAGCAGGTCTCGATCGGCATCCAACGTAGTGTCGTGGCCCGCTTGGAGCTGGCTCCCGCCGATGATGATATCACCACTGTTGGCAAGTTGACCTTTACCGGTGGCAGTGATATTGAGGTCATTGCCTGCGGTGAGAGTTGAACCACTGACGGCTTGTTGTTCCTGATGTTGTTGCGAGGTCGATTTTTGTGAGCCTAATGACACACTGATACCAATCAGGCTGCCGGTATCGGTATTGCCCTGTGCCTGAGCCAGATCCGCGGCCTGTTTAGCCGATATTCCTGTCAGAGCCGCTTTGGTGCCTTTTAATGCTGCCAGACGGCCATTGGTTTCGTCTTTTGCCTCTTGTACGGTTGTCACCGCCGTGTTCAGCGCTGAACCTACCGCGCCGGAAAGCGCGAGTGTTAAGCCACTGCTTTTTTGTTCATAAAGCTGATCGCTGCTGCGTTTGTCCTGACCCGGTTCAATGATGACGCTATCACCGGTGACACTTAGATTTTTATTGGCCAGAATATCTGCGCCACCAATATGGGCGGTGCCGCCCGCCTTGATGGCGACATCGCCGCCCGTGCTACCAATAGTGCTGGCACTTTGGCTTTGTGTCGTCCCTGAATCACGACTTTGTTGGCGTGATGAAGTGCTGCCAATAGTGACCCCGATGCCACCACCACTGAACATGCCGCTTTTTTTCTGTTCAGACAAACGGTAGCTGGATTGTTCTTCGGTGGCCGCCACAATATCCACATTGTTGCCCGCAGTCAGTGCGACATTATTGTCACCGACAACCGCAGAGCCTTTCACCAGTAAGTCATTACCGGCAGATACCGACACATTTTTGCCACTGAGCAGCGAGCCTTGCTCTTGTGTGGCGTAATCTTCAGATACCACGTGGGTAGTGGTCTTCGACAGCCTTTTCTTCTTAACGGTGGTTTCTTCAAAGAAGGAATAATCACTTTCTCTCGCCGTGGCCACATTAATGTCATGGCCGGCTTTCAGGGCAATATCACCACTAGCCTGCGCCTGTGTGGCCTGTAAATTAATGTCATTACCGGCCAGAATGGTGGTGTCCCCACCGCTAACGATTTCAGTCCCTTGCTGACGGATGGATTCATTAATTTGCTGTTTCCGATCACCGTGGCTTTCGCTGTAGGTGCTGCTTTGCTGGGCATTAAGATTGACGTCACGGCCAGCCTTGAGTGTGCTGTCGTTATCTGACACCAGCGCTGCTGCCTGTGAGTTGATATCACGCCCGGCATCCAATGTCAGATTATTGCCACTGGTTATCACTGAGCGGGTGGCATCAGTGGTACGATTTTCACTGTTATTGGTTTTTTGTTGGCTATTTTTCTCCGCTGTTTCCAGCGAAATATCACGCCCTGCAGACAGCCCGACGTTCCCCTTCGCGGCCAGTTCACTGGCCGTCAGTGACACATCGTTGCCTGCATTGAGGGTCAGGTTACCCCCAGCACTAATTTCACTGCCCAGACTGTCGCGCTGCTCACTTTGTTTATAACCGTTGCGGCGATCACGCTGTTGATTATGTTCATTATTGCTGAGCGTGGTATTGGCTTTGATATCAACATCACCACCCGCTTGCACATCCAAATTACCACCAGCAGACACCTTGGCACCCGTGACTAAAATGTCTTTTCCTGCATTCAGACTGAGAGAGTCCCCGGCGCTGATAGTGGCGGTATCGCCAATTTCTGTACGGGTTAATGACAATGACTCTCTATCCCAACGACCATCACCTGCCGCCGTCGCTGTCCACTGCTGGCTGAGTGTTTGATTGATAATATTACCATCAAGGCTTTCTAGTTCCACTCGCTGACCGGCGATGCTGGAGCCGATGTTACTGATATCACTGATAGCACTCAGTTGCAGGTCACCGCCGGACGTTATTTTCCCGCCTTGCAGGTTACTGAGGGTGGTTAGACTATTCACCGCCAACAACTGGTCGGCTTTGAGGGTACTTTCCACATTAATAACTTTACCGGCATCAAGATTAACCTGATTACCCGCGATGATGCTGCCAGTTAATGAGGCACTATCTGCTTTTGCCAGATACAGCTTCGGTGCTAAAACAGTCTGGCCGTTAACATTAATCTCTTCCCACCAGACAATACTTTTGTTCAGGGCGGCAACCTGTTCCGCTGTCAGGCTGACACCCAGTGTTAGTCCCAGCCCGCTTTGGGCTTGTGCCGCGTTGTCGATAAGATATTGCATCTGAGCTAAATCCGACCCAAGGCCAGTGAGGTAGCGCTGACCAGTTTGGCTCAGGACCGCATTACTGATATAGCGGGTGTCAAAAGCCGCATCGCCGAGGAAGCGATAGTCATAATCGGGTTTCAGGTTTAAGCGGTCTAGGAAATAGGCTGAGCCTAGGAACTGCTTTTGGTCAGTAAACTGGCTATTGTTTTCCTGTGGTGCAGCTTCCGGTTGCTGGCCCAGCATCGCATACAACCCGTCGAACAGACTGTTATCGAGTTGTCCCAATTCATTCAGTTTGGGATTGGTGGTGATAAGGTAGGGGCTGCTTGGGTCAGGGGCCAACACAAAGTGGCCATTGTTGCTATTCGGCAACGGATAATCCGCCAACTCCGTGGCATTATTGCCCAAGGAACCCAGCGCGTTCTGCAAGTTATCTTTCCAGACTGGTGTCCCTACGGTGATATGTTGATCGTCCTTCAGGTCTTGTGCCTGAGCAGTGTCGATATTATCCGGTTGTGATAGTAAATCCAGCTTAGGGGCCGCCAGCGTATGACTCACTCCACCTGCATTTGGTGTGGCTGTGGTGTTACTGATGTCACCAGTGAAATGGGCGTTAACTGCGCCACTGGCTTGAATGACGGAGCGATAGAGCTGACTGTCTTCACTGCGTTCAGTACGAATATCGCCATCAGCGGTGTAAGTAACAGACTGGTCCTTGATTTGCCCCAATGCGTAGATATTGAGAGGCCGTAATTTGGACACCTCATACCAATATCTGGACTGAGGAAGCTCTCCTGTGCGGTAGGTTTGATAACGTGTTTCTGTCCCCGCCAACCAGGACTGATTATTCAGCGTGTTACCCGTAAGAGAGATATCACCGTTAGAGAGGATATCGCTGGCCAGGTTATCGAACCTTTGAGCGGTAACGATAAGATCTTTACCGGAAGATATACGTCCAGCCGCTCCCTTGCTGGTGACTGAAAGGGTCGAAACAGATAATGCCAGCTCTCGTGTTTTCTCAAAGGGGGCGGCATAGGTATCTGTGTGACTTACTTGGCGGGCATCGTCTCCAGCTTCTTGCCGGGTGATCATTATCGTGTAGTAACCAATCTCACCTGCCTCGAAGAAACTGAGTGGAACCTTTACCAATGCACCATTTAACCAAGGATATTCATTAGTCAGATCCTTGTCAGTACGGGTCACACTCAATCCATCACGCTGATTCAGCAAATGGGCGGTGTTGATGGTGATATCACCGTGCCCCGTTTCAATGGTGCCAGAGGTGTTAATAACCTCACTATTGGCATTGCCAGTGGTGTCTTTCTGCATCCACAGACTGTTGTCCGCTAAAATATCGCCGTAGTGGTTGGTGATCCGGTCTGCCAACAGTTGCATATTGCCACCGCTGTACAACATGCCGCTGTTGAACAATTGGCTGGCCGCGTTTAATAGCAGGTCGCCCGCGGTGCCGATAAAGCCGTTATTGCTGATAGTGCTGCTACTCAATAGCTGTATGCGGCCTCCAGCCTGCAGGCTGGCAGTATCATTTTGTGTGATACCCGCGGCATTGATACGGACATCACCGTTACCACCGCGCAGTGTTCCGCTGTTGGTGAACTGCCCCAGACTATGGATAGCCAGACTTTGACCCTGCGTAGTACCCGCGAGGGTGATATCCCCATTACTGGACAGGTTCAGCACTTTGCCTGCGGCGAGTGTGCCGTGTTGTGTAAGGGCATCATTGAGTGTCACGGAAAGGTTGCCCAAGGCGACCAATTGTCCAAACAGGCTAAATGTACCACCGACTACTGTCAGGTCGCCTGCGCTGAATAACTTAGCATCCTGTTGGTTCTCAATCTGTTGCGCCTGAACGCCCATCTGACGTGTGGCCAGCAGGGTACCTGCGTTATTCAGGCTGCCAATCGTCATTTGCAGGTTGTCGCCCTGTACCGTTCCCCGATTGTTGAAAATATCGAGCGTCAACAGATTATCGCCCGCAGCTATCAACGTACCGGTGTTATCCAGTCGCGTGCCGTTAAAAGTGATGTTATTCGCTTGCAGCCAGCCGCTGTTGTTGAGGGCGAGAGAGCCAATATCTAAATCCCCCCCGACAACAATTTTTCCCGTATTAAGCATCGGCGTCGTCAACACGAATGTGCTGGCTCCCGCGCCCTGAATGTTACCCGCGTTATCTAGCCCCGCAGCATTGAGGTTCAACCCGTTTTGGCTGCGCAGATCACCGCTGGCAAGGTTATGGAACACGCCACTCAGTTGGGCACTGAACGTATCCTGCCCTTGCATCACCCCGGTATTGGTAATGTCTGCCGTGTGTAGCGTCAGAGAACTGGCCTGAATACGCCCCTGATTATCGACTTGAGTGGCATTCAGGGTCAGTAAGCCCTTGCTCAACATCTCACCGTTTTTTTGTTGGGTGATGCCATCACTTATTTCAGACTTAAGCTGATTCACCCCGACGATGACACCACTGTTGAGCAGTGAATCTCCTTTCAGGAACAACGAGGTCGCCTGCCAGTTGCCGTGGTTAACCAACGTCAGCGCATTAATCGCCGCCTCACCGAGAGTGATAATTTGGCTGCCTGCACCACTGTTAATATCGCCGGTGAGATCGAGTTGGATGACGTTATTCGCCTGTAAAGTCCCGGTGTTATCCAGTTGGTGCGCCGCCAGAATAATCTGTTCACCTTGCCACGTCCCGGCATTGCTAACAGTCCCTGCATTCACCTTGAGATCACCGCCGCTCAGTAGCTTACCGCCAGTGGCGTTGTTCAAGTCCTGTTGCAATTGCAACATCAGGCGTTCGACGCCAATCAGATGACCTCTGTTGGTTAACTGCTCAGCATTTAACTGTGTAGTGGTGCCTTGCGCTTCACCCTGGTTGATAAACTCCTGTGCACTGAGGCTGAGTTGGCTCTCACTGAGTATTTTTCCATTATTGGTCAATGACTCCGTACTCAACGTGATAGGGCCCTGACTCAGCAGTTGCCCGCTGTTGGTGAGGCTTTGTGTGGCGTTTGCCGTGAGTTGGCTAATACCTAACGCACTGCCGGTGTTATCCCAGGTTTGTGTTTCAATATTCAGGCGATTGGCTTGCAGTTTACCGGCATTGTTCAGTTGCACACCTTGCAAAGTCAGAGCGCCCCCTGCTAGCAAACGTCCTTCAGCTCTATTGTTGAATGTTTGTGCATCAATAATGGCATTGACGTCGGCCTGCATTAGCCCTCTGTTATCTAGATTATGGGCTTTCAGTGCCAGTGTGCTTGCCGCCAGGGTGCCACTGTTGCTCAGTGAAGGAACGTCCAGAGTTAACCCCTGACTTGCTATCAATGAGCCGCTATTGTCCAGACTACGAGTAAATGCCAGTTCGAGCTGCGGGGCACTAACCAGTCCACTGTTGACCAATTGCTCACCACGCAGCGTCAACTGTTGTCCTGCTTGCAAGGTTCCTTGCTGGTTAAGCTGATTGACTGTCAGTGTCAAATCGTGGTCAGCCTGCATACGACCTTGCTGGGTAAGGCTGTCACTGTGCCAACCAATATTGCGTGCAACTATATCCGCCCGGTTTTCAGTGGCTCCAGAGACAACATTCAGGTCACCAAACGTAGTAAAAATACCGGCAAGCTGGGCATTCTTCTCAGCATTCAATGTGATGCTATCTTTGGCTTGAATTTGCGCGCTGCTGCCCGTAGTGAACTGCTCTCCCGCCACGGTCAGGGCATGATCGCCAGACAGCAATCCGCTCAGCAGTAACGCCCCCCCTTGCAGGTGAATATCGCCAGTACTGAGTAGCGCCGAGCCTTCAGCGGTCGTCAGGTTGCTGTTGATAGCGATACCTTGTTTCCCGGTCGCCCGTCCCGTCAGCAGGAACTCACCTGCTCGTACGTTCAGTGGCCCTTCGGCATACAGCGACCCATCGACGTTCAGCGTATCGCGCACCGTCAGGGCTAACTGCTGTTGTGAGCCAATCAGACCGCGGTTATTCACCGTATTGGCATTCAATGTCAATGTGCCAGCTGATTGCAGTTGGCCATTATTGTCGAGTTGTCCGACGTCCAGATTTTGGGAGCCTTGAGCTTGCATCAGCCCACTATTATTGAGACTTTGTGTCGTTATCTGGCTGTGGCGATTGGCTGCAAGTTGCCCACTGTTATCCAGTGTTGCGGTCTGTAGTGTAAGATCCCGCCCAGCGGTAAGCTGCCCTTGCCAATCCGCATTACCACTGAAAGTGAGATGAATATCGCCCTGTGCATTAAACTGGCTGTTGCGGGTACTTTGCAGGTCAGTACCTTGCAGTGTGACATCACCGCCAGAGCTGGTTTTACCCGCCAAATTCAGGGTACCACCTTGTAAGGTCACACCATCTAAACCCGTTAGTGTTGAACTGCCATCCAGAATTAGGTTGTTCTGCGCGGCCGCCAGCACGGTTCCAGCCCCGAGTTGGCTATTCAACCATTGTTGTTCGGTACCTATTAGCGTCAGCGTTTGTCCGCTGACCAATTTGCCTTGATCATCGCGACCCGCCAGTAACGTACTGTTGGCTGCACGCAACTTGCCCGCCGAGTCCAGAGTCATGGCTTTGACCGCACTGAGTGTGGATTGCTCCAGTGCCAAATCGCCGCCGGTGAGTACTACTTGCTGATCCGAATTTAGCGAAGCGTTGTTCACTGCCAGCTTGCCTTGGCTGTTCAACACCATATCTTGCCCGGCTTTGTGGCTGCCACCCAGCGTCATTTCGGTCGCGCTGACATTCAGGCTGCCCTGTGCCAGCGAATTATTGAGGGTCAGCTTGCCGCTACTATCCAGTTGGATATTCCCCTGACGAGCATTGAGGTTACCGAGGTTAACACCCACCCCTTTTTCACTGGACACCAGACGGATGCGATTCGCATACATCCCACCTAACGCACCGGTATCAACCGCCACTTTGGGCACATCACCTTTGCCTTGCAACGCGCTGACATTACCGGCAGCATCCACCCGGTTGCTACCGGCAATCAGAGTGAGGTCTTGCGCATAAAGTTGGGCGTTAATCTCAGTGGCACGGCTGATAATTGACAATGCACCGCTTTTGCTGGCATCGAGGCCTTTGCCCTGAATCGAGATAGCTCCCTGAGTGACTTCCAACGCCTGCAATTTACCGTTGGCATCCATTATTGGCTTGCCGGTAGTCAGTGTCACATTCGGGGTATTAATAAATCCGCAGCCATCGCAGGTGATACCATAAGGGTTTGCCACCATGACACTGGCTTGCTTACCGGCCACTTCCAGATAGCCTTGCAACTGTGAACGGTTAGCGCCCACCACTTCATTAATAATGGCTTTGGCTTCGTGACCGGCTTGCAAATTAGGGTTGTTTTGAATCAATCCACCCAGTTGAGATTGCGTCAACTGGCCGGTAGCGTTATTGAGGATCAACCCCTCTTTACCCACATTGAAGTCGTTATATTGGTTGTGGGAAATTCCGGACTGATTCGGTGTCGCAATATTCACCACCGGCACACCATTACCGGCTTTATCTAGCTGTGTATTACCCCCGGCAATACTCACCTCAGCAGCCAGTGCGGGCATAACCGGTTGCAATACCAGCAGGGCGCACAGGGTATAACTCAGCAATTGATGATGAGTTTTGATGGTTGGCTCGTTATTTTTCTTCATCCCTGATAACCCTATATATACAAACAGTTAGATAATGAAATTGATACGGTAATAAACAGAAACACGGTCTGGCTCCAGCCAGTCGGGATATGCCAGTGGCCAGCCGACAGTAAACTGGCTACTGAAATAGCGATTACGATGCCCCAACCCGATGGCGCTGCCCCACAACTTGCCAGAGGCATAACTGTCAGCAGTGTCATGGCGCAGATAACCCCCGTCAATGGCTGCCAGCGCAGTGATATCCCCCAGTAACGGCAGGGTGGTCAGTGACCAGTTAACCTCGTTGCGCCAATAACCGCCTTTATCGCCGGACAGATACTGTTCTTTAAAGCCGCGCACTGAGGTTTCACCACCAATAGTCAGTCGTTCACTGCCGTATAAATTATCGGGTGTCCATTGACCGTAGAAGCTGGTGAGCCAGCTCCAGTCATGCGCCAGAGGCAGGTAATAACTGCCGGACAGTGTCCACTTATTGAATTCGGCCTTGGGTGCGCCGCTATTTTTGCCATTATCATCTTCGGCACCCAGCCAGGGTACACCGCGACTGTAAGAGGGGTTCAAGGTGCTATAACCCCCCCAGAGTTTCTGGCTGTGATTAACCCCCAATACGACACTGGATAATTTGCGGCTGCTGCTTTGCAAAAGACTGTCATTGAGATAATTGCGATTAAGGCGATGGGTTAGGCCGAGCGACAGGCCAGTTTTCATATCACTGTCCCGATACACAACACGCGAAATGGCGAAACGGTGCGTCTGGCTGTCGCCACTGGAGAGCCAGTCAAAGCCACGGTTAGTCACGGTGGAGAGGTAATCACTGTATGAATAATTGTAATCTGCCAGCCAGTAACCATAGGGGACACTGACTCCAGTCTGCACACTGCGGGCATTATGGCTGCTGGCAAAATCGCTACTACGCGAACCGGAAACAAACCACTGATCAGCTAAACCAAGCAGATTGTTGGCTGTTAGCGAGCCATTAATCTGGCCAGTACCGGTACTTTTTTGCCCACTATTATCAAAACCGACACCAAGATTTAGAGGAAATTCAGGTGTCGCGGTGAGATTGACGATTGAATAACCGGCTTCGGTCCCTGGCAATATTTCAATTTGCACTGGAGTTTGGCGTAAACGGTTAATTTGCTCCATGCCCTGTTCAATATCACGCAGATTAAGAATCTTCCCCTCGAGCCCTGGGAATGCCATTTTTAACTGGCGAGAAGTTTTTCCATCTAGCTCGATTTTTTGTAGTTTACCTTCCAGCACAGCCAGTTGTAGGGTGCCTTGTGATAAATCCTGCTCAATCAGAAATACCCGACTGGTAATATAACCACGCGAAATATACCAATCAGACATTTCTTGTATTAAGGTCTGGATCTGACTTAAGCCCAGACATTTATTCAAGTAAGGTTGAAGTAATTTTTGTTTGTCCCGTGCAGGTAAATGCTCTGCGCCTTGTAGATGAACAGTATTAATCAAAAAACAGGCGCCAGCCGGTGCTGGGAGCGGTTTTGGTGCGACGAGCTCGGGAGTTAGGCTACGTTGTAATTCCTGACGCTGGCGCTGGTTCTGTTCCAAAATATCGCGCTGTTGCTGCTGAATAGTATTTCTATCAGCAGGGCTCAGCATATTGGCATAAGCAGTAAATGAGAATGACAGGGACAGCAAAGTGGCTGCTATCTGTAAATATTTAGACATGGCATCCATTCCAGTTTTTATTGGATTTATTATTTCGGCGTATTATATCTATTAGCCTAACTACTGCAATTGATGAAATGAAAGGCTAACGGTAGCCTCTTTGTGTAACGATCTGATGTGGAAGAAATAATATTAAACACGGGAAGTTTTTTTAAAAGTATAATTCAATGGATTATATTCATTTTTAAGTATATTACCCTGACTTATTATAAACAAATAAAGAATTGATCTTAAGGTTTGGCTTTGTTTGAATGTTTATTCTCTGTGTGGGGGCTGCGGAACTAGCAGCCAGTTAAACAGGAGCTGGTATGGAATTGCAGGGTTTTGGGCTGAACTAAATCAAGAAATGGCTACCTGAAGTCTCCGTGAAGTACAAAGACGGTAGCTATGATAAGAGATCAGAACAACACAGAGACAGTGATTGAATCTGGATTATGTCGAGGGACATGGCTTAATCAGGCGTATCTGACCTGTCAGTATGGGGTGCGCAGGTCAGGGTCTGTGCTCAGTAGGGAACGAGTCGGTATAGCGCCACTAGCACCACTATATTCACTATCACACTGATGATGAAGTACGTTTTAAAGGGCTGTTTTTGTGTTTTATGGCGAAATATTTGCTGACCGAGAATTGCTCCGGGCCATCCACCCACGAATCCAAACACCAGCAAGGTGAACTCAGACACTCTATGCCAGGCTTTGCGGGCCGCTATTTTATCTACACCATAAACCACGAGCGTCAACACGTTAGCGAACAGGAACCACATCACAAGAGGATGAAGCAAAAATGAGCAGCCGATAGCAACTAAGGCCAGAAGCAAATAACAGAAGCGATTGAGGTTCATACGATAGCAACAGCATTAATCAATCAGAATGGAAGGGAACTATATCCGATTCTGGAGGAGGCGGTAATCTTAACGTTTTCCAAACGGCCGTTTACAGGCAAAAGTACTGCTTTAGCGGTTGTTGTTACCGTAGAATAACGTCGGGTTTGACGCTCAGGGCAACTTGATGGTCATCGCTCAAACTGCTTTCCGTCGTATACAGGAGTTGTTGGCATTGGGGGCATGTTTTTGTTCCAGTATAATTATGCTGGCATAGCACACAGAAGTAAGCTCTGTGTGGCAGAGAACTCAATGGCACATGTTGGGCCATGATAGTCCTGCGCAGGGTACTTAAGGTATCAGTAGTTTGTGACGATGTTGATGCCATTTTTGCTCGGTATTTACAGTTTATATCGGGGTTAAAATCGGGATGCTCCTGGTTATGAATGAATAGACGCCCTGCGACATGAGTATGTTGTAATTGCAGTGGGTTATGGCAGGAAGGGCAGTAATAGCATTCAGCTGCTGAACCTAGAAAAATACTTGCACTATTCACTCGTGAGCCCTCTGTTGTCAGGGCGGTTCTGATGCGTTGATACATGATGATATCCTTAATTACCCTAAGTTTTACGTTTGGTTAAATCGGCCTACGGTATATATGGCGGTCCATGGAATTGCTTTGGGTGTATAGCTATACGGTGAGAAAATTGGGGCTCAGAAGCTTGTTTGGGATGTATTTGATACTGTGAATACCTGTCTGGCAGGGTCTACAGTATTTCTCCCATAGTAGTGACCCACACATAATGAGATATGACCCCTTTCCGCCGAATTGCAGGTATGCGTCATCCGACCCTTGAGGGCTGATATTGATGCAAGCAGTAGACGGAAATCGTTGGGAGGTTGGTGTCGATTAATTGCTAAACAAGATGCTATTGGCGGGACTGGGCAATACGTTCATTTAACCAGCTTTCTACTTCGCTTTTTAGCCACCGAGAGCTTCTCCCCATTTTAATGGGTTTGGGGAATGAGCCATCTTTTATCAGTTTGTAAAACCACTTATCAGTAAGGCCGGTAAACTGCGTGATAAATACCATATCGACAAGTTGATCGTTTAGAAGGGATGGGGTGGGGGTATTCATGATTAAATCTCCTTTAAGTAAAGGAGGAATGAACTGCCTTCAGGTGTGTGACAGCCTTCCTCAGTGGATGGAAGGCCATGTAAAAAACTAATGATATCCTGTTTGTTTATTGTGTTGGATGCCCTTCAGTACCTCTCTCTTAGCGTCTTTGCGGTTTTTTCGTGCAGTCTTTCGTGTGAGCTTGTTTTCCTGTTCTTGTTCGTCATATATGGAACTTCCCGCAGAGCGGATCCTGTTGCTGTATATTTTGGTCCTGTGCTTCGCCATGTATTCGGTGCGTTCCATGAGTTTTTTGTAGTCGTCTGTGGCTTTCAGATTGGCCCGGTTAAGGCGATAGCAGGGAGACTTACAAAAATAGACCAGACCACGATATTCCTTACCTTCCAACTTCAGCGCACTCAGCCACGCATTGATAATCAGGTCAGCCAGATTCCCCTCTTGCCAGTAGTTGCCCAGCGAGTTGAAAACGTCCATATTGAACATAAGCAGTGTGTGATAATGAATCTTTTTGCCACACTGATTATTCTCCCTCACCCAGATGTAGTGCAGCTCAGAGTAATGCACCTGTTTGCCGGGATTTTCCTTCTTTTTTCGTTTGTATCGCGCTTCAAGTCTTGATGTGATTGCCGCCATAAAGGCTTTCATCGCTTTATTACCTTCAACGTCATAGTTATCGGGAAAACGCAAGTCAACGCGAATAACCAGTAACCGTGGGTGCGTTATTAGAGCATTGCGCACGGTACTACCGAATCGTGCTAGATAAAGATAATTATGCGTTGCCAGATTGATCGGGTATGTTTTATTGGGTTGTTTATCCGTCATGGTTCTTACTCTTGATTTGTTATATTTACAAAAAAGTCGGCGTCTCATAAAAACATCCGTAAGAGATGTACATAAATCACTTACACTTAGGGAGAGTGTCTTGAAAAGCCATTTATTTACATTTGTAACTTAATGTCCTGCATGTGTTTTAATTATTTCAGAAGCTATCAAGACTTATCCTGGTGCATATTTTTCTCACGCTGACAGATAACATGATGAATACATAGTATTGCAACTAAGAAGTTACCTTTACCATCATCAGAGTTGGCTATGGCTTACTCATATGAGATATTTGGATGCTTATGGGTTAAGCAGCGTATTAGTATTTCATAGTATTGTGATGAGGGTTATTTTTTATTTTGGTTTATAATTTTATTGCATTTTTTATTAGCTTGTTGTTTTCTGTGTTTGTTTTTTTATTATTAGATTAGTATGATTTCTTTCATGGGTATATATATTATTCTTGTTGTATATATATATTATTAATAACCGACAGTACTTCATGCATCCCCTAAGAACGTCATGTCTTGCAGCACTAAGTTCCTGTGGGGGTAGCGCGTATTGTTTGCTGCTCATTTTTACTCTGAAGTTAGCTTTTCATAAGGAATAAAAAAATTACACAAGAAAATCCAATTTTCGGTTGTTCTAGTAAGGTACTGATGACAGGGAAAACGCTATCTTAGCGGAGAGATGTCTCCTATTTTATCAGAATGTTGTTGATATTGCTGTACGGTTCGCAGGGCTCAAAATACAAACACTTTGTCGTATGCGGGCGTGGAAAAAGTTATGAAGGCAGTAGTTTTCATACGATATAGACCTCAGTAAGAAAAAACATAGATACCCTATAAAATCTGACAGAACGGACCTTATCAGTCATATACAAGTAGATTTTTTATGCTTATCACTGTTGCAGGAAAATAATTTAATTAGTAAGTTATAAAAAGTGCAGCACTTGTTATGTCTGTAAAAGTGCTGCACTTGTTACATTATGGTTTCAAAAAAATGAGTTGTGGGAGGATGGCGTGACCAGTAAAAATAGAATTACCGTCAATTTTAAAAGTGAGATTTACAGCCATCTGATAAGAATGGCGAGTAAAGAGGGGCCGAGCCTTGCCGGGCTAGTTCAACGTATCGTTACTGCAGCTATCAGAAACGATATAGTTGATACAATGCTGCTGGAGAAACTGCGTCTACATATTACGTCGGGCAATAAAGACAGTGCTCACACAGAGCGGGATGTTCTTAGAATCCTCCATGAAACCAGCCAGCTGGATGTAAACAAAAACATCATAATTATTCTGAAATCCAGGGAAATCATACTTTATGAATATATTTTTGAATTGGCTGATACTGAACCTTCTCGTCGTGGGGAACTTACCAGTTTTTTAAAGGAACAAGCTAGAGATGAAATAAGGGGATATATTAAGCAAAAGGTTATTGATATTTTTGGGCCACTGGGGGGCGAGCCTGATATGCTTCATGTATTTATCAAGCTCGCGAAGGTTGAGTGCCATCAAGATAAAAACAATTTATGGCATTTTAAAGTCACACCAAAACTTCATGTATTACCTCTTTTTAATAGAGATATTAATGGCAGTAAGCTTGACTTTTTTAATATTACATACAGACAATTCCGTGACGTAGCAACGTTGGGGTGGAAACAGAGTGAGTATGAAAGGTTGTTTTTAATTAATTCCGCGTCCCACTCACGTTCTGGTGGTTATTTTATAGGATACTCATGGCTTGAAATAAATCAGCTTGAAAAAGAATATAAAGATTTCTTCTCTGTTCATGTTAATGGTGACCACTACAAACCAAAAGATGTTTTTTGCAGGGTGTATATACATAACCGAGATGTTAAATTCAAAGTTGTACCCGATACACAAAATAGAAGTGTTAAATCACTGCTAAATAAAAATTAGCTGCAAGAATTTTCAGACTGATATTACCTCCATGAGAACGGCAGCAGATTTTGCTACCGTTTTGTTATTTCAACTCACGGAGGTTAATGTGCCAGATAAAACCGAACAAGGCATCTCCGCCTTGATACCACCACTCTCCCTTCTCCCTGACAACCTCTCCCGCGCCATTCTCAAACATATACATCAGTGCATTCATTACGAACCCACGATTGGTATTATGGGTAAAAGCGGTGTGGGTAAATCGAGCCTCTGCAATACCTTATTCAATCCGCCCCCCGCCAAGGTCAGCGCCATTAAAGGATGTACCCGCCGTGTACAAACGTATCAATTGGCTCTTGCGCCGCATGCGTTGCTCATCGTGGACTTTCCGGGAATAGGTGAAACACCCGAACTTGACCGCCTTTATACGCGGTTATATCAACACTGGCTGAGTCAACTGGACCTGATTATCTGGGTGCTTAAAGCTGATGATCGGGCATGGAACGATGACATTCGTTGCTATCGGCAATTGATTTCGCAGGGAGCAGACCCCGTGCGCTTTCTTTTCGTCCTCAATCAGGCTGATAAAATTGAACCCTGTCGGGAATGGGACCTCGTCACTCACCAACCTTCTTTACGTCAGCAACAGCACTTGCAGGTAAAAATAGCGCAGGTCAATGCGCTGTTTTCACCCCGACATCCTGTTCTGGCCGTATCAGCATCGGAGGGGTTCAATATGCTCCTCTGGGCCGAAACCTTCATTCGTGCTTTGCCGGATAACGCCAGCAGTGCAGTCACACGCCAACTGGAGTCGGGTTATCGTACGGAGAACGTGATCAAGACGGCGCGCGACAACTTTGCCCGTGGCGTGGGCGATATTTTCGATGATGCGCTCTCTGCAATGCAAACCACCGGTGCGCTGGTGCATCAGCTTAAACGGCTTCGCCACCGACTGCTTTCGGTTGTTCACGCTGTCTGGCATTTCCTGTTCTGATTTCTCACGGCCAACGGTTTATTCGTTCGATCTGTTTCGCCGATCGAACACCTATTTGTAATAGTTGTGGGCTATCAATAAGTTGATTTATGATCGACAAAACCAATAGGTTTTAACGATCGGTTTTGGCTTATTGATCTTAATTAACGATTATCTCTCTTTCCCACATCTCGCTACGATCCCCTTTCCAGAACGGTCGTCATCCCTCAATTTCTGTCTACTTATAAATGAATACAGGAGTATTCCCATGATGCAACGCGGTTTCCCTTATCTGGCCTTTATGCTGCACGATACGAGGTCCCCATGCTAAAACCTTATCCTCTGTCCAAGCAGGACAGCTATGCCTGGGCTCTGACCATTGTTCTTCCACTACTCTGGGCACCCTTCGCCATTTTCTTTCCTAAAGAGATTGCCCTTGGCTTTTATCTGGTTCTCTCCCTGGTTTGGACCCTTCTTGACCGGTTAAGACTGATGAAGCAAGAAAAAGTACCGCCTTCGTTTTGGTATTTTCTGCTACCCATGGTTTATCTGCGTCAACGTGACGAACGTCAGGGGAAACCCTGGCGTTTGTTGCAGGTATGGCTGATATGTACTGTTTTGTCGGTGATAGCCGGTGAGCAATTAAAAAAGCAGTCGGGCACAGAACAACTTGCGCAGAGCGCTTGTTCTATTGTTACCCAGCTCATGAAACAAGAAGGTATTGATGAACGCTGTATTCGCGTGACGGACTTAAAGGAAGAGGTCAGCGGGCGTTTTTATCGGGCACAGGCCCTGATGAACACCGGTAATAAAGAGCCGATGACGATTGAAGTCAGGGGCAGGGATATTTATGTCGTTTTACCTGAGTGGGAGGAATGAAAATGAAAGGTCAATTTAAAAGTCTCGTCCGCGTTTTTTTCTTAAGCACTGGGCTGTTGTTGTCATGTGCACATGCAGTACAGGCTGACAATTCGCGCTGTGTAAAACCTGTTTTTTATGCCAAAACGCTCAACCATAACAAAGAAGTCACTATCTGCATGGATACCCCTTACGTGTCTTACTCTTTTGGTAAGACCGGCACTCCACATAAAGAGATGGATATCACTGTTCCGGCAGCCAACACCACTTACGCATACCAGAATAATCAGGTTATCAGCATTCAGGAATTCACCGTCAGAAAGGGTGATACCCGCTATCAGGTCTCCGCCGGAACAAACGATGACGGTGAGCCTGTCGCGTCACTCTACGTTTATAAAGGCGCGCCGGACACCGGAAAACTGCTGGCAGAGATAAAACTCGATACCCATACGGTGGTGAATAACATTAGCCACGCACTGGCAGATGACGGTATTGCTGAATCAGGTAGCCTTTAATCGCCCACAAAAGGAGTGAGCAAGTGAACGATAACTGAATAGCGATATCACGATGCTTATTCACTACTGACTTTACTCTTTATACATCGTCACCCTACTGGCCCTCAGTTTATTTAGACTGGGGGCCTTTTATTTGGAGAAAACACTGATGACCCGTTTAGCGTCCCGTTTTGGTCGAGTGAACTCTGTTCGCCGCGACCGTCCCCTGACCCATGATGAACTGGCCTACTATGTACCTAGCGTGTTTGGCGAAGACAAACATGCCTCCCGCAGTTCGCGGTATACCTATATTCCTACTATTACGTTACTGGATAAATTACGTGAAGAAGGGTTTGTGCCGTTCTTTGCCTGCCAGACCCGAGTACGAGATTTGGATAAACGTGAGCACACCAAGCATATGGTGCGACTGCGCCGAACGGGACAAATTACGCAGAGAGAAGTGCAGGAGATTGTTTTGCTCAACAGTCACGATGGCTCCAGCAGCTATCAAATGCTGCCGGGGATGTTTCGTGAAATTTGCAGCAACGGCCTGGTTTGTGGTCAGAGTTTTGGCGAAATTCGTGTACCGCATAAAGGGAATGTGGTGGAAAAGGTGATTGAAGGGGCCTACGACGTGCTGGGGATATTTGACCAGATAGAAGAAAGTCGTGAAAGCATGCAGGCATTAACGCTGTCAGCGGAGCACCAACATGCATTGGCCCATGCTGCATTGACCTACCGTTACGGCGAGGAGCACCATCCGGTCACGGAATCCCAAATCCTGATGCCCCGTCGCTGGGAAGATAAAAAAGATGACCTGTGGACAACATTTCAGCGTGTGCAGGAGAATCTGACCAAAGGCGGATTATCGGGCAAGAGCTCCAGTGGAAAACGTGCCCGAACCCGTGCTATCAGTGGTATTGATGGTGATATCAAACTCAATCGGGCGCTGTGGGTCATGGCTGAACAGCTTAAGCAGGCAGTGGCGTGACCCAGCCTCACAGCTTCGGTGACGATCGATTTCAACGATCGGTTTCGCGTTATTGATCTGCACAACCCATTATCTTTTCTATTTACCCATCGATAAAATTGATAGGGTTACCTGTCAGCAAGTGTATTTAAAACAGCGGTCAGGCACAGGCGTTATGCCAATATTCAGGGAAAACCACCGCCCGTTATCCCCACGATAACGGGTTTTTAATCAGGGGGAATCTGTATCTCTCATCAATTTTCCCCCACGACCTTAAATACCGACTCTCATTATTAACCCATTCCATAAGCAGGCTCCCCGGTTTTCCGGAGGGGCCTTTTTGCTATTTATCCCTATATAAAGAAGGATATTACTCATGAATACTCCAACCCCAGCTCAGACGGGCACACTAACCGCCACCCGGGTTTCTGATGCGCAGCGCATCCATTTCTGGCCAAGATACTTTGGTCAGGTACCTAAATGGGCGTTGATTGAACCACAGATTTTTCGCTGGCTGGACCGGTTGTGTGCTGACTATCAGGGAGACTTCTGGGACTTCTACACGCTCAGTAACGGTGGGGCATTTATGGTGCCGGGCACGGAGCAAGACTATGTGCTGTTTAACGCACTCAATGGCAATGGGGCCACCGTCAGTCGTGAAGCCGCCGGTATCACCGCCTGCCTGATGACCTACAGCCACTGTGCCTGCAGCACCGAGAGCGAAGCCATGACCGAGCACTTCTACTGGCTACGGGAATACGCACTGCATCACCCGGAAAGCCGCGCCATTTTCTCCCTGATTGACTGAGCAATAAGGACCTCTCACCATGAAAATAACGTTATCTCCAACAGTGGCAGAAATGTCACCCAGCGAACAACGCACTATCCGACGTGCCCTGAACCTGCTGGCAAAACAGTTGCGGGAGCCGGGTATCGCGTTTACCTCCACCCACGTGACCCGCGACTGGCTGCGTCTGCATCTGACCGGGCTCGAGCGCGAAGTCTTCATCGTGCTGTGGCTCGACAATCAAAACCGTCTGCTGGCTCAAGAGACGTTGTTTACCGGCACTATCAACAGTACTACCGTTCACCCGCGTGAGTTGGTGAAGTCGGCCATGAAGCACAATGCGGCGAGTGCCGTACTGGCGCACAACCATCCGTCCCAGTTGGCCGAGCCCAGTCAGGCCGATCGACAGATCACCGACAGGCTGGTCAACGCGCTGGGCCTGGTTGATGTGAGAGTGCTAGATCATCTGGTTGTTGGCGGTCTGGATATCGTGTCATTTGCTGAACGCGGCTGGTTGCCACATTAATGAAACATCATGGGCTAACCTACCTGCATATTGATATTCTGGGAGATATGTTGCCCGGTTTCGCCACATTCAACTGGTGATACCACCGTTTGTTTCCTGACTTAATCCCGCATTATCCACATTGAGAACATCCCCATGAAACCACGACCCACCTCACCGGGCGCATTGCCCGTGCCTATTATTTATCAACAACTGCTCGCTTTCCTGCTGGAGCACTATTACGGCCTGAGCCTCAACGATACGCCTTATCACGATGAACAGGTGATTGCACAGCAGATAGAACGGGAGATTTCAGTGGGCGATACCATTAATGCATTGGTTGATAAATATGTATTAGTGCGAATTGGTCGTAACGGGTTCAGCGCACTGGCGCAAGATCCCATGCTGAGCAAGGGTGATATTGCACGTGCTCGCCAGGCCGCAGGTCTGTGGCGTGCGCATTTTCCGCCAACGTTGCTGTACCCAACCGAGTCCCTCAATCCTATTCCACAGAGACCGTTAACATGAATAACCACATGACTACTTCCCCAACATGGGGCCTGCAATGTGATATTACGCCGCGGTTGGGGGCCCGACTGGTTCAGGAGGGAACGCATCTGCATTTTCTGAGCGACAGAGCCCACATTGTCGGCACCTTTTCCCTTGAAGCCACTCAGGCTCTTGATGCAGCGTTTCCCGCGCTGATAACCAAACTGGAATCGCAACTGCTGTCCGGGGCGCTGGATCCACGCCGCCAGCAAGGCATTACGGTTCGGCATGGAGAATTTGTCTGTGAAGCGGATACGCTGGGCAGTCACGGTTACCTCTATATCGCTGTGTATCAGAAACTGGCTTGAACAGCAGACACTGGCACCTGAAACATCCCTCTTCCTCGACGCCAACAACAATAGTTGGCGTTTTGCTTTTATGGAGTTCCTACGATGTCTACTTCACTCAGCACAGTTATCGATGAGCCACAGGTTCTAACCGGCCACACCGATGTGATTTGCTCCACCAGCATTGAACGTATCATCACCGTGCGTAACACCGCGCTGGTGCAGATTGAAGCGCTTATCCACCAGCTTGAGGATATTTCAGCAATAACCAACAGCATTGGTGGTGGAATTGCAAAGGACTGGGCCATGCGACAAGATTTCCGCTGCGGCAGCTGGCTCATGGAGAAAGCAGAAACGGGCATGAAAGCGATTATCCACAATCTCGATCGCGGTATATGGCAAGATCTGATGAAGAAATCGGGCATGCTCAGTTTGATGGATGCCCAAGCCCGTGACCAATGGTACAGAAACCTTGAGGGAGATAATATTCCTGCCATTAGCGAGGAAAGCATTTACAGCACATTTGAGCAGTTGCACCGTGATAAGGACAACGTATTTGAGCGAGGAGTGATTAATGTGTTCAAGTCGCTATCATGGGATTACAAGAGCAACCACCCTTGTAAGTTTGGCAAGAAAATCATCGTCAACAATTTGGTGAGTTACACCCAATGGGGATTTACCCTGAACCACAACTACCGGCGGGATCAACTGGCGGATCTTGAACGGATGTTGTTCCTGCTCGAGGGCAAGGCGATCCCGGACAACCGGGGAGATGTGACAACTCGGCTGTATGAACATATGAGTGCCAATCGGCAGATGACGAAAGTTTATGAAGACGATTATTTTGCGATAAAATATTTTATGAAGGGTTCAGCGCATCTGACATTTAGGAAACCTGGGTTGATGGACAAGATGAACGATATCATCGCTAAACATTACCCAAGCGTATTGCCAGTACGGGTATAGGGCAGCAGTGCATGTTAGGTTGTATTAGCTGTGCGGTGCCCTCTGGTAGGGCACTATTAAATTTGACCGTCGGATAAGTGCCAGAAGCGGAAGTCGCTAACCTGATACCATGTTTATCTAAAAGGCGTATGTTAAAGGATGTGCCCATGTTATCTGTTTGTAGCCCGATATATGAATTAAAGATGGGAAGTGCGACTAAGGGAAACGTATGAGGGGACTCATTGAACTCATTGACCACCAAAGGTCTGGCTGGCTGACAGTACAGGAATATCTTAAAGAAGCGAGCAACAATTATGAAGTGCTTCCCTGTGACCCTATTCTGGCAGGATCTGCATTACATCAGCTTCAGGTGACGACCTTCTCCCCGCTAGGCAGTCTGGTATATGAAACGGGCGGCATCCTGATTGATAATGGCTGGTTGAGAATTTTAGGATCCGGTCACCCCCAACTGACACGCACTCCTGCTTCCTGGACGCAATCTGTAACACCTGGCCGAACATTTCAAGCCCTCTTAGTTGCTGATGATGTATCCGGGGGCTTTTTTGCACTTAACGGTGGTGAATTCGGAGAAGATCGAGGCGGCGTGTATTATCTTGCACCGGACTCGCTTGAATGGGAAAACCTTGATATGAGCTATTCTGGTCTTCTGAACTGGGCTCTTCATGGAAATTTGGATCGATTCTATCAAAGCGTACGCTGGGCAGGCTGGCGTGAAGAAATTTCTGCAATGTGTGGTAACAAGGTCTACTCCTTTTATCCCTATCTGTGGACCGAGCCGAAATTGCCTATAGAACAGCGTTCACGGGCGATTGTGCCTATTGATGAGCACTGGTTATTGAGCATGAACCTACAACGTCAAATAACGAATATGCAGCGTAATTGATCTCCTCCGTTGAATAACAAACACCTGTGTTAAAAATATTATGATGCGTTTTCAAAATAAGAGTGAACGTCTGCTTCACGCTCACAGTGGACCCCAGTCCAGTTAATTTATCCGTTTCGTGCCAGTAGCGGACATTATACTTGCCACCTAAATATATATACATACCACTATCAATGGATTTATAAATAAAGAAAATTACTTTATTGCCGATAACAATTCTAATTAAAATTTAGACTTGGATGATAAATAAATGTCGACATTGAACACTGAAAACAAGATCAAGATAACTGAATTAATAATGGTTTTTATTGCAACTCTTCCAATGGGAATAGCAAATATTTGGATAACAAAAAATCAAAACGATGAAAAACTTGCTTTCGACAGACAAAATGCGCAAAGTATTCTCTCTATTCAAAATAAAGAGCTATTCATAAAGAGTGCAGAGCAAGGTTTGAACTCGCAAAAGCTTGATATTGATTTTTTAAGAACAAGCTATGAAGAATGCCAAAAAGATGGGGGGTTATCAATTGGAAAAATAAAATCTTATGCTGATGCTTACTATTCTTCATCAGAAAAGAAAAATATCATGATTGCAAAGGTTCAAGAAAACTGCTTATCAAAAAATAATAATCAATCAATAGATAATCAAGATAAGCCGACTTACAGCATCGAGCATTACAAGAGTCTTGGGTTCGAGTATTTGCAAAATAAAAAATTTCTGGAGGCAGCAGAGTCATTCTCACAGGCAACTCAAATGACACCCGTAGATGCTTCTTTGTGGAATCAAAAATCTTATGCACAATTTAGAGCAGGAAATTATACTGATGCAATGAATAGTATTTCTATTGCGCTTAGGATTGGCAGTGATAATGATAAAGTAAGAAAATATATGGCCATTAATGCAGCGAAAATATTATGTGCAAAAGGGGATGTAAATGATGGAAGGAATTATATACAACAATCAATAAATGCCATTCCGGATTTGATGCTAATGGTTAAAAAAGATTTAGAATTGGGTAGCATTTGTAAAATTGATCTCAGTAAATAAAGATGATCGTATTGCTTCAAAATTAAGCATTTGTTTTGCTTATTTGTGAAAGTGGACGTAAGTAAAGTCCGCTTCACGCCCTGAGACTTTCGACAAGCTTTTTGGCCTGCCTAAACCTTGCTTTGATAGCCATATTGATGTTGTACTGATATGGCTTTGTACCCGCTGGCAGTGTCTGATTTTTGTACGGATTTTTGTTTGTGGGTACAAGTGCGGGTACAAGCTCTTAGTGTTAAAAATAAATAATATTGATATCAGTAGTTTGTATGATATTAGCGAGTCCGGCCTTC